>NZ_SFZZ01000083.1:0-46615 GCF_011140715.1 Helicobacter pylori | reverse complement strand
AATTCTTTAATTCTTTAATTCTTTAATTCTTTAATTCTTTAATTCTTTAATTCTTTAATTCTTCCGCTGGTGTTGTTTTTTATTTCTTTTGTTTTTAAATTGTTTTAGTTTGGGGTGTTGTGGGGTTTGTGTTTAGATTTTTAGAACCGATCTAAAAGAAAACTTTTTTCATCAAGTTTCTTTTTTAAAAAAGCCTAAAAATTTCTTAAACACTTCTTTAGGATCGAATGCATCACACACCTTGCACCCATACATGCCAATTAAAATCACAAGCCAGCTCACATACACCCAGCTCATCAAAAACCACAAAATAGAAACGCTCCCATAAAGCTCATGGTAAGTGCGATTATACAGCACATAATAAGTGAAAGCCCATTTCAGCACATGCCAAGAAACGCTCGTAAAAAACACCCATAAAAACACCCAAAAATAATGTTTAAACACCTTATTCGTGGGAATGGTAAAAAGGATCAAAAAAAACGCATAAGTGCCTATCCATCTTAAAACATGCAACAAATTTGAATCTTTATCTTCAAAAAACACTTGGATCTTAATATCAAAAAACACCACCAAAGGCAGAGCGAATAAAAACACTAAAGTCGTGCCAAAACCCCAAAATAAAAAGATTTCTTTACCCTTAAAATGCACATAATCTCTGGGCTTTGCATCAAAAATTTTTGACGCGATGGAGCGGTAGTTTTCACAAAAAAGCACCAACGCCACCACAATAGACACCTCTTCAAGCGTGCCTAAAGTCATGTCTGTTTTTTTAAAATTTTCTAAAAAATCCTTAATCGCGCCAATGAGTTTAGGGGCGTTAGGGAAAATCAAGGCTTCCATTTCACCGCTGTGTGCTTGCATGTAATGAGACACAAAAAGACTAAACACAAACAACAAAATGGGCGATAGAGACAAAATCGTATAAAAACTCAAGCTGGAAGCGTAGTAAAACAATTCGCTCAAGCCCAAAAAGGCGTTTTGAAAGCACTCGGGGAAAATCATTCTAAGAAGGTGCAAAAACCCTCTAACGCTTTTAAAAAGTTCTCTCATTAATGACAGCTTGTCGCCATTGTCAAGCCATAAGAGAGCAGTTTTTCTATATCTTTTTTAGGGGCTTTGCCTTTGGTGGTCAAATAATCCCCTAACACCACCGCATTGATGCCGTATTCAAAAAGCTTGGCTTCCTGTTTGTCGTTATCTTTAAACACCACTTCACGCCCCCCAGCCACCATAAGCCTAGCATTAGGCAAAAACTCTTTAGCCAAAAGCACGCATTCTAGGGCTTCATCCGTGCTTAAAGTCTCTGTATTAATGGGCAATACCGGGTTTTTAATGAAAAAATTAATCGGCGTGGTGTGCGGGGAGAGTGAAGCTAACGCCCTGAGCATTTCAATCCGATCTTCCCAGCTCTCATTAAGCCCAAAAATCCCCCCACTGCACAAGCCTAACCCCGCCCTTAATGCGTTTTCGCATGTGATAAACCTTTCTTCCCATGTGTGCGTGGAACAAATTTTAGGGAAAAAATTTTGCGAAGTCTCTAAATTGTGGTTATAGCTATGAATGCCCGCATCTCTTAAAAACTCTAATTGCTCCAAATCCGCGCGCCCGCAGCATGCGATTAGATGCAAGCCCAATTCTTCTTGATTGATGGCTTTTGCTAATTTAGCGATGTATTCGCATTTTTCATCGTCTAATTCGCGCCCTGAAGTAACCAGACAAAACCCTAAAGCCCCCAATTCCCTTAACGCTCTAGCTTCTTGTAAAACCACTTTTTCATCTTTAAATTTATAGCGCTTGATCGCTCCTTGATGGTGTGAGCTTTGCGTGCAATAAGCGCAATCTTCTTTGCAATCCCCACTGCGCACATTGGAAATAGAACATAAAAAAATCTCTTGCATAATCATTCCTTTGTTTTTAAAAAAGTTGGTTTTTTTAGACTGATTATAGCAAAGAAAAAGAAGCGCTTTTGATTTTAAGGGCTTTATTCCATTAAATATTAAAGCTAAAACTTTATTTGATTTTAATTCAATTGTTTGCTAGCGCCTCTAAAGTCAATCTCAAAACTTTACGCTATAATTTTCTCACTTTTTCATTAAGGGATTTTATGCAAGATTTATTCACTCAAGGTTCCCCCCCCCCCCCAATCAGCAATAAAAGATCGCACACCCAATAACGCGCCCAATAATAAAGAAATAGAGCTACCCACCCACATCACCAGTAATTTAAAAAAAGAGCTTAGAGATTACCAAAAGCAAGCGATATATAGTTATTTAGAAAAACGCCAATCTAACCCCACTCAAAAGCATTTCATGTTTGAAATGGCAACCGGTAGCGGCAAAACCTTAGTGATGGCGGCTTTGATTTTAGAATGCTACAAGCAAGGCTATCAAAACTTCATCTTTTTTGTAAACAGCACCAGCATTTTAGAAAAAACGAAATTGAATTTTACAGACAGCGCCTCATCAAAATACCTTTTTAGTGAAAATATCAATATCAATGATGAAAATATAGAAATTAAAAGCATCAATAATTTAAACGAGAGCCAAGCAAGCGCTATCAATATTTATTTTAGCACCATTCAAGGCTTGTTTTCATTATTCACTAAAGCTAAAGAAAACGCTATCAGCATAGAGAATTTAAAAGATCAAAAATTAGTTTTTTTAGCGGATGAAGCGCACCATTTAAACACAGAGACTAAAAAGAAATTAAGCGATGCAGAATCCAGTGAAAAACGCAACTGGGAAAGCGTTGTGAAATTAGCGCTAGAACAAAATAAGGACAATTTATTGCTAGAATTTAGCGCCACTATCCCCAATGAAAAAAGCGTTGAAGACAAATATAAAAACTTAAAGGTGATCACTTACACCTTAAAAGAATTTAGCGAGGATAAATTTTGCAAAAACATCTACTCCCTTTCTTATGAAAATAAAGAATTAGAAACGCGCTTTTTAGGGGCATGCGTTTCAAGTTTGTATAAAGAATTATTAGCCCAACACCATAATATTGAAAACTTTAAACCATGCATTTTGTTTAAAAGCGAGAGGATTGAAGATAGTAAAGAAAATCAAGAGCGCTTCAACGCCTTTTTAGAAAATTTAAGCCCTTTAGATTTAGAAAATTTTTTCAATCACAGCTGCAACGATTTTTTTAAAGACGCTAAAAACTTTTTTGACAAGCAACATTACACCCCTAACCTTACCGCATTATTGCAAACGAAATTCAAAAAAAGCACCCAGATTAACACCAATAACGAAAAAGAATTAGAAAAGAGCATGCTTTTATTGAACTCCCTAGAAGACAGAGACAACCCTAAAAGGGTGATTTTTAGCGTGGATAAGCTCAATGAAGGCTGGGATGTGTTAAATTTGTTTGACATTGTCAGGCTTAAAAATAAAGCGAGTCAAAAAGACACCACCAAAGACGCCCAGCTCATAGGGCGAGGAGCGAGATACTACCCCTTTAGCTATAACGATTTAAAACCAAGCCAAATAGAGTTTTACCAACGCAAGTTTGATCTTTCTAACCCCTTAAGCGCGTTAGAAAGGTTAGACTACCATGCCATTTATGACAGCGAGTTTATCGCTAAATTAAAAGAAGAATTACGAGAGTTAGGATTAGGATTCATTGAAAAGGAAAAAACAACTATCCCTTTAACGCCTACCAAGCGTTTCAAATGCTACTATGCGAGCAACACAAAAGACAAAAAGAAAAACTTATTCAATATGGATTATTCAGACCTTGTTGAAGCCACACTCAAAAGTTTGCATGTCCCCTTATTTGCTTTTGGCGTGCGTGAAAAGCAAGTGGATTTTAAAGAAGAAAATAAAGGCGATAGAACTTATTATATACCCCACACCTTGGATAAAATCCCCCTAAATTATTTTTTAAAAGCCCTTAATTTAAAAAACCTGGATTTCAAAACGCTTAAAAAAGCCTTTAAAAAACATCCCTTTAACAATAAAGTGGGATTTATAGAGCAATATATTTCTCCATTAAAAACAAACTTTCATAAAAACCAAAAGTTTGACGATAGCAAAATCCTTTTAAAACTCGCTGTTTATATCATTGAAAACTTAAAAGACACGCTTTTAAAAGAGCAAGATAAATACGAGGTGAGCGCGTTAGAATTGAAAGAATTTGAAACGCATAATAAAAGCCTTAGCGCTAGCGAATTGGAAAAAGACATTCCCTTTTATGAATGGCTGCTTTTTAAAGACATGAGAAAACTAGACAGCGATTTAGAAAAGGATTTTTTAGATTTCATCAATGATAATAAAGAGGCTTTAGACAAGAAATTCAAAGAATGGTGCGTTTTAAGGAATGACCATTTCGCTGAATTAAAAGTTTTTTGCAATATAGAAAATAGCCCTTTTTACGCGCAAGGTTTTGAGCCGGATTTTATCCTTTTTGCCCAAACGCATGAAGATGGATTTTTAGGCTTCACTTGTTATATGGAAGCTAAAGGCGAACATTTAGAGCCTTCTAACGCTTGGAAAGAAGAATTTTTAGAAATGCTAGAAAACGCCACGCTTAAAAGCCATAACAAAAAACTCAATTTAAAAGGCTTGCCGTTTTTCACTTTCACAAACAACAACAGAACGCTAAACGCAGAATTTGTTGAAGCTTTCCATCAAACTTTTAAGGACAAAGAATGTTAAAAACCCCACTCAAAACCCTACTAGACGCTTTAATCAACCATTTCACTAAAGAACGATTAGTTACTTTAATCTTACAACATGATGAAAAGCTTTTAACTTTCATGCTTGAGCATGAAAACGCTAACGACTATAAAAAACACTTTTTTAAAACGATCGCTAATTCGCTC
Organism: Helicobacter pylori; assembly: GCF_011140715.1. Classification (GTDB taxonomy): domain Bacteria; phylum Campylobacterota; class Campylobacteria; order Campylobacterales; family Helicobacteraceae; genus Helicobacter; species Helicobacter pylori_DA. The sequence goes on along the minus strand of NZ_SFZZ01000083.1, from coordinate 41,790 downwards.
GTATTCAATGAAAAAGCGTTATTGGAATGTTTAGAAACAAAAGAATTAGAAAAATCTTTCACACGATTTAAAAATAAAATAGGCTTATTTTCGCAAGGGGGTTTGATAAAATCCAGCGAGTTAGTCGTTTTGAATTTCCCTTTTAAAGACAATGTTTTACTGGGTAACGCTAAAGATAACAACACCAAATCTAACGAGCTTTTTTACCATGAAATATTGCATAAAAAAGAAATTGACACGCTTTTAAATAAAAAAGCGTTGTGCCGTTTTGAAATGCATGGAGAAGGCGATTTAGAAAGCGCTTTAAAAGACAAGAACACAAACTACCTTATCAAAGGCAATAATTTGATCGCTCTTCATTCTTTAAAAAAGAAATTCGCTAAACAAGTGAAATGCATCTACATTGACCCCCCTTATAATACCGGTAATGACAGCTTTAATTACAACGATAATTTCAACCACAGCTCTTGGCTAGTGTTTATGAAAAACAGGCTTGAAGCGGCTAGGGAATTTTTAAGCGATGATGGGAGTATTTATATTAATTTAGATTATAATGAAGTGCATTATTGTAAGGTGTTAATGGACGAAATTTTTAAACGAGAAAATTTCAGAAGTGAAATTATATGGAGAATGGGTTTTTTATCGGGCTACAAAACGGCTGCAAAAAAATATATAAGAAACCATGATACAATTTTATTTTATTCTAAAAGTGATAATTATCTTTTTAATAAGACTTATATAGAAAATAAAGATTTTTTACAGCTATTAACAAAAAATGAAGTGCAAAATGCGTTTAAAAAATTTTCTTTTCCACAAGAAAAAGTAGATGATTTTTTAACTTTTATAAATCATGAAAATAGAGGTGAAAAATATCCATTAGAAGATACATGGAATAGTAATAAGTGGGATAAATTAAATTCAATTGCTATTGATAGTTCAGTTTCAAGAGTTGATGAAACTATAGCAATTGATGACGAAAATTTTAAAGGTCAAAAACCAGAAAGTTTAATCCAAAGAATTTTAGAGGTTTCTACCAACGAAAACGATCTCGTGTTAGATTTTTTTGCTGGGAGCGGGACAACTTGTGCGGTGGCGCACAAAATGAAACGCCGCTACATTGGCATCGAGCAAATGGACTATATAGAAACGATCACCAAAGAAAGGTTAAAAAAAGTCATAGAGGGCGAGCAAGGGGGCATTTCTAAAAAATGCGATTTTAAAGGGGGCGGGAGTTTTGTCTATGCTGAATTGAAAGAAGTGAATTTAGAAATTAAAAAACAAATCCTTAACGCTAAAAGTAAGAGCGAATGCCTAAAAATCTTTAACGATCTTAGCGAGCGTTTTCTAAAACGCACCGATTGTAAGATTGATGAAATTGATAGCGAAGAGTTCCAAAATTTAGCTCTCAATGAGCAAAAAAGGATTTATTGCACTCTTTTTGACTCTAACGAAGATTATTTGAACTTGGGCGATATTGACGAAGACGCATGGGGGATAGATGAAAGCACTAAAAAATACAATGAAATTTTTTATTCTTAAGTTTGATCATTCAACATGCACCACTTAACGCATCAAAACGCTACGCCTATTTAGTGGGCAAAAATAAACAATATAGAATAAACAATATAGTTTAAAAGCTAGAGGAATTTAAAACGCTTGGGTTAAAAAATTTTAGCTTTGTTTGACATAAGGATAACTAATCCGCTAGCAGTAAGCATCCGCTCGCTACAAACTCGCTATAAAATAAAAAAGATCCTTAAAAATAAACTATTAAAAATATTGTTGTAGTATTCAAGCCAATCAAAAAAGGGAGTGAAACATGAAAATTTTTAAAAACTGGCTCTGTTTTAGCCTGATCGCTATGAGTTGGCTCCAAGCGGACATGTTGGATAATTTCACTAAGGCTATTAACAGCTACACCACTAAAAAGCTTAATGAAATCAAGGATCAAGCCAATAGCACTAACCCCACTAAGACCTATACTAATGGCATTCTCACTAACATTGATTGTAAGGTCTTAAAAAATAACTTCTATTCGGTGTGTTATTCTAGCGAGTTAAAAAACCCTATTTATGGCGTGAGCGTGTTGTTTGGGGATTTAGTGGATAAAAACAATATTGAAAAACGCTATGAGTTTAAGCCGGACACACGATTAGCGGAGTATCAACAAGCCGTTACACAAGATTACACCAGAAGCGGTTTTGATAGGGGGCATTTTGTGGCGAATGACGCTTCTTTTGATTTTGCCTCTAACCCTTTAAGAGAGACTTACAGAATGACTAATATCACCCCTGAAGCCAAAAACACCAACAGGCATTCTGTTTTATTAGTGGAAAAAGAGGGCCGTAATTTGGCTAAGAAATACCATCAAGTTTTAGTAGAAGAACTCACCATCATCAAGCAGGGTTATAGAACCTTTAGTTCTAAGAATATCGCTATCCCTAGCGGATTTTGGTACCACTATGATACAAGCCTAACGGACAGCTATGAAAACGCTAAAAGCGAATGCTTTTATATCCCTAATGACAACCAAAACTATCCCTTACAAGAAATGAGAAAAGATTGTAAAGAATATGAGCGGGTTGAAAAGCAGGTGGTTTTTAAGAACAATAAAAACACTGAGTTGAATGAATTGCCTAAGTATCTTAACAACGCTAAGAAGTATTAAAACCGCCCTTAAAATGCCCGTAAAAACACCGGTGTCTTTGATAAAAAGGTTTAAGAAATCAAATCCCTAAACGGCTAAAATTGGTTTTTTGTTGGAAGCGATAAGGGTTTTATAGGCGTTGGAGGAATGAGATGAATTATTATTACAATTATGGCAAACACAACAATAGATCTGGGTTTAAGATAATCTCTTATGGTTGTTTGCTGGTTTGCTGGGTAAATCCATGCTATCCATCTATCCATGCAACCCTAAAAACAACAATATACAAAATTTTAAATTATTTTACATGAACTCCTGGAGCTTGTTCGCTTGCGCCATCCATTCTGCAAGGCTTTCATAATCGTTATTTTCTATCCAAGCCTTAGCTTGTGCGATTTCTTTTTCGCATTTTTTAATCGCTTCTAAGACATTGTCTCGGTTTTGTTTGAAAATATCTTTCCACATTAAAGGCGAGCTTTTAGACAAACGGCTCATATCCCTAAAACCCCCACCCGCTAAGGATAAAATCACCTCTGGATCGTTTTGCTTTAAAACGCTATTGGCTAGAGCGTAGCTCAAAACATGGGGTAAATGGCTGATATAAGCCACATGGGTGTCATGCTCGCTAGATTTCATTTTAATCAAGCGCGCTTTAATGCCTAAAAAGATTTCTTTAGCGATCTCTACTTGCTTGGTCCCTGAATCTTCTAAATCGCACAATATCACCAAAGCGTTTTTATACAGCCCCTTAACGCTCGCTTTAGGGCCATAAAACTCTGTCCCGCACATGGGGTGCGCGGCGATGAAATTTTGACGGATGCTTTTAGGGATATTGCGAATGATTTGCGCTTTTGCCCCCCCTAAATCAATAATCGTTGCACTTTTTTTAACGGGAGTCATTTTTTTCAAACATTCAATGATGCCCTCAACTGGAATGGCTAAAAAAATCACATCGCATTCTAAAATCTTTTCAAATTCCACGCACTCATCTACAAGCCCCAAAGTCAAAGCCAATTTAGCATGCAAAGCGTTGTGATCATAGCCTATAACGCTTTTAAAACGCCCCCATTCTTGTAAGGCTAGCCCTAAACTCCCCCCCATAAGCCCTAAACCAATAATGCCTGCTTTCATTCTAAAGTAAGGTTTTTTCTAACACTTCAGCGATGTTTTTCACCGCAACGATGTTTAAATTCTCTCGCACTTCAGCAGGGATCTCGTCTAAATCCCTTTCGTAATTTTTAACGGGAATGAGAGCGGTTTTAATGCCGGCTTTAAAAGCGGCGATCAATTTTTCTTTCAACCCTCCTATGGGTAAAACTTCCCCGCTCAAAGTCAATTCGCCCGTCATTGCCACTTCGCTTCTTGTAGCCCTGTCGCATAAAATGCTCGCCATCACGCTCGCCATAGCGATCCCAGCGCTTGGGCCGTCTTTGGGCGTAGCCCCCTCAGGGACATGCAAGTGCAAATCATAAGCACTATAAACTTTCAGCGCTTTTTTCTTTTTCTTATTCTCTGCATCGGCCTCGCTAGGGATTTTGGGTGCTTTTAAGGTTTCGTTATCCAACAAGACTTTGACAACAGAAAAGGCAATAATGGCGGATTCTTTCATCACGTCGCCCAAACTCCCGGTGAGTTTCAATTCCCCCTTACCCCTGATCTTGACCGCTTCAATTTTAAGCACATCACCGCCCACTGGAGTCCATGCCAAACCATTGACGATACCGATTTTATTTTCTTCATCTATGGGGTCAATTTCAAACACCATGCGTTCTAAATACTCTTTAAGGTTATCAGGCGTGATAGAGACGCAAAAATCTTTACTCTCACCTCTTTTTTCGTTTTCTTCATTTCCGCCTTTTTTATCTTCGCCTTTTTTGGTCCGCCCTTTTTTGTGTGGGTTATCTTCTAGGTATTTTAAAGCCGCTTTACGCATAATCGTTGCGATCTGTCTTCGTAAATCCCTAACGCCCGCTTCTCTGGTGTATTTTTCAATAATGAGTTTCAAACACTCATGGCTAATATCCACTTCGCTAGGCTTTAAGGCGTGCTTTTCTAATTCTTGGGGGATGAGGTAGTTTTTAGCGATCTCTTCTTTTTCGCTAGGCGTGTAGCTGGACACGCTGATAAATTCCATTCTGTCTCTTAAAGGAGCTGGGATCCTGTCAATATTATTAGCGGTAGCGATAAAAATCACTTGCGACAAATCAATGCTGAAATTCGCGTAATGATCCCTAAAAGCGGTATTTTGCTCAGGGTCTAAGATCTCTAATAAAGCGCTCGCTGGATCGCCCCTAACGCTCCGATCCACCTTATCAATTTCATCTAAAACCATGACCGGATTCATCTTTTTAGCTTCAATAAGCCCTTGGACAATGCGCCCAGGCATGGAGCCTATATAAGTGCGCCTGTGCCCTCTTAGTTCATTCACATCTTCTAAGCCCCCTAAAGCGATCCGAACCAAAGGGCGCTCTATCGCTTTAGCGATGGAATTAGCCAAACTCGTTTTACCCACGCCAGGAGGCCCATAAAAGCATAAAATCGTGCCTTTAGTTTTGTCTTTTTTTTCTGGTTTTTTCTTGTGGCGCATTTCTAAAAGCTGCATGGTGGCAAAGTATTCTACAATACGCTCTTTAGGCCTTTTTAAGGAATAATGATCGTTATCTAGTTGCTCTTTGACATGCTTAATGTCAAGCACTTTTTTTTCATATTGCCCAAAAGGCACATCTAACATGGTTTCAATGTAATTTTGTAAAGTCGCGCTATCAGAGCTATCCGCATGGGTTCGGCTCAGTCGGTCAATTTGCTTTTTGATTTCCTTAAACGCTTCTTCTTTCAAAAAAGGCTTGATGCTTTCTAGTTTTTGGTAGTATTGGTTTAAATCTTCATCTCGCTGTTTGTCTGTGCCAAGCTCTTTTTGGATTTGTTTGAGCTGCTCTTTTAAGAAATATTCCTTATTGGTTTGCTCCATTTTTTGATGGACTTTGGACTTGATTTCTTTTTGGAGTTTTTGGGTTTTAGTCTCTTCTATCACAATATCAATCAAATCCAACAAGCGCTGCTCGGTGTTGTTGTTGGCAAAAAGAAAATACGCTTGATCTTTTTTCAAATGCAAGGCCGCTGCGATTAAATCAGCGATGCGGTTAGGATCGTCATTGTCTTCTAAAGCCTTGATCAAATCCGGAGGAAAGAGTGAGCTGACATTGGCTAGAGTGATCACCTTTTCTTTTAAGACTTCCACGATCGCTTGAATGTTTTCTTTATCGTATTCTAAATATTCAATAGGGCTTATTTGAGCTTCTAAAAAGCCTTGCTCGTTTTCTTTGGCAGGCTCTAAAATACGCCCCTTAGCGATGCCATTAAAGAGCAATTTCACGCGCCCATTAGGCATGTTGGCTTCACGCATCACCGAACCTATCACCCCCACATCATAATAAGGGGCTTCATTATCGTTCAATTTGTCTTTTTGGCATGCAATAAAGACTAATGATTTGTTGTTTTTAGCGTAAGCCACCGCCTTAATGCTCGCGTTATTTTGCAAAAAAATAGGGGCTATCATAAAGGGGTATAAAAAAGTGTCTTCTTCTACCAATAAAGGCAGAATTTTAGGAAAATCTTCAGTCATTTTTCATCTCTCTGTTATAAATTTGTATGGTTTTGAAATATCCTACCAATCAAAAATTAACACATACCAAGGCATGTGCGATGGTTTGGGTTTAGTCTCTTTTTCTAAAGTCTCATCTATCCTTTCTAAATAGCGTTTCACGCCCTCAGGCTTGTGGCGTTTTTTATAGACATTCGCGATCGCGCGATTGAGCTCATTTTGCCCTAAAATGAATTTGATTTGCATGTATTCTACATAGGGGCGGTAACGGCTGTTAGGGTATTTTTCTATAAATTCGCCCAAACTCACAATAGAATTAGAGATAAATTCCTGGTCTTTAGAATGGTTTTTAAAAGCGTAATAATGCGATTGCAATTTTAGAAAGGTCAAATAATCCACATTGTCCTTAGTCCCAAAGCGCTTGATGTATTCATCAAAGTAAAAAGACGCTAAAACATACTCTTTCTTTTTCATGTGCGCTTGCCCTAAAGCTAGCATGGCCTCTGGGACAAGGGGGGAATTGATGTGTTCGCTTTGTAAAGAAGAATAGTAATTGTCCGCTGTTTCTAAATTAGCAAAAAGGATTTCTCTCAAAATCCCTTGATACCAAAAGATCGCCGGTTTGTTGTATTCGTCTTTTTTTTTCTTTTTGTTCGCGCAACCGGTGCCTATCACAAGAATTGCCATTGTGATCAAGAAAAATGTTTTAAAATGTTTTAAACGCATGCCACCTATCTTGTAAAGATTAAATTTTTTAAAAATAACTTTCATCACGCTCAAATTTATTTTTTATTCGCTTTCTTAATTCCGTTGTATATTTTAAAGACCATTTCTCCAATCATACACACCGGGCACCACCCATTACTATAATTAGATTTGCTAGGATTATTTTTCTTGATTTGTGGTTTTATCTTGCTCATTTCTTGCTCCTTGTTATATTTTATAATGATTCAGTTAAACTTCCATCATGGTTAAGTTATTGGGATTATACCCAAAACTAGCAAAAATTGATTTTACCAAAATTGTTTGATATAATACAGATTTTTAGTTTAGAAATCATTGAGCGCTGGTTTTAAGGCGGTCTTTTATTCTTTAAGGAGAAGATTTTGTGCTTTTTTAAAGGGAATGCAATCGCCTATGATTTTTGATGTGAAAGCGCCTATATTAGGGTTTGAAACCATTCATAAAATGCACTTGCAAAAGATTGATGAAATCTTTTTGCGTTTGAATAGTGCAGAAGACAATTCCGTGGTGTCTTTCACGCTGGTCAATCCCTTTGCTTTAAGAAAATACGAATTTGAAGTGCCTACCCCCTTAAAAATCCTTTTAGAATTAGAGGGAGCCAAGAGCGTTCTAGTCGCTAATATCATGGTCGTTCAAACCCCCATTGAGCTTTCCACCGTGAATTATTTAGCCCCTTTAATTTTCAATTTGGACAAGCAGCTCATGGGGCAAGTGGTTTTGGATTCCAACAAATACCCACACTATCATTTAAGAGAGAATATTCTAAGCCACACGCATGAATGATGCATAAGCGGTGCATGAGTGGTATCTGAATAAAGCGTTTCTTTAAGCTTATGGTGCAATGCATTGGTGTTTTTGCAAATGCAAGCGAGCGGTTTTCTTATGGTATAATAGCGGTTATTTTTTAGAATAACCAACGCTAAAAATAGCGCTTTAGTTGAACCAAAACAAGGAGTTTATTTTATGGAACAAAGCCATCCAAACTTACAATCTCAATTTTTTATAGAGCATATCTTACAAATTCTACCTCACCGCTATCCCATGCTCTTAGTGGATAGAATTACAGAGTTACAAGCCAATAAAAAAATTGTCGCTTATAAGAATATCACTTTTAATGAAGACGTGTTTAATGGGCATTTCCCTAATAAGCCCATTTTCCCGGGCGTTTTGATCGTAGAGGGCATGGCGCAAAGCGGAGGGTTTTTAGCTTTCACTAGCTTGTGGGGGTTTGACCCTGAAATAGCCAAAACAAAAATCGTGTATTTCATGACGATTGATAAGGTTAAATTCCGCATTCCCGTAACCCCAGGCGACAGATTGGAATACCATTTAGAAGTCTTAAAGCATAAAGGCATGATCTGGCAAGTGGGTGGCACGGCTCAAGTGGATGGCAAAGTGGTCGCTGAAGCCGAATTGAAAGCCATGATCGCAGAGAGAGAATAAAAATGAGTAAGATTGCAAAAACAGCCATTATCTCTCCTAAAGCAGAGATTAATAAGGGCGTAGAGATTGGGGAATTTTGCGTGATTGGAGATGGCGTCAAGCTAGATGAAGGCGTGAAACTCCACAACAATGTAACCTTACAAGGGCATACTTTCATCGGGAAAAACACTGAAATTTTCCCTTTTGCCGTGCTAGGCACACAGCCTCAAGATTTAAAATACAAGGGCGAATACAGCGAATTGGTTGTTGGAGAAGACAACCTTATTCGTGAATTTTGCATGATAAATCCCGGCACTGAAGGGGGGATTAAAAAAACCCTTATTGGGGATAAAAACCTGCTCATGGCTTATGTGCATGTCGCCCATGATTGCGTGATCGGTAATCATTGCATTTTGGCTAATGGCGTAACTTTAGCAGGGCATATTGAAATAGGCGATTATGTCAATATCGGCGGTCTTACCGCAATCCATCAGTTTGTGCGTATCGCTAAAGGGTGCATGATAGCCGGTAAGAGCGCTTTAGGCAAAGACGTGCCGCCTTATTGCACCGTAGAGGGCAATCGCGCTTTTATTAGGGGGTTAAACCGCCACCGGATGCGCCAATTATTAGAAAGCAAGGACATTGATTTCATCCATGCGCTTTATAAAAGGTTGTTTAGCCCTGTCCCCTCTTTAAGAGAGAGCGCTAAATTAGAATTAGAAGAGCATGCTAATAACCCTTTTGTGAAAGAGATTTGCTCTTTTATTTTAGAGAGTTCTAGGGGCGTGGCGTATAAGTCAAGCGAATATTCTAGCGAAGAAAAACAAGAGGAATAACATGAACGAAACGCTTTATTGCAGTTTTTGCAAAAAACCAGAATCCAGAGATCCCAAAAAACGCCGCATTATTTTTGCGAGCAACCTGAATAAAGATGTGTGCGTGTGCGAATATTGTATAGATGTGATGCATGGGGAATTGCACAAATACGACAATTCTTTATTAGCACTCAAAAGAGACCGATTGAGGCGAATGGAATCCAGCGCATATGAAGAAGAGTTTTTACTCTCTCACATTCCAGCCCCTAAAGAGCTTAAGGCGGTTTTAGACAATTATGTGATAGGGCAAGAGCAGGCTAAAAAGGTTTTTTCCGTAGCCGTGTATAACCATTACAAACGCTTATCTTTTAAAGAAAAACTCAAAAAACAAGACAACCAAGACAGCAATGTGGAGTTGGAGCATTTAGAAGAAGTGGAGTTGAGCAAGTCTAATATTTTACTGATCGGCCCTACAGGTTCAGGCAAGACTTTAATGGCGCAAACTCTCGCCAAGCATTTGGATATTCCTATCGCCATTAGCGATGCGACTAGCTTGACTGAAGCAGGTTATGTGGGCGAAGATGTGGAAAATATCCTCACAAGATTGTTGCAAGCGAGCGATTGGAATGTCCAAAAAGCCCAAAAAGGCATTGTGTTTATTGATGAGATTGATAAAATCAGCCGTTTGTCAGAAAACCGCTCCATCACTAGAGACGTTTCTGGCGAGGGCGTTCAGCAAGCGTTATTGAAAATCGTTGAAGGCTCTTTAGTGAATATCCCCCCTAAAGGCGGCAGAAAGCACCCTGAGGGCAATTTCATTCAAATTGACACGAGCGATATTTTATTCATTTGCGCCGGGGCGTTTGACGGGTTAGCTGAAATCATTAAAAAACGCACCACGCAGAATGTGTTGGGTTTCACTCAAGAAAAGATGAGCAAAAAAGAGCAAGAAGCGATCTTGCATTTAGTCCAAACCCATGACTTGGTAACTTATGGGCTTATCCCTGAGCTTATTGGCCGTTTGCCGGTTTTAAGCACACTAGATAGCATCAGTTTGGAAGCGATGGTGGATATTTTACAAAAACCTAAAAATGCTCTCATCAAGCAATACCAGCAGCTTTTCAAAATGGATGAAGTGGATTTGATTTTTGAAGAAGAAGCCATTAAAGAAATCGCCAAACTCGCATTAGAGCGAAAAACCGGGGCTAGGGGCTTAAGGGCGATCATTGAAGATTTTTGTTTGGATATTATGTTTGATTTACCCAAGCTTAAGGGATCGGAAGTGCGTATCACTAAAGATTGTGTTTTAAAACAGGCTGAACCTTTGATCATTGCTAAAACGCATTCTAAAATTCTTCCTTAAGGGACACGCTTATAAATTTAACGATAAAGGATTAGAAAGGGCATGATTTTTAGCAAATTGATCGGTTTGTTTTCGCATGATATTGCCATAGATTTAGGCACGGCTAACACGATCGTGTTAGTCAAAGGGCAGGGCATTATTATCAATGAGCCTTCTATTGTGGCGGTGCGCATGGGATTGTTTGATTCTAAAGCTTATGATATTTTGGCAGTGGGGAGCGAGGCTAAAGAAATGCTAGGCAAAACCCCTAACAGCATCAGAGCGATTCGCCCCATGAAAGATGGCGTGATTGCCGATTATGACATTACCGCTAAAATGATCCGTTACTTTATTGAAAAAGCGCACAAACGAAAAACATGGATCCGCCCGCGCATCATGGTGTGCGTGCCTTATGGATTGACGAGCGTGGAAAGGAATGCGGTTAAAGAGAGCGCTTTGAGTGCTGGGGCTAGAGAAGTCTTTTTGATTGAAGAGCCTATGGCAGCCGCGATCGGGGCAGGCTTGCCAGTCAAAGAGCCGCAAGGGAGTTTGATTGTAGATATTGGCGGAGGCACGACTGAAATTGGCGTGATCAGTCTTGGGGGGTTAGTCATTTCTAAAAGCATTAGAGTGGCTGGGGATAAATTGGATCAAAGCATCGTGGAATACATCCGCAAGAAATTCAATTTATTGATAGGGGAGCGCACCGGCGAAGAGATTAAAATTGAAATCGGTTGTGCGATCAAACTAGATCCGCCTCTCACGATGGAAGTGTCAGGGAGGGATCAAGTGAGCGGGCTGTTGCACACGATTGAATTGAGTTCCGATGATGTGTTTGAAGCCATTAAAGATCAGGTGAGAGAAATCTCTAGCGCTTTAAGGAGCGTGCTTGAAGAGGTGAAGCCGGATTTAGCGAAAGATATTGTGCAAAATGGCGTGGTGCTTACCGGCGGTGGGGCTTTGATTAAGGGATTAGACAAGTATTTAAGCGATATGGTAAAACTCCCTGTGTATGTGGGCGATGAGCCTTTATTAGCGGTAGCCAAAGGCACAGGGGAAGCCATACAAGATTTGGATTTACTCAGCCGTGTGGGTTTTAGTGAATAATGCATGCGCTTTTATTTTAAATTCCTTTGGCTTTTAGGGATTTTTCTTATTTTTTATTTTTTAGACATTAAAGGCAGTTCTTCTTATATCAGCGACCGGATTAAAAACGCCTTGATGAGCGCTAAAAACAGCTTATTAGACAACATTCAAGCGTATTTTTTTCAAGCCCAAAACATTAAGGAATTTCAAAAAGAACGCTTGATTTTAGAAGCTTTAAAACTAGAAAACGCCGATTTGAAAGAGCGTTTGAGTAGCGTCTATCCTTTAGAAAATCCAAAAATGACTTATACCCCCACTTTTATGACTTCATTCATCAGTTTAGAAGACACGCACAGCGTTTCTCTCAACCCTATTGTGAATTTAGAAGAAAACAAGATTTATGGCCTTGTCTCTCACAATCAAGCCATAGGCATTGCGGTGTTAGAAAAAGGGCGCTTGAACGGGTTTTTGAACGCCCACAAGCGGTGCGCTTATAGCGTGATGGTAGGCAAAAATCAAGTGTTAGGCTTTATAGGATCTAATTTTAGGCAAGAATTAGTCGTGGATTTCATTGTCCCAAGCGCTGAAATCAACATAGGCGATCAAGTGCTAACGAGCGGGCTAGATGGGATTTTTGGAGCGGGGGTGTTTGTGGGTGAAGTTTCAAGCATTGAAGATCATTACACTTATAAAAGCGCGGTATTGAAAAACGCTTTTTTAAGCGAAGCCAAACTTTTAAGGCATGTGTTTTTAAGCGATGTGAAAAACTAGCACTCTATTCAAGGCTATTCAAGCGCGTTTTTAACCCCTTTCAATGAAATCAGGCTAATCCTTTAAATCCAGAAAAAAATATTCTAGTTTCCCTTTTTCAATCCAAAGATCCCTATAACGCTCCCCCACATCATCCTTATCCCCATAAAATTTTAAAACCACTTTGATTTTGAGATTGGGATCGTTTTTGGGGTTAAAAATTTTATCTTTAAAAAGTTGATACGCATCTGCTTTATGTTCGTAATCAGTGTGTTTGCTCCCTTTAGGATCAATGAAGCAAATGATCTGCGTGCCGCTCTTTTCTAGCCAAAAGATAAAATCAGGGAAAAAGCGCCTTTCTGTAGCGCCGTTGTCTATATAGGGGATAAACAAATTGTCTAAATACTCATCAATCTTGCTGAACGCCCAAAAATCATAGTTTTCTTGCAGCATTTCTGTAATCTTTAACAACTCTTCTAAAAAATCGCTCTCGCTCTTTACTTTAACCACATGCTTAAGCCAATCGCAGTTTTTGGCTTTAATTAAAGGGGTGTAGTAATGCTCTTTGAGTTTTAACAGCTCGGCGCCATCAACTTTGAATGTTCTGTCTTGTTTGTGTTTTTCTGTATCATAAGGATCGATCTCGCCTTGTGCGATTTTTGTTCTTAAAGTTTCTTTATCCAAAGGCGCATACTCTTTCACTTCTTGGATGGTTTGAATCAATTTTTCTTTTTTATCTGCCTTAACTTTAACCCTTTTAAAATGCACGATTTTCTCATTATCTAGGGCGTTAAACTCGTCTTTAGGCACTTTTTGATTGGGGTATAGCTTGCCTTTAATTTCAGAAATCATGTGATCTAAATCTTTATAATGCCAAGTTGATACCTTTTTAAAATGCGCTGTTTGTATCATTTCTTTTAACAGCTCGTAATCTTTAGGGTTATAAATTTCATGCTTTAAAATAAAATGTTTTTCGCTCATTAAATGAAAATACTCTTTTAAATCCTTAAAATTTTTTTCGCTCATTTTAAACGAAGCGCTTTCAGGAAGTTTAAGAATGCTTGTTTGTTCTTTTCGGTAGTAAGGCACGAATAAGGCGTGTTTTATGGGCGTTTTTTCTAATTTGATTTCACGCCATGAGCCTCTATTCTCACCCTTATTTTCGCTCTCTTTTTGGAACTTTAAAATCGCTTCAAGGCTTGCATGGTTGGTGGGTATCACAAAAAGCGTTTCTAGCATTGCAGCGTTTGGTTTCAACTTTTCTTTAACGGCTTCATCTATGTCTAAATACGCCAACCTTTGGCGTTGGTTTTTGACGCTTTCAATCCTTACGCCCCTGCCAAAAGATTGTTTCACCAGCTTTTTAGCGTCATCATCAAGCCCTATATTTAAAAATAAAATCACGCTAGGCCTTGTGCTATCCCACCCGGTATCAAAAGCGCGAGACCCCACTAAAATATTGATACTGCTCTTATCAATCTGGCTGAAATAGCTCTCTTCTTTAAAGCTCAAATTCTTACTCACCACCTTCACGCTCTTTAATTTTTCACGGATCCATTCGGTAATATCGCCTATTCTAATCAAGCAAAAGACTTTATCGCTTGTGTTGAGCTTGAAAGCGATTTCTTGGTTGTTTTTAGGGTTAATGATGACTTCAATATACCCGTTATTGGCATAAAAAACGGCTTCTTTTAAGCCTTTAAAATCCATGCCCTTTAAACTCTCTTTAAAAACCTCAATTTTATATTTTTTATCTTTATCTTTGTTGCCGCTAAAAAGAAATTCCGGAACCCTTAATTCCTCCAATAAATCGTCTTTAGCCTTTAAAAAATCGCTCTCATCGTCGTTTTCAATCACGCGTGCTAAAGTTTTAAAAAAGATTTCCGCATCGCTGTTTTCCACGTTCACAGAATGCGTGAACACGAGCATTAAAGGGTCATGAAAATAGCTTTCTACTTTATAGCGTTTTTGCATGCCTAAAAGCAATAACGCTTTTAAAAGCGCGATTTCTTTTTCCCTATCGTTTAAATCTTTCAATTCCTTAAAAGCGTTTAAATTGTTTTTCTTCAATAAAACAGACTCTTTACCATAGCCAAGCTTCACCCACTCGCCCACGCTCAAATTATACACCGCAGTGATGAGATCGCTCTCTTCGGTGAAAGTGGCACTGAAATTGAATAAAAACCCTTTTTGAGATAACAGACTAAAAATAGCCTGTCTTTTGCTTTCAGTCTTGTTCCCCTTATGCGCTTCATCTAAAATCACATAATTTTCCCCATTATCCCAACAATCCTTATAATTTAAAAGGTTTTCCTTGCTTTCTTCATCGCTCATTAAATCCGCGCGGTAATAAAAAAGAGCGATTTTTTCTATGAAAGAACCTTTTGGAGCGTGATGAAAATCTTTATTGGTAACGCTTTTAAGGCTTTTGAAATCAATTTGTTTAAAATAGTCCTTACCCCGGTTGTATTTTTCAATTTCTTTTTCAAATTGCTTGATCAAATGCTCGTTCGCGCTAAAAAACATGATATTTTTCTTAGGGATTAAACCCATTCTTATAGCCACGCTTAAAAGCTCTACAAGCTTAATAATGACAATCGTTTTACCGCTCCCTGTGGCCATGTAAAAGGCTAAGCGGTTGATAAAATTTTCAAATTTTACGCAATGATTTTCCACCTTAAAATGGCTCTTTAACAAAGGATTGAGTTTCTTTTTAGCGAAATCGCAATTGGCGAATGAATAATGTTTTTGATAAAACGCATAAAATTCTTTTTTATTTTCTTTGAAATCCCTAAAATAAGCAACAAGCATTCTAAAAGCGTTGATTAAAGCTTGCTGTTGGTAATCTAAAAGCTCCTTATGACTATCAAAGCTTTTAAAGTCTAGCATTTCTAATGGCTCGTTAATCTCGTTAGCGTTCAATTCGTCTTCAGCGAGTTTTTGAGCGACAAAAATTTCATTATCGGTGGTTAAATCTTTTTTCTTTGCCATGATTTTCTCCTTACCAAATGAGCGCTTCTTTTAAGGCTTTTAAGATCTCTACTTCTTTATCATTCCCTTTAAATTTCACCACTTTTTCGTTGAAAAACTCCACTCCAACGCCGTGTAAATTTTCTAAAGTCTCTTTAATATCCACGCCCATTTTTTCTAGCGCTTCTACATTGAGCGTGTAAGACTCGTTTTTGCATTCCACTAAATCGCTGTATTGTTCCTCATAAGCTAGGGGTTTGTCGTTGTCTTCATACTTGATTTTTCTTAAAATCTCTTCATAGCTTTCTAACGCATAAACTTTCACCACCCCACCTCCATTAAATTCTTTAAGCACGCCGCTTTTAAAACCGCCTATAACCTTTTTAAGGCGTGGCAAAATCACGCTATCAAAATGCTCCCCCATTTCAATACCGATATACTTCCTTTTCAACTTGTGTGCCACTGCGCAAGTCGTCCCGCTCCCGGCAAAAAAATCACACACGAGATCGTTTTCTTTTGTGGAAATTTCTAAAATGCGTTGGAGTAGGGCTTCGGGTTTTTGTCCGTTTGGAAATGGTATCCCACTTTCTTTTGTTAAATTTGTCATAGAAAAAGCAAAATCCCATAAAGTCCCTATAAGTTCTTGCTTTAAGATTTGTTTGGGTTCAATTTTTACAACATCAAGCAACCAAGCAAACAGGTTTAATTTATCACCATTATAAAATTGTTCATAGACAATACCTTTATTTTTACCACTCTTTGGTGTATATTCTATTGAAATAAGGTAAGGGTTAAGTTTTAATTCTTTTAATTTTTCTAAAACTCTCACTCTAATTGAGCTTTGGGGCATTGTAGTTCTGAAGATTAGATTGATATATTTATAATAAATTTCTTTTTCTGTTAAATTTTCATCTTGTGCTACTTGTTTAATGGATTTGATTATGTAGTTTGACCTTTCATAGATTTTAATTTCATCTCCATTACCATCATAAGTAACCCCTAAAAGCTTTTTATCTCCTTTGTCAATTAAAATGGAATTATATTTCCAACTAATATTATTTTCATTACAAAAAGAAATATGAGAATACAACTCTCTTGAATCATAAACAGGATTAAAAACATTTAATATTTCATAATTTTTAGCATAAATCAAAACATATTCTATATTTTTTTTAATTCTTTTATCTTCTCCGCCACCACTCGCACCTGCAATATTTTTCAATTTTACTGATAAGCAATTTACAAAGTTATCACCCCCCCCCCCCATTAAACACTTCGTCCATTAAAGCTTTACAATAAGCCTGTTCGTTATCATCAATGCTCACAAACATCACGCCTTTATCACTCAATAGAGCGTGCGCAAGCTCCAGGCGGTTTTCCATCATAGCGAGCCAGCTGGAGCGCTTGAAATTATCCGCATAAACAAATTCGTTGTTTTGCGTGTTGTAAGGCGGATCAATATAAATGCAATCAATGGCTTCTTTATAGCGGTTTTTAAGGGAGTTTAGGGCTTGGTAGTTTTCGCTTTTAATGAGCGTGCCGTTGATTTCATTTTCATTGAATAAGCTTTTAACCTCTTCTTCTAAATCTTTAAAATAAAGGGTGTCTAGGGGCAAAAACTCGTTTTCTAAAAGATTGTCTGCGGTTTTTAAATTCAAGTCTTGCCATTCTTTAACTTGTTTGGGGTAGTTTGGGTGGCTTGTGATCTTGTTCAAATCGTAATTTTTAGCTTTGAGTTTGTCTAGGCTTACGATGAAATGCGAGTTGATTACAAAGCGGGGTTTGTTCCAAATCTTACAAAGTTCGTTTTCAAATTCGCTCACTAATACAATCACTTGCAACGCCACTTCCTTAATGGTGTTGATCTCATTAAGGCGTTTAGCATCAAATGCGGTCATTTCTTTAAAAAGGTATTCAAACAGATACAAATCCAATTGCTCTTTTAAAAACCCTTGCGCGTTTTTATGGATGAAATAATCCATGCTGCCTTGCTTTTTGAATTTCACAAACGCTTTTTTTAAGATTTCTTCATCAAGTTTGACGCCTTGATTGGAGCATTCTTTTAGGATTTCATTCGTTTTTGTTTGATTCCCCTTGCTGCTAAGAGTAACGCTAAAATTTAGGGTGTTAGTTTTTGTGTCTGTATCTTTTAAAGTGAAGACTAAATCCACTTTTTCATTATACTTTTTGCTTTCTAGTAAAGAAGTGTCAAAATTAAAAAGAATGCCCTCTAATTCAAAGCAAAAATCCTTATAGATCGTTTCGCTTTTCACGTAATAAAGATCTTTGGTTTTATAAAATAAAGCGGTGTCTTTTTTAAGGGAGCATTTTTCATAATCGCTTTTGGTATAAAGGCTGTCATAAAGGGGCGTGTCGTTGAAATAAATCCCTCCATTAGAGCTGAAATAACGCTTGAAAAAGCTATAGAGTTTGTCAAACAATTCTTCTTTGAGATCGTTGTTGTCTTGGCATTTTGAATCAATGAGTTTTTTTAATTCTTGTTTTTTATGGTGGTAATACTGGCTTTTAGCTTTCATGAGGTTGATCATGCCATTTTTCAGCGCTTTAGGGCTAGGATCTAAAAGGCTTTCTTGCTTGTTTTCAATTTTAACGCCTATGAAAAGGTTTTCTAAAACTTCATAAAATTGCGCTTCGTTCGTTTTCATCATCACGCTCCTTAAAAAACATAGGAAGTATTATAACAAAGCCCTTTAATTAAGCGCTACAATACCCCCATGCAAAAAAAGATTTTTTTACTAGAAGACGATTACCTTTTGAGCGAGAGCGTTAGGGAGTTTGGCTTGAGTGCTACAGAGCGTTAAAACCCAATGGTAAGCTATGCATCAATGCGCCTTTAATGCCCATGCTTAAAAAGGTTTTAAACACGCACTACAACCGCCATATTTTTGATTTGCATGCTGATATCCAGCACTCCATTTTGCATGATTTAAACAACATACTAGAAAACAAGCCTAAAATGTTCTTGCTAGATGTCTATATTTGGAAACGTGCAAATCCTACTAAAAGATTGATGTTTGGGAGCTACCCTTATCCTAGAAATTTTTATGCGCAAAACACTATAGAATTTATCGGCGTGTTTGTCAAAGACGGCAAGCCCAAACAACCCACAGAAGAACAAAAAGAACAAAGCCAATTGACTCAAGAGGAATGGGTGGAATTTACCAAACAAATTTGGGAAATCCCAATCCCTAATAAAAACGATATTGCTTTTGGTAAGCATGCGGCTTTAATGCCGGCTGAATTAGCAAGGCGTTTGATTAGATTGTATAGTTGCGTGGGCGATGTGGTGCTAGATCCATTTAGCGGGAGTGGGACAACTTTAAGGGAAGCAAAACTTTTAAAAAGAAATTTTATAGGTTATGAACTCTATGAAAATTATAAGCCCTTGATTGAGCAAAAATTAGGAAATTTGTTTGATTTTAAATAAGATTTATATAGAAGATGTTTTCACATTTTTAGACAAATTAGAAGATAAAAGCGTTGATTTAGCCATTATTGATCCCCCCTACAATCTTAAAATTGCTTCATGGGATAGTTTTAAAAATGATGAAGAGTTTTTAACATTTTCTTACGCTTGGATTGATAAAATGCTGCCCAAACTTAAAGATACAGGGAGTTTTTATATCTTTAATACCCCCTTTAATTGCGCTTTATTTTTAGCGTATTTGCGCCATAAAAAAGTGCATTTTTTAAATTTTATCACTTGGGTTAAAAAGATGGGTTTGCCAACGCCAAAAAGCGTTATAACCACGCGCAAGAAAGCATTTTATTTTATAGCATGCACAAGAAAAACTACACCTTTAATGCCGATGAAGTGCGCATTGCTTATGAATCTGCTGAACGCATCAAACATGCTCAAAGTAAGGGGATTTTAAAAAACAACAAACGCTGATTCCCCAACCCTAAGGGCAAATTATGCCTTGATGTGTGGGAAATCGCTTCACAAAGGCATGTTGAAAAAGAGAAGGGTAAAATCCTTAAGCCCAAACACCCCAGCATCAAACCTAAAGCACTCATTGAGCGCATGATAAAGGCTAGCTCCAATGAAAACGATTTGATTTTAGATTTGTTTAGTGGCAGTGGCATGACTAGCTTAGTGGCTAAAAGTTTGGGGCGTAATTTTATAGGGTGTGAGAGCCATGCTGAATATGTGCATGAGAGTTTGGAAATGTTTAAGTATATTAAATGCGAATAAAAAAGGATATTTAACATGCCAAAATTAGAAGAAATTTTGCTAGAAATCACGCAGCTTGACCCTAGTAAAGAGTGTTTGAAATTCTTGGCTAATCGCATAAAAAGCTCTGATTATAGGGGCTTACACTTATCCCAACACAATCGTTACGATCAAAATAAGATTAAAACCATTATTCAAGCTATTTTTAATGAAGTGGGAGAGGATTTTTTGCAAATCCGCACCACCGATATGAGCAAACGCCCTAGCAATACCATAGGCGAAGAGGTTTATGCAAAAGTGGTGGATAGTATCTGCAAGTCTGAAATGCCTCAAGATAATTCAGGAAAAAAGAATCAAGTAACCCAAGACAGCTTGAGAAAAAATCTTTTTGTAGATATGCATAGAATGGGGCTGATTGAACGCTACAATAAAAATAAGGAACCTACAAACCCCTACATTCAAAGCAATATAAATATATCAGTTTAACTCCCTTAGCTATAGAATTTTTAAACGCGCAAGATTTGTTAAGAAAAAATTTTTGTTACACGCAAGCTTTAGAAAATCTTTTACAGGGTTTTGGGGCAGAATGCAGAGAGGTGATGATAGAGCTTGACAATCATTATTTAGACATTGAAGAAATGATGTTTTTTGTTACATTTTTAAATATTGAAAATTTTACTAGAAGTGAAATTATAGAATATGTTAGAGAGTATAGGAGTTTAAGCCGTATCCAAAAAGAAAAATTAAAAGAGTTAGTGCAAAATTATTGTAACCCTAACCATTTTAACGGGAACAAGTTAGACAAAAGAGATTATCATAATTGGAAAAATCAAGCCCAACAAATTTTTAGCTTGCTAGAACAAAGCGTGTTTTTTGAAACCAATAAAGAGAGGCTTATTTTAAAAACGCTCAATGAAGAAAACAAACAAAACGATAAAAAGCTCAAACGCTCCATTAAAGAAAAAGCCCTTTATTTTGAAAAACATGGTGTTAAATAAAGAAAAGGGTTTTGAGTTGCATCATATTGTGCCTTTATGTTTGGCTCGCTCCATAGAAGAGTTTGATCTTTTGGATAAATGGGAAAATTTAATCTATATTGACGCTTTTAACCATGCGAAAATATCTCAAACGCAAAATAAACATATTTGTTTGTATTTTGAAAATGGCGATGTGATTTTATCTAAAGACTTAAAAGAAGAACAAGAAAGCCTTTATTTGACTTACATTGAAAATGTGTTATATAAACTTGATTTACAAAATGCCATGTTGGAATACAATAAAGATTTATTGCATTCTAAAAACGGCTGATAAAATAAAGCAGTGTCTTTTTTAAGGGAGCGTTTTTCATAACGCTTTTGGCATAAAGGCTATAGAATTAGCGCTACAATACCCCCATGCAAAAAAAGATTTTTTTACTAGAAGACGATTACCTTTTAAGCGAGAGTATCAAGGAGTTTTTGGAGCATTTGGGCTATGAAGTGTTTTGCGCTTTTAATGGGAAAGAGGCTTATGAAAGGCTCTCTGTTAAGCGCTTCAATCTCTTGCTTTTAGACGTGCAAGTGCCTGAAATGAATAGCTTGGAATTGTTTAAGCGCATCAAAAACGATTTTTTAATCTCTACGCCTGTGATTTTTATCACCGCCTTACAGGATAACGCTACCTTAAAAAACGCCTTTAATTTAGGGGCGAGCGATTATTTGAAAAAGCCCTTTGATTTAGACGAATTGGAAGCGCGCATTAAAAGGTTTTTCAATGACGATCCGATAGAAATCATGCCTAACATTTTTTACCACCAACACGCTTTGAACGTTAAAGGGAAAAAGGAAATCCTAGCGCCCAAAACCGCCCAACTTTTAGAATACTTTTTAGAGCATAAAGGGCAAATCATTAGCTCTCAAGCGTTAGAAAACAATTTATGGGAGCAGGCTATTGATGATTCCACCTTGCGCACTTACATTAAAGTGTTGCGCAAGCTTTTGGGTAAAAATTGCATAGAAACGCATAAGGGGGTGGGCTATCGCTTTAACCCACTATGAAAAAAAATCCCTCAAACTCTTTTTAGGGACTTATTTGGGCTCTTCGTTTGTGCTAATGCTAGTGATTAGCGTTTTAGCGTTTAACTATGAAAAAAACGAAAAAATCAAAATGATACGCATGGACATGGACAAAATGGCTTCTAAGATCGCTAGTGAAGTGGTTGCCTTGCACATGCAAACGCATGCGGATTATCACAACGCTTTAAACACTCTCATATCACGCTATAAAGATGCTTCCATAGCCCTTTTTGATAGCAACAAGCGTGTTTTATATTCTAATATCCCTGAAAGCACGGATTTGATTAAAAACCATAAAGAGGCGGGTTTTTTTAGTTTTAAGGGGGAATATTACCTATTCAGCGATGAAACTTTCGCTCATTTAGGCGTGGCTAAAATGCTTTTTAAAAATTCTAAACCCCTTCATTTTTCTTCTTTGTATCGCAACATTGTTTTAGTGTTTGTCATAGCGTTTTTATGCGTGATAGGGGTTTCTGTGTTTTTGGGGCGTTTGTTTTTAAAGCCCATTAGGAATGAAATCACCCGTATTGATCATTTTTTAAAAAACACCACGCATGAATTAAACACCCCCATGAGCGCTTTAGTCTTGTCTTTAAAAACCTTAGAAGACAACCAACAACACCGCCGCATTAAAATCGCTATCCAGCGCATGAGTTTTTTATACCGCTCGCTCTCTTATTTAGTGATGCAAGATATTGAACGCGAATCTTTTGTGCTTTTAGATTTAAAAGCCCTAATCATCAAAGAAAACACGCTTTTTAGCGAGATGATAGACTACCACAAGCTGGAATTTAAAAGCGATTTAGTGGGAGTGGAATTTAAGGCTAAAGAGCAGGATTTCCTTTCGCTTTATAGCAATTTGCTCATGAACGCGATCAAATACAGCGTCATGCATGGGTATATCCACATAGAGCTAACGCCTGAATTTTTGAAAGTGAAAAATTTAGGGTATGAAATCCCTAAAGACAAGATTAAAGATTTAAGCGTTCGTTATGCGCGTTTCAATTCTAGCGTGTTGGGTTATGGTATAGGGTTAGATTTAGTGAAAAAAGTGTGCGAAAAGTATAAAATGCGTTTAGAAATTCATAGCGAACCCTCTTTAAAAGGATCGTTTTACGAAAATTCGTTCTGTATTCATTTTCAAGGATAAAAATGCTTTCAGTGTATGAAAAAGTGAATGCCCTAGACAAAAGGGCGATTGAAGAATTGTTTTTAAGCGAAGACATTTTAATGGAAAACGCCGCTATGGCTTTAGAAAGGGCGGTTTTACAAAACGCTTCTTTAGGCGCTAAAGTCATTATCCTTTGTGGGAGCGGGGATAATGGAGGCGATGGCTATGCGTTAGCTAGGCGTTTAGTGGGGCGTTTTAGAGTGCTAGTTTTTGAAATGAAATTAGCCAAAAGCCCCATGTGCCAATTGCAAAAAGAAAGGGCTAAAAAAGTGGGGGTAGTCATCAAAGCATGGGAAGACAATCCTAAAGATTTAGAATGCGATGTTTTAGTGGATTGCGTGGTAGGGAGCGCTTTTAAGGGCGAATTAGAGCCGTTTTTAGACTTTGAAAGCCTTTCTCAAAAAGCACGCTTTAAAATCGCTTGCGATATTCCTAGCGGGATAGATTCTAAAGGCAGGGTGGATAAGGGAGCGTTTAAAGCGGATTTGACTATCAGCATGGGCGCTATCAAATCATGCTTATTAAGCGATAGGGCTAAAGACTATATAGGGGAATTGAAGGTGGGGCATTTAGGGGTTTTTAATCCAATCTATGAGATCCCAACAGACACTTTTTTACTGGAAAAAAGCGATTTGAAACTGCCCTTAAGGGATAGAAAAAACGCTCATAAGGGCGATTACGGGCATGCGCATGTTCTTTTAGGCAAGCATAGTGGGGCGGGGTTATTGAGCGCATTAAGCGCGTTAAGTTTTGGATCTGGAGTGGTGAGCGTTCAAGCGTTAGAATGCGAGATAACTTCTAATAACAAGCCTTTAGAATTGGTTTTTTGTGAAAATTTCCCTAAAAAGCTCAGCGCGTTCGCTCTTGGCATGGGGTTAGAAAATATTCCAAAGGATTTTAACAAGTGGCTTGGATTAGCCCCATGCGTTTTAGATGCGGGCGTTTTTTATCATAAAGAGGTCTTGCAAGCCTTAGAAAAAGAAGTGATCTTAACCCCTCACCCTAAAGAGTTTTTATCGTTGTTAAAATTAGTGGGGATCAATATAAGCATGCTAGAATTATTAGACAATAAACTAGAAATCGCAAGGGATTTTTCTCAAAAATACCCTAAGGTGGTTTTGCTTTTAAAGGGGGCTAATACCCTAATCGCTCATCAAGGGCGAACTTTTATCAACAATTTAGGGAGCGTGGCTTTGGCTAAAGCAGGCAGTGGCGATGTGTTAGCGGGGCTTATTTTAAGCTTGCTTTCTCAAAACTACACGCCTTTAGACGCCGCTATTAACGCAAGTTTAGCGCACGCCCTAGCGGGTTTAGAATTTAAGAATAATTACGCTTTAACGCCCTTAGATCTGATAGAAAAGATCAAACGATTATAAAAGGATAAAAATGGATCATTTAAAGCATTTGCAGCAATTGCAAAACATTGAAAGGATCGTGCTTTCAGGCATTGTGTTGGCCAATCATAAGATTGAAGAGGTCCATAGTGTTTTAGAGCCTAGCGATTTTTACTACCCGCCTAACGGCTTGTTTTTTGAAATCGCTTTAAAACTGCATGAAGAAGATTGCCCCATTGATGAGAATTTTATCCGCCAAAAAATGCCTAAAGACAAGCAGATCAAAGAAGAAGATCTGGTCGCTATTTTTGCGGCAAGCCCCATAGATAATATTGAAGCCTATGTGGAAGAGATCAAAAACGCTTCCATTAAACGAAAACTTTTTGGCTTGGCTAACACCATTAGAGAGCAAGCCCTAGAAAGCGCGCAAAAATCCAGCGATATTTTAGGCGCTGTGGAGCGAGAAGTCTATGCGTTATTGAATGGCAGCACCATAGAGGGCTTTAGGAGCATTAAAGAAGTGCTTGAAAGCGCAATGGATCTTATTACAGAAAACCAAAGAAAAGGGAGTTTGGAAGTTACTGGCATACCGACTGGCTTTGTCCAGTTGGATAATTATACGAGCGGTTTTAATAAGGGGAGTTTAGTCATTATAGGGGCAAGGCCGTCTATGGGTAAAACCAGTTTGATGATGAACATGGTCTTAGCTGCGCTCAATGACGATAGGGGGGTAGCGGTTTTTAGTTTGGAAATGTCCGCAGAGCAACTCGCTTTAAGGGCGTTATCGGATCTCACTTCTATTAACATGCATGATTTAGAGAGCGGGAGGCTTGATGATGATCAATGGGAAAATTTAGCCAAATGCTACGATCACCTTTCTTGCAAAAAACTCTTTTTCTACGATAAAAGTTATGTGAGGATAGAGCAAATCCGCTTGCAACTGCGAAAGCTTAAATCCCAACACAAGGAATTGGGTATCGCTTTTATTGACTATTTGCAGCTCATGTCAGGGAGTAAAGCCACTAAAGAGCGCCATGAGCAAATCGCTGAAATTTCAAGGGAGCTTAAAACTTTAGCCAGAGAGTTAGAAATCCCTATCATAGCGCTAGTCCAACTCAACCGCAGCCTAGAAAATAGGGACGATAAACGGCCCATTCTTTCGGATATTAAAGACAGCGGGGGGATTGAACAAGACGCTGATATTGTTTTATTTTTATATAGAGGCTATATCTATCAAATGAGGGCTGAAGACAACAAAATAGACAAGCTCAAAAAAGAAGGCAAAATTGAAGAGGCGCAAGAGTTGCATTTAAAAGTTAATGAAGAAAGGCGTATCCACAAGCAAAATGGCAGTATTGAAGAGGCTGAAATCATTGTGGCTAAAAACAGGAATGGGGCTACAGGAACGGTTTATACGCGCTTTAACGCTCCTTTCACGCGCTATGAAGACATGCCCATAGATTCTCATTTAGAGGAGGGACAAGAAACTAAATTTGAAATACCCACAACTTGAAAGATAAAACTTTTCAGGGGGCGTTTGAACTTCTTGCAACCCCCAAAGAATACTTATGGTGTGGGGTGTTTTTAAGCCTTTTGTTGGCGATCAATCTTTATTTAGAATACTTGAATTACCAAAAGCTTGATTTTTCAAAACCTACAAGCTTGAGTGCTCAAATCTTATTGCAATACCCTAAAACTAAAGATCAAAAAACCTATTTTGTCTTAAAACTCCAATCAAAGGGCATGATTTTTTACACCACCATTAAAGAGCCTTTAAAAGACCTCCAATACCGCCATGCGCAATTTTTTGGCAAAATCAAACCTTGCTCGTTCTTAGAGTCTCTAAAATCATGCTTTTTTCAAACTTATTCTTTTTCTTTAACGCGAAAACACAATTTTAAATCGCATTGGCGCCATTTCATTGACAGTGCCCATTCCAACGCTTTAGTGGGCAATTTGTATCGAGCGTTATTCATAGGGGATAGCTTGAATAAGGATTTAAGAGATAAAGCCAACGCGCTAGGGATCAACCACTTACTAGCCATTAGCGGGTTTCATTTAGGGATTTTGAGCGCGAGCGTGTATTTTCTTTTCTCTCTTTTTTATACCCCCTTACAAAAACGCTATTTCCCTTACAGGAACGCTTTTTATGATATAGGGGTTTTGGTGTGGGTTTTTTTGCTGGGGTATTTATTACTATTAGATTTTTTACCCTCTTTTTTCAGGGCGTTTTTAATGGGCTTATTAGGGTTTTTGGCATGCTTTTTTGGGGTAAGGATTTTGAGTTTTAAACTTTTGGTTTTAGCGTGCTGTATCGCCATAGCGTTACTCCCTAAATTGCTTTTTAGCGTGGGGTTTTTGCTTTCTGTTTGTGGGGTGTGGTATATCTTTTTATTTTTAAAACACACTCAAATTTTTTTTAAAACCTCTTCTTTTTTGGCGCGATCTTTTCAAGCCATAAGCTTAAGCGCGCTGGTGTTTTTGAACATGCTCATTATTGTGCATGCCTTTTTCCCTATGTTTTCGCCCTACCAGCTCTTTAGCATTCCTTTAGGCTTGATTTTTATCGTGTTTTTCCCTTTGAGTTTGTTCTTGCATGCGGTGGGTTTGGGGTCTTTATTGGATCACCTTTTAAACATGCCTTTAACAATCCCTACGATTTCAATCCCTTCGCCTTTATGGCTTTTAGGGGTGCATTTATTTTTAACGATTTTGAGTGCGCGTTTTTTTAAGGTTTATTTAAGCATGAATGTTTTAAGCGCAGGCTTTTTCTTGTATTGTTGCTATCAATATATTATAATGCCTAGCTTAATTGTAGGTTAGAAAAGTCATTTTATTAGGGATCAAATAATTGCTTAAAAAAATCACGCACCAAATCAAAGCTTTAAGCGAATTGGTCGCTTTGGAGCATACGATATTTTCTAGCATGTTTTTACTCATGGCTATGGTCATAAGCTCCTATCAAAAAAATCAAACGCTCTTTTTTGGCTTAGAAACCTTAATCCTTTGTTTTTTGGCCTTACTAGGGGCAAGAAACTTCGCTATGGGGTTTAACCGCTTAGTGGATAGAGACATTGATAAGGATAACCCAAGGACGAAAAACCGCCCGAGCGTGGATGGCAGGATCAGCGTTAAAGGCATGGTCATTTTTAGCGCTTTAAACGCTCTTTTATTCGTGGTAGTGAGCTATTTTATCAACCCTTTAGCTTTCAAGCTCTCATTACCTTTTTTGATCATCTTAGGGGGGTATTCGTATTTCAAGCGCTTCTCTTCTTTGGCGCATTTCATCGTGGGTTTGGCTTTGGGTTTGGCCCCCATTGCAGGAAGCGTGGCGGTTTTAGGAGCGATCCCTTTATGGAATGTCTTTTTGGCTTTAGGGGTGATGTTATGGGTGGCTGGGTTTGATTTGCTCTATTCTTTACAAGACATGGAGTTTGATAAAGAAAGGGGCTTGTTTTCCGTTCCTAGCCAATTAGGGGAAAAATGGTGCTTGAATCTTTCAAGGCTCTCGCACCTTGTAGCACTAATCTGCTGGCTTTTTTTTGTGAAATGCTATCATGGGGGGCTTTTTGCGTATCTAGGTTTAGGGGTTTCGGCTTTGATTTTACTCTATGAGCAGATTTTAGTCGCTAGAGATTATAAAAACATCCCTAAAGCCTTTTTTGTGAGTAATGGCTATTTGGGGGTGGTGTTTTTTATTTTTATCGTCCTTGATGTGGGGTTTAAGCATGCATGAGTTGGTTTTAAGATCCCAAGCTTTAGGGTTTGAAACGCGCTTAGTCCAGTGCGATTTGTCGTTTTCTTATGAAAGGTTTATTTCTAAAAGTAAACGCTCTTTAGCGGTGTTAGAAGAATTTGATTGGTTAAATTCTGGCTTTGATTTTTCACGCTTGAACGTTGAAAATGACACTCTGGAATTGCTCAAAGCGCTGTATTTCAAATTAGAAAAATTAGAAAGCCTGCTTTTAAAAGAAAATCTGCTTGAATTGGAGCAAAATAACCGCATCATCGCTTTAGGGCATGGGCTTATTTGCTTAAAAAAACAAAGCCTGATAGCGCCTCAAACTTACTATGGGCGTTGCGTGTTAGAGGGGAAAATCCTAGCCTTTTTTGGCGTGGCTAGGGATAAAGATTTTTTAGAAATCACTCGCATGCACGCTTTAGACATCAAGCGTTATGATTCTTTCATTGTCCAAAGCGAAAGGAAAGGCTTGAAATTATGAACGGGAGCAATCATGTTATCTTCTAATGATTTGTTTATGGTCGTTTTGGGGGCGATTTTATTGGTGTTGGTGTGCTTGGTGGGGTATTTGTATCTTAAAGAAAAAGAGTTTTACCATAAAATGAGGCGTTTAGAAAAAACTTTAGATGAATCCTATCAAGAAAATTATATTTATTCTAAGCGTTTGCAAGAATTAGAGGGGCGTTTGGAAGGCATTTCTTTAGAAAAAAGCGCTAAAGAGGATGGCTCATTAAAAACGACTCTTTCACACCTTTATAACCAGTTGCAAGAAATCCAAAAATCCATGGATAAAGAGCGCGATTATTTAGAAGAAAAAATCATTATTTTAGAAAACAAATTCAAAGACATGGGGCATTATGCCGCTAGCGATGAGATCAACGAAAAACAGGTTTTGAAAATGTATCAAGAGGGTTATAGCGTGGATTCTATTTCTAAAGAATTTAAAGTGAGTAAGGGTGAGGTGGAATTTATATTGAACATGGCAGGGTTAAAATGGTAGCTTTAAGCAACGCTCTTTCAAGGGTTTTTGGCTCTGTGGCTGGCTATGAATTCCCTTCTTTTATCCAAAAAGGCATCAACGCCCTTTACATTAAGATCTTTAAAATTGATTTGAGCGAGTTTGAGCCTTTGGAAAATTACAAGAGTTTGAACGCCCTTTTCACGCGCTCTTTGAAAAAAGAACGCCCCTTTGACAAAGCCCCTAATATTTGCATCGCGCCTTGCGACGCTTTGATCACCGAATGCGCTTTTTTAGACAACGATACCGCTTTACAGATTAAAGGCATGCCCTATAAAGCGCATGAATTAGTGGGCGAAATCAACCCCTTAAGCCCTTCTTTTTTCTATGTGAATTTTTACCTTTCGCCCAAAGATTACCACCACTACCACGCTCCTTGCGATTTAGAAATTTTAGAGACTCGTTATTTTGCGGGGAAATTATTACCAGTCAATAAGCCCTCACTACACAAAAACAACAATCTGTTTGTGGGCAATGAAAGGGTAGCGCTTGTTGCAAGAGACATTCAAGGCAATCAATTGTATTTTGTGGCGGTGGGGGCGTTAAATGTGGGTAAAATGCGTTTTAATTTTGATAAGAATATCCAAACTAACGCTAAAGCCCGTTTCACGCAAACCTACTCTTACAACCCCCCCATTAAGGTTAAAAAGGGGGATAATTTAGGGAATTTTGAAATGGGCTCTACTATCGTTTTATTCATTCAAAACACCGCTTTTAAAGATTTGAAAGAAAAAAGCGTGAAGTTTGGGGAAAGTATAGGGGAATTTCATGCCAACTGACAACGACTTAAAAACTTCTATTGTGGAATTGTTGAACGATTTAGACGCGCTTTTAGTGGCTCACTTTTACCAAAAAGATGAGATTGTAGAGTTAGCCCACCATACAGGCGATAGCTTGGAATTAGCTAAAATCGCAAGCCAGAGCGATAAAAATCTCATCGTGTTTTGCGGGGTGCATTTCATGGGTGAGAGCGTGAAAGCCCTAGCCTTTAACAAACAAGTGATCATGCCCAAACTCTCATGCTGCTCTATGGCAAGAATGATAGACAGCCATTACTACGATAGGAGCGTTCATTTATTGAAAGAATACGGCGTTAAAGAATTTTACCCTATCACTTATATCAATTCTAACGCTGAAGTGAAAGCCAAAGTCGCCAAAGATGATGGCGTGGTCTGCACCAGCAGGAACGCTTCTAAGATCTTCAATCACGCCTTAAAACAAAATAAAAAAATCTTTTTTCTACCGGATAAATGCTTGGGGGAAAATCTAGCCCTAGAAAACGGCTTAAAAAGCGCGATTTTGGGCGCAAACAGCCAAGAAGAAATCAAAAACGCTGATGTGGTTTGTTATAACGGCTTTTGTTCGGTGCATCAGCTTTTCAAATTAGAAGACATTGAATTTTACCGCCAAAAATACCCGGATATTTTAATCGCTGTCCATCCAGAGTGCGAGCCTAGCGTGGTTTCTAACGCTGATTTTAGCGGATCAACGAGTCAGATCATAGAATTTGTAGAAAAGCTAAGTCCCGATCAAAAAGTCGCCATAGGCACTGAAAGCAATTTGGTTAACCGCTTGAAAGCCAAGCGCCACCATCAAAACACTTTCATTCTTTCTAGCACGCTCGCTCTTTGTCCTACCATGAATGAAACGACTTTAAAAGATTTGTTTGAAGTCTTAAAGGCTTATAAAAACCACAGGGCTTATAATACGATTGAATTAAAAGATGAGGTGGCGCGTTTGGCCAAACTCGCTTTAACTAAAATGATGGAGTTGTCCTAATGGAGGTAAAAACTTTTTTAGAACGCGCTTTAAAAGAAGATTTAGGGCATGGGGATTTGTTTGAAAGGGTGTTAGAAAAAGACTTTAAAGCCACAGCGTTTGTTAGGGCTAAACAAGAGGGCGTGTTTTCAGGCGAAAAATACGCTTTAGAGTTGTTGGAAATGACCGGCATTGAATGCACTCAAACCATTAAAGATAAAGAGCGTTTCAAGCCTAAAGACACTTTAATGGAGATTAGGGGGGATTTTAGCATGCTTTTAAAGATTGAGCGCACCCTTTTAAATCTGTTGCAACACAGCAGTGGGATCGCCACTTTAACGAGCCGTTTTGTAGAAGCTTTAAATTCTCACAAGGTGCGTTTGTTGGACACGAGAAAAACCAGACCCCTTTTAAGGATCTTTGAAAAATATTCCGTGCTTAATGGGGGGGCGAGCAACCACCGATTAGGGCTAGATGACGCTTTAATGCTTAAAGACACGCATTTAAAGCATGTGAAAGATCTCAAAAGCTTTTTAACGCATGCCAGAAAAAACTTGCCTTTCACGGCTAAAATTGAAATTGAATGCGAGAGCTTTGAAGAGGCCAAAAACGCCATGAGCGCGGGAGCGGATATTGTGATGTGCGATAATTTGAGCGTTTTAGAGACTAAAGAAATTGCCGCTTATAGAGATATGCATTATCCCTTTGTTTTACTAGAAGCGAGCGGGAACATTTCGCTAGAGAGCATCAACGCTTATGGTAAAAGTGGCGTGGATGCCATTAGCGTAGGGGCTTTAATCCATCAAGCCACTTTTATTGATATGCACATGAAAATGGCTTAAAAACTTTAAAAAAAGGGTTATTAGCATGCTAAAAGAATATTTAGAAAGCATTAAAAACATCACGCCTGAAAGTAATGAACACACGCACCGCCCTTCTTTATACAACTTGCTTAAAAATTTAAAAAACGATTTTAAGAAAGAATTTAAGATTGAACATGAGCCTAACAGAGACAAACAAGGGGGTCAGCCTGATTTTCGCATTTCTCATCAAGGGCTAAACATCGGCTATATAGAAAATAAAAGGGTAGGGACTGATCTTGACCGGCTCTTAAAAAGCGATCAAATCCTTAAATATTTAGAATTAAACCCCAACCTCATGCTCACCGATTACCTTAATTTCGTGTGGGTAGGGAAAGATGAAAATAATGAGCCTTCAATTAAAAGAAAAATTTCTATCGCTAGCCCTGAGGAACTCTCTAAACCCCTAAAACCCAATCCGCAAACCGAGCGCGATCTGATTGAATTGTTTAGAGGCTTTTTCAATCACGAAGCAGCCCCTATCACTAACGCTAAAGATTTCGCAACGCATTTAAGCGTGCCCACCAGGTATTGAAAAAACGCTTGGATCTTTAACGAGCGATTTGCCCCATTTAAAAGGGAATGCCATCAAAGCCTTAATACAAGAAATCTTGCAAAACCCCCCCCCCCCCCCCCATTTAATGCCAATATCGCCCTTATCTTATCGCGCCAAGCCAAAGCCATCGGAGATTTTGACTTTGATGCCGCATTCATCAGCAAAGAAGCAAGCGACAACAATATCTATCGCAGAGGCGGAGGATCGGCTTTCCCCTTATTCTGTATTGCTTAATCTCGCTCTCATTTGCGATAGAGGCTCTAAAGTAAGCCCCATTTCTAATGTTTTTGTAACGAGCATGCTTTGTGATTTGCATTTGAATGGATCGGGGAGTTACGCGTTTTTGTTGTATCGTTTAGGCTCAAAATGAGTGAATGAATGGGCATGTTATCTAAATTTTAGATAGAATAAACGCAAAAAATTGAATAAAACCTTAAAGGTGATTCTTTCTAATCTCAAAAATGGGTGGTGTTATTAACAATGACAAAACGACTTTTTAAAGGGTTGTTGGCGGTTTCTCTTGCTGTGAGTTTGCATGGCGGTGAAGTTAAGGAAAAAAAGCCGGTCAAGCCGGTTAAAGAAGATCCGCAAGAATTAGCGGCTAAAAGGGTGGAAGCGTTCAATCGTTTCACTAATGTGGTTACAGAAATTGAAAAAAAATATGTGGATAAAGTCAGTATTTCTGAGATCATGACTAAAGCGATTGAAGGCTTGCTCTCTAATTTGGACGCGCATTCAGCGTATTTGAATGAAAAGAAGTTTAAGGAATTTCAAGCCCAAACCGAGGGCGAATTTGGGGGGCTTGGGATCACGGTGGGCATGCGCGATGGCGTTTTAACCGTTATTGCCCCTTTAGAAGGCACTCCAGCTTACAAGGCTGGGGTTAAAGCGGGCGATAACATTTTAAAAATCAACAACGAAAGCACGCTGAGCATGAGCATTGATGATGCGATCAATCTCATGCGCGGCAAGCCAAAGACCCCTATCCAGATCACCATTGTGAGAAAAAACGAGCCAAAACCCTTGGTGTTTAATATCATTAGAGACATCATCAAAATCCCCTCTGTCTCTGTGAAAAAGATTAAAGACACCCATTATTTGTATGTGAGAGTGAGTGGTTTTGATAAGAATGTTACCAAATCGGTTTTAGACGGCTTGAAAGCTAACCCTAAAACTAAGGGGATCGTGTTGGATTTAAGGGGCAATCCTGGAGGGCTGTTAAACCAAGCGGTAGGCTTGTCTAACCTCTTCATTAAAGAGGGGGTTTTAGTCTCTCAAAAAGGCAAAAATAAAGAAGAAAATTTAGAATACAAGGCTAATGGCAGAGCCCCTTATACCAATTTGCCTATTGCGGTGTTAGTCAATGGCGGTTCAGCGAGCGCGAGCGAGATCGTAGCAGGGGCTTTGCAAGATCACAAACGAGCCATCATTATCGGTGAAAAAACCTTTGGTAAGGGAAGCGTGCAGATGCTGCTCCCTGTCAATAAAGACGAAGCCATTAAAATCACAACCGCACGCTACTATTTGCCGAGCGGGCGCACCATTCAAGCTAAGGGGATCACGCCTGATATTGTGATTTATCCGGGTAAAGTGCCAGAAAATGAAAACAAATTCAGCTTGAAAGAAGCGGATCTAAAACACCATTTAGAGCAAGAGCTTAAAAAACTTGATGATAAAACCCCTAATTCCAAAGAGGCGGATAAAGACAAGAAAAACGAAGAGGAAAAAGAGGTTACTCCTAAAATGATCAACGCTGATATTCAGCTAAAAACCGCTATTGACAGCTTGAAAACCTGGTCTATCGTGGATGAGAAAATGGATGAAAAAGCGCCTAAGAAGAAATAAAAACTCATGGGGTTTTTATTTGAAAAATCGTTAATGGGTTTTTTCGCTCATCCAATCAAAATCCTTAAAATCATCAGTTTGATTTTAAGCTTTTTGGCGGCTTTTTTGGTTGCTGAAAACACTCATGAGCCAGAAGAGATCAAGGCTAAAGTGGCTTATGTGAAAATCCCCCAATTAGAAGATTTAGAAAACACCCCAGTTTATATCGGTCAAACCATAGGCGTAACTTATGATTTATTGCTGTTTGACGCTGAGTTTTTGGAAGCCAAAATCAAAGACGGGTTGGATAAAACCCAAATTGAGCTTTTAAACAAGATGCCTAAATGGAAAAAGGTGGAACAAGAGCTTTTTAGAGCGACTTATTATTACAAGATTAAGGGCATAAAAGCGAGTGTCCCGTCCTTAGAAGTGAGCGCGTTTTCCAACAAAGACAAATACATCGATCATTCCATAGCCCCCAAAGTTGCTTTGCAAGTAACGGATTTGTCCAAAAACCCTCGTTATGCGAATGTCATGGCTAAAGATTTACAAGTTGTGCAATACAAAACTAAAGACTATGACGATAAAAATAATATTTTGGTGATGGAATTAGCGTTCAAAGAGGCTAATTGGGAAGATTTTCACGTTAAAGAAGCGATCAAACAGGGGTTTGATAACGCCTCTTTAAACCAAATCAAGGCTAAAGAAGGGAGCGTTTTTTATTATTGCGTGCTGCCTAAAACCCTTCAAAGCCTTTCTTTTGATTATTTTTCGCTTTCTAATAGGCAGTTTAAAACCTTATCTTTTTCAGCCATTCCCACTCAAGACACTACCGGTATTCAAAGCGATCTCATTCCTAAAAACAATTTTTTAGTCTTTTCTAACGTGGCGTTGCTCGCTTTGTGCGTGTTTTTCTTGGCGCTGTTTTTCATTTTTGGGCGCAAACTCATTTTTTTAGGGCTTGGGATTTTGTGTTTAGGGTTTGTTTTGTATCACCTTTTATTCACGCAAAAGTCAGCCCTATTGCTCGCTCATAAAAAAATCCGTATTCTGCCCACGCAAAATTCCACCATTTTAGGGCTTTCTAAAGATGAAATGCCCATTAAAATCTTAGGCTCGCATGATGATTATTATAAAATCCTAACCCCGCATGAACAAATAGGATGGGTCAAAAAAGATGAAGTCAAATAAAAAGTCCAATCATTTAAGAGCGATTTATAGGGCTTTAGTGATCGCTATAGGCTTAGCCGTTATCATTGTTTTCAATTACTTTAACCGCAAAAACAATAACGCCCGCTCCAGCCGTAGGGCTTGTTCGTGCTTTTTTTCTCTCACCGGGGTTAATTTAGAAAAAATAGGTTCCTTTGACACGAGCGCTAAACTCATTGTTTTAAACCACCAAAGCTTACTAGACATTATTTATTTAGAAGCCTACCACCCCAGCAATATTTGCTGGATCGCTAAAAAAGAGCTGGGCGAAATCCCTTTTTATGGGCATGCCTTAACCGATACCGGAATGATCTTAATTGACAGAGAGGATAAAAAGGGGATCGTGAGCCTTTTGAAAGCGTGTAAAGAAAAGCTAGATCAAAACCGCCCTTTAGTGATTTTCCCTGAAGGCACTAGAGGCAAAGGAGGAGAAAAATTCCTCCCTTTCAAGCAAGGGGCTAAGATTATCGCTGAAAAATTCCAGCTCAAAATCCAGCCCATGGTGTTAATCAATTCCATTAAAATCTTTAATTCCAAGCCCTTAGAAGCCTATAAAGCGCGCACCCGTTTGGTCATGCTAGAAAGCTATACGCCTGATTTTAGCTCGCCCACCTGGTATGAAGAATTACAAGAACGCATGCAAAAAGAGTATTTAAAACACTACCATGAATTAAACGCATGAAGCTTTTTGACTACGCTCCTTTGAGTTTGGTTTGGCGGGAGTTTTTGCAAAGCGAATTTAAAAAGCCTTATTTCTTAGAAATAGAAAAACGCTACCTAGAAGCCCTAAAAAGCCCTAAAACCATTTTCCCTAAAAGCTCTAATCTGTTTTGCGCGCTCAATCTAACGCCCCCTAGCGCGGTTAAAATCATTCTTTTAGGGCAAGACCCCTACCATTCCACCTACCTAGAAAATGAGCAAGAATTGCCGGTGGCGATGGGCTTAAGCTTTAGCGTGGAAAAAAACGCCCCCATTCCCCCAAGCTTAAAAAACATTTTTAAAGAATTGCATGCGAATTTGGGCGTGCCTGTGCCTTGTTGTGGGGATTTGAGCGCATGGGCTAAAAGGGGCATGCTCTTATTGAACGCCATTTTAAGCGTGGAAAAAAACCAAGCCGCTTCGCACAAGCATATTGGCTGGGAAGCTTTTAGCGATCAAATACTGATTCGCCTTTTTGAAACGATCTCCCCTTTAATCGTGGTGCTATTAGGGAAAGTCGCCCAAAAAAAGATCGCGCTAATCCCTAAAAACAAACACATCATCATCACAGCCCCTCACCCCAGCCCATTATCTAGGGGGTTTTTAGGGAGCGGAGTTTTTACAAGCGTTCAAAAAGCTTATAGAGAGGTTTATCGCAAGGATTTTGATTTTAGTTTGTGATTGATGCTTAATGAGGCAGAACCCCTTGAAATGCCTTGATTTAAGAGCATTTGTGATAAAATGCTAATTTTTAAATAAAGGGAAAACATGCCAATTAGAATCGCTATCAATGGGACCGGGCGCATCGGTTTGTGCACTATAAGAGTCGCTAGTCAAAGAAAAGATATAGAAATCGTAGCCATCAATTCTACCGCTGAATTAGAAACTCTTTTGCATTTGATCCGCCATGACAGCGTGCATGGGCATTTTGAAGCCAAATTAAACGCCAATAGAACCCTAAATATCGGGCATAGTAAAAACATTTTAGTGTTGAGCGAGCGAGACATTAACAAGCTTGATTTTTCTGTCGCTAACGCAGAAATCATCATAGAATGCACCGGGAAATTCAATTCCTTAGAAGCTTCAAGCGCTCATCTTAAAAACAGCGTGAAAAAAGTCATCATCTCCGCTCCCGCACAAAATACGCCTACCTTTGTCTATGGGGTGAATCATAAGAATTATCATAACGAAAGCGTGATTTCTAACGCTTCTTGCACGACTAATGCTACCACTCCTTTATTAAAAATCTTAGATGAAGCCTTTAAAGTAGAAAACGCGCTTTTAACCACCATCCACAGCTACACTAACGATCAAAACCTTTTAGACACCAAGCACAAAGACATCCGCCGCACTAGAGCGGCCGGTCTTAATCTCATCCCCACAAGCACCGGCGTGAGCAAAGCCATTTCGTTAGTCTTACCGCATTTAGGCTCTAAGATCACAGGCCTTGCTATTAGAGTGCCTACCCCTAATGTGAGCTTAGTGGATCTATCTTTAAATTTTAAAAAATCCGTGAGTAAAGCAAGCGTTCAGCATGCACTTAAAGATGCCAGTAAGCATGCCTTTAAAGGGGTTGTAAGCATTGATGAAGAAAGGCTTGTTTCAAGCGATTTTATTTCTTCGCCTTTTAGCGCGATTGTGATTGATGATCAAATCATGACAATAGGCGAAAAAAATGCTAAAGTATTGGCATGGTATGATAATGAGATGGGTTATAGCGAGCGCTTGATAGACATGGCGCAATATATAGCACAAAATTAAAAGAAAGGATTTTTCATGTTAGCTAAAATGTCGTTTATGCAAAACGTTAAAAACATTCAAGAAGTGGAAGTGAGCCATAAAAGGGTGCTTATTAGAGTGGATTTTAATGTGCCTTTAGATGAAAATTTGAATATTACCGATGATACGCGCATTAGAGAGAGCTTGCCCACCATCCAATTTTGTATTGATAATAAGGCTAAAGATATTATTTTAGTGAGCCATTTGGGCCGCCCTAAAGGGGTTGAAGAAAAATTGAGCTTGAAACCCTTTTTAAAACGCCTTGAAAGACTTTTAAATCATGAAGTGGTTTTTTCTCAAAATATCGCGCAACTCAAGCAGGCTTTAAACGAAAACGCGCCCACAAGGATTTTTCTTTTAGAAAACATCCGCTTTTTAAAAGGCGAAGAAGAAAATGATGAAAATCTGGCTAAAGATTTAGCGAGCTTGTGCGATGTGTTTGTGAATGACGCTTTTGGCACGAGCCACAGAAAACATGCCAGCACTTATGGCACGGCACAATTCGCCCCTATAAAAGTGAGCGGGTTTTTACTCAAAAAAGAAATTGATTCGTTTTATCAAGCGTTTAACCACCCTTTACGCCCTTTATTGTTGATTGTAGGGGGGGCTAAAGTCAGCTCCAAACTCACCTTATTAAAAAACATTTTAGATCTCATCGACAAGCTCATCATTGCCGGAGCCATGAGTAACACCTTCTTAAAAGCCTTAGGCTATGATGTGCAAGATTCTTCTGTGGAAGACGCTCTAATCAATGACGCCCTAGAATTATTACAAAGCGCGAAAGAAAAAAAAGTCAAAGTCTATTTGCCTATAGACGCTGTAACCACTGATGACATTCTTAACCCCAAACACATTAAAATTTCACCCGTCCAAGACATTGAGCCTAAGCACAAGATCGCTGATATAGGGCCTGCGAGCTTGAAATTATTTTCTGAAGTCATAGAGAGCGCACCCACCATTTTATGGAATGGCCCCTTAGGCGTGCATGAAAAACAAGAATTTGCCAGAGGCACAACCTTTTTAGCCCACAAAATCGCTAACACTTACGCTTTCTCGCTCATTGGGGGGGGCGATACCATTGATGCGATCAACCGCGCGGGCGAAAAGGATAACATGAGTTTCATTTCTACCGGTGGGGGGGCGAGTTTGGAATTGTTAGAGGGCAAAATTTTACCTTGTTTTGAGGTTTTGGATAAACGCCATTAACTCTAAGGATCGCTTATGGTGAACGTGTTTTTCAAACAGCAAAAATTTGTCATTAAAAAACGCTTTAATGATTTTAATGGTTTTGATATAGAGGAAAATGAAGTTTTATGGTTTGAATTAATCAACCCCACGCCCAATGAATTGGCCACTCTAAGCCAAGAATACGCTATCCACTACAACACGGATCATTCCCAACGAGTCTCATCAGTAACCAAATATTGGGAAGACAGCTCCAGCGTTACGATCAACGCCTTTTTCACCAACCAGGATGAAAATGAGACTTTCCACACGGAAATGGCGACCTTTATTTTGTCTAATAACATTCTTTTCACGATCTATTATGGGACTTTAGAAATCTTTGATTCTATCCAAAAAAAGGTTTTGGCTAGCCCTAAAAAATTTGAAGACGGGTTTGATATTCTAACCAAAATCTTTGAAGTGTATTTTGAAAAAGGCGTGGAATGTTTGGAGTGGATCAACAAACAAACGAGCCTGTTGCGCAAAAACATCATTTTCAAAGAAACTTCTACGCATGATGATATTTTAGTGCGCTTGTCCAATTTGCAAGAATTTAATGTGGCTTTAAGGGATTCTTTTTTTGACAAACGGCGCATTATCACCGCATTACTAAGGAGCAATAAAGTGGATAGCGATACTAAAAATAATTTAAATATCATTTTAACCGATTTTAGCTCTTTGGTGGAGTCTACAACGGTCAATCTCAACTCCCTAGATAACATTCAAAACCTGTTCGCTTCTCAAGTCAATGTGGAGCAAAATAAAATCATCAAACTCTTCACTGTGGCGACTATGGCGATGATGCCCCCCACATTGATTGGCACGATTTATGGCATGAATTTTAAATTCATGCCGGAGTTAGAATGGCAATACGGGTATCTTTTTGCGTTGATTGTCATGGCGATTTCTACGATTTTGCCTGTGCTCTATTTTAAAAAGAAAGGCTGGTTGTAGCCTTTTATGGAATTTTTATCCTCACTCTTAGACGCTCTTTCTACACCGCATGGCATAGTCTCCTTGGCTACGCTCACGCTTTTAGAGATCGTTCTAGGGATTGATAATATCATTTTTATCACGGTGATGGTCTATAAACTCCCCAAACACCAGCAAAATAGGGTCATGATTTTAGGCTTGGGATTAGCGATGATCGCTCGTATAGGGCTTTTAGGGAGCTTGTTTTTTATCAGCCATTTGCAAAAGCCTTTATTCACTATAGCGGGCATGAGCTTTTCATGGCGTGATGTGGTGTTGCTTGTAGGGGGGGCGTTTTTGGCTTTTAAAGCGTTAGTGGAATTAAAAGAGCAGATCTACCCTAAAGAAAAACACCAAGAAAAAGCGTTTGGCTTTTTCATCACTTTAATAGAGATCATGTTTTTAGACATTGTCTTTTCTTTAGACTCCGTGATCACGGCTATTGGGATCGCTAAACACTTAGAAGTCATGGCGCTTGCTATTATTTTATCTGTAATCGTGATGATGTTTTTTTCCAAAATCGTTGGCAATTTTATTGAAAGGCATTATCGCATCAAAACTTTAGCCTTTGTGTTTTTGCTCGTTGTGGGCGTGTTTTTGTTTTTAGAAGGCTTGCATTTGCATGTTGATAAAAATTATTTGTATGCGGGTATTGGTTTTGCCTTGCTCATAGAATGCTTGAACATTTTCATAGAAAAGAAAATGAAAAAAAGCTAGGTCTTTTAAGATTGAATGAATTGTTTATAAAAGGTTTTTGTGCTTTTTTTAAGTGCCGGTAACTAAATTTTAATCAAAATTCATAAGCGCATAGGGGCATTTCGCAATGAAACCCCCTTAAAAAGAGGATTTGCGCCACTTAGTAAGCAAACACATAATTCAAATACACGCTATAGAGCCTTCTGTATTTGAGTTCAGCGCCCATGAAAGAATAATAATCCGTGTTAATGGTAGGGATTTTCACGCCCAATTCCATACCATGCTGAGCGGTATGATCGCTGTCTTTTTTCTTAGACCTAGCGAGATTCATTCTCAAGCCTAAATTGAATAAAAATTGGAAATTCGCCACATTCATTTTAGCGCTATAGATATTACACCACATTCAAATTCACAAATTCAGAATTAAGCCACGAAGTCCCCGCTAACGCAATCCCGCCAAAAAGCCCTACGGAGAGCTTATTATTCTTGCCTAAAAAGTTGGTGTTTTTATCGTTAATGAAGTTATAAAGCGCATCCATTCCCACCCCATAAGTCCAAACATCAGAAGCGGAGTTGAAAAAGCTGGATTTGATGAATGCATGGTTATAGTCAAAAAAGCCGTAATACCTTAACCCCCAATTCCTTTTTTTGCCAAAGAATTGTTTGTAACCCATTTGCACGCCGATCCCATTCATTGCGCCGTTATTGGTTTGAGAACTGATCATGCCAAAGCGCCTGAAAGGGTTTTTGCCCAATTCTTGCGCGGTGGTTTGGAGCTGGTTGTATTTGTTGGTATCCAAAGAATAAGTGAGCAAACCTTCTGGGGAATTAGGGTTTTGAGTGGAATGCGTCATGTTTTGAAGAGGCTTAGCGTTAGGCAAGTGAGAGATACCATTATTAATCGCTGTAGAGTCTTTATTCAGGGTGTTAAGGGCTTCTTTAAAATTCAAAATGGTTTGAGATAAAGCCCTATCCTGATTGACCTGGTTGCCATAATAAGCGGTGTGTTGCTCCAAAGAGTTTAAAGTTTCCTTCACAAACGCGCAACCTGAACCCCAAGTGTTATTAGTGATCACGCCAGCCGATCCTGCTTTACATTCTTCCAAATCCCCTTGGATAGGCCCTTGAATGCTGTGGAAATTGTTCGCTACTTGCTTAGCTAAATTTAAAATCTCTGCTTGAGCGTTAGCCCTATTGAGCATTTCTTGAGCGAATTGCTTGTTTTTAGAAGTGTAGGGATTGAAATTGTCTGGTTGCGTGATTTGGGTGTTTTCATTAGCGTTGAGCTGTTTGGTTTTTTCTAAAACGGCTTGAGCGTTTTT
>NZ_SFZZ01000082.1:0-18607 GCF_011140715.1 Helicobacter pylori | reverse complement strand
CCCCAAAAAAGAGGGTTAAAAAAGGGGGTTCCACAAAGGGCTAAATGTCAATAAGCGAACACGTAATTCAAATACACGCTATAGAGTCTGCGGTATTTGAGTTCAGCCCCCATAAAGGAATAATAGTTCGTGTTAATGGTGGGGATTTTAAGCCCTAACTCAATCCCATGCTGAGCCGCATGATCGCTGCCTTTTTTCTTGGGTCTGGCTAAATTCATCCTCACTCCCATGTTGAATAAGAATTGGAAATTCGCCACGTTCATTTTAGCGTTATAGACATTATTCACGGTGGCTAAGTTCACGTATTCAGAATTAAGCCATGAAGTGCCCGCTAACGCAATCCCACCAAAAAGCCCCACTGAGAGCTTGTTGTTTTTGCCTAAAAAGTTAGTGGCTTTATCGTTGATGAAGTTATAAAGCGCATCCGCTCCAAAGCCATAAGTCCACACATCAGAAGCCGAGTTGAAAAAGCTGGATTTGATGAACGCATGGTTGTAATCAAAAAAGCCGTAATACCTAGCGCCCCATTTCCTTTTTTGCCCAAAGAATTGTTTGTAACCCACCTGAATACCGATCCCATTCATGGCACCATTGTTGGTTTGAGAACTGACAATTCCCATTTTCCTAAAAGGGTTACGACCTAACTCTTGGTTGATGGTTTGGATTTGGTTGTAAGCGTTTTGATTCAAGTAGTAATTGGTCTCTATGCCTTGCGGGCTATAGGGGTTATTCTTTTTGCTCACCGCATTTTGCAAGCTTTGCGCGTTAGGGATGCTAGAGAGCGCGGTGGTGATGCTGTTATAAGTGTTGCCCAATTCATTGTATCGGGATTTGAAATTCACCAAAGTGTCAGCGATGTTTTCGGCTTGCTGTATTTGCTGTTCTTGAGTGCCAAAATGGGCGATGCTGTTTTCTAAATTCGTTATGGTTTGTTCCACATAGGCGCAACCAGAAGCGAAAGTTTGAGTGGTAACTGTGCCAGGAGTTGAACCTTGTGTGCCACCAGTGCCAGCTGTTGAGGGGTTGTTGCATGTGGCTAAAAAGTTTTTAACAAAATTTTGAAAATTCCCGCTAAGATTTTCAGGGTTAATGGCTTGCCCCACTTGATGGGCTAAAGTAAGCATTTTGGCTTGAGCGCTAGCGTTAGCGAGCATGCCTTGCGCGAAGCTAGCGTCTGTGAAAGGGTTGAAAGGCTTATTGCTTTCGCCTACCGGGTTTGATTGGCTGTTAGCATTAATGGCGTTCGTTTGATTGACAAGCTCTTGCGCGTCTGTGATCATCTTTTGGATCGCGCTGATTTCGTCTTTAAAAACGCACAAACCCCCTGAAGTCGGATTCATCTGTGGGCCACCACTTCGATTAGTTACATTAAACCATGGGCATGCTGTATTGATGGTGTTAATGAGCGTGCTCGCTTGCGCTAAGAGCGCTTGAGCGCTATCAGGCACTCCGTCCAACTTGTTGGTGATTTCGGTGTAGGAGACATGTTGTGTATTACCTGATGCGTTCCAATTAACGACTTTTGAACTGATCGTGGTGGTTACGCTTTTGCCGTCTATGGTTTGGGTTTCAGTCTTGGTTCCGCCATTTCTATTGTCTTTTCTATTGTCTTTTAACGCATCGCAGTTAGTATTCCCTTTCCCTGAGCATGTGTAGGTATAGGTTACTTCTTTGAGCGTCCCATCGTTTTGTTTGAGTGCGGGTAAGCCTTGTTTTAAAGCCGCTTGGAGGATTTGATAGGCTTCGTTAAGCTTTTTCATGTTATCAATACTCATAACCCCCTGAACTCCAATTCCCAGATTGTTATAACCGCAAGTGATGGAAGTGGATCGATACCCTGGCTCGTTGTTGAAGATGGTTGTTGAAGAGGTGCTTTTTTGATCACCATTACCCCCGCATTGCGTAGCATAGCCTAAGACATTCCAAAACCCCACCGCCGCATTGATCGCTAAAAGCACGGCTTGATAGGCCGGGGAATTTTTGGTATCGCCAATCAAGTTCTTCGCGCTCGCGCCCAAGTTTTCACGCACCGCATTGATCGCGCTCGGATCAGCGGATAATTTGATAAGGGTGTTTAGGGTGCTGTATCGGGTCAAAAGGTTGTTCAAGCTTTCATAACGATCTGAAAGATCTTGAATGCCTTTGGTGTTTTTCACCATTTGAGCGGCCTCACCGATTTGATAGCCTGCGCTTGTGTAAAAGCCGTCGTCTTCAGCGTGGAGCAAAAACGAGAGAGAGAGAGAGAGAGTAAAAGGGTTTTTTTCATCATATTCTCCTTTTTTGAAATGAGTGTTTTAATGTATTAAACATGGGGTGTATTATAGCATGAAAGCGTTTTTTTTTTTTTTATCATTTTGAGAAAATTTTATGATTTTTTTGCTTTTTGATGCTTTTTGTGGTGCTTTTTGTTTGGTGTTAGCCTAATAAAAAGGCTTTTAGCATTTTTTAAGATTAAATAGTAAAGAACTTGATTTTGCCATAACCTCTTTAAAAAGCACTCTTTTGGGGCGTTTGCCCCTTATGGGTGAGAAAGTTTATTTCTTGTGAGCGAAATTGTGTGGGTTGCCTTTATCCCCAACATAAGCGATTTTGTCGCCTAAAATGTCATAAGCTTGGCCAAAGCCTTTCACAAAACGCCCTTCTTTGAAATCCAATGCGATCAAATGGAAATCTTGCATGGTGCGAATGGTTTTAATGCCCCCAGCGCCGCCGGTTTTTTCAATGAAAGAATCAAACGCTTTGTCAAACTCCGCCCCTCTTTCAATAAAACGAGCGTTGGTTTTATAACGCAAGCGTTTTCTCAAAATAGCTGATTTAGCCTTGCTTTCGTCTTCTAAAAACATCACTTCCACATT
The DNA here is from genome assembly GCF_011140715.1 of Helicobacter pylori. Taxonomy (GTDB): domain Bacteria; phylum Campylobacterota; class Campylobacteria; order Campylobacterales; family Helicobacteraceae; genus Helicobacter; species Helicobacter pylori_DA. The sequence goes on along the minus strand of NZ_SFZZ01000082.1, from coordinate 15,752 downwards.
GTGGGGGTTGTGTTTAAGGCCGGCAAAATGTTCAGCCACTTCGCTCACATAAATGTAGTATTGTTTGCCATCTGTCATTAAGGGCGCATAAGAGCATACCACATGCCCATTAGGGTGTAAGGTCGCTAAACAAATAGAATCAAAGCTCTCTCTAAAGGCTTTAACTTCTTCTTCCACGCCTTTTAAATCGTGGGTTTTTTCTACGCTTTGGCACAATTCAATGATTGCGTTTTTGTAGTCTTTAGGGTCTTTAACTTCGTGGTTAAATTCAATCCTTAAGGTTTGATTGTGGTTATAGCCAATCACAATGCCTTGAGGATCCACGCTTTTAAAGGCGACATTTTCAGCGTGATGGACTTGCCCAAACTTTTTCAACAAACCTTTCATGTCTTCTACATGGTGAGCGTTCATGTGTTCTATAATACGATTAAGCATAATATTCTCCTTAATTTCAAAAAATAAGGGGAATGTTATAACAAAAAATTAAATATTAGCTTAATCTTTAGCAGAAATTTTGGTTTTTATTTCTATGCCTAAAAGTTTGAAAGCGTTGCTTAAACTCAAGCTCACCATTAAACAAATTTTTAAAAGCTCTTTAGCTTTAGGGGTGTCTAAGATTTTGCCAGCGTTATAGAAGCGGTGGAATTCTGAGGCGAGAGTTTTTGCGTATTCGCACATTTTTTGCAAGCCGTATTCTTCAAAAGAAGATTCAATGATTTTAGGCAAGCTTAAAGCGCTAAAAAGCAGGTATTTTTCTTCAGCGTTCAAATTGGTTAAAGGGGTTTGTAAAATTTCTTCTTTAGAAAAGGGCGATTTTTCTAGCATGGTGTGGATGCGCGAATTAGCGTAATGGATATAGTAAATAGGGTTTGAGCTGTCTTGCTTTTTTAAAGTATTGACATCAAATTCTAAATGCGTGTCAAGCCGTTTGCTTAAAAAAATAAATCTTAAAGCGTCTTTGCCCACATCATCAATCACATCTTTAATCAAAATGAAATTACCCGCTCTTTTACTCATCTTGTAAGGCTCGTTATCTTTGAGCAAGCGCACCATTTGAGCGAGCAAGACTTCAAGCTTGTTGGAATCATAGCCCAAAAACTCAAGGCTGGCTTTCACTCTAGCGATATAACCGTGGTGGTCTGCCCCCCAAATGTTGATATACTTGGTGTAGTTTTGCTTGAATTTTTCATCATGATAGACAATATCGCCCGCTAAATAAGTGTAGCTCTTGTCTTCTTTAATAAGCACCCGATCGCTTTCATCATGATAGAGTGAAGATTTGAGCCAGATTTTAGAATCCTTTTCATAAAGGGCGTTCGCTTTTTCTAATCGTTCAAACACCGCATCTTTATGTTTAAAAATTTCTCTTTCGCTCGCATAAGAATCAAAATGAATGCCTAAAGCGTCTAAATTATCCTTAATTTCTAAAAGCATCAAATCTTTAGCATAGCCGCTTAAAACTTCAATAATAGTTTCTTCGTTTTCTTTAAAAAGGCTTGGCTCTAAATCGTTGTTCGCCTTTTTAGCGATTTCAATGATGTATTCGCCCTTGTAGAAGACTTCCGGGTAAGTTACGCTTTCTCTTAAAACATGCTCTCTGTAAGCGAGCCATACAGAAAGCCCTAGCAAGCGGATTTGAGATCCCATGTCATTGACATAATATTCGCACAAAACTTCATGCCCTAAAAAGCGAGCGATTTTAGCCAAGCTGTCGCCAAACACCGCCCCTCTAGCATGCCCTATGTGTAAAGGCCCCGTGGGGTTAGCGCTCACAAATTCTAAAAAGATTTTTTGAGAACGCTCGCTTTTAGGTTGAGAGCCAAATTTTTCTTTTAATTCTAAAGCCTTTTGGGTGAAACGCTCTAAAAAATCTAAAGAAAGCGTGAAATTGATATAGCCCTTACAAGCCACTACGCTGTCAAAAAGCCCTTGAGTTTTTTCATGCGTGCTGATTTTAAGGGCTAATTCTTCAGCGATAACTAAGGGCGATTTTTTAAAAATTTTGGCAAGATTGAAAGCAATGGGCGTAGCGTAATGCCCATGCTCTCTGTCTTTAGGGTATTCAATAATGACTTCTTCTTCTAAAATCTCTTCTAAAACGCCCTTAATGAGAGTGTGCATGTTTAACTTTCTTGTTTGCTTTTAATCTCGCTAGTTTCATGCACCTTAGTTTGCGCTGCTTGAGCGTCTAGGGTTTTTGGCTCGTTTTTAGCCTCTTCTTCATCATCTTTCACGGCTTTTTTGAAATTTTTAATCCCACTGCCTAAACCCTTAGCCAACTCTGGGATCTTTTTAGCCCCAAATAACAACACAATCACTAATAAAACAATGACCCAATGCCATATGCTTGTGAATCCACCCATATTTTACTCCTTAAACTATTGGTTGGTTTTCTTTGAATTATAGCTTTTTTAAAAAATAATTGATAGGTTTTATAAGGATTCGTTTTTCCAAGCCTTGCATATTTTTTCAAAATTAAACGCTTTTAAGCGATGGACTAAAGTTTTTGCGATGCTTAAGATGATTTCTTTGGATTTTTCCAAATCTTCATTGATGATGAGGTAATCAAAGCTCTCCAAGCACTGCATTTCTTTATAAGCGTTGATCAAGCGTTTTTCTATCGTCTCTTTAGAATCTGTCCCCCTTAAAAGCAAGCGCTCTTTTAAAATCTCTTGGTTTTTGGTGCTAATAAACACAGAACATGCGTTGGGGTAATGCTTTTTAAGGATCTCATGCCCTTGCACGTCAATATCAAAAATGACGATTTTGCCCTCTTTTAAGGCTTTTTCTACAGGGATTTTAGAAGTGCCATAATAGTGGTTATGCACGATCGCCCATTCTAAAAACTGCCCTTTTTCTATGCCTTGTTTGAATTCTTCTTCGCTGACAAAATTGTAATGCAAGCCATCAACTTCGCCCTCTCTGGGTTTCCTCGTGGTGGTGGAAAGGGAAAAATGGGTTTTTGGGATTTTTTCTTGCAAATACTTTGTAAGGGTGCTTTTACCCGCTCCGCTAGGGCCTGAAAGGATGAGTAAATTAAAATCATTATGCATCAGGTTTTTTATCCTCTAAAGTGATTTTAATGCTTAAGGTTTTGTTTTCTAAAAGGTTTTTTAAGGACTCTTGATTCAGGCTTTTTAATAAATCCTGCAAATTCAAGCGCAATTCTAGGGGGCTGGAAGCTTTATCGCTTCCTTCTTTTTCTTGCGGGGTTTTGATAACGCTCTCTTTAGGGGCTTCTGTTTCGTTCTCATTATTAGGAATTTTTGCAACAGCTTCATTCAAAAAGGGCAATGCTTCCCCCATCGCTTGAGCCATCACCGGCTCAGGAATGTCTTCAATGCTTTCGTAATGGTCTTCTTGGGGTTTTTCATCTTGGGTTTGTGGCGTTTCTTTTTCTTGGGTTTCTTCTTGCGGGGTTTCTTTTTCTTGCGCTTGGAGGATTTCTACATCTTGTGGTGTTTCTGCGATTTCTTGTTTTTCTAATTCTTGTGCTTGGGTTTCTTGGAGAGCTTCTGCGCTTTCTTGCGTTTTTTCTTTAGGAATTTCTAATTCTTGCGCTTGGGTTTTTTCGGTAACAACTTCTTGGATTTTCTGCGTTTCTTCTTTATTCTCTTGGCCGTTAGAGTTTTCTTGGATTTCCTTGACTAATTCTTGCATGGCTTCTAATTCTTGTGCGCTTGGGGAATCTTGTATTTCTTCTTGTTTTTCCTCTTTAATTTCTTGCGTTTCTTCTTTGATTGGCTCTTGTTCTTGCGTTTCTTCTTTGATCTCTTCCTTAACTTGTTCTTGCGTTTCCAACTCTTTAGAAACTTCTTCATCTTTAGGGGTTTCACCCTCTTGCGTTTCATCATCTTTAGGCTTTTCTTCTTTTTGGGGCGTTTCTTTAACCTCTTCTTTTTCTTCTTGTGCATCTAAAGTGGGGAGCAATTGCTCTTCATTGTTAGGCTCTTCTTGCACTAGGGCTTCTAAATCGCCTAAATTTTCTAATTCGTCCCAATTGGTTTCTAAAATTTCTTGAGTTGGATCTAAATTCTGGCTAGGCTCTAGCTCGTTTATGTTAGAACCAAGCTTTTTTTGAAGGATTTTTAAAATTTCAGTGGGTAAAAAAGGTTTTTTGATTTTCATCTCAAATCCCTCTAAAAAGGGCTGCGCTTCATTGCCTTTTTTATACATGCACACGCTGTTTTTATTTTGAGAGATGATCTCTTTTAACTCTAGCCAATCCACTTGATCTAGTTTTTCCAAACATTCATCATCGGCTATCAAAAGCCATTCTGGATCTTTTTTAAGGCGTGCGGATAACTCTTGATAGTGGTTAAAATTTTCTATAGATAATTCTAATTTCTTAGAAACACTCTCAAGCAGCTTTTCAATCATGGGGTTTTGGTTGAATAGAATCATTTTCATTTTAGGGACTCCTTATTTGATAAGAAACGCTTCTTTAAGCCTATCCATTTTATCGCTTTTTTTAAATCTTTTATTATAATCAAAAATCCACTTGGTTGGTTGTTTTTATCATAGAGTGTAGTTTAAAATAAGGATCATTTGATGTTAAACAAATTGAAAAAGATCGTTGGCGTGGGTGTGTTAGTGGGCTGTTTAGGGGTTTTGCAAGCTAAAAACAGCTTATTTGTCTTACCTTATGAGCAAAGAGACGCTCTCAATTCTTTAGTTTCTGGCATCAGTAACGCCAGAGAGAGCGTGAAAATCGCTATCTATAGTTTCACGCACAGAGATATCGCCAGAGCGATTAAAAGCGTAGCGAGTAGGGGGATTAAGGTGCAAATCATTTATGATTATGAAAGCAATCACAATAACAAGCAATCCACTATCGGCTATTTAGATAAATACCCTAACACGAAAGTGTGCTTATTAAAGGGGCTTAAGGCTAAAAACGGGAATTATTACGGCATCATGCACCAAAAAGTAGCGATCATTGATGATAAAATCGTGTTTTTAGGCTCAGCGAATTGGAGCAAAAACGCTTTTGAAAACAATTATGAAGTGCTTCTAAAAACCGATGACACAGAGACGATTCTCAAAGCCAAGAGTTATTATCAAAAGATGCTAGAAAGTTGCGTTGGGTTTTAAAAGCCCTTTAGAAGTGGTAATTATACCCCACATAAAAGGCAAAAACCCTACGCATTTGAACCCTGAGTGCGTCGGTGGTGTAGTATTTGTTGTTAAGAGTGGGGAATTTAAACCCGATTTCAAATTCATGTTCATCTACGAATAAAGCTTTGAAACCAAAGTTAAAGAGGAATTGAAAAGAGGTGTTATCAACCCTACTACTATTAGTGATGCCTAATAATTCCTGCCCTTTATTGCCAATATACCAGCTATTACCAGCAATCGCAATCCCTCCAAAAACGCCAATATCCACGCCAATATCATCTTGATAAAAACTCCCTTGGAAGAAATTCCATATCGCATCCACGCCCACGCCATAAGTGATCATGTTGTTGCCCCCATAATAGCCTTTAGGGTATCTCATGCCATAGCCTTGCCAATCTAAAAAAGCAAAATAGCGCAAACCCAAGACTTTATCCGGATGGAAAAAGTGGTTATAGCCCATGACTAAGCCAATCCCATTAGAACCCATGTTAGTGAGTTTTTTAACGCTATTAATGCTAGTCATTACATTGGTGTAACCGGTTTGATAGCTAGTCACTTCTCTAACTTCGTGAATATCAGTCATTAAATTGATAGAACCTGTTTGGTAATTGACTCCCATATACAAATTTTTCGTCCAAGAAGGCGCTGCGCTTTCTTCTTTAGCTATTAAGGCGTGTGTCAGCAAGCTTGCACCAACTAACATTTTTAACAAGGTTCTCAATTTTATCTCCTGCATAGTAAGTTTCATTATAAAGATCTTAAAGATCTAAATTTTACAACAACTTGCTCAAAATTAAGCATTTATTCTTTATAAGAGAGTATAATCTAGAGCTTAAAATAACTCAAAAGTAAGGCTAGTGGATGAAAAAGGTGCTTTATTTAGGGGCTGTTGCGTTTAGCGTTGCATTCAGCATGGCATCAGCCAATGAGCCAAAAATTGATTTTAACCCTCCCAATTATGTAGAAGAAACCCCCTCTAAAGAATTTATCCCTGAATTGAACAAGTTGGGGAGTTTGTTTGGGCAAGGCGAACGCCCTTTATTTGCGGACAGGAGAGCGATGAAGCCTAACGATTTGATCACAATCATTGTTTCTGAAAAAGCGAGCGCGAATTATTCCAGCTCTAAAGATTATAAAAGCGCTTCAGGGGGTAATTCCACGCCTCCAAGACTCACTTATAACGGGCTAGATGAAAGAAAGAAACAAGAAGCGCAGTATTTAGATGATAAGAATAATTACAATTTCACCAAATCCAGCAATAACACGAATTTTAAAGGCGGTGGCTCGCAAAAAAAGAGCGAAGATTTAGAGATTGTGTTGAGCGCTCGAATCATTAAAGTGCTAGAAAACGGGAATTATTTCATCTATGGGAATAAGGAAGTGCTAGTGGATGGGGAAAAGCAAATCCTCAAGGTGAGCGGGGTGATCCGCCCTTATGATATTGAAAGGAATAACACTATCCAATCCAAGTTTTTAGCCGACGCTAAGATTGAATACACGAATTTAGGGCATTTGAGCGATTCCAATAAAAAGAAATTCGCTGCTGATGCGATGGAAACCCAAATGCCTTATTAATAAAGAGCAAAGCCTAGCATGAGAGCGATCGCTATTGTTTTAGCCAGAAGTTCCAGTAAAAGGATCAAGAATAAAAATATTATTGATTTTTTCAATAAACCCATGCTCGCTTACCCTATTGAAACAGCACTAAATTCCAAGCTCTTTGAAAAGGTGTTTATCTCTAGCGACAGCATGGAGTATGTGAATTTAGCTAAAAATTATGGGGCGAGTTTTTTGAATTTGCGCCCTAAAATTTTAGCGGACGACAGGGCCACGACTTTAGAAGTGATGGCTTATCACATGAAAGAATTAGAATTAAAAAATGATGATATTGCGTGTTGTTTGTATGGCGTTTCAGTATTTTTACAAGAAAAGCATTTACAAAACGCTTGTGAAACTTTAAAACAAAATCAAAATACGGATTATGTTTTCACATGCTCTCCCTTTAGTGCTTCGCCCTATCGTTCTTTTAGCCTTGAAAACGGCGTTCAAATGGCTTTTAAAGAGCATTCAAACACGCGCACGCAAGATTTAAAAACGCTCTATCATGACGCAGGGTTGCTTTATATGGGGAAGGCTCAAGCCTTTAAAGAAATGCGGCCTATTTTTAGTCAAAATTCTATCGCTTTAGAATTATCGCCCTTAGAAGTCCAAGATATTGACACTTTAGAAGATTTAGAATTAGCCAAGCTCAAATACAGCCGTTTGAAAAACGCATGCCAGTAAAAATTTTGTGCGATTCGTTTGTAACAAGCGGTTTAGGGCATGTGAGGCGTTGTGAAAAAATCCTTTTTTTTATAGAAAAATTAGGGGTTAAAGCGGATCTTTATTCACACAAGCAAAATAATATAAGCGCTTTTTTAGAGGGCGTTAGCAATGATGATTTTTTGATTACGGATAGCTATCGTTTAAATTCAAAGGATTTTTATCTTTTAAAAGAAAAAGCCAAAAGCCTTATGGTGATAGAAGATAAAGAGCATGCTAAGGGGTTTTACCCCAAAAACACCAAGATCATGAATTTCACGCTGAACGCCTTAAAACACTACCATCATTTATCAAAAGATTATCAGTATTATTTAGGGGTGGGGTTTTACCCTGTTGATACTCGTTTTATTTATGATCGCCCTATCAATACAGAAAATAAAGAAGTGTTGATCACTTTAGGGGAGAGCGAGCAAAAAATACTCAAAGAGATAGTCAAAATTTTAGAAAATAAGAATGTGAATTTGCACATCATTTCACCTCATGCCCCTAAAAATCCTCCAAAAAACGCGCATTATTACAGCCCTTTAAGCCCTTTAGAGTTCAGTTCTTTGATGAAATCTTGCGCCTATGCCATTAGCGCTGCTGGTCAAACTCTCTATGAATTGGCCCTTTCTCAAACGCCCTCTCTTATACTTCCTATCGCTTCTAATCAAATCATTCAAAGCCAAGAATTTGAAAATTCAGGCATATTCAAACAAACGAGTTTAAAAACTTTAGCTAGAGATTTTGAAAAATTACAAATTCAAAAAAATCAAGCCTGGGCAAAAAACCTAGCCTTTGGGAGTGAATTAGAGGGTGCATTAAGGGAGTTTTTAGAAATTTGAAAAAAAATTATTCTTATAAAAATATCCAAGCGATTGATTTTACTAATTTAAACGATGGAGAAAAATTGTTGGTTTTAGAGTTTCGTAACCACCCAAACACTGCCTTATGGATGTATAGCACTAATATTTCTTTAAAAACGCATTTGCAATTCATAGAAGATTTAAAAAATTCGCCTAGCCACCGCTATTTTTTGTTTAAAGAAGAGGGCGTTTATTTAGGGGTTGGCTCTATCACTAAAATCAATTTTTTTCATAAGCATGGGTATTTGGGGATTTATAAAAACCCTTTTTTGAAAAATAAGGGAGAAACGATTTTAAAAGCCTTAGAATGCATCGCTTTTGAAGAACTCCAATTACATTCTTTGCACTTAGAAGTGATGGAAAACAATTTCAAAGCGATCGCTTTTTATGAAAAAAACCATTATGAGTTAGAGGGGCGTTTGAAAGGCTTTATCTCTAAAGATAAGGAATTTATAGACGTTCTTTTGTATTATAAGGATAAGAAAGGATATAACGATCAATTCTCTCTAAAATTTTAGGATCAATTTCTAGTTTTAAATCCAATACGCTTAAGGGCAAGTTGCAATCTTGTAATTTGACGAGATCTTTTGAAGTAACCAATAAGGAAGTGGCGCTATTTTGATAAAACTCTTTTTCTAAAAGCTCCAAATCAAAAAGGGCATGGTCTTTAAAATACAATTTTTTAACCACTTCTTTGGGTAAAAACGCATCAAGCCTGCTAGGATTAGCGATAGCCGTTACTAAAAGCATGCGTTTGGTGGGGTGAGAAATAGAGGTGATTCTTTTATAATCCTTATCTTCGGTAATGACTAAATGGGCTTCTTTATAGCTTTTGATGCTTTCTCTATACAACCCGCTAGGCAAACAAAAAGGGTAGTAGGGGGGGACTTTAGGCTTTAAAAGCGCATTGAATTGGTTGAAATTAAACCTAAAACCATCGTCTAAAAACACGATCTTTGCCCCTAATTCAAGGGCTTTTAAAACGCCTAACTCTCTTTTTTCGCTCACAATCACGCTCGCTTGTTTTAAATTTAAGGCTAAAAGATAAGCTTCATCGCCCGCTGTTTTTTGAGGAACTAAAATATTTCCTTTAACGCTCACCACCACTAAGCCTTTAGAATCCCGTTGATACCCCCTAGAGACAACCGCCACTTCTTGGTATCTTGGAGCGATTTCTAAAATAAAGGGCGTTTTACCGCTTCCTCCGGCGATTAAGTTGCCTATACTGATAATGGGGATTTTAAAATCATGTTTTTTAGCAATTCTTCGTTTAAGGGTGGCGATGCCTTGATAGATTAAAGAAAAAGGATAGAGCGCGAAAATCAACCCCTTTTGCAAAAGAGTGGGATCATAAAAATAGCGCTCTAAAAAGGGTTTATCGCTTTTCATTTGGGGTTAAATGGGGTTAAATCGTTTGGCGATAGTGGGTAATTCTAATTTAAAAGCGTTTTTTTGGATACGGCTTGTGATGTTTTTTACTAAAATTTCATCATGGCCTAATTGGGTGAGTGTTTCTAAATGGATGGGCTTTGTTTGGAACAACGCTTCAATATCCTTCAATAAAGGGTCAATCATGCTATAAGGATAGCCTAAATCTTGTTCATCGCTTTGCCCCACAAATAAATCCGCGCTAGGGGGCTTGTTTAAAATCTTTTTAGGGATATTTAAATAATAAGCGAGTTCATAAACTTCGGTTTTAAATAATTCCCCAATCGGGTTAATCGCACACGCCAAATCCCCAAATAAAGTGCCATAGCCTAGCATCCTTTCGCTTTTATTGCTCGTGCCAATGACTAAAGAATCGCTTTTTAAAGAATAGTCGTATAAAAAAGCCATGCGTAATCTTGCGCAAAAATTCCCCTTTCTAGTAAGGCTTGCATCTTTAAAATGAGAGCCAAAAATTTTATCATAGGGAGCGATAGAATATTCTGTATAAGGGATAGAAAATTTTTCGCACAAATTTAAAGCGTCTGTTTTACTTTCTGGCATAGAGACTGAAGAGGGCATTAAAAGGGCATGGGCGTTTTCTTTAAAAACTTTTTGGCATAGCACTCCAACGACCGCACTATCTAGCCCCCCGCTCAGCCCGTAAACGACTTTTTTAAAGCCTTTTTTTTGAACTTCTTTTTCTAAAAAATCGCATAAATAAACGATGAGTTTTTGGTAATTTTTTTGCATGCCTTAAATTATAATAGAAAAAACGCATCGTTTAAGTGAAAAATTAGTTTTTCTTGCTATAATTACCGTTTCACTCCTTTAAAAGTGCTCGTAGCTCAGCTGAATAGAGCAACAGGTTGCGGTCCTGTAGGTCGGGGGTTTGAATCCCTCCGAGCACACCATTTCTTAATATTCTGCATGTTTTTAAATATTATCGCTCCCATTATGGTAAAATAAATACTTACTTAAACACGCTAGGAGATTTGATTTTGGCATTATCCGTTTATTATGATAAAGACATTGATTTAGGCGTTATCCAATCCTTACAAGTGGGCATTATTGGCTATGGCGCGCAAGGAGAAGCCCAAGCACTCAATTTGAGGGACTCTAAAGTAAAGGCGCGTATTGGCTTGTATCAAGGGAGTTTGAGCGTTTCAAAAGCAAAAGCAGAGGGTTTTGAGGTGCTAGAAGTCAAGGAATTAGTCCAACAATCGGATGTGATCATGGTATTACTCCCGGATGAATTGCATAAGGAAGTGTTAGAAAAAGAAGCGATCCCTTTTTTAAAAGAGGGGCAAATTGTGGGCTTTGCCCATGGCTTTAGCGTGCATTTCAATCAGGTTGTTCTTCCAAAAGGCGTGGGTGCAATTTTAGTCGCGCCAAAAGGGCCCGGGAGCGCTTTAAGAGAAGAATACCTTAAAAATAGGGGCTTATACCATTTGATCGCCATAGAGCAAGAAAGTTCAAAAAATAACGCTAAAGCGGTGGCTTTAAGCTATGCTAAAGCGATGGGTGGGGGGAGAATGGGGGTTTTAGAAACGAGCTTTAAAGAAGAATGCGAGAGCGATTTATTCGGCGAGCAAGCGGTTTTGTGCGGAGGGTTAGAAGCGATTGTGAGGATGGGGTTTGAAACTTTAATTAAGGCAGGATACCCTGAAGAATTAGCCTATTTTGAATGCGTGCATGAAGTGAAATTAGTAGCGGATTTATTGCATTATAAGGGGGTAGAGGGCTTAAGGAAACACATTTCTAACACCGCTGAATTTGGGGCGATTAAAGCTAGAGAGCCTATGGGAAATCTGTTAGAAAAACGCATGCAAAAAATCTTAAAAAAGATTCAAAACGGCTCATTCGCTAAAGATTTTTTACTAGAAAAGAGCTTGAATTACCCCAGGTTAAACACAGAGAGGAAAGCCCTTAAAGAGACTAAAATAGAACAAATTGGGGAAATTTTACGCGCCCCATTCAATCATAAAAAATAAATCATTAAATTAAAAGGAATCATATGGCAATAGTAGTTACTATCACTTCAGGCAAGGGGGGCGTGGGTAAAAGCACCACCACGGCTAATTTAGCGATTGGCTTGGCTGAGAGCGGTAAAAAAGTCGTAGCGGTTGATTTTGACATAGGCCTTAGGAACTTGGATATGATTTTAGGCTTAGAAAATCGCATTGTTTATGATGTGGTGGATGTGATGGAAAAAAATTGCAACCTTTCGCAGGCTTTGATCACGGATAAAAAGACGAAAAACCTTTCTTTTTTAGCGGCCTCACAAAGCAAGGATAAAAATGTTTTAGATAAGGAAAAAGTAGCGATTTTAATCAACGCTTTAAGGGCGGATTTTGACTATATTTTGATTGACTCACCGGCTGGGATTGAAAGCGGTTTTGAGCATGCGATTTTGCATGCGGACATGGCGTTAGTGGTGGTAACACCCGAAGTGAGTTCCTTAAGGGATAGCGACAGAGTGATTGGTATTATTGACGCGAAGTCTAATCGGGCCAAAAGGGGCGAAGAAGTGCATAAGCATTTGATAATCAATCGCTTAAAACCTGAATTAGTGGCAAATGGCGAGATGATTCCTATAGAAGAAGTGCTTAAGATCTTGTGCTTGCCTTTAATTGGGATCATTCCAGAAGATCACCATATTATTTCAGCGACCAATAAGGGCGAGCCGGTGATTCGCACGGACTGCGAGAGTGCGAAGGCTTACCAACGCATCACCAGACGGATTTTAGGCGAAGAAGTGGAATACGTGGAATTTAAGGCTAAAAGAGGCTTTTTTAGCGCGTTAAAAGGGATATTTTCATGAATTTTTTTGATTTTTTTAAAAACAAAGGGAGCGCGGCTACCGCAACCGATAGATTAAAATTGATTCTAGCCAAAGAGCGCACCTTAAATTTACCCTACATGGAAGAAATGCGTAAAGAAATCATTGCCATTATTCAAAAATACACTAAATCTTCAGACATCCATTTCAAAACCCTTGACAGCAACCAGAGCGTGGAAACGATTGAAGTGGAAATTATATTGCCTAAATAGTTTAATAGTTTAAAATGAAAAGCCATTTCCAATACAGCGCGCTAGAGAATATCCCTAAAGCCTTTGACATACTCAAAGACCCCCCTAAAAAACTCTATTGTGTGGGCGATACCAAGCTTTTAGAAGCGCCTTTAAAAGTGGCTATCATCGGCACAAGAAGACCCACCCCTTATAGCAAGCAACACACGATCACTCTAGCCAGAGAGCTTGCTAAAAATGGCGCGGTTATTGTGAGCGGAGGAGCGTTAGGCGTGGATATTATCGCTCAAGAAAACGCCTTACCAAAAACGATCATGCTTTCGCCTTGCAGTTTGGATTTTATCTATCCTACGAACAATCATAAAGTGATCCAAGAAATCGCGCAAAACGGCTTGATTTTAAGCGAATATGAAAAGGATTTCATGCCCATTAAAGGCTCTTTTTTAGCGAGAAACCGCCTGGTGATCGCTTTAAGCGATGCGGTGATTATCCCCCAAGCGGATTTAAAAAGCGGCTCTATGAGCAGCGCGAGATTAGCCCAAAAGTATCAAAAACCCTTATTTGTTTTGCCTCAGCGCCTGAATGAGAGCGATGGCACTAATGAGCTTTTAGAAAAAGGGCAGGCTCAAGGGATATTTAATATTCAAAATTTTATAAACACCCTTTTAAAAGACCACCATTTAAAAGAAATGCCTGAAATCAAAGACGAATTTTTAGAATATTGTGCCAAAAACCCTAGCTATGAAGAGGCGTATCTCAAATTTGGGGACAAGCTTTTAGAATACGAGCTGTTGGGTAAGATTAAACGCATCAATCATATCGTGGTGTTAGCGTGATTTTGGCATGCGATGTGGGGTTAAAACGCATTGGGATCGCTGTGCTTTTAAACGGCGTTATCTTGCCTTTAGAAGCGATTTTACGCCACAACAGGAATCAGGCCTCTAGGGATTTGAGCGATTTATTGAGGGAAAAAAACATTCAAGTGCTAGTGGTGGGCAAACCCAATGAAAGCTATGCGGACACCCACGCCCGCATTGAGCATTTTATCAAGCTTGTAGATTTTAAGGGCGAAATCGTTTTTATCAATGAAGATAACTCTAGTATAGAAGCTTATGATAATTTAGAGCATTTGGGTAAGAAAAATAAGCGGCTCGCTACCAAAGACGGCCGGTTAGACTCTTTGAGCGCTTGTAGGATTTTAGAGCGCTATTGCCAGCAGGTTTTAAAAAATCATTAGATCTGATTGTAATTTGATTATAATAAAGTCTAAATTTTTTAATAAAGAGAGAAGCGTCATGTTAGAAAGTTTCAAAAAGGCTATTTTTAGGGTTTTATGCTTGGGTTGTGTGTTTATTGGGGGGGGGTTAATGGCAGAGCCAAACCCTGAAGAGCTTGTTGATTTGGGTATGCTGAGTTATGACAAGCAAGATTTTTCTAAAGCTAGGAAGTATTTTGAGAAAGCATGCGAGTTAAAAGATGGTGGGGGGTGTTTTAGTTTAGGGAGACTATATTATTATGGAGAAGGAGTGGAAAAAGACTTTAAAAAAGCTTTTGCTCTGTTTGAAAAAGCATGCGATTTGAATAATGGTGGGGGGTGTTTTCGTTTAGGGGTTCTATATGAATATGGTCAAGGAGTAGAAAAAGACTTAATAAAAGCCACTTACTTTTATTCTAAAGCATGCGACTTGAAAGAGAGTTTTGGGTGTGGTGCTTTAGGGTGCTGTATGAATTTGGTCAAGGGGTGGAAAAAAACTTAACAAAAGCCGCTTACTTTTACTCTAAAGCATGCAAACTAGGATTTCAAAAGACATGCGAGATACTCAAGAATTGAAATAGGGGACAAAAAGCATGCGATAGTCTCACCTAGAAACTATCCCACGAAAGCCCTATTTTAGGGGGTTAAGGTATCGCTAAAACGCCCCCTATTCTTTTAAGAAAATATTTTACTAGAGAGTTTTAATCTTTTTTTGGTATTCTTTTAGGGGTCATTAGTCTTAAAAACTCTTTAAAAACGGATAACCATGAAAATTATGCATCAAGTCAAGGATTTTTTAGATTTTTGCAAACAAACGATCCACAAAAATTCTAATGAAGCGTTTCAAAAAACCAAACGAGCGCTTTTTAAAGAAAAATCTCAAAAAATCAGGGAGCAAGCGGTTAAAATCGTTGAAAAACGCTTGGCAAAAGAGGGCATGCAACTGAGCGATTTTAATGAAGAAGAATTAAAAATCATGTTTGAAGCTGAAGAAAAAAGGTTGTTAGAGCAAATCCACGCTAAAGAATTGAAAGAAAAACAAGAAAAAACCACCAAGCATTTTAAAGAAGTTTGGGAAAAGGGCGAAAATGAGCAAGAAAAATAGCGTAATTTCTGGTTTGATGAATTTTTTTAGCGAAAAGAATGAACGCTGGCTCTTAGCCCATAGGCACACGAGAGGGTTTGTGATCGTGGCGTGGCTTTTTCGGTTTAAAAGCATTGCGTTTTCTATTTTGATCACTTTGTTGGTTATTTTAGTGGATATTTGGGTTTATAGCGATGTGCGTCAGTTCTTATTGGACACTTCTAGCTCTTTTATTTGGCTTTTAATCGCTTTACTAATCAAGTGGGGCGTGATTGTCATAAGCGCGCGTAAATGCTACCAATTCAGCCAAAAAATGTTTGCGTTAATCCAAAGAAAAAGGCAAATCAGAGAGAATTTAAAAAACCGCTCCAATCGCAAAGACGCTAAAAATTTTGAAAAACTCTCCAACATCGCCGAAGAAATCATTTCAAAAAAACAAGAAGAGTCCCGCCACAAAGAAGATTCTAATCATGAAAACCATAAAGACAAGCTTTCTAACATTACTGAAGAAATGATTCTTAAAAAACAAGAGGAATTGAAAGCCAGAAAGGATAAGGGGGATTAAAAAAGGCATACAGAAAATCTTAATCAAAAAACCCCCCCCAATAAAAATAATCAAAAAAATAATCAAAAAAATAATCAAAAAAATAATCAAAAAAATAATCAAAAA
>NZ_SFZZ01000081.1:0-28735 GCF_011140715.1 Helicobacter pylori | reverse complement strand
CCATAGTAGTCGCTTTTGACAATAATTATTGCATCCCTGCTGGTGTGAGTTTATACTCCATGCTTTCTTCTTGTGCGCAAGAAAGAGATGGGGTAAAACTCTTTTATCAAATCCATTGTTTAGTGGATAGTTTGAGCGCTGAAAATATAGAAAAATTAAAGCGGACTATGAGTCCCTTTAGCGCGTTTTCTGGTATTGAATTTTGTGATATTTCAAAGAATGACGCTTACCCTTTTACATTGGTTTCTCAACTTTTCTTAAGACTCAATCCTTTCGCTAAAAAGCGTTTTTCTAAAATGATTTTATGCCGTTTGTTGCTAGCGAGTATTTTCTCTCAATATGAAAAAATAATCATGTTTGATGTGGATACCTTGTTTGTGGGCGATATTAGTGAGGGCTTTTTTATCCCTATGGATGGAGCGTATTTTGGAGCGACCAAAGAAGACCTCTCATTGATTAACATTCATAGCGCTAATGATTTGTTTGTATCTCGGCTTAATTGGTCTAAGGGAATGGGTGTCAAACTCAATCATAAAAGCCTGAGCTTTCAAGAAGTAGAAATTCTATATGAAAACCCTTTTAATGCAGGTTTTATGCTGGTCAATTTGGCGTTGTGGAGGGAGAGTCATTTGGAAGAAAAGCTGATTGATTTTTTTAAAACAAGAGATGAAGGGCTGTTGTTGCCAGAGCAAGATTTATTCGTGCTTGTTTGTCAAGGGCATATTTTAGAAATGCCTTGCAAGTATAATGTCCATCCACGCATGGTTGGGACAAGGATGATACCTAAAAAATCTGACGCTTGCATGTTGCATTTTTATGCTGATGAAAAGCCTTGGAAGCATTTTGGCTACCCGTATTCTAAAGAATGGCACCAAGTCGCTTTTAAAACTTCTTTTGAATCTTTGGTTTTTGAGAATTTAGTGGGTAAAATTGAAACTTTTACTGAACTCAATGACCACAACAAAAAGAGTTTTTTTGAATTTTTAAACACCAGGCTGAATAAAAAATTCCTTATACAATACGTTTTGTTTAAGATTTTTAAAAAGCTAGAGTCTTTTTGTTTGCGTTAAGCAGAATTTATTTGAAAGCTAACCCCTTATTTGGGGTTAGTTTGCTAATACGCTCCCCCAATTATACTTTTTAAACCTATCGCACCCCATGCCAAAAGCATGGGTTTAGAGTGGTGTTAGAAACTATACCTCATTCCTAAATTGGAAGCGAAATGGCTTGCGTTGGAAATCAAATTGTGCAAATAAACCACGCCCAAATTCAAAAACACTTCTTTAGCTAATCGCAATTCCCCACCCATCATCGCTCTTGCATAGGTGCTTAAAGGACTGCGAGCGGCATTGATTTTAAAGGTGTTTAAAGACGCCACATCATTCGATCCAAAGTGAGCGAACTCTTGTAAAACTCCCGCATGCAAATAGAAGTATGAAGTGTCCCCATAATAATAACGCGCTTCCACATTAGCGTTAGCGTTAAATAAATGCTGACTGCTCGCGCCATTTTTTAAAGCCACTTGTGATTGGCTGTTGCTTTTAAAGTTGGTTGAACCTAAATGGTTGTAGCCCACGCCCACGCTTGGTTTTAACACTAAAGCGTTCCTAAAAAACGCGAAGTCATAACCATAGCTCGCTCTTGTTGTGGCGCTATAGGCTAAGTAATTATAGCTTTGATTCAAATCTTGTAATAGAGCGCTTTTGAAATTCAAGCTTGATTGATCGCTCCCTACAGCCCCTTGAGCTTCAAAATCAAATTCATGCTGGTTGGCAAAAATACGGCTATACACGCCAAAATTAGCGTTATTAGCCCCAGAGTTAAGAGAGTTCGCTTGATTGCTAAAAGAGCTATAACCATAGCTTCCAAAACCGCCCACAATGGCTTCCACATTCCCGTTAAGGAAAGCGTCTACCCCTGCACTTGTGCCATACAATGAAGCGTTAGAGCCATTATTCAAGCTCGCTCCCCCAATAGCGTTAGCCCAAACATTGGTGGGTTTTTCATATTTAGGGGCAAATTGATACAACACTTCTGCCGCGCTCTCTAAAGAAGCGAATCTTTGGCCTTTTAAAGCTTGTAAGCGTTGAGCGAACGAGTTAATATTGTTGGTGTGCTTCCTAGAGAGATTGACTAAACGAGAATTTAAAATCATCGCATTACTCAAGCTCAAAGTTTGTAAGCCGCTTTGTTTATGCTCTAAATTGGCTACGTTGTTTAAAGCGTCAGTGGCCGCATTCAATTGCTTGGTGATTTCACCGGTGCTTGTGTTATCAATCATTTGTCTGGCATAACCCGCATCATGGCTATCAATCAATAAGGTTTGTAAGAGATCCCTACCTTTTGCGCCTGAATGAGTATAAAGCGTGTCAATATCTTTAGAGCGGTTAGCCAATTCAAACACGCTCTCAATAGTGCCAAAATCATGCTGATTGATAGCGACTAAATTAGGAGTGGCGCTGTGAGCGAAAGGAGCGTTCTTTACGAGGGCGTAGTTAGCAGAACGCGCATTATTAGTGGTGTTTGTGGGTAAGTTGGTGGTATTGCCACCATTCTCAGTAGGCGTAGAATTGCCTAAATAATACACCGAAATTTTAGAGCCGTTAGCCGTTTTACTGATGCCTATATTTTTCCATGCCTTACCGATAAGATACTTGTAATTGTCAGGGTTGTTCACCATGCTTTGATTGCCAATAGCCATACCGCATGCTTTAATGTCATCAGTATTTCGCACCACACAAGTATCCATGCGGTTATTATTGTTATAAAGGGCTAGGCGCTCTTTGAATTGCTCTTCTAGATTAACATTACTAAATGCCTTAGTACCTGTAGAAACATTACCATAACCAATGATTTTCGCTTTCAATAACACATGCTCTGTATTTTTAATGAGATCTTGAGCGCTGTTAATCTTGATGAGCGGTTTGTAAAATCCTGTCGCGCTGTCTATATCATTATTAAACATCATAGCTGCTGCATTGCCTACGCTTAAGGTTGCCACTTTCCCGCCTCGGACCAGATAGTTGATAGTGCCTTGATTGTTGATAAAATCCCCCTGAATGGTTAAATTTGAAAATTGACTATAGTCCATGACCGCATTTTGACCCAGGGTTAGATTATTAAACATGAGCTTTGATGTGCCCCAAGGGCTTCCTTGAGGTCCAAAAGCAAGTTTATTGGTGATTTCAACATTTTTAATATTCCTAGCGTCAAAATAATTCCAAGGGCTATAGTAAAACTCATCTATAACCAATTTTTCACCGCCTTTAAATTTGACACCCCCAGAAAAGATTGACCTAGTGCCAGTTTCCAAACGCACGGTATTGATGCGCGATTGACTGCCTATATCTTCGCTAAAATGAGTGTATTCCCCCACACTCACCCCATTGGTCTTAACCAACAATTCATTAATGTTGAAGTTTTTAACGGCCACATTAGTGGAAGCCGTGATGAGCTTGTTGATATTGACCTTACCTGTAACACCACTAAAATCTAAGGTGTTGAAACCACCATTACCCGTATCAATACCTTTAAAATTAGCTGTATGAGCATCCACTTTTAAATTCACAAATCTTCCCAGACTAATATCGTTATTAAAAGTGGCTGTGCCGTTTTTAGTATCCGTACCAGCCTTAAATTCAAAATTCGCGCTTGATCCTGCTAAAGCATAGCCACCCACTTGATTATTCACTCTTAAAGTCCCCTCAACGGTGATATTCCCGGTTAGGTTTTCCACTAAAAGAGAGCGTCCGCTCGCTTGATTGGACAGATTGACACCGCCTTTGCCGATATGCAAATGAGCCGCATTGGTGGTAAGAGAAGCTTTATATCCTCCCACTTTAATCGTGCCATCAGCGTTAGTGTTGATGCGATCAATATTGACAACCGTGTTTTTGCCGCCAGCAAAAGGCCCATCAATGACTTGCGTGGGTTGAATTTCTGTTTTTTGCGCACTATTGGGTGGGTTAATGACCTGAGTGTTACTATTGTTTTGACTGCTCTCTTGTTTGTCATTTTTAGCGCTTTCATTTTTGTCGTTTTTAGTGCCACTTTGAGAAGGGGTATTATTCGGTTTATCCTTGTAGCCGCCTTCTGGAGGGGCGATGATGTTTAACCCGGCGCTTTGCCACAAATCCAGTGTGCCAATATGAGTCTTATTGCTAGCGATAATGCCCGCTTGAGCGGCGTTTTTATCGCCCACAGTGAGATGGTTAAAATCCACTTCCCCTGTTACTTTTGAAGTGTTTATCGTGCTGTATGAAGGGGCCAAATACGCTCCCACATATTGCAAACGGCCCATCCACACATTACCCATTAATTTAACGCTGTTTGAAGCCAAATTAAGCGTGGCGCCATCATAAAGAGAAATTTCCGCATTTTTACTGCTAGTGATCCCTTCTGAAGCTTGCAAAGTCAAAACCGTAGAGCTGGCTTTCCTCCCGGCTCCAGAACCCACACGATTGTTGATTTCTACAAAATTATCAATTGAGATATTTTTAGCGTTGAAATTCACTCTCGTGGTGCGATCAGCGCTATCCTTATAGCTTGTGAAAGAATTGCCATTGAATTGGCCCAAGCGTAAAGTGGCTTTTTGCATATTGACATCTAAATCCCCACCAGTAAAGTTTCTAAGCCCTGATAGTTTATAAGTCCCTACAGCGTCTTTCATATCCACTTCAAGCTTGTTCTGCTGCCCGCCTTTGACCCAATAATGCCTAGCGGCGTTCCCCCAATCCCAACCTCCATCAATCTTACTGGATAAAAGGGATTGGTATAAGTCGTATTCCTTGTTGGGGAATTCATTAAAGCCTTTTCCTGCTTGAATGCGCCAAACTTTATTGGGTTTGTCTGGGGTTTTATTCGCTTCTTCGGCTTGTTTGAGTCCCCAACTAAGAAGCCCTGAGACCGTTCCTACAGCGGTGCCTGTAGCGATACCCCCAACAATGGCTGGAATGATCACGGTCGTGAAAAAGGCGGCATGACTCTCTTGCGGTATGGCGCTAATCAACGCTCCTGCTAAAACGAGAGAAACCAAAGGGCGATTCATTTTGCGGTGTGTTTGTTGTAATTCCATTTTCTTTCCTTTCTTTTTGTAAAACGATTTTTGCACAAAGGGTGCGACTTTAGACTAGAAAATTTCTGTTGCATTTACGATTAAGGTTATAAATATGCAGTATCTACAACTGATATTCAATTTTTATCAAATTAAAGTAAATGAACATATAAACTTAACAAGATTAAAGAGCAATATTGCTAGAATTTGTGGTTAGAATGTGTAAATAGGTAAAATGGGAGGCGTTTAAAAAACTTCTCTCATTGGAATTTGTGGTTAGAGTATGTAAAAAGGTAAAATTGGAGGCGTTTAAAAAAACTTCTCCCAAATCGTGCCTTGTGGGGTGTCCATCAAAGCGATTTTTTGTTGTAAAAGCTCTTCTCTGATGCTATCGGCTTTTAAAAAATCTTTTTGTTCTTTGGCACGTTTTCTTTCTTCTATCTTTTTTTCAATTTCTTGTTTTTCGCTCTCGCTCACGCCTAACTGGAAATACGCGCTAGGGTCTTTAAAACCGATGCCAAGCAGTTCTTCTATGAATTTCAAATTCGCTAAAATTTCGCCCTTCAAAGCCTTGTTTTTGGGGTTTTGATCCAGTTTTTCATTCGTGGAAGAAAGCATGCTTTCTAAAACGCTCAACGCTTTAGAAACGTTTAAATCATCTTGCATGCATTCTAAAATTTCTTTTTTAAAGTTTGGATTTATTCCCCCAAGATTCCCTAAAACGCGCTGTTTTAGGCGATAGATTTTATCCAAGCGTTTTTTACTCACTAACAAGTCTTCTTCATTGAAATTTAAAACGGAGCGATAATGCACCCCTAGTAAGTAATTGCGCAAAATCTCGCCATCATAGTTTTTGAGGGCGTCTTTAATGAAAAAGCTATTCCCCAAACTTTTAGACATTTTTTCGTTATTGATATTCACAAAGCCATTGTGCATCCAGTATTTAGCGATCTCCACGCCAAAGGCGCAACGGGTTTGGCACGCTTCATTTTCATGGTGGGGGAATAACAAATCCGCTCCGCCAGCATGGATGTCAATTTGATAAGGGGCGTTAGCGAGCGCTAAAGTTTCAAAAACCATGCTAGAGCATTCTATATGCCAACCAGGGCGCCCTTTGCCTAAAGGGCTATCAAAGCCCACATCATTATCCCCCTTATAGCTTTTCCACAACACAAAATCCTGCTCAAGCCGTTTTTCTTGCACCAAACCGATACGGCTAAATTCCACGCTGCTATTATGCATGCTCAAAGAGCCGTAATCTTTATCCTTGCTCGTGTCTAAATAAATATCCCCATTAGAAACTTGATAAGCGAAATTTTTTTCTAAAAGCGTTTCAATCATGCGCACCATAGCGTCTAAATACTCGCTCGCTTTAGGCTCTAGGCTGGGTTGTTTCACGTTCAAGGCGTTCAAATCCCTCGTGTAAGATTCAATGTAAATGCCGCTTAATTCTTGAATGCTTTTGTTTTCTTTGAAGGCTTTGTTGATGATTTTATCGTCAATATCCGTGAAATTCCTTACTAGCACCACTTCATAGCCGCTCAATTCAAGCGTGCGCCTTAACAAATCAAAAGCAATCGCGCTCCTGGCATGCCCTAAATGAGCGTCATCATACACCGTAGGCCCGCACACATAAATATTCGCCTTTTTTTCAACTAAAGGCTCAAAAGGGACTTTTTGTTTTAATTTGGTATCATAAATAAACATTTAAAAACCTTGAAAATAATAAAATAAATATAAATGTGTAACCCACGATTTGAACGCTAAGAGTAATAAGATTTCCACGCAAGCGAGGAAAAGAATTACAAGCCATAATTTCAAATTTTTAATTATACCCAAGAATGGTTGAAAGCCAAACGCTTTTATCGTTAAAACAAATAAAAATAACCCGCTCAAACTATTCGCTAAAGCCAAACCTAAAACCCCTAACAAAGGCATTAAACTCAAAGAAGCCGCTAAACCTAAAAAAAGCGAAATTAAAGAGATTTTAGCCGCTTTTTTTTGCTCTAATTTCGCATAAAGCCACAAAGAAAAGAGTTTGGTTAGCCCAAAAGGGAGCAAGCCTAAAAGATAGAGCGAAAAGACTTGCGAAGTGATTAGGGTGTCTTTAGGACTAAATTGCCCCCTTTCAAATAAAAGCTCTGTGATTTCTTTGCTTAACATTATCCCCCCAATGCTGCAAAAAAGCAAAACCCCCACCAAAAAAAACCACGCCTTTTGCAAGCGCTGTAAGATCAAATCCTGCTGATTGTTTTTAATGGCGATCGCAATGCTAGGGAAAAGGGCTGTGGATATGGCTATGGCAAATAAAGCTAAAGGGAGCTGGAAGACTCTGTTAGCGTAATACAAATAAGACACGCTCCCGCTCGCTAAAAAAGAGGCGATCGTGGTGTCTAAAAAAGAGGCGATCTGAGCGCTAGAATTGCCTAAAACGCTAGGGAAAAACTGCTTGAAAAACCCTTTCAAATCCTTTTTAACCCTATCCAAACGATATTCTTTTTTGAGCGCGTTTTTAGTCTTAAAACCCAACAGCCCTTTAGACAATAAATCCCATAAGCCTAATTTTATTAAAGGATAAAAGTGTAATAAAATTTGAGCCACGCCCCCTAAAAGCACGCCATAGCTCAAATAATACAACGCTTCTAAATGCGTTTTTTCTTTAGAAATGAAAAGGGCTAAAATCATGCATACATTGAGTAAGCTTGCGTTATAAGCGCTGGCAAAAAAGCTGTGTTTGTATTGTAAAAGCGCGCCTAAAAAAGTGGTAATAAACACCAATAAAAGATACCAAAAATTGATCGCTACAATAGGGGCGCATAGTTTGAGCGTCTCTTCATCAAAGCCATAAGCTAGGAGTTTGGTGAGCCATAAGGGATTGAGTGCTACTAATAAGCACCATATGAATAAAATGCCACAAAAAATAAGCCCCACCAAACCCGCAAAACTCCCCTTAATGGAACTTCGTATGAAGCTCGGTAAAAAGCTTTGAGAAAAAGAACCCTCTGCAAAAATACGCCTGAATAAATTAGGCAATTTGAAAGCCACAAAGAAAATATCGCTATACACCCCAGCCCCTAGGATATTAGCCATCATCAAATCCCGTAAAAAGCCAAAAATCCTAGAGCATAAAATCCCTAAGCTGTTGGTTAAAAATATTTTTTTTAGCATACTAGTTGTATTTATTACCTAATTTTCAGTGTTTTTTTGTTAGCATATTTCTTTTTTCAAATTCTTATATTATACCATTTAAGGATTAAAAAATGAGCTTGGAGCGTTTTGCCCCTATAAAAGTTGAGCGGTGCAAAGACATTCAAAAAGAATTAAAAAAAGCGGCCGCTGAACATAAATTGCAAACAGAAGATCTATGGTTTGAGATCTTAAAAACTTCTATTTTTATCAAAAACAGCGCTAAAGATGATTTTAGCGAGGCTTTTGGTGGGGAATTGCAGCAATTAGAAGAAGAGGAATACTATGAAAAAAAAGAGCTAACCCTTTATCAAACCCATGATATTAAAATCAAATCAAACGCTTACAAACGCTTTTTTGAAGTGCAAGTGGATGAAGATTTAAGCAAAATAGAAATTATTTTAGACGAGTGTTTTATTGTCCTAGACACTGAAGAGCATTACCAAGAAATGTTTGCGTATATTAAAGAGCGTTTGGCTTTTGAGGGCGTGGTGTTTAGGCATTTTTCACAAATGTATGAAAATTTAAAAACAGAATTAAGAAAATATCAAAAAGAAGCCCAAAATAAACGCTTTATTTTATACGCTTCTTCAACCTTTATCCCTAATGTAGAAGAACAATCCCATTTTTTATTAGAAGAAGAATACCTTCCAACGCATACCATTTTTTTAAGCGATCAAGAAGAATCGCTTGTTAAAGAAAATTACTATATCGCTAAAGAAAATCAAAAAGTCGCTTGCGTGAGTTACCCCAAACAAGGCAGAGACGGCCGTAACCTCAAAGGTCTTTATATTGAATTGCCCAAAGTCGCCCATTCGCCCACCCCTATAGGGCATGACAAAAACGCTTTTGAAGAAAGAGAAGAAAGTAACGCTTTAGTGTATTACTCCAAAGCCTTACAAGGGGTTAAAATGGAAAAAGGGCGTTTGGTTTCTAAGCAAAATTTTATCTTTAAAAACGGGATCAAATCCATTGAAACGCCTAATCTTTTAGGGGGAGTGGAGAGCGGGCTGGTTTTAGAGATTCAAGCGAAAGACGAATTGAGCGATGCGATTGATTCTAACCTCATTTTAGAAGCGAGCGCGATTAACATTAAGGGCAATGTGGGCAAGAACGTGATCTTAGTGGCTAAAGAAATTACCATAGAAGGGCAAATCCACCCTGAAAGCTATGTCTATGCCAATCAAGCGCGTATCACTAACCATAAGGGCGTGTGCTACGCTAAAGAGTTTGAGTGCAAGTATTTAGAGCGCGCTAAAGTGTATGCAAATAGCGTTAAAGTGGAAGCGAGTGCAGGGAGCGTGGTCTATGCGAAAGAAATCGCTTTGGAAAAGCTTAAAAGCGATAACAAGCTGTATTTTTCCAAGCAATGTTGGATTGATGAGGTGGATGGTAATGGTAACCGCTTTATTTTTTACGCTTTTGGGGGGCGAGAAAACCAAGAAGAATTGAATATTGCTAAACAAAAACTCAATGCGTTAGGGTTAAAATCTAAAAAAATCATCGCTCAGCACCAGTCTTTAAACCATTTAGTCAAAAACCATCAAGCCATCATGGAAAAGCTTAAAAACGCCACTGAAGAAATCAAACGCTCTTTAATGCAACAAGAAAGCGTGAAAGACGCTTATAGCGAGTTTATGTTTGCTTTAAAGCGTTTGAAAATCCTAAAAGCTCAAATGCTAGAATTGCAAAAAATCAATAACGAATGTTACGCTAAACTCATCAGCATAGAAAACAGCTTCCAGCATGCAAGCATTACGACTAAAAACCCTTTCAAGCAAGAAAATATCGTGATTTACCATCGCAATTACCCTAAAGTGAGCAACTTGAGCGCTATGTTAAGCCACAATGAAAGCGTGGATGTGATCTATGAAGATCATAAAATCAAAAAAGTCCCTAAAAGCGCGATAAAAGGCTAGAACAAGAAATAAAAAAGGGATAAAATGATAGTGGGTTTGATAGGGGTTGTGGAAAAAATCTCTGCTTTAGAAGCGCATATAGAAGTGCAAGGGGTTGTTTATGGGGTGCAAGTTTCTATGCGAACGGCTGCTTTGCTTCAAGCGGGCCAAAAAGCGCGTTTGAAAATCTTACAAGTGATCAAAGAAGATGCGCATCTTTTATACGGGTTTTTAGAAGAGAGTGAAAAAATCCTTTTTGAAAGGCTTTTGAAAATCAATGGGGTAGGGGGGCGTATCGCTTTAGCCATTCTTTCAAGCTTTTCGCCGAACGAATTTGAAAACATTATCGCCACTAAAGAAGTCAAAAGACTCCAGCAAGTCCCAGGCATAGGCAAAAAGCTCGCCGATAAGATCATGGTGGATCTCATTGGCTTTTTCATTCAAGATGAAAACAGACCCGCACGCAATGAAGTCTTTTTAGCCCTAGAGAGTTTGGGCTTTAAAAGCGCTGAAATCAATTTAGTCTTAAAAACCCTAAAACCCAATCTCAGCATAGAAGTAGCGATTAAAGAAGCCTTACAACAACTGCGTTCTTAAAAAAAGGTTTTTGGATTAGCGCGCATGATAGAGCGTAGGATAGCCTAATAAGATAAAGTAGGGAACGAGTGAAACAGAAGCTAAAGAATACGCCCTAAGCGTGATTAAAACGATACCGGAAGTGATTGACAAAGGCGTTAAAGGCACGGATCATTTAGGGCGTGTGTTTGTAGAATACGATAATAAAATAGTAGGGTTGCATAACGAGTGGAAAAATGAAGAATTAAATAACCATTGGGTAGTAAGCAGTTATGAATTACACAGGGAGAAGCAAGCGTTACCGTCGACTCCGCAAGCAATCACTAAAGAAAAGCACATTAATTCTTTAAACTCCGTTGAACCTAATCCTACCACAAACGCGCTTAAAACACAAGCGCCTACCCATTTAAGCCCTTTAGAACAAGCCAACGCCGAAAAGCTTGCAAAGCCGAGAAAAACAATACAAAAAGTTAGGACTAACAAAAGAGCAAGCCAAAGAAGGGACTAACGAACTACTTAAGGAAATCCCTAACATTCTACAAAAAGGATTAAAAGAAGAAGACAGGCCAGGTTATGCGGCTATTATTCTAAACAATTCAAAAGTAATTTTAAGTAAGTTTAAGGGAGATAACGAACTAAAAAATCATTATATGATTACAAGTTTTGAAGTGGATGATAAGGTTTTAAGGGAGTTAGAAACCATTGCACCACTTTCTAACGATTACGGAGATGGCAGTAGCATCTCAAACCTTATTGAAAATAATCCTACTCAAAAACCCTCAACAAGTCAAGAAATTTTATTAAAAAATACAGAATTAAATAACCAAACCACACCAGAAGCTAAAAATTTAAGCCCCTTAGCACAAATGCAAGCATAAAAGCATGAGCTAATGCTAAAAACAATGCAAAAAAATGCGTAAAACAAAATGATAAGGATAAATCTATAAAAAACATTAGCAAAATCTCAAAAATAGCGATTAAACATCAGTTATGAGCTGAGTGTTAGACATGCTTGATAAAGCTAATGCGTTGGAACTATAAAACAAAAATTTTAATAAGTCAAGGGAGTTAAGAAATGAAAAGGATTAAAAAGCCTCACCTTGACCATACACAAGCCCTTTCGTCTTATGTGTCAGGGTCTCTTGGCACACTTAAAGTGTTTTTAGTATGGGTTAGAAAATATTCTCTAACCCACGCCTTGACAATATTAGCACAAAAACATTAAACAATAGAAAGAGTGAATTAGTTTTAAGAACAATGTTCAAGAGTAACGGAGATTATAAGAATAACAACGCTTATAAAGCATTTTCAAGCACCGGACTCAATGCTAACGCAAAGGTTCAGCCATAGGTCGAGTTCCCATGGTGGTGCTGAAAAGAACAATACTTAAAAAACTTTAATAAGTCAAGGAGTGAAAAATGATGCATCAATCAAAGCCTTAATACAAGACACCAAACCCTCTAAGGGGCAACCATAGGTCGAGTTCCTATAGCGATGTCTGTAAGAATGCTACCATAAAAACCCCAACAAAGTCAAATAACGACCTAAATCTTTTCAAAGAGAACGCAAGGAGAATGGCAAGGAGAATGAATGAAAACAAAAAATGATGTTAAAGCAGAGATGAACAAGGCGGACATTATCCACTCTTTCATTCCGCAGGATAGCTGAAAATGCTAAAAAGCAATGAGTGGGCTACCATTGAAACTAAAAAAATTAAATTAAATAAGTCAAGGGAGTCAAGAAATGAAAACGAGCGAAAGTTATAACCAAATCCTAGAAAAAGCGAGAACGATAATGGATAAGGCCGAATGATTAAAGAGTGAGTGGGTTATTACAAAGTTTAAAAAAAGTAGGAAATCTTAGAGAGCAAGCTAAGTTTATAGACCCTAGCTTAATTACAAAAGATGGAGAGCGCTTAGCTTCTTCTTTAAACTCTAAATAATCCCAATCCTACCACAAAAAAATAAGCAAGAAGTAACGAACTACCCGAGCTTACCCAGTCAGTATGAGAAAAATAAGCCTAAAAACCCCTTTAAAAATTTTGACTCTGTTTTAATTAAACGCCAATAGTTCTTATTGGAGTTTTTAAAAAATGATTTTTTAAACTCTATAAAAATGAAATAAGCCTTTTTAGGGTTTAGTTTAAAGCCCAGTTGGTTTTAGTGAGATTTTCTCTGATGGAAAACAGCTTGTCCTTGACTTCGTTACTGCTCAATTTCCTCACTTTATCCGAATTGTATTTCAAATCCTGGCTAAGAAGAGACAGCCTGTTAGACAGATCGGCAATATCCACCCTTAGCCCCTCATCTCTGGCTAATTTGAGCGCGGGGATTAGATCCGTATCTTTTGAAAATATCAAAATCCTATCAGCTATTTTTTTAAAGGCTATTCTTTGAATGTCAAGACCCATGAGCATATCCACCTGCTTTTGTTCTAATAACGCCTTATAACTCCCATCAAACTCCACTCTTATTGCGTTTAACTTAGTCCTCCCCAATCTCAATTCCACTTGATCCAATGAAGCTAGATCGTGTTGGAAATTTTCCACATCGCTATAAATCTTCTCCCATTTAGTCGCTTCACTGCTTTGTAAGATCTCTTCAATGTCGTTGCTTGTGAAGATTTTCATTTCTGTTCCCGGATTTTTTTCATTTTGGAGGGTGTCGTTCCTTTTATCCCACAACGCATGTTCAAAATCAAAGGGTGGGGTGGTATAAAAGTAAATACGACTGATCCATTCATCATCTAGTAAAAAAGCTCTGATAGTAACGATCACATCTAAAGCGATATTGTAATTAACGCATTTTGTTTGTTTAATATCGCGCCTGAAATTCTCCCAATCCACTAGTATGATTGTGTTTGCTTTCATTTATTGCTCCCTTATTTATAGGCTAAATTTTTTAAAAATTCTTAATGTAATCTTGTATTTTGCACTAACAAGAAACATGGATATAATAATAGCGTTTTTTAAACCTTGCAATTAAATAATAGGAATGATTGATGCGTATTTTAGGAATAGACCCAGGCAGTAGGAAATGCGGGTATGCTATCATTTCTCACGCTTCTAACAAGCTTTCTTTAATCACGGCCGGGTTCATTAATATCACCACGACACGCTTGCAAGAACAAATCTTAGACTTGATAGAAGCCTTAGATTGCTTATTGGATCGTTACGAAGTCAATGAGGTAGCGATTGAGGATATTTTCTTTGGGTATAACCCTAAAAGCGTGATCAAGCTTGCGCAATTCAGGGGGGCGTTGTCCTTAAAGATTTTAGAAAGGATCGGTAATTTTAGCGAATACACGCCCTTACAAGTCAAAAAAGCTCTAACCGGTAACGGGAAAGCCGCTAAAGAGCAAGTAGCCTTTATGGTCAAACGCTTGCTAAACATCACAAGCGAAATCAAGCCTTTGGATATTAGCGATGCGATAGCTGTTGCTATCACGCATGCACAACGCTTAAAGCCCCACTAATCACCATTTGTAAGCTACTTCAAAACGCGCGTTAAAACCAGGCTCTGCGATCGCTCTTTTAACAGCGTCAGTGCCTGGCATATCCGGGCTCATGACATAGGGGCTTGTTTGATCCACATAGAATTTGTTGAAAACGTTATTAAACACGGCTGAAAGCAGCAAACCCTTCCAGCGGCTTTTGGTTTTAGGACTCCAATTGATATAAAAATTACTCACGCCATAGCCCGGTTTATGCATATGCACTAACCCTAATTGGGATCCGCATTTGGCTAAATCGGTAGGGGTTTTGGGTTTCTCAGCCGTCCCGTAATCAGGCAAGTAAATATCAAACCCGCAATAATCTAAACCGGTGACAAAACGGCTAAGCCAAGCAAGATTGATCCCTGTTTTGGGGATGGTGTAATCCAATTTAATGATAAAAACATTACCGGTGCTTGCGGCAAGCTCATAGCTGTCTGCCATTAAATACCCCCTAGTGGTGGGCCAGGTGCGCGAGATCCCCATGTTCAAACTCACGCCCTTGTATCTAAAAGTCCCACCCACTTCATAGCCATAAATGCGAATCGCTTGACTCAAATTGGTTACAATCAAATTTTGTGCATATTGTGAGATGAAATTATCTAAAGCCTGATAAAATGCCGCAGCCCTCCCGCTAAAATACTGGCCTGAATAATCAATATTAAATTCAGCGTTAGAGCCCACTTCAGGCTTGATATTTTTAGCGTATCGTAAATCGTTTTGGCGCATATACACGCCATCTCCTGGCATAACCCCCCTTGTAACTTGAGAATAAGTGATTTTTAATGATAAAGGCTCAATGGGGCTGATCACAAGAGCCGCGCTAGGGCTAAAGCCTTGAGTGTAGCGGTGGTTCCAGTCTTTATCATAAAGCGTGTATGCATCCCACCTTACCCCGGCTCCAAAAGTGATGATTTTATGAGGCGAGTAATTCGCTTGCACATAGCCTCCATAAATATTCCCGTTCGCTTTCCCTCTTTGGCACAAAGTAGGATCATTGGGGTTATTATCCACAAGAGAGCAAGCGATTTGTTTTTGCCCTTTATCATCAGTATAAACTTGATTAGGCCTGTATAATTCTGATTTAGGGATGCGAGCGTCAAAAACGCTTAAATTTTGGTAGTTGAATCCGTATTCAAAAAGGCTGTCTGTGGCTTCATCAATCACATGCGCGACTTTAAGGTTTAAGCCGGTGTTGTTTAAAAACAAATCCCTAGGCTGTGAGCTTGGTTTATCCACATCTGAAAAGCTTGGGGTGCAATACCCGCCTTCAACGCATGGGTAATTTTCTTTTTCCCATGCGCTCGCTTGAGAAGTGGGGAATCTAGCATAAACGCCATTAGGATCAAATAGGGGATCAAACTTGGCGTTTCTAATGCTTGTATAAAGGGTAAAATCTAATCGTGGGTCGCCAAAAGAATTTCCCGCTTCCCTTTTATATTGTAAGGAAAGATTGTTAGCGCTATTAATGGAGTGATACATGTATCTTGTGAAACTATCCAACACATTAGGACACCCTTGGTCGCTATCAGGGCTAAAAGGGGCTTCACAAGGATAGGCTAACCCTATAGCGTTACTCCTTAAAGGGCGTGTAGCGTTATCTCGTGTCATGTTCCAGCTGAAAGTGAGCGTGTCTCTATCGCTCAAATAACCATTCATTTTAACTAAAGCGTTGTTTTGCTCGCTGGGAGTTCCTGGCTCTTTATCGGCTTGTGTGGGATTGAAAAGGTTTTTTGTCGCTGTAGCGCCGCTTCTATAATAGAAGATGTTTTGGTGCGTGTAGTAAGCGATAATATCAAAATGCGCGTTTTGGTAAGCCGATCTGAAAGTTTCTCTGTCCCCAAAATTGGTATAAAAACTCACCGCCCCACTGGCTGCATAATTTTTCCCCCTAGGGATAAAATCAGCCGCTCCTTTAGTCTCCATTTTAATCACTCCTGCGATCGCTCCTGGCCCTGCACTCGCATTCGCTGCACCTTTGGTAACTTCCACGCTTTTGAGCATGCCAGGGTCAATCACGGTGTTGCCTTGGTGGTGGTAGATATTGCCATTTTGCGCAGCCCCATCCACCGTAACCCTTAAAAGCCTGTCTTCAATGCCTCTCACATAGATTTTCTGCCCCATCACGCTCCCTCCGCCCACATTCACATCAGGGTTAGTCCTAAACAAGTCCTTGACTTCATTGCTTTGGCGTTGATCCAATTCTTTAGAAGTTACTTTAAACTCATTGTTGTAAGTGAAAATTCTTTTAGCTTGGGTGGTAACCTTATTTAAAGTGCGCTCCTCGCTATAGCAAGTATCAGCGAGTAGGGGGAAACATAAAGCGTATCTAAGCTTTGGGTATGATCTTAAAAACATCAAACAACTCTCCTTAATCTGAAAATTCAAAAAATAAATAAAAAAAAACAAAATCCGTCAATGCATTGAGATAGAATAGTATGATAATTATTATTAAAACCAGATTAAAAATAAAATTTTGTTTTTAATCTTTCTTATTTTCATTAATTGTTACAAATAGAAATACTTAAGGGGGTTTTTTATTCTTAAAAAAAGGATTTTTTAAGCAAATTGAATCTTGTTAGTCTTTGTATAACAAATTATGTAATAATCACCACAAGTAATCGGTTTAGTGCTAGATTACGAAGATTTAAAACCAAATAAAGGAAAGAATCATGGTTAATAAAGATGTGAAACAAACCACTGCTTTTGGCGCTCCCGTTTGGGATGACAACAATGTGATTACAGCCGGCCCTAGAGGTCCTGTTTTATTGCAAAGCACTTGGTTTTTGGAAAAGTTAGCGGCGTTTGATCGAGAAAGGATCCCTGAAAGGGTAGTGCATGCTAAAGGAAGCGGAGCTTATGGCACTTTCACCGTGACTAAAGACATCACTAAATACACTAAAGCGAAAATTTTCTCTAAAGTGGGCAAAAAAACCGAATGCTTTTTCAGATTCTCTACTGTGGCAGGGGAAAAAGGCAGTGCGGATGCGGTGAGAGACCCTAGAGGTTTTGCGATGAAGTATTACACTGAAGAAGGTAATTGGGATTTAGTAGGGAACAACACGCCTGTTTTCTTTATCCGTGACGGGATCAAATTCCCTGATTTCATCCACACTCAAAAACGAGATCCTCAAACCAATTTGCCTAACCCCGACATGGTATGGGATTTTTGGAGTAATGTTCCTGAAAGTTTGTATCAAGTAACATGGGTTATGAGCGATAGAGGTATTCCTAAATCTTTCCGCCACATGGATGGTTTTGGCAGCCACACTTTCAGCCTTATCAACGCAAAAGGCGAACGCTTTTGGGTGAAATTCCACTTTGAAACCATGCAAGGCGTTAAGCACTTGACTAACGAAGAAGCTGCAGAAATCAGAAAGCATGATCCTGATTCCAATCAAAGGGATTTATTCGATGCGATCGCTAGAGGGGATTTCCCAAAATGGAAATTAAGCATTCAAGTGATGCCAGAAGAAGATGCTAAAAAGTATCGATTCCATCCGTTTGATGTGACTAAAATTTGGTATCTCAAAGATTATCCATTGATGGAAGTGGGCATTGTAGAGTTGAATAAAAATCCTGAAAACTATTTCGCAGAAGTGGAGCAAGCGGCATTCACTCCGGCTAATGTCGTTCCTGGAATTGGCTATAGCCCTGATAGGATGTTACAAGCTCGCTTGTTCTCTTATGGAGACACACACCGCTACCGCTTAGGGGTTAATTATCCTCAGATACCGGTCAATAGACCAAGGTGCCCGTTCCACTCTTCTAGCAGAGATGGTTACATGCAAAATGGATACTACGGCTCTTTACAAAACTATACGCCTAGCTCATTGCCTGGCTATAAAGAAGATAAGAGCGCAAGAGATCCTAAATTCAACTTAGCTCATATTGAGAAAGAGTTTGAAGTGTGGAACTGGGATTACAGAGCTGAAGATAGCGATTACTACACCCAACCAGGCGATTACTACCGCTCATTGCCAGCTGATGAAAAAGAAAGGTTGTATGACACTATTGGAGGGTCTTTAGCTCATGTTACCCATAAGGAAATTGTGGATAAACAATTGGAGCATTTCAAGAAAGCTGACCCCAAATACGCTGAGGGAGTTAAAAAAGCTCTTGAAAAACACCAAAAAATGATGAAAGAGATGCATGACATGCATGGAAAAGACATGCACCACATGAAAAAGAAAAAGTAACCCTTTTCTTTGAACGTTCTTATTTTTTAGGAATGCTTTGTCTTTCAAAATTTAGGTTTTTGGATACTTATCAACCCTTTAGGGTTGGTGGTGTGTCCTACTTTTTCATTCATTCAACGAATTTAAAAATTACAATAAAGAGTTATAGTTATGAAACGAAGGGATTTTATTAAAACGACTGCTTTAGGCGCTACAGGTGCTGTTTTAGGAGCGCAGATTTTGCAGGCAAAGGAAAGCCAAGAGAGTGTTGCAAAATATAAAATAGAGGCTGAGTACAGCATTGATTTTGATTCTGCAGAACACACTTCACTTTTCATTCCCATGCCGAGCGTTGCAGCGAGCAATGTGAATTTACAAGGCAATCATGCTAGCTATGAAAGCATGCTCAATTTTGGAGTGCCTTATTTGCAAGTGGAATTTTTAAAAAGCGCTCAAAAAAAACGAGTCCATTTGTCTTATGAGATCGCTAGCTATCAATTAAATGAGCGTTTGTTTGAAACGAGTGATTTTGTAGCAATGGGGCGTTATGAAAGAGACGATGCGAGCGTGGCTAATATTGCCAACCAGCTCAAGGGAACAACCCCTAAAGAAAGCGTTCGCAATTTTTATGCGTTCATCAAGCATGAGATGCCCAAGAGACAAAAGGCTCTAGAGGGTAAAGAAAATTTACCTAAACGAGATAGTTTGCCTTGGTTTGCAACCATTTCACAAGAGAGCATGTTTGTGTCCTTATGTCATGCGTGCGGGATTAAAAGTGCTGAAGTGCAAGGCTTGAAATTGGCTCAAAACAGCGTGGTGAAAAACGCTTCTAGAGTGGAAGTGTATTTGAAAGATTCCTTGTTAGCGTTTGATTTTCAAAATAATCACAAGGAAGTCTTTATCCCGTTGAACCGCCATAAAGACATGCAATTAGATACTGCATTGTTGGCGACTTTTGGCGATGCCTTTGCCCTTGTGGATGGTAGGGATTTAGGCAATTACGAGAGTAAACTTTTTGAAAAAAGAGTGTCCTATACGATTGTCTAAAGGCATGGGATTTAGGAATCTTCCTTAATGGTGAGCTTTCCTTTTTAGGAGGGTTTGCAAAAAGAATTTGAAAGGGTTGTCTTTATGCGAGAATTTTTTAAGAAACTTGGCACAGAATACGCTTCCAAGCTGTTTTTAATTTATTGGCTTAGATGGATGTTGAGCGCGTTGGTGATGCTGCCTTTTATGGAGGTTTTTTATTATTTCAATTTTCCGTTGTGGCTCAATCTTTTCTTGGGGCAAACCATTGGAGCGGTGATTTTTTTCAAGCTGGATAAGTTGATTTTTTCTAAAAAGTGATTTTTACAAGCTTAAAAAGCCACTAAGCTTTTCTTGCTCTTAAGTTTTTGTATTTTCCTAAGCTTTTTTGAGGAATTCAGATTTTAAAGACAGACTCTGCCCTTCTATTTTACAATCCACATTATGATCGCTATTGACAAGCCTGATATTTTTGATTTTGGTGCCTTTTTTAAGCACTAAAGATGAACCTTTAACCTTTAAATCCTTAATGAGAATGACTGAGTCCCCATTTTGTAAAAGATTGTTGTGGCAATCTTTAACGATCAATTCTTCATCATTAACTTCATTCTCATTCCATTCATGCAAACAGCTAGAGCAAACCAATTGCACGCCATCATGGTAGGTGTAGGCATCGTTGCATTTAGGGCATGGGGGTAAATCTTGCATGATAATTGTCCTTATTGTGGTATCAGTATGACGATATTACTTAAAGTAAGGTTATAAAACGCTTTATTGTGATAAGTATCAACCCCATAAGATCGCATGACGAAAAATTATCACCTGCTTAGTGCAAGCTATTTAATATTTTAAAAAATTCTTTTAGCATTTTTAATGCCATCAATTTAAGTTTTTTCTGGTTAGTATTTAAAAAGCTCTTTTTAGAAATAGGTTACTAAAAGTTACTAATAAGTTAAAATTCGTTAAAATAATCATAATGATTAGAGCTTTTAACCACTATTGTAGAAAAATAACAAGAGAGTTTGTAAAAACTCCCATTAAAAACAAGGAGCAAAAAGATGAAAAAAGCGGGCTTTCTTTTTTTAGCGATGATAGCTATCGTTGTTATGGGTTTAAACGCTAAAGATCCGAATGTGTTGCGTAAGATTGTTTTTGAGAAATGTTTGCCTAATTATGAGAAAAATCAGAATCCTTCGCCATGCATAGAAGTCAAACCCGATGCCGGCTATGTGGTTTTAAAAGATATTAACGGCCCGTTGCAATATTTGTTGATGCCAACAACTCACATTAGCGGTATTGAAAGCCCTTTGTTGCTTGATTCTTCTACGCCTAACTTTTTTTATTTATCCTGGCAAGCACGTGATTTTATGAGTAAAAAATACGGCAAACCCATTCCTGATAGCGCAATCTCTTTGACGATTAACTCTAGCAAAGGGCGATCGCAAAACCATTTTCATATCCATATCTCTTGCATTAGCCTTGATGCGCGCAAACAGCTGGACAATAATTTAAAAAAAATCAACAGCCGTTGGTCGCCATTATCAGGTGGCTTGAACGGGCATAAATATTTGGCGCGTCGGGTAACAGAGAGCGAATTGGCGCAAAAAAGCCCCTTTATTATGCTTGCTAAAGAAGCGCCTAATGCGCACAAACGCATGGGGGACTATGGCTTAGCGGTGGTGCAACAAAGCGATAACTCCTTTGTCTTATTAGCGACACAATTTAACCCATTGACTTTAAATCGCGCTTCAGCCGAAGAGATTCAAGATCATGAATGCGCGATTTTGCGCTAAAGCGAGTTAGATTCTTAAATTTGAGCGATAAGCTTTAAAAAGCATTATGGGGGTAGTGTTACAAAACCCCCTATTTCCTTATGAATTTGACCGATCTTTTTGATTAACAAAACTTTAAAATCCGCAACCAATCATTCTAAAAAGCTATTTAGGAACAACTTTTGCTTTATTCTGCATAGATTGAATTTCTTTAAATTAAAGGATAACCATGCTTAGGTCTTTATGGTCTGGTGTCAATGGGATGCAAGCCCACCAAATCGCTTTGGATATTGAGAGTAATAATATTGCGAACGTGAATACCACTGGTTTTAAATATTCTAGGGCTTCTTTTGTGGATATGCTTTCTCAAGTCAAACTCATCGCTACCGCGCCCTATAAAAACGGGTTAGCAGGGCAGAATGACTTTTCTGTGGGGCTTGGGGTAGGCGTGGATGCGACGACTAAAATCTTTTCGCAAGGCAATATCCAAAACACAGATGTCAAAACCGATCTAGCGATTCAAGGCGATGGCTTTTTTATTATTAGCCCTGATAGGGGGATCACGCGCAATTTCACTAGAGACGGGGAGTTCCTTTTTGACTCGCAAGGGAGTTTGGTTACCACCGGCGGGCTTGTGGTGCAAGGGTGGGTGAGAAACGGGAGCGATACCGGCAATAAAGGGAGCGATACGGACGCTTTAAAAGTGGATAATACCGGCCCTTTAGAAAACATTAGAATTGATCCTGGAATGGTGATGCCTGCTAGAGCGAGTAACCGCATTTCTATGAGGGCGAATTTAAACGCTGGAAGGCATGCCGATCAAACAGCGGCGATATTTGCTTTGGATTCTTCAGCCAAAACCCCTTCAGATGGCATTAATCCGGTGTATGATTCAGGCACGAATTTAGCTCAAGTCGCCGAAGACATGGGATCTTTATACAATGAAGATGGCGACGCTCTTTTATTGAATGAAAATCAAGGGATTTGGGTGAGCTATAAGAGTGCAAAAATGGTTAAAGACATCCTCCCTTCTGCAGAAAACAGCACGCTTGAGTTGAATGGGGTTAAGATTTCTTTCACTAACGATTCAGCGGTGAGCCGGACTTCAAGCCTAGTGGCAGCCAAAAATGCGATCAATGCGGTCAAAAGTCAAACAGGGATTGAAGCTTATTTGGACGGCAAGCAATTGCGTTTGGAAAACACTAATGAATTAGACGGCGATGAAAAGCTTAAAAACATTGTGGTTACTCAAGCCGGAACCGGGGCGTTCGCTAACTTTTTAGACGGCGATAAAGATGTAACGGCTTTCAAATACAGTTATACGCATTCTATCAGCCCTAATGCGGATATTGGGCAGTTTAGGACCACTGAAGACTTGCGCGCATTAATCCAGCATGACGCTAATATCGTAAAAGATCCTAGCTTAGCGGACAATTACCAAGATTCAGCCGCTTCTATAGGGGTTACAATCAACCAATACGGCATGTTTGAAATCAACAATAAAGACAATAAAAATGTCATTAAAGAAAATCTTAATATCTTTGTGAGCGGGTATTCTTCAGACAGCGTAACGAACAATGTTTTGTTTAAAAACGCCATGAAAGGGCTTAATACCGCTTCTTTGATTGAAGGTGGAGCGTCAGCTAGCAGTTCTAAATTCACCCACGCTACGCATGCGACAAGCATTGATGTGATAGACAGCTTAGGCACCAAACACGCCATGCGCATTGAGTTTTATAGAAGTGGGGGAGCGGAATGGAATTTTAGAGTGATCGTGCCTGAGCCTGGGGAATTAGTAGGGGGGTCAGCGGCTAGGCCTAATGTGTTTGAAGGGGGCCGTTTGCATTTTAATAACGACGGATCGCTTGCGGGCATGAACCCGCCTCTTTTGCAATTTGACCCTAAAAATGGTGCTGATGCCCCCCAACGCATCAATTTGGCCTTTGGTTCCTCAGGGAGTTTTGATGGGCTAACGAGCGTGGATAAGATTTCTGAAACTTATGCGATTGAGCAAAACGGCTATCAGGCGGGCGATTTGATGGATGTCCGCTTTGATTCAGACGGGGTGCTTTTAGGAGCGTTC
This sequence comes from Helicobacter pylori, assembly GCF_011140715.1. Lineage (GTDB taxonomy): Bacteria > Campylobacterota > Campylobacteria > Campylobacterales > Helicobacteraceae > Helicobacter > Helicobacter pylori_DA. Next base: position 5,471 of record NZ_SFZZ01000081.1, on the reverse strand, counting down.
AGTAATGGTAGGACTTTAGCGCTCGCTCAAGTGGCTTTAGCGAATTTCGCTAACGATGCGGGCTTACAGGCTTTAGGCGGGAATGTCTTTTCTCAAACCGGAAACTCAGGGCAAGCCTTAATCGGTGCGGCTAATACGGGTCGTAGGGGTTCAATTTCAGGATCTAAACTGGAGTCTAGTAATGTGGATTTGAGCCGGAGTTTAACGAATTTGATTGTGGTTCAAAGGGGGTTTCAAGCGAACTCTAAAGCAGTAACCACATCTGATCAAATCCTTAACACCCTATTGAATCTCAAGCAATAAACCAAAGGATTACTCTAATACAATATAATAGGGGCTAATTTAAAGATTAAGGTTTAGTATGCATGAATACTCGGTCGTTTCTTCTTTAATCGCTCTTTGCGAAGAGCATGCGAAGAAGAATCAAGCCCATAAGATTGAAAGAGTCGTGGTCGGTATTGGCGAAAGAAGTGCTATGGATAAGAGCTTGTTCGTGAGTGCGTTTGAGACTTTTAGAGAAGAATCTTTGGTGTGTAAAGACGCTATTTTAGACATCGTGGATGAAAAGGTTGAATTAGAGTGTAAGGATTGTTCGCATGTTTTTAAGCCTAACGCCCTAGATTATGGGGTGTGTGAGAAATGCCACAGCAAGAATGTCATTATCACTCAAGGCAATGAAATGCGTTTGTTGTCTTTAGAAATGTTAGCGGAATAACCGATGCAAGAAGAATTGAACGCTTACCAGCAAGAAATTGAAGACACTAGAGGAGTTTTAAAAAAAATCCGTTTGGAATTGAAGCAAGTCCAAGAAATCTTGCGTAAGAAAAAGAGCGTTTTAAAAGGTTTGAAGCAAGAAATCTATCAAAAGAAATTAGAAAAAGAAAACTCCCACTCAAACAAAGAAACACAAAATACAGAAGAGGATGTGATTTTCCCTAAAGCCCTTGAAGAAGTGGAGGTTTATGCCAAAGACAATCAGGTTATTATGGCAAAACCATGTAAGCGTTTATTCAATGAAGGGCTTTACTTGCAATACCGCAGCGTTTTGCGCGAAAACAGGCTTTTAAAAAACCATCTTTCTAAAAAAGATTTTGAAAATTCGTTGCTCAAAATTGAATTGAGGGATTTGCATAAAGAAATCAAGCTCTATCAAGTCCAAAACCTTTTGAAAGACAAATAATGCCCACGATTTTAGTGAGCGCTTTGGAAGCGAGTTCTAATACGCATTTAGAGGAGTTACGGTGCAATTTGCCCAAAGATTATCGTTTCATTGGAGTGTTTGAAGGGAAAGACGCGCTCTATAGCCCTAGAGAATTTTCTGTCATGGGTTTTAGAGATGTGATAGGCCGTTTGGGGTTTTTACTCAAAGCCCATAAAGAAATGGTTCAATTAGCCAAACAAGCGGATATGGTGCTTTTAATGGATTCTTCTTCGTTCAATATCCCCCTAGCCAAAAAAATCAAAAAACAAGATCCGCATAAAAAAATCATGTATTATATTTTACCGCAAGTTTGGGCATGGAAAAAATGGCGCGCTAAAAGCCTTGAAAAATACTGCGATTTTTTGGGAGCGATTTTGCCTTTTGAAGTGGGCTATTACCAAAAAAAAGCCCAATATGTGGGACACCCTTTATTAGATGAAATTAAATATTATAAAAAAGATATTAAGGGCGAAACTCTGGTGTTTATGCCAGGGAGTAGGAAAAGCGAAATCGCTAAAATGTTCCCTTTGTTTGTCAAAGCGGCTCAAATTTTAGAACAAAACGAAGGGTTTAAAAGGCGTGTGTTAGTCGTGCCGAGTTTCTTTAAGGGGTTGGATTTGAAAGCCCTTTATGGAGAAGATATTAAACTATTTGAAATTTCTTATGATGCGCATAAGAGTTTGTTTGAAGCGGAGTTTGCGTTCATTTGCAGCGGCACAGCGACTTTAGAGGCCGCTTTAATTGGCACGCCTTTTGCGTTAGCGTATAGGGCTAAAACGATGGATTTTTTGATTGCTAGAATGTTGGTCAATTTGCATTATATAGGACTCGCTAACATTTTTTATAATGCCTTAAATGATGAAACTCCAGGGCTTGGGGAGAGCCAATTGCACCCAGAATTGATCCAGCATTTTTTGAGCGTAGAGAGTTTGTTAAAAGCGTATGAAGAAATGGATAGGGAACGCTATTTTAAAGAAAGTTTGAGATTAAGGGAATATTTAAAACATGGGAGCGCAAAAAAGATTGCTAACGAAATGGCTTTTTTGCTGAATTTAACTTAATTTTTACTATAATCTCTACTGAATAAGCTTAGGAGATTAAATGAATAAAGAACCTATGAGTATGCATGGATACAATAAGATTTGTGCGGAATTAAAGCAATTAAAAGAGGTGGAACGGCCTAATATTGTGAAAGAAATTGATATTGCTAGAGGGCATGGGGATTTGAAAGAAAACGCTGAATACCATGCTGCTAAAGAAAAACAACGCTTCATTGAAGCGAGGATCGTGGATTTAAGCGAAATTGTCGCTAACGCTCAAGTGATTGATCCGAGCGTTTTAGCCCATAATAAAGTGAGTTTTGGGAGCACGATTAAAATCCTTAATTTAGACAACGATAAAGAGTTTTCTTACACGATAGTAGGGAGCGTGGAGAGCGATCCAGCTAAAGGGTTAATCTCTTTTGGTTCGCCGATCGCTAAGAGCTTGATAGGTAAGAGTAAGGGTGATGCGGTGAGCATTCAATTACCCAATGGCGAGAGCGATTTTGAAATTTTAGACATTTATTATAAAGAGATTTGTTTTGATGAAAATTAAAATCCAAAAAATCCACCCAAACGCCCTTATCCCTAAATACCAAACCGAGGGTTCTTCAGGTTTTGATTTGCATGCTGTAGAAGAAGTAACGATCAAATCTCATAGCGTGGGGTTGGTGAAAATAGGGATTTGTTTGTCTTTAGAAGTGGGGTATGAATTGCAGGTGCGCACCCGTAGCGGTTTGGCTTTGAACCATCAGGTGATGGTGTTAAACTCTCCTGGCACGGTGGATAATGATTATAGGGGCGAAATTAAGGTCATTTTAGCGAATTTGAGCGATAAAGATTTTAAAGTCCAAGTAGGGGATAGGATCGCTCAAGGGGTGGTTCAAAAAACTTATAAAGCCGAATTTATAGAATGCGAACAATTAGATGAAACTTCAAGGGGTAGCGGAGGATTTGGCAGCACAGGAGTGAGCAAGGCATGAATATTAAGGAAAATTTAGAGCAAGTTAAAAACGAATTCAAAAGCGATGAAAAGCTTTTAGAGGGGGCGTTTAGATTAGAAAAGTTTTTCAAACGCTACAAGTGGGTGTTGTTGTTTATCGTGGTGGCTTTTATCGCTTATTTAGGGGATACGAAATTGCAAGATTATAAGCATGAGCAAACTAGAGAGCGGATCACTCAAATTTATAATGAAGTGCTAGAGAGTCCTAATAATATAGCTTTGCAAAAAAGATTGAAAGAAGTCGCCCCAGAGCTGTATGATTTGTATCAGTTCGCCAGAGCGAGTGAAAGAAACGATGCAAACGAGTTTAAAAAACTTTCGCAATCTTCTAATGAAATCGTTAAAACTTTTGCACAATATTCTTACGCATCGCTCTCTAGAGATAAAAACCTACTTGAAAAAAGCCCCATTCTTAAAGAAATGAGCGCTTTACAAGAAGTGAACTTGTTGTATGAGGAAAATTCTAAAGACGCGATCAAAAAAGCGCATCAAAGTTTATCCGCTATCCCTCTAAGTTCTTCACTCTATGCTATAATCTCTGTTTTAAAACACTATGGAATGTTAGAAGATATTCAGCAAAACCCTTCCAAACCAACCAATCTAAAGAAAGAAACCATTCAAGGAACGCATTGATTTGATGAATAAACCATTTTTAATCTTACTCATAGCCCTAATTGTCTTTAGCGGCTGTAACATGAAAAAATACTTCAAACCCGCTAAACACCAGGTTAAAGGCGAAGCGTATTTCCCTAACCATTTGCAAGAAAGTATCGTTTCGTCCAATCGTTATGGAGCCATTTTGAAAAATGGAGCGGTTATAGGCGATAAAGGTTTAACGCAGCTAAGAATCGGTAAGAATTTCAATTACGAAAGCAGTTTTTTAAATGAGAGTCAGGGGTTTTTCATCCTTGCGCAAGATTGTTTGAACAAAATTGATAAAAAAACAAGCAAAAGAAAGGTGGCTAAAACTGAAGAAACGGAATTGAAATTAAAGGGCGTTGAAGCGGAAGTCCAAGATAAAGTCTGTCATCAAGTGGAATTGATTAGCAATAACCCTAACGCCAGCCAACAATCTATCGTTATTCCTTTGGAGACTTTTGCCTTGAGCGCGAGCGTTAAAGGGAATCTTTTAGCGGTGGTGTTAGCGGACAATTCAGCGAATTTATACGACATCACTTCTCAAAAATTGCTTTTTAGCGAGAAAGGTTCCCCAAGCACCACGATCAATTCTTTAATGGCGATGCCTATTTTTATGGATACGGTCGTGGTATTCCCCATGCTAGATGGGCGCTTGTTAGTCGTGGATTATGTGCATGGAAACCCTACGCCTATTAGAAACATTGTTATCAGCAGCGATAAGTTTTTTAACAATATCACCTACCTTATTGTAGATGGCAATAACATGATCGCTTCTACAGGGAAAAGGATACTCTCAGTCGTGAGCGGTCAAGAGTTCAACTATGATGGGGATATTGTGGATTTGCTCTATGATAAGGGGACTTTATATGTGCTGACTTTAGACGGGCAGATTTTGCAAATGGATAAGAGTTTGAGGGAATTAAACAGCGTGAAACTGCCCTTTGCTTCGCTCAATACCATTGTATTAAACCATAATAAATTGTATTCTTTAGAAAAACGAGGGTATGTGATAGAGGTGGATTTGAATGATTTTGATTCGTATAATGTCTATAAAACGCCAACTATAGGCAGTTTTAAGTTTTTTTCATCTAATCGTTTGGATAAAGGGGTGTTTTATGATAAAAATCGGGTGTATTATGATCGCTACTATTTAGATTATAATGATTTTAAACCAAAACTTTATCCCGTTGTAGAAAAACCGGCATCTAAAAAATCTCAAAAAGGCGAAAAAGGGAACGCTCCTATTTATTTGCAAGAAAGGCATAAAGCTAAAGAAAAGCCTTTAGAAGAAAACAAAGTTAAGCCAAGAAATAGCGGGTTTGAAGAAGAAGAAGTTAAAACCAGAAGGCGCGATATGGAGCCCACTAAGGATCAAAATAACGCTATCCAAAAAGGCATAAAAGAAAATCAAGAAAACAAAAACGCTCCTGCTTCAAAAGAGAGTAACGAAAAAGACGCAGAAAACGCTCCTATTTCAAAAGAGGATAACGCTATTAAAGAAGCGCCAAAACCAAATTCTAAAGAAGAAAAACGCCGCTTGAAAGAAGAAAAGAAAAAAGCCAAAGCCGAACAAAGAGCGAGAGAATTT
>NZ_SFZZ01000080.1:0-2827 GCF_011140715.1 Helicobacter pylori | reverse complement strand
CTTCAAAACTTGTAATCATATAATGATTTTTTAGTTCGTTATCTCCCTTAAACTTACTTAAAACTACCTTTGAATTATTTAAAATAATAACCGCATAACCTGGTTTGTCTTCTTCTTTTAAGCCTTTTTGTATAATGGTAGGGATTTCCTTAAGTAGTTCATTAGTCCTTTCTTTGGCTTGTTCGTTTGTTAATCCTAACCTTTTGTATTGTTTTTTTCTCTTTTCTAAGATGTGTTCTAGCCCGTAATCTTTATTACCCCAAACTAGATCATCCCCTAAACCTTCCTTATAAAACGCTCCTGCTACAAAACCTTTTTTAGTTTCTAATAGCTTGTTAATCGCTCCTAAACCATCACCTTTAAACTCGCTATGATTCTGTCCCCACTCGCTAGGCGTGTCAAGCTTTGGTTTTTTACTCCCTTTCTCGCTCTCTTTTTGCATGTCTTTGACGGCTTGGATCAAACGATTTAATACGGGATTGTTTTCGTTCGGTTCTCTATTCACCATTAAAAGGTAATGCGTGAAGTCGTAAATATCAATATCCTTAAACTCTTTGCTATCAGGGTTAAACATATCTTTAGTAAGATCTGCGATCTTAAATTCTTTCAAGCCTTTTTTAATATTATCGCTCTTTAGGGCTTCAAATAATGCTTTAGAAGGATCATCAAATCGTGCAAACCTTGCGATCGCACCTCCTAAAATCTCGCTTATGTCGCTTGTAGCTTGATCGCTCTTTTCAAACATTTCTAAAGAACTCGTTTTATAGAATTTCTCGCTCAAATCTTTCAGGCTCTCGCTTGTTGTTTGATAATTCTTTAAATTCGCAAAACTGCGATCCATAATATCGCTTAAATAAGCGTTTAGGCTTACCTTAGGGAAGTTCATGTCATGGATGAGATTATGAAAACTGCCGGCGTTATCTACAAACATTTTTTTCACTTTTTCATAGCTTTTAATGTCGTTAGAAAATTCTTTCTGCCAGCGGTTGAGTAATTCTATCCCTTGCGTCTTAGTCCTTGGCATGTTATACATGAGAAGCGCTAAATTACTATCTCCTACATTAGGGTGAGTCGCCTTATCAAAATTAAGGTTTTGAGCAACAATGTTTTTTAATGAATAAATGCTATCAGCGTCTAATTTCTTGTCTAATTCTTTTAATTTCGCTTCATAGTGGCTTAAAACCGCTATGGCATGATCGCTTTCGCTGTTAAAGCGTCCTTGATTGCTTGAAGCTGCTAAATTGTTAATCTCGGTGTTGTTTAAGCGGTTGTGTGGCACTCTAACTAATAGCTCGTCCGGTTTTAAGTCTATGTGATAGTATTCCTTGATCGCTCTGTTATAGATGTATCGGCTTTTAGGCGTGAAGTTTAGCATGCCAGCTATGCGGTGGTTTCCTGCGATCACTTGCCCGTCGTGTAGAATAATCGGTAAATCCTCAAACCCTCCGCTCCCAAATATCTTTTTAGGATCAAAATTTTCAGCGATGCTTTTAATCTGCTCTTCGTTCATGTCGGTGCGTTTTTGCGTCCCGCCTGTGGTAAAGCTTGGCTTTAAGTCTTTCGCTTTGACTATCGCATAATCAAGATCGTAAATCTCTCTTTCGTTTAGCCTTACTCGGCTCTTGGGGATCTGCGCTTGCACTTGTGTGGGTATATCCTCTCCTACTTCTATTTTAGTCTGGCTTTCAATGTTGCCCGCATTGCCTCGCTCGTGTTCTAATTTTCGTTTTAAGGCGTCTTTACGCTTTTTTTCTTGCTCTTTAGCTTTTAAAAATTCCTGTTCGCTTTCTTTGGCTTCGCTTTCTAATTTCGCTAACTTTTCGGCGTTGGCTTGCTCTAAGGGGCTTAAGTTTTTAGCTTCTTGTATGGTTTCGTTAAAATTTTCGCTTGTTTTTAATAAATCCTCTTGACTATTTAAAGGTTTTTGAGTAGGATTATTTTCATCAAGGGTAATGGGTTGTGTCCCGTTATCCTTTGAGGTGCTAGGTTGTGGCCTGGCATCTCTAAAATCTTTAAAATTCCTATCGCTATAAAAATTAAAAATCTTATTCCCATCGTTTAAATCATCTACAACTAACCTAAGCTTAACGCCGTTATTCTCCCATTCATAGCCGTATCTAAAGCCGTTTTTAAGCCTTTCAAAACTCTCTAATAACACGCTTCCGTTCTTGATAACTTCGCTCATGTTAATCAGTTCATCGTTAGTTAGTCCGCCTGTGTTCTCTTCTCCGTAATGTTTAACTAAAATCTTTTTGGCTCCCGCATGCCTTGTGCCTTGATCTAAAATGTAAAGGTCGTTTAAGTCTATGCCTTTAACCTCTGTTTGATCTAATTCTCCCTTAAAAACCTTTAAAACTTGTTGCTGTTCTTTAGTCAGCTTGCTTTCATCAATTTTTTTTAATTCTTGTAAGGCTTTTTCGTATTTAGTAGCTTTTTCTTTGATGTCTTCGCTCGCGCTTTTAACGCCGTTAGTAAGCTCTTCAATGATTTTAAGCGTGTTGTTGCTGAATTTAGCGTTTTTGGCGCTTAATTCTAAATTCTTACTAAACTCGCTTATTGTGTGGCTTCTCTCAAGCGCTCTTTTTAGGTGATACTTTAAAGCTGCGCCTGCGGTGGCTTCGTTCAAAGCTTTGGGTAATTTCACGCCTAAAATGCGATCGGGCGCGTTGCGATATAGTGTCCCTAGCGTGAATTTAGTCCATTGGTATTTTAACGCTCCGCTTAAAGTGGTCGCTAAACCTTGGCTTAAATTTTTCGTTGTAGCGGGCTTTAAGCTCTCGGCGATCTTAGCGTCGTTTTTGAAAAGCTTATGAAAACCGCTCGCTAT
>NZ_SFZZ01000079.1:0-1011 GCF_011140715.1 Helicobacter pylori | reverse complement strand
GATTTGGGTGTTTTCATTAGCGTTGAGCTGTTTGGTTTTTTCTAAAACGGCTTGAGCGTTTTTGATCATTTCGTTAATAGCGTTAAAACTATCGCCAAAAATATCCATCACATTCCCGGTCTTGCCGCCAAAACCCCATGCCCCACCGCCACCATTCACATGCGGGTTTTGAGTGGTAAGGACATTGATGATAGTAGCGGCTTGTTGCAAAAGGTTTTCAGCGTCATTGACGCTGCTAATTTTTAGCTGGATTGGGAGTGGAGTCCCGCCTGAATAATAATTGCCATTCCCATCGGGGTAAGTGTATTCTGTGGTAGGGTTTCTTGTGAAAGTTTGATTGATATTGACTACCATATTTTTGGAGCTATTCAAGGCAGGCATCCCACCCCCTTGACTTTGGTTTAAAGCGGTTTGAATGGTTTGATAAGCGGTATTGAGAACCTGGTATTCGCTGCTAGACAGAATACCATTGGGCCCTACATTACTGGCTCCATTACAAGTGGTGGTGGTCGTTCCGCTACCGGTGTTGTAGCTGTAGTTTGGCGTGTTGTCAAACGATCGAACGCCCCCGTTTTCTAAATGTTCTGGGCCAAGATTGGGGCCAGGGCCACAGCTGATGCCAAAGGCTATGACTTGCCACATGCCCACAGCGGCGTTGAGCGCTAAAGCCACAGCTTGATAGGCGGGGGAAGTGGTGGTAGCGCTAGTGAGATTGATCGCGCTTGAGCTTAAATTGTCAATCGCACCGGTAATCGCGCTCGGTGTGCTGGCTAGATTGACTAAAGAGTTAAGGTAATTGTATTGGTTTAAAAGGTTGTTTAAATTATCGTATTTGTCCGCAAGATTTTGCAATGCTCCAGTGTTTTTCACTTTTTGAACCGCTTCACCGATCTGATAGCCCACGCTCATGTAAAATCCGTCATCTTCAGCCTTTGATAATGAGAGCATGAGAGAAAGAGAGAGCCAGAGGGATTTTTTGATTTTCATGTTTTCTCCTTTTAATAGATTTTT
>NZ_SFZZ01000078.1:0-11203 GCF_011140715.1 Helicobacter pylori | reverse complement strand
CCACCCATAATTGAAAAACACCTTAAAATGGCTAGCCCCTTCATTGAAAACAAAAGAGTTCGTGTAATCGCTACCACTAGAAACGACGCTAGCTTTTCTTTGGATTAAAGGGATGCTAATCCCTACAGAATATTTAGAATGCTTATAGCGGTAATTCAACCCAGTAGCCACATCCAAATTACCGCTCCCTTTGACTTTGTTCAACACATAATAGCTGTTATACAAGCCCCTTAACCCCCCAAAGATACCAAAAGATGAAGAAAAGTTTCTTCTCGTTTGAATGCCTATAGGGCTATTTTTATTGGAGTAAGTGGTGATAAAATCCAACAACAAATCTATCCCCCCACCATAGCTCAATTGCTGGAATTTTTGATTAAGGGCTTTAGAATAGTTGTATTTGATAATGCCATAATAAGCTAACCCTATGAAATCATTAAAGTAATTTTGATAGCCTATCTTAGCATTAACCCCTAAAATAGGGCTTCTAAAACTTTGCGAAGCGCTTGAAAAATAGTGGTTGGTAACGCTAGAAGTTATAAAGGTTTTTTGAATGGTGCTGAGCATGGAATTGGCTAAATCTTGCGTGTTCAAACTAGCGTTTAGATTGTAGTTTGTTTGAGCGCTCAAATTAGCGTAATTGATGGGTAAAGCGTTTTGATTGATGAGCTGCTGCCAAACCGCTACCGTTACCCCTAAAAAGCCAGCTGGGACATCCGCACAATTGTGATAGATGGAATTAGGGTAGTTGCTAGGGAAAGCGCTCTGATTAGAACCCCCATAAAGCGAACACACATTATAGGGGAGGCCATCAGAATCTTTTGGCTTGCCATTTTCATTTTGACCGGTTGGCACTCTTTGGTAAGTCATGTTCCCGTTATGGGTATAGCCTTTGGTGTGGCTGAATTCATGCAAGATAGTCCTTAAATCAGCCAAATTAATAGTTTTAAGGTCATTGCCAAAGAGTTTTTTAGGATCTAAAGCAGAAGCCACTACCCCTAATGTGCCATATTCACCATCATTACCATATCCATTGGCTAACCCTACAACCCCTGAATTTTTTAAAACAACCGCATCAATTTCTATTTTTTTTCTAAAATTATTAATAATACCTTGTTTGTTGAGTATATATTGTTGATCGACTTTAGTATCAACACGCCCGTTTACTCCGGGATTTACACATTTTGAAGGATCATTATCGCAATCTGTTGAGCTGTTAGTGAATTCAAAAGGAGCGTTTAAGATCGCATCGCCCCAAGATTGGGAGTCTAAGACAGCGATCATGTTCAACATTAAATTGGTGAATTCTTCTGCGGTTTGTGGGGTGAAATTTTGCCAACAATCATTTTTTGTATTACCATTATTATTGTAAGGACAAGTGTTGAAATTGTTTGGATTTTCATTACTATATTTCATTATAAGATTTGTTTTAATGTTACTGAGCGTTTCAAACACCCTCTGCGTGTTAGCGTCAGAAATAGAAGTGCTAGTGGCTTCAAATTTTGGAAGAAAGAAAGTATAGGGGCCAATTTTATCAAACGCCTCTTTTAGACTATCAAACGCCTCCCCAGGTAAAACAATTTTAGAGTGTTTGGGGATAGTCTCTATCACCCCTAGATCAATCGCATTGCCTTGAGCGTCTGTAAAACTCAGTTTAACATTGCTTAAATTATAAGGTAAGAAATTTTCTATAGTTAATTGACCACCAATATACAACACTTTAACAGGGGATAAAGATGAAAAGTTTAATTGTGATATGGATTTAGCGTCTGTGAACAAATTAGCCGCTCTTTTTAAAATCGTGTCTGTGGGTAAATAATTATAAGTCGCATAAGTGTTTTTTGTGGTGGTGTGTCTTTTTTCTTGCGTTTGCGTGCCTTCTAATAGCCCGGTTTCAAACCCGGCTTCTATGAAAAAGCCATTTTTCTCATTCGCTTCTAAAGCGCTGAATAATAAAAGTGGGATGAATAGTTTTCTCATGGTTATCTCTTTTTAGTTTATAGTGTCTTTATTATACAATTTAAGGGAATGGTTTGTTTATTTTTCACAATTTAAAGTTTTTACAAGGGATTAGTGTTTCATATTAAAACAAAATTTTAAAAACAAGCGTTTGTTTTATAGTTTATTTATCATTAATTAGGCTATGTTAATCAAAGTTTGGTAGGGAAAATTATCGCTTGGGCATGTGTCAAATTGACGCGCTAATTAAGACAGAATCTTTTCCATAAAAAGAGTGGGGAAAATCAAAGTCTTTTCGCCCAACTCCACCACGCAATCCTCTTCTTTGATTGGCATAAAACCCAGCTTTTGATAGAGGTTGCATGCCTTGATTTGACTCTTGCTCACATGCAGAGAGATTTTAGTATAGCCTTTGATTAAAGCGTATCGCTCCACGCTCTCATAGAGTTTTTGACCCAACCCTTGAGATTGATAAGCGGTATTTATATGGAATTTGCACAGCTCGGCTTCTGTTTGATTGATATGATTAAGCCCACAGATCCCAATGAGCTTGTTATCCTTTCTCATTTCAAAAAATTCCCCGCCATACTCGCGCAATTTTTGAACGAACCCGCTAATGCTGGGCAAAAGATCCAAGCGTTGGATAAACCCTAAAGGGTTATCAGCGATGCGATCAGCGTAAAATTCTTCTAATTCAGTGGGGTATTTGGGCGAAAAAACTTTGATGGTCATGATTTCCTAACTTTAGAGGTAAAATAATCCCTTAATTGGTGTATGATAACAATTTTTAGCTTAAAATAATAACGCCTTGTATGATAGTTTTAAAACCCTTTCTTATTATCCCACAAGCGGATATGAAGCCTATCGCTCAGCCTGAAACCATGCTTTATGGCTAGGGGGGCTAGGGTTTTTAGATTTTTATCTAGCTCGTTGTTATTTGTGCCTAAGGGCATTAAAAAGATTTCATTATTTTTTAAGGAGAGTTGTTTCAAAAGGCTTTGAATTTCTATAATAGATTGAGCGGCGTTTTGACTCTCCAATACAAATTTAAAATGCGCGCTTTTAGCGTTATTTAAGATATTTTGTAAGGCTTTAAGGTTGATCCGCTTGCTTTCTTCTTCCAAAGAAAAAGAGAGTTTGACGCTCAGGGTGAAATGCAATTCTTTTAAAATAGGGCTAAATTCAAAAAAAATAGAGCCGTTACTCTCTACAAATAAAGGGATTTTTTTATGGTAAAAATGCTCTAGAACGCTGATTAAAATAGGGTTATTAAAATACAAGCTTGGCTCCCCGCCTGTAAGAATGAAATCAAAATGTTTATAATTAGGGGCTAAATTTTCTAAACGATCAATCAAAGGTTTAGGATCGTTGTAATAATCCCAAGTTTCTTTGAATTTAGGATGCACCGCATACAAGCTATCGCAACCTGTTAGGATTTCATCATTCAATAAGGTTTTACAATTAAAGCCCTTGCATGAAAGGTTACACCCCCCTAATCGTAAAAAAAGACTGGGCTTGCCTATGTTTTTTCCTTCACCTTGTAAGGAAAAAAAGCTCTCAACGACCGGGAGTTTCATTTTTAAGGGATCTGGTGTAAGGGTTTAGCGTGAAAAAAGCATTGTTTTTCATCGCTGATGATTTTATTGAAAAAATCCTTATCATGCCACAAACCTTGAATACCTTGTGAAAAAGAGACGCAATTTGGATGCACTAAAGATTTAAAATGAGGGTTTTCTAAATCGTTTAAAAAGCTTTCAGCGTAGCCGTTTTTAGTCTCATGCACGCGCACGCTAGAGACTTTTAACTCCCCTTCATTGTTAGAAAAAACGCTTTTTTGTAAAATTTTTGTCAGGTAGTATAAAAACATGAGAGCGTAACTCTCCGCGCTCAAATTAAACGAGCATTTCACGTAACGCGCACAATGATTTTCTATAAAACGCTGAAACTCATCGCTTTCTTTATCCCAAAAATGATGGGCATGATCAAAGGAGTCTATAAAGGTTTGCATTTCTTGTTGCATCAGCCCAAAATCTAATGCCATGTTCGCGTTATCCAAGCGGTTGGTTTCAATAAAGACTTCCACTTCATAATTATGCCCATGGATATTTTGAGCGCATTTTAAAGAAGAGCAATTGCGCACCACATGGCTAGCGCAAAATTTATACAATCGCCTGATAACCATTTCATTGCCTATAACATGGCTGATAAAGGGGCAGTCTTAAATTATAGTAGTAGCGTTCAGGGCGGTTAAAATCAATGCGTTTGATCGTGCTTTTAATCAAATCCCTATACAGCATTTGATAGCCACAAGTCCTTCCGCTCACGCTCCCATCCACATATAAAACCCGTTTTTGCAACACCACATCATACCAATCTAAAATAAAATGCGAATTAGCGCTCATTAAAATTTGCTCGCTAAAGCCATTGATAGCGTAATAATCCGTAGGGGTTTGAGAGCAATAAAACTGCCCCCCAAGAAAATAACAAGGCTTATTGACTTGATCAATCAGTTGGTAATTGTATTGATAAAACGGCACAGCTGAGATATTACGGACAATGCGCGCATAGATCACATTTTTGGCTTTATCTAATGGGAATTCCGCTTGCGTGAAGACATTGTAAAAGCCTAATTTTTGCAATTCATAAACAATCACATTGATATAATAAGAAGTCATCGCATCGCTTCTGTCATAAGCTACCACGATAGTGGAATTATAGTTGAACAAATAATCCCCTGTAACTTCTGAATAATACCCCATGTGCAAGCGGTGCTGGCATGCGTTAAAGAAGAATAGAACCCCAACAATTAGCCCTAAAAAAGCCAAGCGGTGCTTTTTATTCACTTTAACATTCCCTCATGCCAAGATTCCAAGCTTTTTAAATCATCATAACTGGTTAAGTCTAAATTTAAAGGCGTGATAGAGGCATGGTTTGAAGCGATAGCGTCAAAATCAGAGAGCCTGTCTTCATTTTCGCGCTTTTGCCATTCTAAAGGGTGCAACCCTAGCCAAAAATAGCTTTCATTTTTGGGGTCTGTTCGTTTATGCACTTCTTTTTTATACAGCCTATAGCCCTTAGGGGTGATGCGTTCGCCCTGATATTCTTGTAAGGAGCAATTAGGGACATTCACGTTTAGGAGTTTGCGCCCCTTTAAAGGGTAGCCTTTGGTGAAAACGCTTTGGACTAAATCCTGGATGATCTTTTGAGCCAGATCAAAACTGAAAGGGGTGTTTTTGTTTTTGTTAGAAAGGATCTGAGAAATCGCAATGGAAGGCACGCCCTGAATCGTGCCTTCAATCGCTCCGGCCACCGTTCCCGAATAAATCGTGTCTTCGCCCATGTTAGATCCAAGATTGATCCCTGAAATCACTAAATCAAAACAAACATGTTTAAAAAGCTCATTGATCGCCAAATACACGCAATCGCTTGGCGTGCCATCATCAATCCTGTAATGCCGGCCTTCTTTGCCTTTAATTTTCTCCGCTCTTAAAGGCGCGGTGATCGTGATGCATTGCGAGCATGCGCTTTTTTCATGCTTGGGGGCGACCACATAGATTTCTGCCATGTTTTCTAAAGCTTGTTCTAAAGCTTTAATGCCTTTTGCATGGTAGCCATCATCGTTGGTGAGTAGAATTTTTTTCATGTCTTGCCTTTAAATAGAGTGTTCAATAATGCGTTTAAATTTTCTTGCAATAAAGGATAAGCGGATTTTAGTAGATTTAAATCGTTTAAAACCTCTGTCTTTAAAGTTTGAGCGTAATTATTCGCCTTTTCTAGCCCTAACAAATTCACGAAGCTGTTTTTAGCGCCGTCTAAATGAGTGGTTTTACCGCTTTCTTTTTCATCTTGCGTAACATCTATAATATCATCTAGCACTTGAAAACAAAGACCCATTTTTAACCCAAAATCCTGAAGCCATTTTAAAAGCTCTTCATCTTTAATACCGCTTGCAACAAGCCCCATAATCAAGCTTGCACTAATCAATTTAGCGGTTTTATGCTCGTGTAAGAAAGTGAGTTGCTCTAAATTTAAGGGCGTGTTTTCAAAATAGCAATCCAAAGCCTGCCCTAAGATCATGCCTTTAATCCCCCCATTAGCACTTAAGATTTTGATCAATTCCACAATGATATGGCTTTCTAGTAAAGCGTTTGAAAGCAATTCAAAAGAATAAGTGTTGAGCGCATCGCCGATTAAAACGGCTGTGGTTTCATCGTATTTAGCGTGTAAAGTGGGGTGGTTTCTCCTTAAAGTGGCGTTATCCATGCATGGTAAATCGTCATGGATGAGCGAATAAGTGTGCAAGCATTCAATGCTTAAAGCGATTTTAAAATATTCTGTTTGTTGGTTAGAATAATCTTTTTGACCCACTAACGCGCAAAGCACGGCTAAAAAAAGCTTAGGGCGGAACCTTTTACCCCCATTAAGCACCATTTCAAAAAAGGCTTTTTCCAAATAAGGGTGGAAGCTTTCAAGGTGTAAATGATGGTGGTTTAAAAAGCTTTCAAAACGCTCGCACTCATTATGGTAAAAGGATAAATTAGGGTTATTCATGCATAGAATTATAACCTAAGATTTTAAGAGTTGTATAAATTCAGCTCTGGTTTTAGGGTCTTTTTTAAAGAGGCCTTTTAGAACGCTTGTTTTAATGATCGCATTTTGCTTTTGCACCCCTTGCATGCTCATGCACAAATGCTTGGCCTCACAAACCACAATCACGCCCCTTGGCTCTATGATTTCATCAAAGGTTTCAGCAATTTGAGTGGTCAGCCTTTCTTGGATTTGCAAGCGTCTGCTATAAATTTCAATGAGTTTAGCGATCGCGCTAATGCCTACAATCTTTTCTTTAGGAATGTATCCTAAACTGATATTCCCCAAAAAAGGGAGCAAGTGGTGTTCGCAAGTGGAGTAAAATTCAATGTTTTGAGCCACTATCATTTCATCGCAAACGCCTTGAAAATACGCGCTTTTTAAAGCCACTCTAGGATCTTCTTTATAGCCTTTATACAAGAATTTCCATAATTCTTGAACCCTTTTAGGCGTCTCTTTCAAACCTTCTCGATTCTTGTCTTCGCCGATACTTTCAAAAAATTGGTTGAAAAAATTTTCCACTTAAATCACACGCTTTCTTAAGGATTGGATACGATTTTTAATGCTAGGGTGGGTGCTAAACATTTCAGCGTTAAAAAGATAGGCCGCTGATCGGGTGCTATTTTTATCTATTTCTTTATAATCGTTATTGGTGTAATCGTTGGAAATTTTTTGTAAGGCTCTAATCATGGGCTTATTGTCATGCATTAAAAACGCCGCCCCGCTATCGGCCATGTATTCTCGTGTACGGCTCAAATACATTTGTAAAATAAGCGTTAAAAAAGGCAAAATGATCTGTAAGAGTAATAAAATCATTCGGGCCAAATTCGCCCCGCTATTCTTGCGATTCCCCATGAAAAAATACACGCTAAAATTAGCCACCAATAGCATGATATTGCTCAAAATCCCCACGCACATGGTCAAGCGGATGTCGTTGTGCCGTATGTGGCTGAGCTCATGAGCGATCACGGCTTTTAATTCGTCTCTATCCAACTTCTCTATTAAAGCGCTTGTAAGAGCGATAAGAGAATTAGATTCGTCCCACCCGCTCGCAAAAGCGTTCATGTAAGGGGCGTTAATGATATAAAGCTTAGGTTCAAAATGAAGCTTAGCCTCTTCTAAAAGCTCTAACAAAAGGCGATGGATTTGATTTTCTTTAGAGCTTAAAACCTTGCTTGGGTCAATAAGCTTGTATTCATCACCGCTTAACATGATAGAGCTAAAATTTTGGATACAAATAACAATAATAACAAAAGCCACTAAAAACATGATAATAGTGATCGTAGGAAAAATTTGAAAAGTCATGAGTTTAAAAAGGGCTATGCCTAAATCATTAGCGTTGATTCTAATAGCATCCACCAACAACCCGATAAAAGCAAAAATCGCGCAATAAGTGGTTAAAACCGCATTCGTTTTGAGCCTGTTTTGCGCGATAATCTTTTCAAAATTCGTCATTATTTTCTCCTTTCTCATGCTTGATTTCTTTGAGCAACGCACTCGCATAACTCCCTTTAGGCAAGTAAAATCCCAATTCAAATTGCGCTTTTTCTTTGATATATTGGGAAGTTACATTTTCTGCAAACACCCAAAAAAACCGCCTAGAGCCTAGCGTTTTAGCATGGCTATTTAAAAGGTTATGCTGGAATTCTTTTTCAATTTCAAAACTCAAATTTTTTGCATAAAGAGCTTTTTTGCCGTCTAGTAACCCTGTAGGCACAGCTTCTTTTTTCAAAAACCTTTCGCTTTCTTTTTCTAATTCTAAAGCGTCAAAAAATTTCCCATAAGGGTAATGGCACATCACATCGCCTTCTAGGATTTTAAAAGGGTGGGCTTGGTTTTTAAGGGCTTTTAGAGTGTTTGAATCAACGCTTAAATTTTTTTGTTTAAAAAATTCTAAACCCTCTTTTAAGCTAAAATCGCTAATGATTTTACTGATTTCTAATCGTTTGCTTAAAAGCGAATTAAACAAATAACTTTGATAGCTTGAAATTAAAAAAGCGTTTAATTTTTGATGAGCGAATTTCGTTTTATTTTGTAAGATTTTTAAACCCTCTTTATGGTTGTCATTGAACTTCCCAAAGCGTTGTGAGCCAAAATAATTAGGCATGCCAAACTGCGCGATTTGTTCTAAAACCTGCTTTGTTTTTTGAGCGTTTAGGGGGGTCATTTTTTTAAAACGCATAAAAAAGCGATTACCCTTTAAATGCCCTAATTTGATTTTATTATGATGGTAATTCAAAGATAAAATCTTAAGGTTTCTTTCTTGCAAATTATGCGTATTTTTTTCTAATAAAGGGGCGTATTTTTTAGGGAGTGAGATGAATTGAGTCGTCAGTGCGTTTTTATCTTTCAAGCCCGCATAACCCAATTCAGCGATTTTTACCCCTAAAATTTGAGAAAAAATGTGAAGCATTTCCAAAGTGTTTAAACCGCTTTTCCTCACTTGAATAACGGCATGTTCGCCTGTGTTGCTAAATTCATACAAAGGCACTTCATGCACGCAAAAATCCCTAGCACTAGAATTGAAATGAAAATCAATGCTCGCATGGTTATAAGCATGCAATAGGGGCATAAAATTTAAATTCATGCTTTGATCCTTGAATTAAACGCCCTTGAGAGCGAAACGGAGTCAATGTTTTCAAAATTCACTCCAGTAGGCACGCCTTGAGCGATTTTAGTGAAAGTGAGGTGGAAATGCTGTAATTTATCTTCAATATAAAGCATTAAAGAATCATTAGCTAAAGTGGGGGGGAAAGCAAAAATGATTTCTTTAATGTTTTCTTCAATCAGGCGTTTTTCTAGGGCGTTAAAATCCACTTCTTCTATGGAATTTAACACATAATAGCGCCCTAAAAAATCCTTTAAATCTTCTAAAATAAACACATCTCTTGGGTGTAAAACCATGCAAAGCTGAGAATTTTGCCGGCTTTCATCAGAACAAATCTCACAAACCTCACTCTCGCTGAGCGCGTTACAAGATGCGCATGTTTTAAGGTTTTCTAGGGCGTTCTCTAAGGCGTGCGTGATCTTGAGTGCCAGATAAGGGTTTTCCAAACCCAAATGATACGCCATTTTAAAGGCGGACTTTTTACCCACATTGGGGATTTTTTCTAAACAATCCACTAAATTTAAAAAGTGATTCAAGCTGTTTTTATAAGTATTCATTTTGTTAGTATATCAAACTTAACTTGACTTGAAAGCCACTAAAAGGGCTTTTATTGTTTTTATTTTATTGTTTTTTAAAAGGGGGTTTAATTAAATAATATGAAAAAGCGCTTAATGAAGCGTTTAATAAAAGTGTTATAATACGCTATCTCAATTTTAAGGAATAACATGCCGTTTATCAATATCAAACTTGTGCCAGAAAATGGAGGGCCAACAAACGAGCAAAAACAGCAATTGATTGAAGGGGTTTCAGATTTGATGGTGAAGGTGTTAAACAAAAATAAGGCTTCTGTTGTGGTCATTATAGATGAGGTCGATTCTAATAATTATGGTCTTGGGGGCGAGAGTGTCCATCATTTGAGGCAAAAAAACTAAATCTAGTTTTTAAAATTCAAAGGTTGCGATACGCTAAAACATGTAATGGGGTGCTTATTTTCTACCCCCCTAAAAATTATAAACATAACTCACATTAAACATGACAAGGCGTTTGAAAAAGAGGGAAGCGTTTAACCCCTTGCCATGCGTTTCATAAAAGGAACTTACCGCTAAAGGGATCTTTAAACCCATTTCAAAACCATTGTGCCTATTGACATTCACACGAACCCCAAAATTCAAAGGGATTTGGAAAAAACTCGTGTGCATTTTAGCTTGATAACCAGTCAAATAATTGTTGATAAAATCCATTTGACTCACCCACATGCCTAAACCACTCCCTACCCACGAACTCCCCGCTAAAGCAAAGCCTGCATAAAACCCCACGCTCGAATGTTTTTGTGCATTATCAATGAAATTGAAAAGATAATCTATGCCAAGCCCATAGAGGTGGTTATTCATTTTGCCTAAACCATCAAAGCCGTTACCCACAAAACCAAAATTAGTGTAACCATAGTCATAGAACAAGTAATAACGAAACCCTTGATTTTTTTTCTTGGTAAAGAAATGCTTATACCCTACGCTCAAACCTACCCCATACATGCTTGAAACGTTTTTAGAATAAGAGTTAGGATCAAGCGCGTTTAAGGAATTTGAAATTGCAGCGATCTGAGAAGATAAAGAAGAAAGCATGCGGTTTTGAGATTGATTGAATTGCAATTCTAAATTTCTTAAGTTTTCTACCAATTCTAAAGGGTTAGTAATGGGTTCTTGCATTTTTTCTAACGCTTGGGCTAGTTTAGGGTTAGACGCAATTCCACCGCTAAGCATCATTATTTTTTCAATGTTTTGAAGGGTGGATTGCAGGTAGTAAGTTTCGGCTTGTTTTTCAGTGGGGGTTAATTTAGCATCGTTTTTTAAAGCGTTGTTGATGTAGTTAAAGGTGTTGGGCATGCTGGTGATTTCATTTTTGACTTGATTGAGTTTATAGATTTTGTTTTGAGCGTTAGAAATGATTTGGATGCGTTCTTGATTCAAAAAGGGGTTATTGTGCTGGATGGCATGACTGATAGAATATTCAAACCCCACGCTCGCATACGCCCCATTTTCTTCAGCGATACAA
>NZ_SFZZ01000077.1:0-2875 GCF_011140715.1 Helicobacter pylori | reverse complement strand
AACTAGCGGACCGAGTGTTAAGGATAGGACTTCTACTCCTAAAGAGCCTAAAGAAAAAGAGGATAAGTATAAACTCTCTTTCGGTTTTAGGGATAAAGATAGGACTAGCTTTGAGATTGTGGCGGAGGATTATTTCCTTACTGAACTGACAGAAAAAGCAGGATTGGTGCGTTATTGACCCCTATGTTTTATCAAGGAAAAGGACATCAAGCTTCTGCTATCATTCTTACTAGAATGTTAGTTTCTGTCTCTAAGTCTCATAGAAAGGGACTTGAAAACTATGGCAAAGACATTAAAACCTAATTTAAATAAAGATGAGTTAAACACACTGTATAAGGCAAATCTTGCTTATGCTAAAAACACGCATGAGCATTATTTCAAATTTAAAAAAGATTTAGACTACAAACTCTTTAATCCTAGCATTATGCATGAGCAAGGTTCCATAAGCTTTGTAGGCGGACAAGGAGCTAAAAGATTATTAGACATACTCTACAAGCTCGCATTTAATGCTAAGTCTAATAAGATTGCCCTAGATAGACATTACGCCAAAATGTTTTTGCAAGTTGTAGCAAGAACTCTAAGAAAGAATGTCAATATATTAGAAGAGCAAGGGTTCATTGAAGTCATTAAAGGAAAACAAAGATACTTGTATGTGTATCTTAAAGATTACAGAGAATTAGAGGGCTATAACTACATAGGAGCTAATCAAAAGAACAATATCCCATCGCCTTTTTTCTTACAGATTATGCGTTTCTTAGAAAAGTTTGCCAAAGAAATTGAGAGAGTAAAAATTAACAACAAAGAATGTGTTATGCATATTCCTAGCCAAGAGCTTATGCAAAGAGTTAATAATGTTGTTTTAAAATTCACGCCTATTTCTAATCCTAATACCACTTACACTTTATCCCACTAGCGCGAAAAACTCCGTCCTTTAGGGCGGAGATGTAAGCGTTTAGCCGTTAGGCTATTTGAATATCGTTTCACCTAGATCCATTCGCTTTTTAGCTCATTCTATTAAAAATCAAAGTTAGCTAATTTAATGCGGTGTTTCTTGCTCTTGTATGTATTGCTTAATCATCTCTAAAGGCGCACCCCCACAACTCCCAGCGAAATAACTAGGCGACCATAAATGCTTCCCCCACAAACTAGCTTCAACGCTTTTGAAATGGTGTTGTCTAGTCAAACGACTGCTAACGCCTTTTAAAGAATTGACTAACTTACTCACGCTTACTTTTGGAGGGTAGTTGATAAGCAAATGCACATGATCGCTCTCCCCATCAAATTCTACCAATTCGCTCTCAAAGTCCTTACACACTTTGGCAAACACCGATCCTAAAAAATCTATCACTTCCTTATTGAACGCTGAACGCCTGTATTTAGTAACAAATACCAAATGCACATGCATTAAAAAAACACAATGTCTTCCGTGTCTCATATCATCAATTTTTTTCATAGACCTATTTTAACAAAAAGAGGTTAAAATACTTCTATGAAAGTCAATAAGGGTTTTAAATTCCGCTTGTATCCCACTAAAGAACAACAAGATAAGTTGCAACACTGCTTTTTTGTCTATAATCAAGCTTATAATATTGGCTTGAATTTACTGCAAGAGCAATATGAAACCAACAAAGATTTACCTCCCAAAGAAAGAAAGTGGAAAAAATCAAGCGAGTTAGATCATGCGATTAAACACCACTTGAACGCTAGGGGGTTAAGCTTTAGGAGTGTGATAGCCCAACAAGCACGCATGAATGTTGAAAGGGCTTTAAAAGATGCTTTTAAAGTTAAAAACAGGGGCTTTCCTAAATTCAAAAACTCTAAATTCGCCAAACAATCTTTTTTGTGGAACAATCAAGGCTTCTCTATCAAAGAGAGCGATGATGAGCGCTTCAAGACATTCACTCTGATGAAAATACCTTTACTCATGCGCATGCACAGAGACTTCCCCCCTAATTTTAAAGTGAAACAAATTAGTATCTCTTGCAGCCATAGAAAATATTTTGTTAGCTTTAGCGTGGAATACGAACAAGACATTACTATCATCAAAAACACTAAAAATGGTGTGGGGCTAGATTTGAATATCCTTGATATAGCTTGTTCTTGTGAGATAAACAACCATGAAAAACTAACGGACTTTAAGCAATACCAAACAGACATGAAAGAATTACTAGGGATAGAAATAGATGAAGAGATGGATACTAAACGACTCATCCCTACTTATTCCAAATTGTATTCTTTAAAAAAATACTCTGAAAAATTTAAAAGATTACAAAGAAAACAAAGCCGTAGGGTGTTAAAGTCTAAACAAAACAAAACCAAATTAGGAGGTAATTTTTACAAAACCCAAAAGAAATTAAACCAAGCCTTTGACAAGTCTAGTCATCAAAAAACAGACAGATACCATAAAATCACAAGCGAACTTTCAAAGCAATTTGAATTGATAGTAGTTGAAGATTTGCAAGTAAAAAACATGACTAAAAGAGCTAAACTCAAAAATGTTAAACAAAAGAGTGGACTTAATCAATCTATCAACAATACTTCATTCTATCAAATCATTTCTTTTTTAGATTACAAACAACAGCATAATGGCAAATTGTTAGTGAAAGTTCCCCCACAATATACGAGTAAAACTTGCCATTGTTGTGGGAATATCAACCACAAGCTTAAATTAAATCATAGGCAATATTGTTGTTTAGAATGCGGGTATAGAGAACACAGAGACATCAACGCTGCGAACAATATTTTAAGCAAAGGGTTAAGTCTTTTTGGGGTAGGAAATATCCATGCAGACTTTAAAGAACAAAGCCTTTCGTGTTAGTGTCCATTAGGACGCTTTAGTTAGGAAGCTCCTTGCTTTAGCAAGGGGTGGTTTCAC
>NZ_SFZZ01000076.1:0-5985 GCF_011140715.1 Helicobacter pylori | reverse complement strand
CCTTAACACTCGGTCCGCTAGTTACAATTTTAAGACCTTTTAACAAATCCTCTCCGCTTTTTTGTTTTTAGCGTGAAGTCTCATATGCTCGGTCAATGGAACTTTATTGAACCACTTTAAGAACTTGTCGCTATTGAAAGCGTAGGTGGCTTCGTTGCCTTTTTCGCTCCTTAAGGTTACACGATTAAATCCAATGCTAATGACTTTAGCCTCCACCACTTTGTCATTGATTGTGGCTTTGACTAACGCCCCTACTTTTAACTGATTTTCATTTTGAAAACCCACAAAATACTCCTTGATAAAAATTTGTTTTAAATTCCGCTATAATTGCCCATTCAATGTTTTTTATCTTTTTGGCATGGCGTTGTTCCTCCTTGTTGTGGTTTTAATTTTGCTTAAAATTTTCATGTCTATTGCCTTTAAGATCGTTTTTGAAGGCGGTAAGCGCCATTAAAAATACAGCCGGTCAATATTTCTTCAATTTGCGATAATTCCGCATTTTTTAGCGCTTCTCTAGGCGTTTCAATGATCAGTTTAGTTTGCGATAATCGCACCCACTCTAACGCTCGCTCTCTAGATTCAAAACTCCCCAATTTCCCAATGTGGTTGAGAAACTGCTCGCTCATGGGTCTATCCATGTCAATCACAAGATCAAAGGTAACATAAAGCGACTGAACGCTCAAAGAATCCCCAACAATAAAGGTAAAATCAATCGTGTCATCAAGCGTGTTATGCTGGATATTGTCTATTAACGCGTAGTTAAGCTCTAATTTTTCTACTTGCCTTATCGCTATTACGATGTCTTTAGAAAGAGAAGCGCTAATTTTTTCTAATTGTTTTAACAAATCTTTAGGCGGGATAAAACCACATTCTGCATCAGCGTCTATCACGCTTAAAATCGTTCTTTTATCCACTATCTTATCACGCTTTAAATCGTTAGCGATTTTGTTGATTTGAAGGTTTTGTTTGTAACTTTGTTTTGACGCTTTCTTTTTTTCTCGCCATTCAATGACTTCCCTCTCTTCTTGTTCTATGTCTGCAACATCAAAGATTCTAGGAAAACCATAACGATTTTTTTTCGCTCTGATAAAACTTTTAACGCTATCTTCAAGATCCTTGCGAAAATCATCAAAATCATCGCTAGATTGTGGCATATAAAGCGCTTTTATTTGAGTCTTAACGATTTCATTAAACTCTATACCATTGTTTTTATCAGGGTGTTTTGAAAAGAATGCAGCTAGCTTGTTTTTAAGAGCGTTGAGAGATTGTTCTAATTGATTGGGCGTTGAGAATTTGATGTCTGAAAAGCTGTCTTGTGTCTTGTTAAAGTCCTTACCCGGTGAAGCGTTGATTAATTCTATAGGGCATTTGCTCTCACAATAACAGATCGCTTGTTGGTTAAATATTTGCACTAACACCAATAAATAGTCCCTTAAATTAAATATGATAGTAGGCTCATTTGCGAACACCAAAAAGCTTATTTCTTCATCGGGTAAAAAAGGATCTTGCGGGCTGTCTTTCAAAGAGTTAAGCGTTTGAACAAACCCTATAAAATCACGCTTACTCTCTAAATACGATTGCAGCTTTTTCGCTCTTTCTGTATTTTGCTTGGGGGTGTATCGGTATTTACTGACAAATTCCTTACTGGATATAAAGTCTTTCACGCTCGCCTTAGCGTTATTCTTAAAAAATCTGTCCATAAAATGCTTCCCCAATAAAAAACACAACCTCCTATAAAGGTAATTATTGCCTTTAAAGAAGTCCTTAATCAAAATGGGTTTATCCCAATCCACTTTAACAGATTTGTCCTGCCAATAGAGTAAGCGCGTTTTTAACTGAGCCAGTTTATCAGCACTAGATTGAATGCAACCGCTTTTAGCTGCCACTATCAGTAATTTTTGCTCATTATGATTGAAATCTCTGTAAAAAGCGTCTTTAAAGGGTTTAAAGGCTGAGATAATCCCAAAAGGTAGTCCGCTTTTGATTTTCTCACACGCCTTTTTAAGATCATAACTTCCAATCGTTTCGCTCCCAATAGCAGAAGCTTTCGTGTTAGAAACTTCAATGGCGCTGTTTTTAGTTTTAGAGGCTTTCTCGCTCCCAATGATTTCCTTAACGAATTGCCTCGCTCTGTTTTGAGCCACTTCACTAGCCACAAAATCCTTTTCAAAATCTTGTAACAAATAGTAGTATCTGGTTGGCTTCCCGCTCTCATCATTCAATAACAATAAAAAATCATAATCCAATAACATGTCAAGTCCTCTTTTTTAACATTCAGCCTTAGCGTTATTTGACTTTATAAGGCCTGTAAGCTTTTCATCACTTTTTTAAAATCCTCTTTTGCAAAGCTCAACCCAAAAGCTTCCTCATGCCCGCCAGCTTGTATTAAAGGAATGGTTTTAATCTGGCTTAAAAAAGTCCCATCACCCCTAGCGCTACCGCTATACCCGTCTTTATTGTCTCTATAGATACAAAGAGAGCGATTGAAAGGGTATTTTTTTAAAAATCTATCAGCCACTAAACCGCTGACACCCACTTTAATAGAACAGCTTTCATCTAAAATAGCCACTAATATTTTGTTACAAGAAAAAATTTGAGCGTTTTCTTCGCTTTCTTTCACCATTTTCTTTTTAATGTCGTTGTATCTTTTGAATTCCTTAACGTTAAAGACACTCAAGCGCGGATCGCTTATGGGGTTGAAATGCTTTAAAACCAGATAATGCAAATAGCTATTATAACAACCCTTAAACTCTCTAGCCCCACTCAAACGGCTTAAAGCGTTGATGTAATTGATGCAATTAAAGCCGTATAAGTTAGAAATTTCATCTAAATCGTCTTGGGCTAAAGAAAGATCTCTATCTTTGAAAAAGCATTCAATACGGTCATGTTTAGGTTGCGCTAAATTCAAAACCATATCCAAATTATCCCCGTTATCCAAATCAATGCGATCGCTTAAAAGCGTGATAGCGATCAATTCTTCTTCTAAAGGAGTGGTTTGTATTTGAAAGATTTGACTAAACACTAAAGCGCTTGTGAAAGCCCCGCTATAATAGTTAGCGTCTTTTTCATCATTCAGGTTAATGTAGGCGATTTTATTTTTATCAATCCAATCAACTTCAAAACTCTTATGGTGGTCTGTGATGATGCATTGTTCAAAACGCTCTAATAAGATTTTTTGTAATTCTATGTTAGAAACTAAATCCGCCCCCAAGTCAGTGCTAAACAATAAGGGGTCTTTTTGAAATTGGTTTTTAATGCAATCTAGGCGGACTAATTGGTTGGTTTTAGGGTTAAAGATACAAGGTTTAGACAATAAATCATTTATGGCTAAATCAGTGAAACCATAACCATGTGCATTCCTTAAGGGGCTAAAGAAAAAGAAATCTTTAATACCCAATCTGTAACACATAGACATTAAAACGCTGCCAGCTAACATGCCATCACAATCATTATCTGTATAGAAAACAATGGGGCGGTGTTGTTTGACTTCTTTTAAGAAGTCTTTAAAAATCCTTTTCTTTGCTATCTTTAATGGTTCTTTTTTGGGCATTGATTATCCCCTTTGTTGTTTTTATGCTTAGCAATCTTCAATCATTCTAGATCAAAATCATCTTCAATTTCCTCTTCTTGCCCTTCTATGTGTAAAATAGGCGTGATAATTTCATACAAAAAGTCGTGTCGCTTTTGGAGAGACTTCTCATCCCACTTCCTATAATCGCTATACAATTCTTTAGTGATGTCATAACAGCTAATCACTTTGCTTGGGTCTTTGCCACCATAAATTTTTCTTTTTTCATCAAAATCCATGTTTAAAGCTTGCGCGTTCTTTTTACGCTTTAAAAGGGTTAAATTCGCGATATGATTCACCCATTCTTCTCTTTTTTCTTTGTCAAAATCCGCATTCCATTGACTGCCTATTTTGGGCTTTTGGGGCAAAATATGCTCCACTTGGGTTTCAGAATCCATAGCGATAAAATGGGGTTTCTCTTCATCTGCCATGAAATAGTTAGCTAGGGCTAAGACAGGGTGTAACCATTTGCTAGGATAAACAGAATAACTATCCCATAAGTTATAGTGGTATTGGTTAAAGGTGTTATAAGATTCTATATTATCCAGTATAAGCTTTTGGATGGTTTCAATGCCCTTATTGTTTTTAACATTTTTGATAATGTTGATACTCGTTTGCTTGATGCGCGTGATCGTGCCTCCTGCAATCCAAGTTTGATAATAATAAGACACCAAAAGCCTTTTCAAAGCGTCAAAATCAGGGTATTTGACATAAAGGGCTGTCGTTAAAATACTGGCCCAAAATCTGGAAGGAAGGTATCTCAATAAATAAATGTATCGGTCTGGTTTTTTTAGCAATGCGGTATAGGCTTTCATGAACTCGCTGATCTCATAGATGAACCCGCAAGCGTCTTTTTTGCTGTCTTTGAATACCTTTTTTAATCCCTTATCGGCTCTCTTTTTAGAAGCGCTAGGATCAGCGTATTCTAAATACATGTTAAAAAAGTCTTCCAAATCAATATCTATGCCTTCAACGCTCTTGCAAGCTTCAACCAATTTGTCCCAAGTGGTTATAAAATCCTTACGCTTTTCACTATCTTGTTTGATTTCTTGCATCAAACTGGATTTTAAAATATCAATAGGGCTTAAGGGTTGGCCTCTGTCGTTTAACACTTGAAAGATTTGCATCGCGCTGTCTTGCTCAAAACAAATGATCCTAGTCAAATCAATGTGTTCATAAAACCACTTGACAAAATCATCCATATCGCTTATGGAACCATTTTCCATGCTCTCATTCAATAGCTCTCTAAAATAATAAGCGTTACGCAAATAAGTGTTTTCTTCAAATTTCTTATTCAATTCGCTCTTTTTAATGTTATCTTCAAACTCTAAATTGTTTAACACCGTGTTTTCAAAAATACTATTGTAATTTTGAGCGGTTAAGAACTTCAGACGCTCTTTTTCTTTATCGTATTTATCATAAATACTCCCTTCAATAAAATCTTTAGATTTTTGCCCTAACCTGTGTTTATAAAGCCTTAAAATCGTGCAAGCCAAGATAATAAAACTTGTTAGCCTCTGTTGGCCATCCACAACATCCCATCTTTTATCTTTTGGATTTTCAGCGATCACAATAGAGCCGCAAAAATACCCATCTTCTCTGTTGTTTGTATAGCTGCCCACTAGATCATCAATCAAAGCCCCTAAATGATCTTTATCCCACACATAAGGGCGTTGGTAATCGGGAACCTGATAAAAATATTTAGCATCCACTAAAATTTGATAGAGTTTTTTTAACTCCACTTCTACTTTTGCCATCATTTCTCCTTTGAATTTAACTCTGTAAGCCCCACTGGTTTAAAAATGGGGCTTATGGAATCAAATGGTTTAAAAATGTTGTGGCACGGATTAATGAGAGAGGGAATAAAAGGGTTAATGCAAGGGTTAATGAAAAGAGGAAGAATAAAAAATAGGGGATTTTTAAGCGGGTTTTTGCAAAAGTTATAACAATAGGGTAGCGTTGCTTGATTGAATGATTGAATGATTGAATGATTGAATGATTGAATGATTGGATGATTGGATGATTGGATGATTGAATGATTGAATGATTGGATGATTGGATGATTGGATGATTGGATGCCATTTCTACCCCTTTTTGACAAAAGATAACACTCGGTATTGTATCTAGTGGTATTTAATCAATGGTTAATGATGCGTTTTATCTTGCGATGCGTTTTATCTTTTTATCTTATGATGCACTTTATCTTTTTATCTTATGATGTGTTTTATCTTTTTATCTTATGATGTGTTTTATTAAATGTTTTATTTTAATGATGCGTTTTATTTGATGATGCGTTTTATCTTTTTATCTTATGAAATGTTGAAATGTTTTATCTTACGAAATGTTTTATTTGATGACATGTTTTATTTTGCGATGCGTTTTATCTTTTTATCTTATGAAATGTTGAAATGTTTTAT
>NZ_SFZZ01000075.1:0-96367 GCF_011140715.1 Helicobacter pylori | reverse complement strand
CGTGTTCGCTTATTGACATTTAGCCCTTTGTGGAACCCCCTTTTTTAACCCTCTTTTTTGGGGGGGTTTGTTTTAAACTTTCTTTTTTAAGGGATTTCTTTTTTTGGGGGGGTTTTGATCCTTTTCTTTTTTCTGATTTTTTAACCCGCTTTTTAAGTTTTTATTTTTGGGGGATTTTGATGAAAAATCTTTTTTAGCGTTTTTGACGATTTGGTTAGTGGAAAACTTGATACTAATTTAAGCGATAGTTTTTAAAAAGCGCTTCTTTATATTAGGGGGATTAAGTTGGAGATTAAAAGGGGGAGAATGGTTTCAAATGCTTCCTATCTCTTTAAGAGAATAAAATAAAACTTTAAGAAAACGAAACTTTAATAAAATGATTTTTACAACAAAATGAGAGCTAAAACGATTATTTTTCACTCACAGAACTTTTATTTTTTTAATCTTTAAGTTTTTATTCTTTAAGTTTTTCACTGATTTTTCATCTGTTTTTTTAAGTTTTTTCACAAAACAAAGTTTTTGATTTTTCTAGCCTTTTTAATCTTGCTCTATCGCTTGCGCTATAATGAACTGATCTTATATTTTAAAGGAATAAAATATGCCAAATACCACCAACAAAGATTACACAAAATACAGCCAAAAACAGCTTTTTAATTTTTTAAATTCTATCAAGGTTAAGCAAAAAAGAGCGTTAGAAAAATTGAAAGAAATTCAAACTCAAAAACAAAGGATTAAAAAAGCGCTCCAATTTAAAGCGCTAAACTTAACCGAAAATGGATACACCATAGAAGAAGAGCGAGAAATCTTAGCAAGGGCTAAAGACACCAAGAACCACTTTTGTTTTAAAAGCGTAGAGGATTTTAAAAAACATTGTGAAAACTTATAAATGAGATTTAAAAATGCTGATGATTGAAACCAGTAAAAAATTTGATAAGGATCTTAAAATTCTTGTTAAAAATGATTTAAAGCTTTTATATAAAGTGGTTGGAAATTTAGCCACAGAGCAACCCCTAGAACCCAAATACAAAGACCACCCACTCAAAGGCGCTTTATAAAAGATTTTAGGGAATGCCACCTAAAACCGGATTTATTGCTTGTCTATTTAAAAAACAAGAAAACACTCTAGTGCAAGTCTATAAAGCGATCAATAAACTTTCTCAAATTGAGTGGTTTAAAAAGTCTGTTAGGGATATTAGAGCGTTTAAGGTAGAGGACTTTAGCGATTTTACTGAGATTGTGAAATCCTAGCGTTTAGCCAAATTTTTAAAATTCTTGGCACTTATAGAGTGAAAAGCAACGCTTTTTTTAGTAAGACTAGGCAGTCACAGCGAGCTGTTTTATAAACTACCCATAACGCTTAAAAAGAACGCAACAATCGCATGCTAACCTTCTAAACCACTATAAAAAAATAACTTAAGCGTTCAACTCTACTTTTTCTCAGTGATGCTCTCCTTTAAGCCTAGCCCATAGTTATTAGCGTCTGTTTCAGCAATGATACCGCAAAGAAGCTTTATTTTAATAGAAGCCTTGTTTTTATGAAGCGCTTTTGAAACAAGCCCTATAACGCTAATAACCAACTCTTTTTCATTCAATCGTGGGGCCTCTTTAATAATACGGGTATTGATAAAGAACGCTCCTTAAAAGTTTATTCTTATTTTGCTTTTATTATGCACTATCAATTAACAAGTTTCAATATAATATAAGATCTTGTTTTTTTATAACTTGTCATTTGTTAAGGATCAAAATGCGCGTGTTTGTTTGCTTTTTAGGGGTTTTTGTGTCTAACGGCTTGGCTCGTTTTGGCTATGTGGTTTTAATCCCCCTACTCATTTTATCAGGGAGTTTAACCCCACACCAAAGCTTCCAACTGGGTATTGCGGTGTTAATGGGCTATGTTTTTGGGAGTTTTTTAATCCAATTTTTAAGCCCGTTAATGTCATTAGAAAGCATCGCTAAAATCAGTTTTGGCTTAATCGCTTTGAGTTTTTTAGTCTGTTATTTTGATAGTATCCCTTTTTTTTGGCTTTGGATCTGGCGTTTTATCGCCGGTGTGGCTAGCAGCGCGCTAATGATTTTAGTCGCTCCTCTTTCTTTGCCCTATGTCAAAGAACATAAAAAAGCCTTAGTGGGAGGGCTTATTTTTAGCGCTGTAGGCATTGGATCTGTCTTTAGCGGGTTTGTTCTGCCATGGATTAGCTCTTATAATATCAAATGGGCATGGATTTTTTTAGGGGGCAGTTGTTTGATAGCCTTTATCCTTTCCTTAGTGGGGTTAAAAACCCGTTCTTTAAGGAAAAAATCCGTTAAAAAAGAAGAAAGCGCGTTTAAAATCCCCTTTCATTTGTGGTTATTGCTCATTTCTTGCGCGCTCAATGCGATTGGTTTTTTACCGCACACGCTTTTTTGGGTGGATTATTTGATCCGCCATTTAAATATCTCCCCCGCTATCGCTGGAACTTCATGGGCGTTTTTTGGTTTTGGGGCCACGCTTGGCTCTTTAATCAGCGGCCCCATGGCTCAAAAACTAGGGGCTAAAAACGCCAATATCTTTATCCTTATTTTAAAATCTATCGCATGCTTTTTGCCCATTTTTTTCCACCAAATCTCTTTACTCAATTTAAGCATCTTTATAATGGGAGCGGCCACAACCGCCAATATCAATTTATTCAGCATGATGGCTTTAAAAATTGCAGGCGCAAAGCATTTCGCTAAAGCGTCTTCGTGGGTGGTGTTTTCTTTTGGCATTTTCCAAGCGCTTTTTTCGTATCTTTTCACGATCTTTTTAGGGGATTTGGGCTATCTTTTGATTTTTGTCATTTGTGGGGTGTGTTTGGTTTTAAGCTTTATCGTTCTTTTCCCTATCAAAATGCAAACAGCCATCAATCAATAGAAAAATTATTGGGTTTCAAAACCCTTAATGCCGAGAAAATCCTTAAAACCCTTTAATGAATTTAAGATTTTTTCACGCTCTAAATGGCGCATGATAAAAACGAGGTTAGAGCCGTTTTGATCCTTTAAAATGTGCTTAGGCGGGTAAATGATATGCATCACGCCGTTAATGCTCACCAAAAGATCGCTTCCAATATCAATAATCCCCTTTATGCGTAAAATCTGCGTGCCGTATTGATGCAACAACAAACTCAGCCAAATCCCAAACGCGCTCCATTCCATCGCCCCTTCAAAATTAATGCTCAAAGTTTCAAAGCCTTGCGAGTGCGAATCTTTTGCTGGCAAGATCACACGATGCGCCCTATTTTTGCGTGAAAAAAAGCTTTCGTAATGGATATTTTTCTTGTCAAAAATTTCTGCACTAGGGTTAATGGATTGCAAGCGCTCTTTTAATTTGATTAAAGCCACGCTGTCGTTTTGCAAATCCGTTTTGGTCAATAAAATACTATCAGCAAAAACGATTTGCTCTTTAGCTTCATTGTTGGTTAAATGCATTCTAGCATTCAATGCATCCACGCAAACCACCACGCTTTGAATCTCAAAATGCACCCCTAAAAAAGTGTCGCTCAAAATCGTCCATAAAATCGGCGCCGGGTTGGCTAAACCGGTGGTTTCAATGATGATGCGCTTTAAAATTTCGCCACGCCATTCATAGTTGTTGAGCGTGGCTTTTAGAGACTCCACTAAATCTAAGCGTTTGTTGCAACACACACACCCTGCGTTAAGATAGAGCATTTTTTCACCGCAATATTGAACGCTTAAGATGCGTTGATCCAAAGCGGCTTGACCGATTTCATTGATGATAAGGGCAACGCCTTGGTGATCTGTTTGGTTTAAATATTCGCTTAAAAAACTCGTTTTACCGCTGCCTAAAAAACCGGTGATGAGCGTGATAGGGATTTTGGGCATCAGCGAGTGGCTTGTGTATTTTGATTTAAAAACGCTAATAGATGAGAATCTAGCGCGTCCATCTTTTTTTTGGCTAAGTTTTGCGCCTTACCCCACAAATCGCCTAAATCATTCACGATCACGCTCTGCCCTTTTTTATCGCACAGCACAAACTTCGCGCCTTGCCAATCATTAATTTTTAGCCCATAAAACGCTAGAATTTGATTGAGCAATCCCACTCGTTTGAGCCGTGCTCTTTTGCGTTCTCTGGCGTTTTCATTAGTGCTAATAAGCGCATTTGGCTCTTTCAAGCCCTCATCAATCTCATAACTATCACTCCCATAATTTTCATCACTCCAGTGAAAAGAACTGATAAGCTCCCCGCATAAAACGCACATCTTTCAACCTTTTAAACCTAAATCATGCTACAATTTTACTGAAAAAAACAAGAATAAATCTAGTGCTATTTAATTGTTTATTATAGGGAATTTAATGCAGGATCATAGAACTCTTACGCTAGAAAATATTTACACACCAGATGAAATAACAGATGCGCTTTCATTGTTACAATCTTGCGGTATTGAATCGATTGTCAATCCTTCAAATATCACGCTTAATTTTGACATTGTGGATTTAAAAATGCTTGAATCTACTACACAAAATACGCTGGTTCAAAAGACATTAGAGGAGTTGTATAAAATTCGCTCATTTTCCAGTCAAAATGGCAAAATCGTATTTAAAAGCTTCAACAAAGCCAAAAAAGTCGCCAACAAGAAGCAAAACGCAAAGGCAAGATTGGCTTACGAATCTTACAAAAAAGAGTTTAGCAAGGAGACAAATGAGATTCAAAGCTGTCTTAATCAAATTTACTGCGAAGATAGCTTGGAGTTTTTAAAAAAGCTCCCAAATAATTGCATAGATATAGTGCTAACTTCGCCACCCTACAACTTTGGTATCAACTACAGCACAACGCAGGATGCAAATCTTTGGCAAGAGTATTTCAACACGCTTTTTGCCATTTTTAAAGAGTGTATTCGCGTATTAAAAAGCGGAGGGCGAATCATTGTCAATATCCAGCCTATGTTTAGCGATTATATCCCTACACACCATTTTATCAGCAAATTTTTTGTTGATGAAGGGCTTATTTGGAAAGGCGAGATTTTATGGGAAAAGAATAACTACAACTGCAAATACTGCACTTGGGGAAGCTGGAAAAGCCCTGCTGCACCATATTTAAAATATTCGTGGGAATTTATTGAAATTTTTTGCAAAAATAACCTTAAAAAAGAAGGCGATAAAGACAGCATTGACATAACCGATGATGAATTTAAAAAGTGGGTTTATGGAAAGTGGAACTTTGCCCCAGAACGCAACATGAAACAATATGGGCATGATGCAATGTTTCCAGAAGAATTAGTAAAGCGGTGTTTAAAATTATTTTCCTATCAAAATGATATTATATTAGATCCATTTAATGGTGCAGGGACAACGACAAAAGTCGCCAAACAATTAGGGCGCAGATTCATAGGCATAGACATTAGTGAAAAGTATTGTGAAGTAGCAAGAGCAAGACTAAAAGAAGTAACAAATTTATTTAATTGAAAGATGTGATTTGAGTTCTATAAAAGATATTATACAAGTCTATAATAGCGTGGTTAAAGATATTGATAAAGATGCTTCAGGGCAAGGTAGCAGGGCGTATGGTGGAGTTATAAGAAGCACTAAAGGCAAATTACTAGAAGATATCAGCGAAGAGATTGTAAAAATAGCGTGGCAAAATATTGGCGCTAAAGCTAATAGGCTTGAAATAAATTCTAAAAAAATAAAGATTCCTATCAAAGACAGCTACATAGAAAATATAGCTAACAAACAAGTAAGGGCATATATATTAGAGCGTAAGAAAGATTATTATTACGGATTGAGCGTTGATAAACATATATTTGTGGATAATCAATTGGTTATGGGGATAGAGTGTAAAAACTATACGGAAAATGCTATGCTAAAGCGAATATTAGTAGATTTTCATCTCCTTAAAACTTTATATCCAAATATATCTTGTTATTTATTTCAGCTAGAAAGTCAATTAGGAGGGGATTATTCAGCTTTACCAGAAACCCCATTGGGATCAAAATCCACGCATGCTATAATGAGCTACTTTGAAAGCGTGAATCTGAATATAGTAACCTTACTCAAAGGCGAAAGAGATATAAACAAACCCATACACAAATATTTCAAACCTTTAGATGAACAGATTCTCATTAAAGCAATCAAACTAATGGAGAATGAATTGAAAGTTTATTTGTAGCAATTGGTGTGAATCGCTAAATTCACACCAACTTAGAGACAATTCCAACCGCTATTTTTTTCTAGGGTTTCGTTTTAAGAAATCATCAGCGATTTCATTGAACGTTACCCAACGCACGCCCTCGTGCTTGTTGATATGCTCAATGATTTTTTCATGCATGAGCAACACTTGCGGGCGAGCGCTCACATCAGGGTGGATTGTCATGCTAAACACCGCATAATCCATCTCACGATAAACCCAATCAAATTGATCGATCCACATTTGCCCTATATCGCGCGGGCTTACAAAACCAAAGCTATTGGGGGATTTTTTGATAAACATCATCGGCGGTAAATCGTCCAAATACCAATTCGCAGGGATTTCCACCAAATCGGTTTCCACCCCACGGATTAAGGGCTTCATCCAATCCTTAGCCTCCAAACTATAATCAATCTTGCTCCAACTATCCCCCACGCGCACGAAATAAGGCGTGAAATCATTGTGCATGAGCGAGTGGTCGTATTTGAAGCCGTGTTTTAAAAGCAATTCATTAGTGATATTGGAAAACTCCCACCACGGTGCCACATAGCCTGTAGGGGCTTTGCCGGTGAGATCTTTAATCAATTCAACGCTTTTTAACAAAACATCTTCTTCTTGCTTGGCACTCATAGCGATAGGATTTTCATGCGAATACCCATGAGCACCCACTTCATGCCCTGCATCCACGATCATTTTCATTTGCTCTGGAAAAGTTTCAATAGAATGCCCAGGTGCAAACCAAGTCGCAGGGAGATGGTATTTTTTAAACAATTTCAAAAGCCGTGGGATCCCCACTTCACCCGCAAAAAGCCCGCGCGAAATATCATCAGGCGAATCCTCCCCGCCATAGCTCCCTAACCAACCAGCCACCGCATCAATATCCACGCCATAAGCCACTAAAATTTCTTTTGCCATAATCGCTCCTTTTTAAGTGAGTTTTCCAAACCCCTTTTTGGTGAGTTTGGTGTCAAAATCTTGTAAATAAGGGATTTTTTGGCGTTGCAGTGCCACTTCGTTTAAATCCATTTCAGCGATAACGACTTCATTAAGCTTGGTGGCTTGCACGATGATTTTCCCATTGGGCGCAATGATTCTTGAATCGCCGGCAAACTCTAGCGTTTGTTTCAATTGAGCGTTAGTTTCTTCCCCACTATGATTGCAAGCGCACACAAAACAGCCATTCTCTAACGCTCTAGCCCTGCTCAATAAATCCCAATTATAAGCCCTAGCCTTGCCAAACGCGCTAGGATAGATTAAAATCTCAGCCCCTTGTAACGCTAAAAGATTCGCACCCACGCCAAAGCCGATTTCATAGCAAATTTGCAAACCCACTTTCGTGCTAAAATCCCCAAAATCCAGCGTAAAAACCTCGTATTTTTTACCCCTTTTGAAGCGTGATTTTTCATCGCCCCACAAATAAATCTTGCGGTGTTTTCCAACGATTTTTCCTTTTGGTGGAATGATATAAGCGCTGTCGTAGAGTTTTTTATTCGTTTTTTCAATGCTACACGCCACTAGATGCACTTTATTAGATTTTGCAAAATTACTTAACGCGCTCAACGACTCGCTTTTTAGCGTTTCCTTTCCATGCTCTATCGCTTTAAAATCTATCCCAAACTCTGCGTCTTTATCATTCACGCAATAACCACTATCAAACAATTCCGGTAAAACAATGAGATTCGCACCTTTGTTGTGGGCTTCTTTGGCTAGGTTGAGTGCTAATTGCAGGTTTTCATTTAAGGCGTAGGGTTTGGATTGCATTTGAATCACGGCGGTTTTTAGGATTCTTTTAGCGGGATTTTTTGTTTTCAAGATCCACTCCCATTTTTGTTTTTATTGTATAGGATTAAAAATTAAAAGAGGATTAAAGGGGTTAAAATCCATGTGAGTTTGTGTCAAAACTTACCATTATTGTTTAAGAATCGTAATAACGCGCTAGAGAGCGAGCTCACAAACACGCCGATAAGAAACGACAATCCGTTAAAAAGATGCAAGAATAAAAGCGTTCCTAAAATGCCTAGTAAAACCCCATACCCCCCTAAACGCCACACATTGAAAGACATTTCCAAACCCAGGGCGAATTTTTGGAATTTTTGCTTTTCTTCTTTTTCTCCATTTTGTTTCCTTAAATCCAAACGCTTTTTAACGCCGTAATACGAAGACAACGCC
This sequence comes from Helicobacter pylori, assembly GCF_011140715.1. Taxonomy (GTDB): domain Bacteria; phylum Campylobacterota; class Campylobacteria; order Campylobacterales; family Helicobacteraceae; genus Helicobacter; species Helicobacter pylori_DA. Next base: position 88,038 of record NZ_SFZZ01000075.1, on the reverse strand, counting down.
ACGATAAAAAACCCTAAAAACCCCCCTTCAAAATTCAAAACCCCTTGAAATGCTTGGAAAAAATAAACGATGATCGCGCTAACTATATTGATAGAAAGTAAAACAAGCAAGCATTGGATTTGGCACATGGGCTTTTATGGTATTTATTTTGTTTTATTTTGCGTGTATTTAGGGTCTTTGGCTAATTCTTCATAATCTTTTTGCATGTTTTTATAAGCTTTATAGACATTGAGAAAGCTCGCTAACACGCCCCAAATAACCCCAAGCCAAAAAAGCCACGAAATGTGAGTGAGCTTTTTAAGCCCATAGCCTATAGCCACGCCCATAAGGATCGCTACCACCATAGAAAGCCCCAAGCTCAAATAATTCGCCCCCTCTATGAATTTATAATACTTTGGCTTTTTCAAAAAATTCACACACCTTTTATGATTTCATCAAAACTTTCATCGGCTTTTGCAACCACCAAATCAATCATCTCTTCAGTCATAGGCTCACAAATAAAGCCGGTTTCAAAGCTTGAACATGCCAAATACACGCCCTTAAAGAGCATTTTTTGGTGGAATTTCGCAAACATTTCGGTATCGCTTTTTAAAGCGTCATCAAAATCATGCACCGCATTTTCGTTAAAGAAAAAGCCAAACATGCTCCCCATGTTGAGCGTTTGTAAAGCGATATTATAGCTTTGAGCACTCTTTTGTAAGCCTTGAGTCAAACGAACGGCTAAAGCGTTCAAGCGGGTATAAAGGGTTTTGTCTCTTTTGATTTTATAAAGCGCGCTCAACCCCGCGCACACCGCCAAAGGATTACCGCTCAATGTGCCTGCTTGATACACGCCTCCAATGGGTGAGAGCAAGTCCATAATTTCCGCACGCCCCCCAAAACACGCCAAAGGAAGCCCAGCGCCTATCACCTTACCAAAGGTTACCAAATCCGGCACCACGCCATAAAATTCTTGCGAACCGCTCAAACTCGCTCTAAACCCGCTCATCACTTCATCTAAAATCAGCACCGCTTGGTATTTTTCACACAAAGCCTTTAAGCCTAGTAAAAACTCTTTTTGAGCCGGCACTAACCCCATATTCCCGGCAATGGGTTCAATGATGACGCAACCCACATCGCCTTTTTTAAAGCATTCTTCTGTGGAGTTCAAGTCGTTATAACGAGCTACTAGAGTGTGTTTGCTAAAATCATTCGGCACGCCTAAAGAAGAAGGCGATCCAAAAGTAGCGCACCCGCTACCCGCTTTCACCAACAAAGAGTCACTATGCCCATGATAGCACCCCTCAAACTTGATCAAATCGTCTTTTTGGCTATAAGCTCTAGCGAGTCGTATCGCGCTCATGGTCGCTTCCGTGCCGCTACTGACTAAACGCACCTTATCTAAGCCTTCATAACAAGAAATGATTTCCTTAGCTAAAGTGGTTTCTAATTCCGTGGGAGCGCCAAAAGAAGTGCCTTTTTTTAATGCATTAATAATATTTTTTTCAATCTCTTCATCAGCATGCCCAAAAATCAAAGGCCCCCAGCTTTGCACAAAATCTATATAATGGTTGTTATCCACATCATAAAGATACGCCCCCTTACCTTTTAAAATAAAGGGGGGAGTGCCTTTAACGCTCTTAAACGCTCTCACAGGCGAATTGACCCCCCCAGCGATCACCTGCTTGGCTTCATTAAAATCATTAATGCTGTGCAACAACTCCATGATTTTACATTATCCCTTAATCATGCTTTCAAATTGGATTTCCACTTGCGACCAAGTCAAGCCCTCATGAAAACTCTCGCATCGTTTAGCCAAGCTCGCTAATTCGTTTTTCAAGCCAAAATTCAATAAATCCAAAACCCCTTTAACCACGAGCTTATCCTCAGCAATCGTGTATTGCATAGGCACTTTCACCAGCTTTTCATTCATCCTCACATAAGCCGTGAGAGAACCTGCATGATCGCCTTCTATCACATTCCTAAAAGTTACTTTGATGTTAGTGTTTTTAAAAAGAGCGAAAAAAGCTTCTTTAACATTTTTATTTTTCAATTCATCGCCTAAATTGACTTTCAAGCTATCCATGCTCGCGCTCGCTCCCTCTAAAAGGGTTTTCAAACTATCTTGAGATTTACCCAGTTTATAAGTAATGCTTTCAAAACTCCCATTTACTGGCGTTTTAGCCTTAGTTTTAAAGGCTGTCCATGTTAGCTTAGCCGAAGATAAATCCAAATTCACCGCTTGCAAAAACCCTGCTAGTAAAACCGATACCAAAACCATTTTTTTCATTCATTATCCTTTAATGTGGTCTTATCAATAACGCTTATTATTTTAGTGTAAATTAAGAACGCTTACAACTAAAACGATTCATTTTGATAATCATTTGCACTCTAAAGACGACTTTAAGAGATACAATTGCGTTTATTTTAAACTCTTTTTGTAAATAATGCTGACTGAACCAAACTTTCTAAACCATTCATAAAAAGATTAAAGTGCATGGGGCTATCCTTAAGGCTATAACCTTGAATACAAAAAAAATTCACAGCGATCGGAGTTTCAGCCTGAAACCATCTTCGTGTAAATCGCCTTGCTTTAAAAGCTCATCTGCACTAGGGCTAGAATAATGCTTGGCTAAAATAATGAAATAGGCGTTGTTATGCACCCCGATAAGGTTAGGCTGGAAATAAGGGAAAGTTTCAGGGTTTAAAATCCATGTTGCGACTTTGTTATACGCCACAGAGAGCCTTTTCCCGGCCCCACTACCCCACAAATCATACCCGTTTTCAAAAAGCAATTCGCCTGATATGGTTAGCGCAAGAAGTGCAAAATTGGTATAAGCTATCCCTTTAATGCCTTTTGTGGGGCCACCATGATAATCGCTCGTATCGCTCCTAGTGATCGCGCTAGGAATAACCCCATTCTCATCTATGGCTTTAAACACCCACTCTTGCCACCGATTAGCGCTGTTTTGCAAAAGAGCATGATCATCTAACGCTAGTGCAGAGCTTACATCAAAGAGAATGCCCCACGCCCCATGGTTAGTGTTAAGAGCTGATTGTGAATACTGGCGCATCCGCTTAATGAAATCTTCATATTCTGGGCTAGGAAACGCCTTTTTGACAAACCAATAAGCCATGTTCATATAAGGCATGTAAAAATTGATATTGTCCTCGCTCTGATAAGTATCCACGCTTTGAAGCTCTTTAGCCCAAGCGTTTAAAATTTCTATAGCCTTTAAGCCGTATTGTTTGTTTTTGCTCACTAAATAGCCTAACGCTAAGTCATAAGACATGATAGCGGATTTTTTAAAACTCTTTGTGCATGCATCAGGCTCTCTAACCCCGGTAGAAGTGTAGTGTTTTGATGCGTTAAGTTGCACGCATGGCTGTATTGTTTGGGAGAGCTTTTTATCAAGATGGAGTTTTTGGGGCAAATCTCTAGATTTAAAATCCCTAAAAAAGTAATCTTGCTCAGCGTAAGCTTGAACGCAAACGCAAACACCCACGAGTGATAAAAATAAAACAAATCTTTTCATTCCACGCCTTTATTTGAATTTATTTTAAAAATACGACAAAACCCCAACACCCTTGCATGCGTGTGTCTTTGTGCATCTTATGAAGCATTCTTTATAATCCCCACCACGCTACAATCAACAAAAGCATGTCTTATTTGATTAAACCATTTTCAAATATAATCATACTGCTCAAATTAAAATGCCTACGATTTAAATCAAAATAGTCTTCTAAAGTAGCTTTTGTTTTAAAACATGCATAATATTTAGTTGTTTTATGATGTGATCTGAAAATTTCTTAATTAAACTAAATAAGAACATAATTAGTATTTTTTAAGTTAATATTTTTTTTAAGAAATTTTAATGAGCTGTTAGCAAAGGATAAACATGAAATTTTGGACTATACAAGACAGAAATATTTTAAAAATTATTGAAAACAACAGAATCTATCAGCCTAATTTCAATAAAAGTAGATTTTTAGAAAAGAATAAAGAGTTGACAGAACTATATAATTTTCTTTTAAAATCATACAATGATTTGAATAGTATGTCTTTACCCGGATTAATTTATGCTTTTATGAAACATGATGGCAAAAAGACATGCGAAATTAACGATAAAAAAGAATTTGATCATCTTATCAAAACAAAAAAGAATATAGTAGGTGGCTATTGGAGTAGTATCGATATAGAAAATTCTATTGTCTTAGAATTGAATTATAATGAAAATTTTCAATTTATACCTATAGACTTAAACGATTTCCAATTTTTTGATGCCACCAAAAGTACCACTTTTTTGGACTCCGCAATATACCACAGATTCAGAAAGAAGAATACGTTCTAACATAGAGCAAGGAATAGAACCTAATAAATTTGATTTTCCAACTGGTATAATACAAGTTCACTTGCCAAATATTAAAAAAGAAAACATTTTAAATACTTACTCTTGTTTTGAATTAGAATAGTCTAATATTAAGATAACCTAAACTCTCATCAAGAAATTTTAAGTTACCTACCATTTTAAAAATAGCGTTTTAGGGTAACGCTTTCAACAACACAAATTTAAGCACATGCACATTAAGAGCACTAACCGCTGAAAGGGGTAAGACAAAGAGTACTGATTTTTCATTAGGGTCATTTTCAGGGTTATTTTCAAAATCGCTGGTTAAATTGGGGTGCAAAAACCCTAAATACGGCTCTAAATCAAACGCGTTTAATTTTTGCACTTCTAAATTTAAAAAGGCGCAAAAATCCTTAGTCATCTTATCAATGTTTTCTACAACATCGCATTTATTGAGCAACACCCCAAAAGGCTTATTGGCTAAAGCGGGTGAAAATTTTTCCAACTCCAATCTCAAGCGTTGGTATTGCTCTTTAATGCCCAAATCCAACCTGGAAGCGTCTAAAACAAAAGCTAGAACTTTGGTGCGTTCAATATGCTTTAAAAAGCTAATCCCTAAGCCTTTTCCCTGACTAGCCCCTTCAATAATGCCAGGAATATCCGCCATTAGAAATTCGCTTTTCTCATCTACGCTCACAACCCCTAAATTAGGCACTAAAGTCGTAAATTCATAGTTAGCGATTTTAGGCTTAGCGTTAGAGATGGTGGAAATGAGCGTGGATTTACCCGCATTAGGGAAGCCCACTAACCCTATATCAGCGATGAGCTTTAATTCCAAACGCACGCATTTTTCAACCCCCTCTAAGCCTTTTTGCGCATAAGTGGGTTGCTGTTTAGTCGCGCTTTTAAAATGTGCATTCCCTAACCCCCCCTTGCCTCCTTTTAAGGCTAACACCCTTTCTTTAGGTGCGATCAAATCAAGCCACAACTTGTCATCTACAAAAACTTGCGTTCCTGGCGGCACGACAATAATTTTGTCTTCGCCCTTTTTGCCCGCGCAATTTCGTGTGCCTCCTGGAGCCCCGTTTTTAGCCTTATGGTGTTTAGTGCCTCTAAAATTCGCTAAAGTGTCGGTATTGTTATCCACTTCAAAATACACATCGCCTCCATCGCCCCCATCGCCCCCATCAGGGCCTCCTTTGATGACAAACTTTTCTCGCCTAAAACTCACCATTCCAGGCCCCCCCTTACCCGAAGCGATGATGATTTCCACGCTATCTACAAACACAGCTTAAAAATCCTTTCTTTTATTTGGCAAATCTTTGCATGGATTTTTCCAAATGCGGCACCGCATTGAGTAATTTCTGCGTATAAGGGTGCTTTGGAGCGCTTATCACGCTATCCACATCTCCCGTTTCTACGATTTGCCCTTGATTCATTACGATGATTTTATCGCTTATATGCTCCACCACCCCTAAATCATGGCTGATAAAAATATAAGTCAGCCCCATTTCTTTTTGCAAATCCAAGAGCAAATTCAACACTTGCGCTTGAATGGACACGTCTAACGCAGACACAGGCTCATCGCAAATCACCACGCTAGGATGCAAAATGAGCGCCCTAGCAATGCCGATTCGTTGCCTTTGACCGCCTGAAAATTGGTGAGGGTAACGATCGATCCATTCTAATTTCAAGCCCACCTTTTGCATGATCTCTAGCACTTTTGTTTTGATTTCTTTTTTTGAAAAATGAGAATTTAACAGCAAGGGTTCAGCGATGATCTCGCCCACTTTCCACCGAGGGTTTAGGCTAGAATAAGGATCTTGAAAAATCATTTGCACCTTTTTGCGGTAATCAAACCAATCCTGTTTGCTAAAATGCAAATGGCGCTTGCCATTGAAATAAATCGCCCCGCTATCTTGCCTTTCAATCCCGGCTAAAATTTTCGCCGTCGTGCTTTTCCCGCAACCGCTCTCCCCCACGATGCTTAAAACTTCATTTTGTTCCACTTCAAAACTGATCCCATTGAGCGCATGAATCACTCTTTTAGGCTTGAATAACCCCCTGTCTATCGCATAGGATTTTTTCAATTCTTTAACTTCTAAGAGCTTCATCGTAACTCCTTTTGAAAACTCAAATAATCCACGGTTTCATCCACGGTTTCTAAGCGTTTTTTGCGGTATTCTTTGCCCGGTTTAGGGATCGCGCTTAAAAGAGCTTTCGTGTAAGGGTGTCTTGGATCAGCAAAAAGCTCTTTGGCGCTCGCTTGCTCCACCACATGCCCTTTATACATCACCACCACTTCATCAGCGATCTGCGCCACCACGCCTAAATCGTGGGTGATAAACAAAATAGAAGTGCCTTTTTTTTGCTGCAATTCCTTCATCAATTCTAAAATCTGCGCTTGAATGGTTACATCTAACGCCGTCGTCGGCTCATCAGCGATCAAGATTTCAGGCTCACACACCATAGCCATAGCGATCATCACCCTTTGGCGTTGCCCCCCGCTGAGATTGAAAGGGTATTCGTGGTATTTATCCCCGGCATGGGGGATGCCTACGCGCTCTAATTCATAGACCACCCTTTCTAAGCGTTCTTTTTTATTAAGGCTTGGGTGGTGGATTTTCAACACTTCATTGATTTGAAACCCCACCGTGTAGGAAGGGTTTAGACTCGTCATAGGCTCTTGAAAGATCATGCCAATTTTCTTGCCCCTGATTTCTTTTTGCATCTGTTTTTCTTTGAGTTGCAACAAATCCTGCCCTAAAAATTGAATACTCCCCCCTACAATTTGACCGGGTTTTTCAATCAACCCCAAAATAGAAAGCGAAGTGATGCTTTTCCCACTCCCGCTCTCCCCCACAATGCAGAGCGTTTGAGACTTTTTCAAGCCAAAACTCACGCCATCCACCGCTTTATTCACGCCCTTATCGGTGAAAAAATAAGTTTTTAAATCTTTAACTTCTAAAATCATGCAAGCTCCTTTTAAGAGGCGCGTTTAGGATCTAAAGCGTCCATGATGCCATCGCCTACCAGATTAAAACTCATAACCGTTAAAAAAATCATCACCCCAGGGAAAACAAGCATCCAAGGAGCGGTAGCGATGTATTGCATGGAGTTCATCAGCATCGCTCCCCATTCAGGTTTGGGAGGTTGGGCCCCAAGACCTAAGAAGCTCAGCGCGGCCGCTTCTAAAACCGTGGAAGCAAAACCCATTGTCGTTTGCACGATTAAAGGGATAATGCAATTAGGGAAAATCACCTTACACATCAAACGAAGATGCGAAGAGCCATTGATTTTAGAAGCGATCACATATTCTTTTTCTTTTTCGCCCAACACGGAACTGCGCACCAATCTTGCAAATCCAGGAATCCCTACAAACCCAATAGCGAGCATGGCGTTAGTGAGTGAAGGCCCTAACACAGCGACCACAATCACGATCAATAAAATAGAGGGCAAAGCGAACATAATGTCCATGATACGCATGATAATTGCATCTGTTTTCCCTCCAAAATACCCCGCTATCAGCCCTAATATCGTGCCAAAAAACACCGCAATCCCCATAGAAACAATCCCTATGGTTAAAGAAATCCTAGCCCCATAGATCAAGCGGCTCAAAATATCGCGCCCCAAATCATCGGTACCTAAAAGGTATTTAGCATTCCCTCCATGCTCCCATATAGGCTTTAAAAGGCGATCTTGCGCATTTTGCGCATAAGGATCATGCGGGGCCAAAAGGGGCGCAAAAATCGCGCAAACCACCAATAAAAGCACAATCCATGCCCCAACGACCGCCGCCTTATTTTTTTTGAATTGTTGGATAAATTCTCTAAAAGACTCCATTATGACAACCTTATTCTAGGATCAATAAAAGCGTATAAAACATCTACTAAAAGGTTAGCCCCAATATACATCATGGCAATAATCAAAGACATGGATTGGATAATCGGGAAATCGCGTTGGTTGAGCGCATTAACGATCCACTTACCAATCCCAGGCCATGAGAAAACCGTTTCAGTTATCATGCTTCCCCCTAAAAGCCCAGCCAGCATCAAGCCTGCGATAGTCGTTACAGGGATTAAAGCGTTACGCAAAGTGTGCACAAAAATCACCCTAAAGGAGCTGCACCCCTTAGCTTTAGCGGTGCGCACATAATCTTCTTTAGACACTTCTGCCATGCTCGCGCGAGTCATCCTCGCGATAACAGCGGTAGAAACCGTGGCTAACACGATGCTAGGCAAAATCAAGTGCTTGATCGTATCCACAAACGCCCCATAATCCCTTGCGATCAAGCTGTCTATCAAATAAAAACCTGTAGGGCCATCTAAATAATACACATCGCTCAAACGCCCAAAAACAGGCAACCACCCCAATTGCACGCTGAAGATATAAATCAGCATAAGCCCTAGCCAAAACACGGGCATAGAAATCCCGGCTAAAGCGAAAGTCATGCTGGAATAATCAAACACGCTATAGCGTTTGATCGCGGCTAACACGCCAACACTAATACCCAAAACAAGAGCCATAAACAGAGCGATCAAAGCTAATTCCACCGTAGCCGGGAAGCGTTGCCAAAACTCATGCATCACAGGCTCACCGGTCATGATAGAAGTGCCAAAATTGCCATGCAACACATTATTGATAAAGAAAAAATACTGCTCTATCAAGGGCTTATTCAAGCCAAATTGCTCTCTTAAAGCGTCAATAGCGGCTTGATTGGCCTTTTCGCCTAAAATCACTAACGCCGGATCTCCTGGCACTAAATGCACCATCATAAACACGATAATGCTCACTCCAAACAGCGTGGGGATCGCCCATAAAATACGCTTAATGATAAAACTCAGCATACAACCCCTTTCATTTTTCTAAATACACCTTAAAGAAGCGATTCACATTCACTCCAGTCGTCTTATAACCCTTAACTTTAGACAAATGCGGCACCACTGAATAAGGGTAGGCTAAAGGCACATAGGGCGCATCTTTATGGATAATTTCTTGAGCCTTTAAATAAAGGGCTTCCCTCTCCTTTTGATCCGATACTCGTTTAGCCTTTAAAAGAAGATCTGAAAAGGCGTCGCTCTTATAAAAGGAACCATTTTGAGTGGGTATAGCTGAGGCTGCTTGCTTGCTCCATAAGGTGTATAAGAAATTATCCGGATCTGCAATGTCTGCCATCCAGCCTGCAAACGCCATTTCATGCTCGCCCAGACCCGTTCTTTTCAAATAAGCCCCCCACTCATACACTTCAATTTTCACATCAATGCCAATTTTAGCTAGGCTCGCTTGTATGAACACCGCTCCTTTTGGGTTACGAGTGGAAGTGGTAAAAATGGTGGTTTTAAAGCCGTTAGGATACCCCGCTTGTTTCAATAACTCTTTAGCCTTTTCCAAATCGTATTCATAGGGTTTGATGCTGTAGTTATAACCCCATATGGTGGGCGGGAAAGGATTGACCATTTTTTGGGCAAAGCCTTCATAAATCACTTTAATGTAATCATCAACATTAATCGCATGGTTGATGGCTAAACGCACTAAAGGGTTGTTAAAATACTTTTTTTGCGTGTTCAATGAAAGCCAACTCGCCAACAACCCAGGGCTTTTATCCACCACGATATTAGGAAGTTTTTCTAACTGCTCCACTTCATTGAGGTTAGGCCCGGTCATGAGCATAATCTCACCGGTGCGCAGCGCCAAAGCGCGAGTGGAAGAATTAGGAATGGTGCGCACCACCACCTTATCCAAATAAGCTTTAGGCCCCCAATAATCCTGATTTTTTAGAAGAATGATTTTTTCATCTTTATTCCACAAAAAGAATTTGAAAGGCCCTGTCCCAACAGGTTTTTTGGCTAACTCGTCTTTTTTATTATTTTGTTCTAAATAATCAGCGTAATCCTTACTCAAAATGCTCAAAAAGTCCATGCCTAAATTGGCTAAAAACGGGGCTTCTGGCTCATTAAGCGTGAATCTAATGGTATAGTCATCTAAAGCTTCAATGCTCTTGATAATATGAGACATGCCCATGCCTTCCCAGTATTTATAGCTTTTAGCCCCTGGGCTATAGTATCGTTTAGCCTTATCCATCTGGCGCTCAAACGAAAACAGCACATCTTTAGCGCTAAACTCTACTTTTTTATTCCAATACTTCGTCTGGTGGAAATAAACCCCTTTGCGTAAATGAAAGGTATATACAAGACCATCTGGGGATATTTCCCAGCTTGTCGCTAAGGCGGGTTCAATTTCTGTGGTGCCGTATTTGAATTGCACGAGCGTGTCATAAATATTGCCCGTTGCCACATAGCTTTCGCCATCAGTTACTAAGGCAGGATCCATGCTTGAGCCATCAGCGCCTCTTGCAAAAACCAAAACGCCTCCAAAACGCTTTTGCTCTTCAACAGAAATATTTTCTTTAGATGGATTAAGAGTGGCGTTTGGGCTTTCTGATGCTTTCAAAAAGAACCCAAACAAAAAAAGAAAAAAAAACAAACCCTTAACAAAAACATTATTCATAAACTAGCCTCCACAACATATTCTACAAAGAGTAGAGAACTAAATTATAAATACTTTATCGCATTTATAGGTGCTTAATGAACACCTAAAACTTAATTTATTCTAAAAAGGTTACCCTACTCCCCAAAATTTTGACTAACCACAGAAACCTTTTTGCGGTTTCTGTCTTTATGCTCAAACTTCACAACGCCATCTATGAGCGCGTATAAGGTATGGTCTTTCCCCATGCCCACATTATTACCAGGATGCATTTTAGTGCCTCTTTGGCGCACGATAATATTCCCTGCTCTCACAAATTCTGAGCCAAATTTTTTCACGCCTAAGCGTCTTCCTGCAGAATCTCTGTTATTCTGTGTGCTCCCTTGACCTTTCTTGTGTGCCATTGTTTAATACTCCTTTATGCTACAATTTTAGTGATTCTCACACGAGTGAAATCTCTTCTAAAACCACGCTTGGTTTTGCTGTCTTTTCGGCGGCGTTTTTTGAAAGTGATGACTTTTTTGCCACGCCCTTCATTGATCACTTCCGCTTCAATTTTAGCCCCATTCACAAAGGGTTTCCCGCAAGAGAGCTTGCCCTCTTTGGATACGGCTAACACTTCCACTAATTCCACTAAAGCCTTAGGCTCTTTATCCATTTTATCCAGTAAAACAATATCGCCTTCAACGACTTTATACTGCTTACCGCCATGTTTGAATATTGCGTATGACATTTCTATTCCTTAAAAATTGAACGCTCTTTTTAAAATAAACGCTTATTATAGTGAGTATTTGCTAAAATTTAACTTTAAATTGAGATTAAATCCACATTAAAAGAATTTTTTTACTCAAAAACACCCCATTTAACCCACCATTATTAACCCGCATTGCCCCACTCAAACCACTTACAATTGCTATTAACTTGTTTTGGAATACTTTTAGCTTGTTTGTTAAAAAACCAATAAGGATTTGATCATGCGCGTTACCTTTGGCTCTAAATACAACCAAATGAATCACTACCAAAACGCTTTACAAAATAAAATCAACGACGCTAACACGCAGATCGCTTCAGGGCTAAAAATCCGTTATGGTTATCAAAACAGCGACATTAATAACCAGAATTTAAAATTCCAATACGAAGAAAACACCTTGGATCAAGGCATTGATGTGGCTCAAAACGCTTACACTTCAACGCTCAATACCGACAAAGCCTTGCAAGAATTTTCTAAAACGATGGAGGCGTTTAAAACCAAACTCATCCAATCCGCTAACGATGTGCATTCAGAAACTTCTCGCGCCGCTATCGCTAACGATTTAGAACGCTTGAGGGAGCATATGATAAATGTCGCTAACACCTCCATAGGGGGGGAATTTTTATTTGGGGGCAGTAAGGTGGATAGACCTCCCATTGATAGTAATGGGAAATACCATGGCAATGGTGAAGATTTAAACGCGCTTATTAGCTCTGATAACCTTGTGCCTTATAATATCAGCGGGCAAGATTTGTTTTTAGGCACAGATAAAGACAAACACAAGCTCATCACCACCAACATTAAATTATTCAATCAAAACAAGCTCCACCCTGATGTGATGGACGCTTTAGAGCATTCTTCATTGCCTGAAGAAGTTTTTATTAAACCCGGTGATACCTTGCGAGAACTCATCGGCGATAACGATAAAGACCCCACCAACGACCCTAAAGAGTTTTTTTATTTGCAGGGCATTAGGCCTGATGGCTCCAGTTTTAAAGAAAAATTCGCGCTGGATAAAGCCTACCAGAGCAAAGAAAGTGCGACTAAAGTGAGCGATTTATTAGATAAAATCGGTCATGCTTACGGGAACACTTCGCAAAATAAAGTCGTGGATGTGAGTTTGAACAATTGGGGGCAAATTGAGATCAAAAACCTAACGCCTGGCAGTGAAAATTTGGATTTTCATTTGATTTCTAGCGATGGGGATTTTGATGATTTAGACGCCTTGCGTTCGAGCGGCAAAAGGGTTACTGAATATGTCAAAAGCGCGTTTGTAACGGATAGGAGTTTGAGCCAAGTTAAAGCGGTGCCTAGTATGTATAACCCCAAGGTGCTTGAAATCCCTAGCGTGTTTATCACTAAAGACAATGTTTTAGCCAACAAAAACACCAAATTGAGCGAGATTTTTGGCGATAAGGTGGAAACTTTAAAAATCAACGCCAGCCGTTTGGGCGATGAAAGTGCTATTCAAATCCCAAACCTCCCTGTTTATTTGGACATTCCCATTCTTTTAGACGTGAAAAACTCTACGATTAAAGATCTGAAAGATGCGATTAAAGAACGCTTTAATAATGAAGTGGATGTGGAAATTGCAACAAACGGGCGTTTGAGGATCATTGATAATTCTTCTAAAGAATCGCCTATTTCTTTGGCTTTAAGCACCCTAGATCAAAAAGGGCTAGAAGTGGCCGGTATCCCCACTAATAACGCGAGCGAATACCAAAAAACCTATTTCAATAAAGAAGGGGCAAAATTAGAAAGCAATGTCGCTCAAACCGCTCAAAATGGCGTGGCTAATGGCTCTACTAAACTGAGTGAAGTCTCTAAGGGGAGTTTAGAAAATAGCGTTTTTAACATGAAATTAAACGATGTGAATGGTTCGTTTTTAGAAGCGCAAATGAATTTGGATCCTAATGGGGCTTTTTTGAGTTTGTCTAATGGCGTTAAAATCCCGCTTTATGACCCCACAAGCGCTGATATTCAAGCGTCTAAACCCAATGAAGTAACTTACAGGCAACTTATGGATGCGATGAGTATCGCGCTCAATTACAGCAATACTGACCCTGCAATCTACCAACAAATCAGCGATAACCCTACTTCAAAAGAAAGCAAGGAGCAATTTATTGAATTGTTAAAACAAGCTAAAGACAACCTTTCTGTCAATTTGAATGAAGAGGGAAAAGTCATTATCCAAGACAACATGCACTCAAACACCAAAATGCAGTTCATGCTTTTTGATAAAGACGCGAATGATTTTTCTCAAAACGCCTTGCACAGCGACAAACCAAGCCTTAAATTAAACGCTAATAACGCTCTCATTATTGACAAGCCAAGCGTGAATTTTTTTGATCAATTAGAAAATACCATCACTTCTGTAAGAAAAGGGATTTATCGCCCGGACGCTTTAGGGGATACTTATTCTAGCGATATGCGTAATTTAGGCATTCAAAACGGCATCACCCTTATAGATCACTTGAGCGATCACATAGAAAAAATGATCGCTAAAAACGGCGCTCATGGTAAAGCGTTTGAGAACATTATCAGGCGTAATGAAGTTTTAAAAACGCAAGTTCAAAGCATTCGTGGGGAAACGACCGGCACGGATATGGCAGAAACTTATAACAAGTTTTCCAATCTCACTAACAATTATAACGCTGTTCTGGCTTCCACGAATAAAATCAATAATCTGTCTTTAACGAAATACTTGTAATCTTTTGGTGGTTTTTAAGCGTTCTAAAAAGAGATATTAAAAATGCTTTAAGCTTCTATGAAGCCCCCCTCCTTTCGCCCCTTATTTCGTGGGCAAATCGCCCACAGGACAAGCGGCCACACCCACGCTTGGGCGAGTGATTTTTTCTACATTTTCTTGAGCTTTTTTGGGGTCATTAACCCAAGTTTTATAGAACTCAAAAGGGCATTCCGCCACACCCTTATCCCCATCGCCACTAGCAAAAACCCCACTATAACCTCTGTGCAAGAGTTTGAAGAGTTGGTTTTGGCTTTGGTCGTATTTCCTCGCATCACGGATTTGTTGCACGGAAAGTTGAGCGTATTGAAGACCATTTTCTTCTTCCCCGCATTCGCCCAAAGTATGCCCGTCAAAACCAATAATGCTAGAATGCCCGAAATAGGAATACACCCCATCAAAGCCGGTCGCATTCGCTACCGCTACATAACATTGATTAGCCCACGCCATGGCTTTCACTATCGCAATTTGTTGCTCCTTAGCCGGATACATGTAACCTTGACAGCGCACAATAAGCTCTGCCCCACGCATCGCGCAATCGCGCCAAATTTCAGGGTAGTTCCCATCATCGCAAATGATCAAAGAAACTTTCAAGCCCTTAGGCCCATCAACCACATAGGTTTTATCCCCAGGATACCAGCATTCAATAGGGCACCAAGGCAAGATTTTGCGGTATTTTTGCACGATCTCACCCTTATCATTGACAAGAATCAAAGTATTATAGGGATTCTTTTTAGCTTGCTCGTGTTTTTCACCAGTCAAAGAGAACACTCCCCAAACCTTGTTTTTCTTACAAGCCTCAGCAAAGATTGCGGTTTCTTCTCCAGGAACGCTTGCGGCTGTGTCAAACATCTCTTGTCTGTCATACATGATCCCATGCGTGCTGTATTCAGGGAAAATAATCAGATCCAACCCAGGCAAACCCTGTTTGACCCCACCAATCACCTTAGCGATATTGCGACAATTTTCCAACACTTGTTCTTTAGTGTGGAGTCTAGGCATCTTATAATTAACTACCGCTACACCCACAGTATCGGGGCTGCTACTAATATCTCCATGTCTCATGTTATGTTCCTTATTTTTTTGATGAGAGTTCCTAAAAACCCTCTGTTGAATTTATAAAATAATTGTGTAAACGGATTTATAATGAATGTGAAAACTTTAATCATTATAATTATTATAGGCGAGTTTTAACTTTTTTGTTCTATTTGGTAACCTATTTCTAAAAATGAGGTTTTAGCCGCTTCTATTTTTATAGTTATTTTATTCCCACCTCCACTAAGCCGTATAAAGCATTAATGCAATAGATTTTAGCCGCTTTTTGCAAATCTTGTAATTTTAAAGGGGCATGCCCAACAAGACCCTTTTTTAACAATCCCATAACACCCGTCCCGTTTAACGCACCCGCGCTAAAATAAGGGGTTAAAAGCCTGTTATGGATTTCTAAAATAAGGTTGCTCCTAGCGCCCTCAGTGAGTTCCAAATCCTGGTTATAAAAGATTTCATCAAACATAACGCCTTTTTTAATGAGCGCTCGAGCCTTTTGATAAAAAGGGGCGTAAGTGGTCTTGTGGTATAAAAAATCATTGTGTTTGTCAATGGGGGCTTCACTCAAACGGATTTCTAGGCTTTTTAAAGGCTCTAGGGGTCTATATTCTTTAATGAGCTTTCCCTTTTTATTCAATAAAACCCTTAAAACCCCTTCTTTTTCCAATTCAAAGTCCAAAAGATTTTCATCGCATTTGAAATTAAAGTATTGGGCGCTATGCATTAAGCGTTCTTTATGGGCGTTTTTATTATTGATCTCTAATTTTTGATCCCTTTTGATAACTTTCATCGTCTCTATAATCTCAAATTCTATTTTAGGCATCACAAAAAAGGATTTTAAAAAGCTCTCTTCATATTCTTTTAGCGCTTTACTTTTATAAGTTACCCCACTCCCTACCCCCAAATGCAAAAAATCTTCGCGCGCTCTTTTTTCTAAAGTGCGGATAGGCACGCTAAAAAGGGCTTTTTTTTCTTCAACCATGCCTATCGCCCCGCAATACACCCCCCTAGGGCGTTTTTCTAGATCTTCAATGATTTGCATGGTTTTTATTTTAGGGCATCCGGTAACCGATCCGCAAGGGAACAACGCCTTAAAAATCTCAAACAAACTGGTTTTTAGGGGCAATTGAGCTTCAATCTCGCTTATCATTTGATACACGCTCGGCAAGCTGATGATTTCAAACAATTGATTGACTTTCACGCTATTTTTTAAGGCCAAGCGGCTCAAATCGTTACGCAATAAATCCACGATCATCACATTTTCGCTTCTATTTTTGTCATCATTTTGCAAAAACAATCGGTTTTTTTCATCTATCAAGGGGTTTTTTGAGCGAGCGATCGTGCCTTTCATGGGTTTTGTGATAATCTTAATCGCTGTGTCTAAAAACTCTAATTCAAAAAACAATTCCGGCGAAAAGCTTAAAACGCTCCCAAACTCATTTTCTATCAAAGCCTTAAAAGGCGTGTTTTGGTTGTGCGCTACCTCGCAAAAAACATGCTTCAGTTTGGCTTTAGTGTCTAAAAATAAATCCATTGTCAAATTCACTTGATAGGTATCGCCGTTTTTGAGATGCTCTTTAACGGCCTTAAACTGCTTGAAATAAGTTTTTTGATCTAAAGAGCTGTGGATTTTAGGGTAAAACGCATGCTCTTTTAAAGGCTCTAAAGAATATTTTTTTCTTTCTAAAAATTGTTCAAAATACAAAAAAGGGGTTTGGCTTTGAAAATTTTCATCTAAAAACGCTAATCGCGCTTCATACAAAAGATACCCCACAAAATACCCCTTCCCCCTATTTTGAGAGATGAAATCCAGGGCGTTTTTAAGCTCGTTAAGATTGGTGGCTGTGAGTTTTTTAACGCTTTTTTGATATTTAAAATCCCCAAAAATCATTTAATTTCTAGCAACCGCTTCGTATTTGTCTATCAAAAACACCGGGTTATAGCTCATTTTAGACCTTCTCAAACCCTCTAATCCTAGATCTTCTTCTCTGTTAGCGTAAGTTAGATGGCTAAATTCATTCAAAAGCAATTGTTGGTTGATGATCTGATACGCGCCTGCAATATCTGCGCGGGCTTTTTCAATGTGGATGAGCGCGCTCTCTTCGTTTAAAACTTCTCCAAAACTAAACGAGACTATTTCCCCATTAACCCTAATAAGCCCCCCTTTCACATCCAAGCTTTCATAATTTTCTAACACGCTTTGAATGCCCTTATTTTCATTGATTAACCCTATATCATCGGTTTGGCTTTCTAAAAACCACGCTTGAGAAGCTTCTAGAACTTCCTTTTTATTTTGAGGAGAAATTTTTTCATAAACAAAATTCGCATGATTGGTTAGAAACTGGTTTAAGTGGTTTTTTTTCTTATGGTATTTTTTCCCTTTTAAAGCGATCAATTCTTCAATAGAATAAACATAATCGCTCCTGTCTCGGTTGTAAGTGAAATCAAACACCCCTACAAAATTGTCTTTCAAATCGTCTTTTTGCTCTAAAGTCAGGGAGTGGAATCTTAAATTTTTTTCTAATTTCAAAAGCTCTTTCACGCATTCATGCGGCCTCTTACCGATAGGGTAGAAATAAAAGGGTTTTTGATTTTCATAAGTGGTTTGAATCACCAAACAATCCCTAATCACCGCCACTTGAATGAGCCTTGCGTGCTGCCACAAGAAACAATTGGTAAAACTCACATCCGATAAAACGATTTTTTGAGCGCTTAAAAACCTTGAAAACAAGTCCTTATGCGCTAGGGCAATTTTTTCAAACATAACAACTCTCTTTTATTTTTTTAACTCTTTGAGGGCGTTTTCTTGAAATTTTCTAGAAATCTTAAAAACCTCTGCATAAAAACCCGTAAGAATTTCTCCATTCAAATGTTTGAAGTCCCTTTGGCTGAGTCGTTTTAAAATTTCTCGCTCTCTTTTAGGGCAATAAATGGGGCTTTCTTGTTTGATGAGAGCGATTTTTAAAGCGATTTCTAAGCGTTTGTCTAAAAGATCGCTCAATTCATTATCCAACGCATCAATTTCAGCCCTTAAATTTTCTAAAAGACTATCCAAATTCTTTTGCATCTAATCAAACCCCTTTTAAGCCTTCTTCTTCTAACCGCCATAAATCTTCTAAAGCCTCTCTTTTTCTTATCACTCTGATTTTATGATCTTCTAGGGCTAATTCTAAGAGTTTGGGGCGCGAATTGTATTGACTGGCCATGCTAGAGCCATAAGCTCCAACCTTTTCTATGACTATTTTATCGCCTGGATCTAATTCTGGCAAATGGACATCTTTTAAAAAAGTGTCGCTGCTCTCGCACACAGGCCCTACCACATCGCAAGGCGAGATCTTACGCCCCTTAGAGGGCGTTATAACCCTTATGGCATGCTTAGCATGATACAAACTCGGGCGTAAAAAATCATTCATGCCCGCATCTACGATTACAAAGCGCTTGTTTTGAGCCTTTTTTTCATACAAAACCTGCGTGATCAATTCCCCACTCTCAGCCACGATGGATCGGCCCGGCTCACAAATAATGGTCAAATCCAAGCCTTGAAGCGCGTTTAAAATCCCTTGCGCGTAATCATAAAGCTTGATAGTCTCTTCATTTTCATAGCTCACGCCAATCCCTCCGCCCACATCAAAAAAACGCAAATCTATCCCTAGAGCGATCAAAGATTTAGCGATTTTAGCCACCTTTTGGCTCGCTTCTATAATCGGATCTAAATCTAAGAGCTGTGAGCCGATATGAAAATGCACGCTAACAGGCTCTAAAAACGCGCTTTTTTTAGCCCAAAGAAACATTTCTAAAGCTTCTTTTTCTCCCACGCCGAATTTATTTTCTTTCAAACCGGTAGAAATATAGGGGTGCGTTTTAGCGTCAATGTTAGGGTTGATTCGAATGGAAATCCTAGCCTTTATCCCTAAAGATTGAGCGATTGTTTCAATCGTTTTTAATTCCATAAAACTTTCTACATTCAAAAATAAAATGTTGAGTTTTAGGGCTTGTTCTATTTCAAACGCGCTCTTACCCACCCCGCTAAACACGATTTTATAAGGCTTGATCCCGGCTTTTAAAGCCCTATGTATCTCGCCTATGGAAACGCAATCCGCCCCGCTCTCTAAATGCGCCAATAAAGAGAGAATACTCAAATTGGAATTCGCCTTTAAAGCGTAGCAAATCAAAGATTTACGCCCCCTAAACGCTTCTTTATAATTCAAAAAAGCCTGTTTGATCTTGTCAAAATCATAGAGGTAAAAAGGGGTTTTGTGAGTTTGAAACAGCTCTTCATAATTAAACATGGAAAAAACCTAACCATAAAATTTGAACGAAGCATTATAGCAAAAAAGCTAAAACGCCACTCGCATGCCCACATTCCCGGTTATATTAATGTCTTGGTATTGCAAGCCCATTTTAAGCCCCACCCCCGCATTCACATACATCAAACGCCACAAATGCATTTCGCCTCCTGTGATCACGCTCGCAAAAGTGTTAAAAATTTCCCCCTTGCGATACAATAAAGTGTTTTCACCCACAAAACGCACCACATTGTCGCCTTTAGATTTGATTAAAAGATCCCTGCCCAACATCGCTGTTACAAAATAATAGGAATTTTTGCCAAAATATTTACGGCTCTCCAACCCCATGTTGAGCGTTAAAACCGATTCGTTAGAGGGGTTTGAATGCATGAGAAATTGTTTGTAAGCGGCATCATTCATTTTGCCTTTCATCCCGCTCAAGCCTATAAAATGATAGCTCAAGCCCACTTGAGGTTTTAGCACCACGCTTTTTTGTTTGAACATGAAATCATAGCCGTAATTCCCATTCACGCTCGTTGTCCAGGTGTTGTAGTTGTAGCGTTGGTTCAACACAGAGAGCAAAGAATTAGAAGAATTGATACTAGTTGCATTGCCTCCATAAGTTTCATTCGTGCTCAAAGTGAATTCGTTTCTTTTTAAAAAGGCCCTCGCATACATCCCCACATCCACATTATTACCCAAAGAATGCATGATATTCCCATTAAAGTCGCTATACCCATAAGCCACATAACCCCCAAGGATCACATTTTTAACCAACCGATCATAGCCCACATTCAAGCCATAAAGCGTGCCATTGCCCCCAGAAATAAAGCTCGCTCCCCCAATCCCTTGAACCCAAAGGTTATTTTGGTGTTTGCTAGGTTGAGAGTATTTGACAAAAACCTCTCCAGGATTAGGATCGCTAAAACGCTTGTTTTTAAGCTCTAACAAGCGCTCAGAAAAATCAGACTCTCCCTCTCTAGCCCTAAAATCAGAGAGTTTGGTTAAACGGCTGGTTTGTTGGGTGTAACTCGCCAATTCTAAAAGGTTGGTAGCGTTATCCCTAAAATTAGGGTTAGAAATCAAGCTTGCGGTGTTTAAAAGATCTTTTGTTACGCCTAAGATTTCATTCAAAGAGTGGTTTTCTAAATAAATTGGTGCAAAAAGCGGGTTTTCTTTAGTGTCTATCATCAATGTTGAAAGCCACTTGATAGCGTTATTCCCCCCTATCGCTTCAATTTGATTGAGCGCGCTTTGCCCTTGAATGCCCGCAATGTAATCTTGTAAGGTAGGGGGGGTAAAATCCATGATCTTATTGCCATAAGACATTTTTATCTGATCATGAAGGACAGAAAGGCTTAAAATATGGTTTTGAGAGGCATTATTTGAGTTAGGCAGCGCTACGCTTAACAATAACCCCTTATCTTGTAATAAAACCCGTTGACCCAAATAAGTCAACACGCCGTTTTTTTCCTCTATGTGGTTTCCGTTGATATTGATTAAGGTATAGAGCTTCAAATACGATTGCAAGCTATCGGGGTTGATATTGTAATCAATGTAACGGCTGCTTTTTAATAAAGTGTAAGTCGTGTTATTGGCCATGACATTATTGACATTCATAAAAGGCGTTTGGGTGGTGTTGAGATTAATGATCCCCTCTGTTTGAATGAGCGGTACTGGCGTTTGAATGTTTTCTAAATTAAAATGTATCGCTCCAAAATTATTCAACGCCCCCCCTACTCCTAACCCATAAACACCGGTACTTAAAGAAGCGTTTGAAGCGATCACTAAATTTTGAAGCACCTCTATTTTTTGCGTGGCGTTGTTGTTAAACGCTCCTTGAATGTTTAAATTATTCGTTACAAAGCTGGCGTTTTTTTCTAACACCGCTTGGTTGGAAATCGTGAGGTTGTTGGCTTGGAATTGAGCGTTATTGTAAAGATACAGGTTTTTAACGTTTGCAGAGCCTTTAATCTTTGAAAAATCAACCACCCCGTTAGCGTAAATATTGCCTGAAAAATTGAAATCATTCGCCGTAATCATCAAGCTCTCATCGTTATTATTTAAGGCGATTGGCGCGTTATTTGACGCGTTATTAGAAGAAGCGTTATTTTGAGCGGTGGTGCAAGGGTTTGTAGCGTTAGCTGTCGTTGGAGTGCCTTGTTGCGCGCAACTAGCGTTGATAAACAGATTGCCTTGAGACACAGAAACATTGTTATTAGCGGCGTTAATCTTAAGGCCGTTGCTCGCATTAAGCGTGGTGATGTTAATGTTAGAAACTTGATCGGACAATAATTGAAGCGTTCCAGCGTGGTTAGTGAATGAAATATGATTGTTTCCGGCAAAAATGAGCGAATTCCCTGCGTTAAAACTAAGTGCACCTCCATTGGCGTTAGAGAAAGTGGAATTTTGCACAAAAACATTGCCTTGCGCGTTGAAACTAAAATCCCCTTTTTGCCACGCTTGACTCAAGCCATAAGGAGCGAAAAGCCCCTTGTTACCAAGATTAGGGATCAAATCCCCCAAACCTTGTTCATAAATAGGCCCTAAACCTTTAGCCGCTAGGACTTTGTCTAAAACGCTTTTAATCTGCTGGTTTTGCAACAAGCTTTCTAAAGAATTGAGCGTGTCTTGGCCTAAAAATTCGCCAATCATTTGTTTGCCTAAAGCGGCTGCATCGTTTTTTAAAGCGTTGCTCGGTTTGACAATATCTTGCAATATCACGCTTATGACTTGCCCTATATCGTTAGCGGAAATAAAGCCGGTGATCTGATTAAACAACCCTTTTTTATTTAATAAATCATTGATTGACATGCTCCCTATAAGCTTTTCAGGGTTTTGCAAATCAATGCCCCCCAACCCGGCTAATCCCCCCACTAGCCCCGTCCAAAAGCCTAATTTTTGTCTGATCAAATCCTTAATCGCCGTATTCAAACCGCTATCGTTCATGAGGTTATCAAAATTATTCTGCCCCAAAAGCTGGCTTAGGGTTTGATTTTTTTGTTCAGGCGTTAAATACCCTCCAATCACGCTATCACTCCCTAGCGTATCTGCTATTAAATTCCCTAATCCCCCGGCTTTATTAATGGATTGCATCGCCACTTCGCCCAAAATATTAGCGAGCCCGGCTTGATTGAAAACCTTATTAATACCCCCTTGACCCAGCATGCTAAAGATCCCATCGGTTTGCGAGCTTACGATATTAGCCTGATTGAGAATGAGCGAAGTTTGGCTGTTAAAAGTTACGCTAGCGCTCCCCCCAGTCCCCCATGCGTTCCCACTCCCTAAAGTGCCGGTAAGATAAATTTCTTTAGCGTTAAAAGTCGTGTCAATATAGCCCAAATCAGCCGAGCTGGACTCCAAAAGCTGCCCCAAATAAGTGCCTCTAAATTTTTGGCACACAATATCGGTGTAATCGCAAGGCTTTTGATAGCCCAATCCCCCAAAAACAACCGCGCTATTGGTGTTTGTTTGCCCTATTTTAGTCGCTCCCACAATCAAAGTGCCGTTATTGAAATTTTGCACCACCGAATTATTTGCGTTATCAATCAACTCGTTAATGTTTTTCCAATCGTTAGGCGTGATGAGTTTGGTAAGCTGGTTTAGCGCATTAGAATTTAGATCGCTCAAACTTGAGAGCGAAAAATCATTCCCCAATATCTTTTTGATTTCAGGGTAGAGTTTGAGAGCCATTTGCCCTAACGCTTTGATATTGTTGAAATTATAGCCCTTGTTATAGACATGCAACGCGCTAATAGGGTTGCCTTGCGCGTTATAGGTTTGCGAGATGACAGAAGAATCAGAGGTGAGATTATTATTTTTCGTGGTGTTATTGCTGCCGCTGGCTTGATAGGATTGGTTAGGGTTGTAATAGCCTTTCACATTGCTCGTGAGATAAAACACGCCTTCTGCATCATCGCTATAAGAATACACGCCATTAGCGTTGTTATAAACTTTTTGGTAGTTAAAGATTTCAGAGCCAATGTTATAGAGCGTGTTTTTAATACCCGGGATTTGAGAGAGCGTAACGCTTAATTGGTTGTCTTTAAAACTCTCGGTGATTTTTAGGGCGTTATTGAGAGGGTTAGTGAAACTATAAGTCTGGTTAATAGCATCATAGATCCCATCATTGATGCGCATGCCAAAGAAGTTGATACGCTCATACCAATTATTGTTCATACCCGCTTGAATGATGTTATACACACGATCTTTATTATCGTTTAGATCGCTTAGTAAATCAATGTTAGCGATATTCAAACTCCCTTGATCGCTGAAAACAAGCTGGCTGTTTTTTAAATCCAGCACGCTGCTGTTGTTAGGGGTTAAGAGGTTGCCTCCCAAACTTAAGGGCGCTTTAATGTCAAGGGCTTGATGGAAAGTGATGGGGCTTTGAGAAAAAGCGTTATCATAGAAATTAAACGCCGTGTTAGAGGTGATAGTGCTAGAGCCTTGAAAATCTAAAGAAGAGTTATTGCTTAAATTAAACTGCCCTCCTAAAGAGACCGCTCCCTTAAACACGATAGAGGAATCACTCAAACTCGTAGTAATATTCGCTGAATTGAAATGGACCGCTCCGTTAAAATTAAGGTGAGAGCCATTACTCGCAATCAAGCTCGCATAATCGTTGATCGTGGCATTGTTAGAAACATTAATGGTGCTTTGGTTGAGGTTGAGCGAGCTGGTGTCGTTCAAATTCAAATCGCCTTGAAGATCCAAGGTTGAATGGTTACTCGCATTGATTGAGGCGTTTTGAGAAAGACTGATCGCATTGGCTTTAATGCTGCTTGTCCCCACTGAAACGCTTAAATTGGAATTGTCAAACAACACGCTTTTAGCTTGCATTTGATACAAACCAGAGCTTAAATTAGAGCTGTTAGTGAAACTGATCGCATTAACGGCATTGAATTTAAAAACAGATTGCGTTTGCCCCACATAGCCTCTAAAAGAGCTGTTAGAAAAATCCAGATTCAAAGCGTTGAAACTAAAATTAGGGTTGCCTTTATTTTGCGCGGTATCGTCTATAAAATAGGAGTTTTGAGCCTGAATGTTCGCGCTGTTAGAAACAAAATTCATAGAAGAGCTTTGCGTGCCAGCAGCGCGGTTATACAAAGTCGCGTTCGTTAAAAGAATGCCTTGAAGCCCGTTAAAATTAAGGTTCGCGCCCCCACCGCTAGAAATGCGATTCCCGCTTTCAATGCTACCGGTGATGTAAATCTTTTGCGCTTCATAATGCCCTGTAATAAAGCCTATGCATTGCAAATTCCAGCAATGCCCGCTCGAATCATTACTTCCTGCCCCCTTATTGTCCCCAAAGCGAATGATTGCATTAGATTGCGGCACATCGCTCGCATCCGTCCATATATTTTTAGCCCCAAAAACGATCGTGCTGTTTTGCCCGGTGAACGTTTGAGAAAATTCCGCTTTAGTGAATAGAGTTTTCCCGCTCGCATAAAAATCAATGCTGTTGTCGTAATAGTAAATGGTGTTGTTTGGATTCCCTAAATTATTGTTATAGCTGTTAGGCATGTAGGTCATAAAACCGAGAGCGTTTTGATAATACAAACGATCCGATTTTTCCATATCCACATAATCAAACACCATGCCAACGCCCAAACGCCGGATAGAAATGCTGTTTTGTGAAAAAATTTCTTGGAAATTGTAGGTTTGGTTATTGAAAGAATACACCACATCATAGACGCCATTACCCGCGCTAGAGACGAGCTTTTCACTGCTTGCCCCATGCCCTTGGTAGTTGATGAGCTGCCATAGATTTTTACTGAAAGCGTTGTTGTATTCAATTTCTTTAGAAGAGCTTACAAGGGTGATAGGGTTGCCATTAGTGATAGATTCATCAATATTAATAACAGAATGAGCGTTAAAAGTGATTGTTCCATCGCCAAAAGACAAAGGAGCGTTTAAATTTTTTAAAGTGATATTATTTAAAGTAACCTGCCCTTTCACGCTTGTGTTCGTAGGGCTATTAAAAACCACATTATCAAAGGTTGCATTCCCTGAAATATTCACAGAGCCGGTATTATTAAAATTAGCGTTATTTTGAGAGTCATTACTATTGGTAGGGTTCCCAAAAACAGCACTCCCGGCAATTTGCAAATTTGAATTAGCGTTAGTGAAACCCCCCACAAACGAAGTGGTCGCGCTAGAATCATTGAAATTAAAAGAAGCGCTGTTGTTAAAGTTAGCGTTATTGAACGAAGCGTTTTTTGCGCCAATCTCAAACGAACCGCTATTAAACTGGTTGTTATTTGAAAAATTCAAGCTATCGCCGCTGAATTGGTAACTCCCTCCATTAAAGTTGGTGTTTTCAAAAGTCGCTTGCCCCGCATTGAAAGTGAATTTCCCGTCTTTGGCTTGGTTAGTGAAAGTTGCGCCATACACGGAAAGTTTGCCGTTAGCGTTTAGGCCACTCAAATTCTGCGAATTATCCATGTTTTGCGTGGAAAAAGTCATGGAGCTTGAATAAATCCCGGCGTTATGTTGCGTGATAGTAGCGTTAGCGATATTGATACTATCTACCCCATTAAAGACGAGATTGGCTGCCCCACCGGTGCCTATACGATTGCCAGAACGCAGATTCGCTGTGATATACACATGATAAGCGCTATAAGCGCCGTTAGTCGTGCCTGTGCATTGATAATACGGCCAAGGCCCGCAATGCCCATTAAGAGCGCTCCCTGAAGTGTCCCCAAAAGACACCGTGCCGCTAGAAGAAACGCTATTTCCAGTCCATGTTGCGTTATACCCAATCACCAGATTGCTATTACTCGCGCTAAAGGTCTGTTTAAACGAGTTAGTGTAGCTCCCCCATATTTGAACGCTCGGCAAGTAATAAGTCCCGCTCTCTGTAAAATTTTGGGATTTGGGGATGTAATATTTATGATCATACCAAGGCATGTTAGAATTGATATAATTTGAAGCGGATAAGTCAAATTTGGAGCCGTTAATGACAGGGGGTGGCGTGTAAGTCCCGCTCTCTAAAGCTTGAATAATGATGGAATTAGGACCAAAAGTTTCTTGCAGTTTGTAGATAGTATCCCCTATTTTGTAGCCCACTTGATAGACTTGCGTAGGGTTTGAAGAGGATTTAGGGGGCGAAGAGTCAGCGGGTTTAGATGTTGCAGCGTTTTCGCTCAAAAGCTGTCCAGTAACCCCATTGTAAGTGATCATATCCCACAAACCTTGAGCGAAACTTTGCGGCTTTGAAGGGCTTTCAGTTGTTTTTAAGGCGTTTGTCAGGCTATTGAGCGCATGGTTTAAAAGATGATTATAAGTGATCCCACCGCTAGAATTTAAAATCGTTACGCTATTTTTATCCCCTAAACTTGTGAGGTTGAAAGTCGTCCCTTGAGTGAGAGTGATTTTAGAACTCCCAAAATCAAGGGTTGAGCCATTGTTCAAATCATTCTTACCGCTTAAAGTAACGCCACCGGTAACACTCATGTTGTTTGTATTAATAGAAGTGTTAAAAGTCGTGTTGTTAAAACTTGCCTCTTTTTCTATAGTGATTTTACCGGTATTATTAAAAGTGGCGTTATCAAACGAAGCGTTTTGTATCGTCAATTGCTGGTTTAAATTGTTAAAGGCTTGCTCAAAAGTCGCAGAACCCTTAAGAGTGGTAGTGCTGCCGCTAAAAGAGCTGTTTTCAAACAGAATTTGGGGGTGCTGAGCGCTGTTAGTTGGATTACTTTGGTTGTTAAAAGTAAAAGTCCCCCCATTAAAGGAGCTGTTTTGGAAAGTGGCTTGATTGTTAAAAGTATAGGAAGCGTTACTAAACGAAGCACCATTAAAAGAGCTTGCGCCTTTAAAAGTAAAACTACCGCTATTAAAGGCGGTGTTATTGGTGGCTTTAAACTCTTTATTGAAAGTGAATGCCCCCCCATTCCATTTCGCCCCACTAAAAGTGGCGTTCTCTTCAAAAGTGAAACTACCGCTTGCATTGCTAAAGGTCGTATTAGTAGCGTTAGTCGTCCCTTTAAAAGAATAGCTAGGCCCTGAAGTGGAGCAATTAGCCCCTATCCCAACGCTAACTGAAGAACTGCAAGTATCCCCACTTAAAGAAACCGAATTAATGGTAATGGCGCTGTTAGCATTGCCTACATTCACTTGCGAAGTTTTATACGCGCTGATATTGGAATTGATAGTAACCTTATTAGCGTTCAAGTTTAAAGTGGCTGTGCCGGTGTGCATGCCAGCTCCCGATCCCACACGATTGCCCACTTCTACGCTGTTATTCACATTGATAGTCCCAGCGCTAAAAGTAACATTAGTATGCCCATTAGGATACCAAGAAGTGAAGCTATTCCCACTACTCGCACCTAGATTAAAAGTAGCGTTACTGCCTAATTCAATGTCTAAATTCCCCCCATTATATTCCCCTCCGGTGTAGTTATACAGACCGCTTAAAAAATAAGTGCCGTTATCATTTTTTAAATTGGCTGTAATATTTTGGTTGTTTTGAGTGTGGTAGTAATTAGCCGCATTACCCCCTGCCCAAGTTTTTGTTATGAGTTGGTTTCCTGTGTATTGTTGTGTTTTTTCCTCCCATTTGTCGCAACTCCATACAGCATACCATGGATGATGCACGCATACCTTTTGGCTTTTTTCCCCCCAACTAAGCCCCAAAATGTCTGTTCCATCAGCATACACCCCACTAGCAAACCCACTGATGAGTAAAGGCATAAGCCATAAAGGACGCTTTAAGATTGTTTTTTGATGCGATCGTTTTATACTTTTTGGTTTCTTTTTAAACTTTTTCATTAAATGCTACTTTCTCATTTCCTAGATGGTAGCCAAAAACTCTCTCATTTGATTAAATCAAAGGGACTAAAGTGCATTTTTCCCAAACAAACGCCAAAAAAACAAAGTGCACACCAGCACAAGCAATTCCTTAAACAGCCATTCGCTTTGAGCATGCGAGCGGGCAAATTCAGCGCTTTGAAGCGCAACTTCGCCCACCTTTTGTGCGTTTAAAATATAAGGCGTGTAATAAAAAACAAAGAGCAAACACAACGCCCCTATCGCCACGCCAAGGATCAAATACACTAACGATCTTTTATCATAAATAAAGGAAATGATTTCATAAAGTAACACCACAAAACCGATCGCGCCTAAAACATAATTGAAACGCACAAAGATTTGCGCCATGAGCTTCCCGCTCTCAAAGGGAGTCAGATTCAATTCAGGTAAAATGCTTGAAGCTTTGAAAACAATGGGCGCAACTATCGCTCCTAGAATGATCAAAGAGCCGCCCAAAATACCTAAAAGAAGCAAATACACCCCTAAACCAAATTTTTTCATCTTCCACCTTTTTTAAGATTTTTGCAACAAATGGTTACAATCCTTAAACTGCCACACTTGAACTAAAGGCATAAAAAATTCTAACAGGGCCTGAATGTCAGTGATTTTATCTTTTAAACCGATAAACGCTTCAATCTTCACGCCTTTTTCTAATAAAACTCTAATTATAGAATCACTATACTTGTAATTCAATAAAAATTCTAATTCTTCTAAAGAACCCTCTTTTTTAAAACGCTCCATTTTAGCGCTCAAGCCCACTTCTTCATAAAAGTTATTCATGTAGCTTTGCGGGTCTTTTTGAAACGAAGAAAGTTGCAAGCGTTTGAACGCCAAACTCTTATGCGCTAGCATGCAAGGCGAAAACAATAACAAAGAATTGATGCGGCGCTGTTGCAAGATTTCATTATAAGCGTATTCTATCGCCTTAATCGCTCCCATAGAAAAGCCTGACACATCATAAGCCCCTTTTAAAAGCCACTCTTCAAACAAAACGCTTTCATTAATGAATCCAAAACCACTAAAAAAACGCATTTTCACCCGTTCAATAAATCATACAAATTAGAATGTTCTAAACATTCTTGCTCCAATAACAGAGCGCTCAACCGCTTGCAAGCTGTAATTTGCGGCTTTAAAAACTCCAGTTGCTCTTCATAAAGAACGCTTAAAGACTCTTTTGTAGGGGCTAAAAGAAGCTCGCTAGCCATAAATTCATTCAAAAATTTCGCTTTTTGCAAGTCTTGTTTAGACAGACTATAACGCTCCTTATAGAGCAACTCTAAAATAATTGTCCCGCTCAAATACACTTTAATGTAATTTTTAATCTCGCTCTCGCTATGGATTTTATTTTCATTAAAAGCGATAAATTCCCCTAATATTGGCGCTTTATCAAATTCAATTTCTAGCCAGTACGCGCTCAAGGCTTTCGCGCTTTGATATAAAGCGACCAATTCTTTTTGGTTTTCGTCTAAGGTTTGAGGCTTTTTCTTGCCGTAAGCGATCTTGTCTTTCACTTCTAAAATGTCGCTCTCAATGATTTCGGTTCGTTGGTGTTTTAGGGCGTTTAGAGCACTTTCATTGATTAAAGTCGCTAACATCGCCCCGCTAAAACCCACGCAAATTTTAGCGATCTTAAGGTAATTGAGCGCATGCTTTTTGTTTTCTAAAAGCTTTTCTAAAATGCTCTGCCTTTCTAGTAGATCCGGTAAAGAAATGAAAATGCGCCGATCAAAACGCTTGCTCCTTAATAGCGCTTCATCCATCACTTCCATTTGGTTAGTCGCTCCTATCACCACCACCTCATCGTTTTGCAAAAACCCATCCATTTCGGTTAAAAGCTGATTGAGCGTGGCCTCTCTTTCATCGCTCCTATGCCCTCCCCTAGCCTTACCCAGAGCGTCAATTTCATCAATAAAAATAATAGAGGGGGCATGCCTTTTAGCGTGCATGAAAAGTTCATGCACTTTTTTAGCCCCAGCCCCCACATAAATTTGAGAAAACGCGCTCCCGCTTTCATAAAAAAACGGCACTCTAGCTTCACTCGCTAAGGCTTTAGCGATCATGGTTTTCCCCACTCCAGGAGGCCCGATTAAAAGCACGCCTTTAGGGAGAAAAATCCCTAAATCCTGGTATTTTTTAGGGTTTTTTAAATAATCTATCACTTCTAATAATTCTTCTTTAACTTCATCCACCCCTGCAATATCTTCAAAACGCACCCCTAGCGCATCGTATCGCTGGAATGCATTTTCTAATTCGTTTTTAGTTGCGCTCTCTAAACTCATTTTAGTATCCAATCGTTTGGGCAAGCGCCAAAAGATCCCAAAAAGCATGCTAGAAATGAAAAAAAGCAACGCTAAAAAGATTTTAGAAACCTTATTTAAATTTTCTCGTCTTTCTATGGGCATGCTTTCTGGGATTTTATAGGCTCTTAAAAAGGCTTCTTTGTTGGTTTTATAAAGACCCTTGTTAGCATAAAAATAATTTTCATCTTCAATTAAAGTTTGTTTGGGGTGGGATTGGATCACATAAAAAAAGTCCTTACCCGATATGAGCCTAGAAACATCGCTCAAAACTAAAAAAAGAAGCAAGCAAAAAGTAAGGATCAAAAACCCTAACGCCAAAACAAGCGAGCGGTTTTTGATGCGTTTAAAGGGAGCGGTGAGGTTTTCTAAAAATTTAGAAAACGGCATGATTTTCCCTCTCCTTAATTTCATACTCTTTGATTTCTAAAAAACTAGCCCTTAAAGGCTTATCGCTTTTGATTTTAATGGGGTTGAAAAATTGATCTAGGGCTTTAAATTCGCCGTCTTTTTGCGCTTCCACTAAGGCTTTTAGGGGCGTGTTGAGTTTGAGTTGCAATTGCCTGAACGCCTTATTTTTATATAAAATCAAATCTTTAATCGCATTCAAACGCTTTTTAGAATCTTCCAAACTCACGCTATCAGTCATCAAGCTAGAGGGGGTGTCTTTTCGTTTGCTGTAAATAAAAGGGTGGATGTGCGTTAAGGGCAAGCTTTCTAAATTCTTAAACGCTTCTTCAAAAACGCTTTTACTCTCGCCCGGATGCCCTACAATAAAATCCGTGCCGATAGCAAAATTCTTAGAAGCGATTACCTCTAATAATTCCCTATCGCTTTTTGTGCGGTTTCTTCTGTTCATCTTTTCTAGCATGAAATCATGGCTGTGCTGTAAAGCGATATGCAAATGTTTTTCTAAAAAATCCTCTTCTAAAAGCTCTAAAAATTCATCGTTAATTTGATTAGGCTCTAAGCTCCCAATTCTGATGCGTTTTAACCCAGCAATCTGGCTTAATTTTTTAATCAATCGTGCGATATTGCTTTCTTTATCTTTCCCATAGCTCCCCACATTGGTGCCGGTTAAAACCACTTCTTGAACGCCTTTAGAGCATAAAAGGCCCACTTGCTCTAAAATTTTCCTTTCTTCAAAACTCCTAGCCCTCCCTCTCACGCTTGGGATAATGCAATAATTGCAATCAAAATCACAGCCTTCTTGGATCTTGATAAACGCCCTAGTCTTGCCCACAAACTCGCTCACCATCGTGGTGTCTAAGTGCTTGTTTTCTAAATTGTCGTCTATAAAAAAACGCTTTTTTTCTTGTAAAAGCGCGTTAATCTTTTCTTTATTGTCATGCCCAAAAACGCCCTTTAAAAACCCTTTTTCAAAAAGCTCCTTGCCTTGGGTTTTCACCCCACAGCCAGTAAATAGCACTTCCTTATTTAATCGTGCCATTTTTTTAGCGTAACTCCTTACCGCGCTATCGGCCCCATTGGTTACGGTGCAAGAATTGATGATAATAATATCGGCTTCTTGTTCTTCTAAGGTCGCGCTAAAATCCTTCAAATTCTCGCCCATCACTTGCGTGTCAAAAAGATTCGTCCTGCACCCAAAAGTTTTGAAATAGACTTTTTTCATTTTTGTTCCCTTTTATTCCCAAAGCCATCGCCTAGAAAATCAGCATCCACTTTAAGCAGCTTGCTGGTCGTATAAGCGATATGGATATTTTCTTCTTTCAAAAAAGCTTCAACAATTTCAGCCACAATCTTGCTCCTTAAAGACATGGTCGCATACGAATTGGTTTGATACCACACTGAAATCTTTATCCCGTTACTTTCAGGCATCAAAAAGCATCGAGGCTTCACGCTCAAACTCCTTAAAGAATACCGGTCGCGCATTTTATTGAGCTGTTTATAGGTAATATCCGTGTATTCTTTAGACAATTCTGTAGCGACATTGAGCGCAATTTTAGAAGCTTTTTTAAAATCAGAATCAAATGTAACGCAAAAATCCACCCCATCCCAAACCGTTTTCATCCCAAAATGGCTGTAATTAGCAAACATGGTGGTGAAAATGTAATTGTTAGGCACAAAGATAATCCGGCCCGCTCTCCTGTTGTTCGTATAAGTGGTAAAGGTTACGTCTTCTAAAATCGTAATGTGCAACATAGAAATATCCAACACATCGCCAATAAAAATATCCGTCCCCTTAGCGATACGCACCCTATCGCCCACATGCACGCTCCCCCCAATCAAAATAATAAACCACCCAAGCAAGCTCATGAACAAATCTTTCATCGCAATCGCTAAACCCGCGCTCGCAAAACCTAAAACCGTGACCAAGTAAGTAACATTTTCTAAATACGAAAAAAGAAAGATTAAAATGATCACGCTCACATTCACGAAGTTAATGGCTTTATTCACGGTATAGACGCGCTCATTATTTTCAATGTATTTACTGGAAATGATTTTTAAAATCCAAGCAAACACCACGCTCAAAAGGGCTGCTAAAAACACATAAACCAATTTAAAAAGCTGGTTTTTAACTTGAGATTTAACGATGCTTATAGCCTCATCGCTGTCTTTTTGGAAAATCCCAATCGTGGTTTTTAAAATATTTTGAGCCCCTTGCAATTCTAAGCGTTTGGCTTGAGTTTGATAAATTTCATCGCTTAATTTCGTGCTTTTATCCAAAGCGTGCCACTGATTTAAAAGCTGGTGTTTTTGATCTAAAAGCCTTAAAACTTCTTCTAAAGCGCTCTGGTTATTTTTAAGACTTTCATGCTTTAAACGCATGCTTTTAATGAAAGAAATGCCATCAATGATCGCAATAGGGTTAGCGATATTAGGGATATTGGGGATATTAGGGCGCTCTATCAAGTCCTTAAAAGGATTGACCCCATAGCTTTCAAACATTTTTTGCTGGGACTCTAAAGCCTTTAAGGTGTGCTCTAAGGTGCTAATCTTTAACAAATCCTTGCTTTTTTTATTTTTTAAACGCCTTAATTCCTGCCTCACGCTCTCTTTTTCGGTATAAATTTGGTTGTAGATCTTATAGTTTTCAAACTTTTTCAACCACACATTATCGTCTTTGGCGAGTTTTTTATCCACCAAAGCCATTTGTTTTTGTATAGAGGATAATTCTTGGCTCTTATCTTCTGCTTGCAAAAACAAAAAACAAAAGAATAATAATACCCTTAATGCCATTTTTCTAACACCTTTAAAATCGTTTCTTTAGGGATATGAGAGGCAATCTCAAACGCTCCAACGCCTTTAGGCAAAATGAATTTTAGGGTTTGGTTCTCGCTTTTTTTGTCTAAAAACAAGCGTTCGTAAAATTTTTGAAGATCAAGGATTTGGTAATTGAATATCAGATCAAATTTTTTCAATAAATTTTCTATGCGTTCGTATTCTTTTAGAGTGAGCATGCCTAAAGAAAGGGCTAAATCATTAGCCATGCACATGCCAATAGCGATCGCTTCGCCATGCAAAAATCGCTCATAATCAGTCTCTTTTTCTATCGCATGCCCAAAGGTATGCCCATAGTTCAACCCAGCCCTGATGTTTTGCTCTTTTTCATCTTGTATAATAACTTGAGCTTTGATACTGACGCTTTGGACAACCACTTCTTCTAAACAATCTTTTAAATCCTTTGTTTCCAATGTTTCTACCAAGTTTTTATCAAAACACACCGCCATTTTAATGATTTCAGCCACCCCTGCTTGAAATTCCCTTTTTTCAAGGGTTTTTAAAAAAGCTAAATCAATATAAACCGCTTTAGGCTGGTGGAACGATCCGATTAAATTCTTGCCATAAGGCGTATTGATCCCTGTTTTCCCCCCCACGCTCGCATCCACTTGAGCGAGTAAAGTCGTAGGGATATTAATAAAATCAATCCCCCTAAAATAAATACTGCTCGCAAACCCCACCATATCGCTTATGACTCCCCCACCAAGGGCTATCATTAAAGAATGGCGGTTTAATTGCATTTCAAAGGCGTTGTTTAAAATGCGCTCTAATGAATGAAAGTTCTTGTATTTTTCCCCAGACTCTATCACGCACACTCTGACTTCTAAGGCTTTCAAGCGCTCTAATAAATACGATAAATGCAACCCGGCCACGATGCTATCGCTAATGATGAGCGCTTTTTGTTTCAATTCCATTTTGGGCAATTCCCCCAAAAACACTTTATAGCTTTTTTCTTTTAAGGGGATTAAAATTTCTTGCATTCTTTCACTCCGCTACAGGGATAAAAATTTGAGGGTTATCATCGTTTAAAAACGCTAATTTTTCCACTTTAGTGGATAAAAACCACCAAAAGCGCGTGTGCGTGATGCACTCTTCAAAAGGCATGAAATGCAAAATGGGATTTCTTAAAGAATTGAGATACATGATAGGATTTCTAATATCGGTTTGGAAAATCTCAATCTTGCGGTTAAAGGTGTTGGCTAAATTTTCATAATGATTGACAATCTCGTTTTTATAGCGCTTGTTAGGGTCAAAATCATAGAGCAACAAGCCCAAATCCATTTGCATAGACACATCAAAGATCACTGAAGACATGTCCTCATTAATATCCAAACTTTCATTCAATACCACCACGCTTTGAGAGGTTTTAGACAAGCCGGAAGTGTTGGTTTTATAAACTGGGGTGGCTGTTTTATACAAGGCCTTTCGGTGTTTTTTAGATAAAAAAAGCTCTCTGCCTACCACGATTAGGCCCATTTTTTTCTGGTGGTCTTCATGGAGTTTTTGGATAAAACTTTTCCTGTAAAAATCAAAATTCACTTCAATACTTTCGGTTTCTAGCGATAAAAATTTATGGTAAAACTTAGGGCTAGTGGGGTGTAAAACCTGGATGTAGAGCTTGTAGCTCTTTAAATGTTTGTGCAAAAACAAGGCTTGATACACATCGCGCATCATCGCTTTTCTGTTCTGCAAACGCATATCAATATATAAATAAATGCTCTTACCAAAGGGGGCTGGGAACTGCCCCACATTGCTTTTGACTTGAAGATACACCGCATTCAAAATTTCAGGATTACCCGCCACTAAAAGAATATCTCGCGGCTGGATAACTAAAGATTTAGTGGAGAGCAACAAAACATCGTTGCGATAAAGCCCTACAATCCTGTATTCTTTTTGCCTGATAGAGCCAATGTGTCTGTAAGCAAAAACACTCCCAAAAGGCACATCAATCTCCATGATCTCGCCCTTGCCTAACCCAAACTCTCTAGGGGTGCTAGGGATATTGGGCAAACGAGAAATGAATTTATTGGCTAAAACTTCAAATTCATCAATCAAAATAAGCTTTTCATCTTTATTTTCTTCATTATTTTCTAAAGTTTTTTCACCAT
Source organism: Helicobacter pylori (assembly GCF_011140715.1). GTDB lineage: Bacteria > Campylobacterota > Campylobacteria > Campylobacterales > Helicobacteraceae > Helicobacter > Helicobacter pylori_DA. The sequence continues at coordinate 51,932 of NZ_SFZZ01000075.1, read as the reverse complement.
CTTTTTTCACGCTCAAAACCACGCGCATGCGTTTGAAATGGGTTTGAATGATTTTATGGATGATGCGCTGTTCTTTAAAATCTTGTATGATTAAAAACGCGTCGCTCACCTCATCGTTTAACACTTGCAAAAGCCTGAAACTAGAAGTCGCATCAAAACAATAAAAAGCGAAAGTGCTCGGATAATTTTTAGGGATAAGGCTCTCATCTTTGACAACCACTATATAAAAATTATGATTAGAATAATGCCTTAGCACCAAGTCTAAAAAATTTTTTGCTACAATGCCATCTAAAATAAGGGCGATTTTTTTCAATTCCAAACTTCCTAAAAAATGATTACGCCATTATATCCAAGATTAAGGCTTAAACGATGGATTTTCAACTCCAAGCTATTGACAAACACGCGCGAGCTGGTCTTTTAAATTTAGCCCATTCTCAAGTGGCAACGCCTGTTTTTATGCCCGTAGGCACGCAAGGCTGCATCAAATCTTTAGACGCTATGGATATGCAAGAAATTTTAGGCGCTAAACTCATTTTAGCCAACACCTATTACATGTATTTAAGGCCGGGTGAGAAAGTGGTTGAACAATTAGGAGGCTTGCATCGTTTCGCTCAATTTCAGGGGAGTTTTTTAACCGATAGTGGGGGTTTTCAAGCCTTTAGCTTGAGCGATAATGTCAAATTGCAAGAAGACGGGATTGTTTTTAAATCCCATATTGATGGGAGCAAGCATTTATTCACGCCCACTAAAGTTTTGGACATTCAATATTCTTTGAATAGCGATATTATGATGGTTTTAGACGATTTAGTGGGCTTGCCCGCTCCCTTAAAGCGCCTTGAAGAATCCATTAAAAGAAGCGCTAAATGGGCGAATCTTAGCCTAGAATACCACAAAGAAAAAAACCGCCCCAACAACAACCTTTTTGCCATTATCCAAGGCGGCACGCATTTGAAAATGAGAAGTTTAAGCGTGGAATTAACGCATAAAGGTTTTGATGGCTACGCTATAGGCGGTTTAGCGGTGGGGGAAAGCTCTGATGAAATGCTAGAAACGATCGCGCACACCGCCCCCTTGCTCCCCAAAGACAAGCCTCGCTACTTAATGGGCGTAGGCACGCCTGAAAATATCCTAGACGCTATCAGTTTAGGGGTGGATATGTTTGATTGCGTGATGCCCACCAGAAACGCCAGAAACGCCACCCTTTTCACGCATTCTGGCAAAATTTCTATCAAAAACGCGCCTTATAAATTGGATGATACCCCTATTGAAGAAAATTGCACTTGTTACACTTGCAAACGCTATTCTAAAGCCTATCTGCACCACCTCTTTAGGGCTAAAGAACTCACTTACGCTCGTTTAGCCAGCTTGCACAATCTGCATTTTTATTTAGAGCTAGTGAAGAACGCTAGAAACGCCATTTTAGAAAAGCGGTTTTTGAGTTTTAAAAAAGAATTTTTAGAAAAATACCACTTTTGTTCGCATTGAGTAGTAAAATGTAAAAAATACTAAAAAGCATTTTTTTACAATCAATGACAAAGAGCTTGCGTGAGTAAGCGATAACTTTTTAAAAAAAGCGGTCTTCTTGGGTTAGGGGGTTATTTAAGGGGGTTGTAGGGGGAATTATTTCAAAATACCCCCTATCCCCTTAAGGAAGTAGGTTTTTACTATAAAAATTAAATTTAAAAACCCTATTTTTTGAAAAAATGTAAGGTTTTGAGTATCCATTCAAGGATAACAAAACCCTATCTTTGATAGATCTCAGGGTGGGTGCTTTTAAAACGCCTGTGGAACCAAAAATAACTTTCTGGGTGGTTTCTAATCACCTCTTCGCACAAACTCGCTTGGGCTTGCGTGCATTCTAAAATATCGTTTTGCGCGTTATCGGTGATTTGAGAGCGGATACTCGGGTAATAGGTCGCTGTGTAATGCGAATAATCGTCATTAAAATCAATGAATACCGGCTGGATGTCTATATTGTAACGGCGCGATAAAATAGAAGCGATCGTGGTGTGCGTAGCGTCTTTATTAAAGAATTTCACCACCACCCCATCTTTAGGCACGACATTTTGATCCACTAAAATCCCCACAAGGCCGTTGCCTTGATTATACATTTTAATGAGTTCTTTCATCGCTCCTATTTTATTGACAAAACGCACCCCAAACGCCTCTCGCCTGCTCATAATCATGTGATTGATGGGGGCAAATTTAGTCAAACGCCCCAAGCACCCCCTACCATAATCCTTATAATATTGTGCTAAAGTCGTGCCTACCGCTTCCCAATAGCCAAAATGCATGCATAAAGTGATCGCTTGGCCTTCCTTGTTTAAAGACTTCCACACATTTTCTTCATTGATGAGCGTGAAACGAGCGTCGTATTCATCTTTAGGGATAAAGATCACTCTAATGGTTTCTAAAATGATGAAAGCAAAATTTTCATAACCCTTTTTAATGATCCTTTTTTTCTCTTCTTCGCTTTTAGAATCCCCAAACACAAAATCCAAATTGGCTTTAGCGTCAAAATAACGACGTCTATCAAAGGTTCTCATCAGCCACGCTAAAGCTTTAATGCACCTTAAAAACCAAAAATGAGGCATTTTAGCCAAAATAAACCCCAAAATATTCACTAAAAATTCCACGATAAAAACGCTCAAAATGTGCAGTTCCGTTTTAAAACCCTTATCGTTTTGGTTCAATATTTTTTCGTGTATGAGTCGTTCTTTATAAGTCATTCTTTTTCCTTTAAAAGGTTTAAAACGCATTCTTTAATTTTTTTAGGATCTATGTTTTGGATAGAAAAATCCTTCTTATGGTAGTTGGCGTTTGAATTACCGGTGAGCGAAACATTGATCGGGCTTTCTAATTTAAAACGCTCCATGGGCGTGTTGCCATAAAGGGTGATGCTAGCTTTTTGCAACGCCCATGCTAAATGCGTAATACCCGTATCGCCCCCAATAATCAAATCCATTTTAAAGAGCAACGCCTTAACTTCGTTTAAAGTGAGTTTAGGGAGCAATAACACATCGCGCTGGTTTTTTAAAGCGCCATAAAGCGCATTAGCCTTATCTTCATTAGCATGCCATAGCAAGCAAATTTGAAAATTTTCTAGCATCAAAGCCAGCTCTTTAAAACGCTCTATAGGGTAAGTTTTATTGATTTTAGAAGTTTCTAAAACAAAAAGGATTTTTGGTTTATTTTGATTCAAATTTAACGCATTGATTTTTGGAGAATCTTGGTAGGAAAACACTTTAAATCTAGAGCTTAAACCCTCTGAAATTTCTTCTGAAATTTCTTTTTGGGGCAAGTTTAGGGCATGAGAAAGGAGCGTGAAATTGCGCTTTAAAATAGGCTCATCATAAGCGATGGAAACTTTTTGCGAGTAAAAAAACGTGCTCAAACCCTCTCTAGCCGAAGCGTAATCAAAGCCGACTTTTTTAGGGGCTTTCAACATTTGCGTGATGAGGGCGGATTTGACTAGGCCTTGCATGTCAATGATTATATCGTATTCATAAGCCCTTAAAGATTTAAAAAGTTTGAAAATCTTCAAAGGGTTAAAGGTTGTAAGCGCGCTTTTTAAAGCGATGGGGTGTAATTTATCAATATAGGGGGAATGCTCTAAAATCGCGCCAAATCTTTCATCCACGAACCATTCTATTTGAGCATCAGTGAAACGCTCTTTAATCAGCGCTAAAAACACCGCGCTCACGATAATATCCCCAAGCGCTGAAAGCCTGACAATCGCTATTTTCAAGCAAACTCTATCGTCAAAGGAATGGGCTTAATGAGTTTGGGGAGCATTTCTTTAGCCAAGTAAAGCGCGTCATTAGAATGGATCACAAGCTTGTTTTTTTCTAGCGTGTATTTTAAATGATGACTGTCTGTCAGGCACAAATTTTCGGCTAAAGAAAGGATAAAACTCAGCCACTGCAAGGTCAAAAGGCTTGGCATCATCGCGCTCATGTGGGCGATAGCGTTGTCTTTAGGGATTTTTTTATGGCTGAATTGGGCTAATAAGCAAATGATCGCTCTATCCTGGTGGCTAAAGCCATAACTCAAAGCGTTTAAAATAAAATACGCGCTGTGCTTGTGGGCTAAATAGACGCTTAAAATCTTGCCCATGCTCGCTAATTCCCCCGCAATCTTTAAATGGAAAAGGTATTTTTCATCTATTTTATGCAAAGGCGATAAGGCTTCAAACAATTTCACGCATTCTTTTTTGACCTTTTGGCTGTGCTTTTCATGGGGCAAAAAGCGATCTTTTAAAGAGATGAGAGAGGGGTTGATATTGGGGGGGAATTTATAGTAATGGTGGCGCAATAAATCGCTCAAAAACACGCCTTCTCTCACCCCTACCCCACTGGTGATCATTAAAGAAGTTTTTAAATGCTCCAAAACGACTGATAAAATCAACGCCCCGCTCCTGATACTATCCAAACGCTCTTCATTCACCCCTAAAAGCCGTAATTGATCTTCTTTGAGCATGACGATTTTTTCAATGAACGCTAAATTTTTATGCGCATCTATTTCATAGCCATGCAAAGAATCTATAGGGTAACAAAAGCGTTTCATCAGCACCTTACTCAACGCCCTGATCGTCCCCCCCACCCCAAAGGCATTTTTATGCTTAAAGGGCAGTTTAGAGACCTCTTTTTGGATAAAAGCTTTAGCGGTTTTGGCATTCAAGGCTTTATCCAAAAACATTTCTTTAATGCGAATCGTGCCAATATCAAGCGAGATGAGATCCTTAATCTTGCCTTTTTCAATCAACGCGCACTCCGTGCTACCCCCTCCAATATCTATCGTGATCCCTGAATTTTTATGCAACAAATTCGCGCACGCGATCCCGCCATAGAGCGCTTCTTTTTGCCCATCAATGATTTTGATTTGCAAACCGCAAGCTTTTTTCACCCTCGCTACAAACTCTAACCGATTAGGGGCATCGCGCACCGCTGAGGTCGCCACGCACAGGATTTTTTTGCTTTTGTATTTGAGAGCGATTTCTTTAAATTCGCTCAAGGCTTTAACGGCTCTTTGCATGGGGATTTCTTGTAAGATTCCATTAAACGCATAACAACCCTCTGAAATCCTAACCTTAGACTTAGTCTCAAAAAGCAAGTAAAACCCAAACTGGCTCGTCTTTTTAAAGACTGCCAAACGCACTGAATTAGAGCCTATATCAATCACGGTTGTGATTTTAGCCATTGCTAGCCTTTAATCTTGCTCTTTTAAGCTTTCGTATTTGTATTTCAATTCCTCTTTGCTCTCAGCATTGTTAGGATCCGGTAAAATCGCATCTACAGGGCATACGCTCACGCAACGAGGCTCATCATCATCATACCCGTAACACTCCGTGCATCTGTCTGGATCAATATTATAAATGGGATCGCCCTCTTCAATCGCCTCACTAGGGCATTCTTCTCTGCAAGCATCGCACGCAATGCATTCATCATTCACCAATAATGACATGACTCACTCCTTTTAAAAAGTTTGAATACGATTTTTACTCTAAATTAGCTTAAAATTCAATCTAAAAAGACTATTTTTTTTTGATTATAAGAATGGGGGCTAATTTCTAGCACGCCTAAAACCCCTAAATCTTTTAAATGGGTGTAGTCTTGTTTGTGGGTTTCTACAAATACGCTCAAGCCCAAACGCCAAGCGAATTCTACCATGCCTTTTAGATCTTCTTTTAAAAGCTCTTCATCTAAAATGACCCCATCAGAGCCTTGAACAAGCGATTCTAAAAGCTGGTAATGGCTGATGAAAAAATCCTGATGGACAATCAAAGAGCTCGCATGGCGGCGCAATAACCCTAAAACTTCTAAATCAAACACGCTTGGTGCGCCTATTTCGTATAATCCTTTGAAATTGACAATGACGCAATCGGTGCGGGTGTTTTCTTTCAAAAGCTTTTCTAAAACCTCATCAGGGGTTACAAAAACACAATCTTTGGTTTGAGGAATGACTCTAGGCAAGTAAGGGTTATACGACAGGCTTTTACCTAACATTTCATAAGAAAGCATGCCCTCTTTTAAGGCTAAGCTTTTTTGTAAATTTTCTAAAATCCCTATTTCTTGCATTCTTGAATGATTTTATTGTGTTCTTTCAATTCGGGTTCGGTTTGGATAAACTCTTTAGCGATGCTAGAAAAGATTTTTTTAGCCTCCAAGCAATTCCCTAATTTGTAATAACCCCACGCCAAAGAGTCTAAATAGATCGCTGAATTGTAATCGCTAGTGTCTAGGGCTAAAGCTTTCCTCACAAGATCCATGCCCCTTTTAACATCCATGTCATAATCTATTAAGGAATACCCTAAAAAATTATAAAAGAAAGCGTCTTGCGCGTCTTCTTTATCTTTAGTTTTAGCAAGCCAAGCTTGGCGCTCTTTGGTGGCTTGCTCTAATTTTTGAATAATGGGTAGCATCTCTTCTTTGGTGAGTTTTTTCTTATTCGCGCTCAAGCTTTCATAATGATAAATCGCCTCTAATCCTAAGAATTTAGGGTCTTTTCTTTCTTGATAGATTAAAGAAGCCTGTTTGGAAGCTTGATCAAATTTCTTTTGCGCGGTGTATAAGTCTAGCAACAAACGCCTGTCAAAGGGGAATAATTCTGCGATTTGCTGGGCTTTATCAAACTCTTTTAACAAGATTAATACCCCTATGTAAAATTGGGCGTTTTGAACAATAGGGTTTTTTTCATACAAACGAGCGAAAGTCGTTTTAGCCAAATCAAGCTCGTTAAATTGCGTGAAGGTGTTGAGCGCTTTTTGGCACAATTGCTCTGAGCAACCATACCTGTCTATATGGGATTGCAACAAATCTAATCCCTCTTTTTTGCGGTTTTGTAAAAAATAGATCGTAATGAGTTTTTCTAGGCTGTCTTCATCATGCACTTGGTTATAAAACTTATTCAACAAGGGGAAAGCCTTATCCAAACGCTTTTGCGTCAAATACAAAGTCCCTAACACATTGTCTGTGGCTATGGTCTTTTCTTCTTTACGGATTTTGTGCAGCAATTCAATCGCCTTATCAATCTGCCCCATTTGCGCATAGCCATCCACTAAAATCTTATTGATAGAAACATCGTTACGATTATTGGTGATTTTTTGATAGAGCATGGCTAAATGCATAGCGGTTTTAATGTCCCCTAAACTCGCCGCTGAAATGGCCGCTTCTTTAGCATACACCACTTTATTGGTTTGTTTGTAGAGATTCATATACCCTTTTTGAGCGGCTGCAAAATCCCCTCTATGGAAAGCGTCTGAACTCAATAAGATTTGATGATCTTCTGAAAGGGTTTCAGCCTTAAGGCAAGAAAACAAGCTAAAAAGCAACAAATTTGCTAAAAACCTTTTCTTTATTTGAATATCCATTATTTTATTTCCTTTTTTGTATCACTGAAGTGAATTTTAGCGCACTTTAGTTTCTTTGGTTTTTTGTGTGATGCCCGGACAGCTTTTATAAAAAGCTTCTTTTTGCTCTTTAGAGAAAGTTTTCACGCTCTCCCAAAAAGGAAAAGTTTGGCATTGTTTAGGGCGCACGCTATAAATCTGGCATTTTTTCGTCTCCAAATCCAAAAACACGCACGCCAAACCCAACTCTTTAGCGTCTTTTTCTAATAAAGAGAACTTATAACCCACCTTTTTAACGTATTTTTGACTGAATTCTTCTAATTCTAATTTTAAAAAAGCGCTAATTTGTTGCATTTCTTGGATCGTTACAAAAATATACCCGCTTTCTCCCACGCAACACTTTGCCCCACAACCCTCGCATGCCCTATGATTAAAACTGAAATCAAAATCTCGCATTAAACCACCCTTAATCCTATTGGAGATCAATACTCACGCCAAATTGCACCAACAGCCCGTCGCTATCTTTAGAAATCTTTAAGGGCAATTGGCTTTGAGCGCTCGGTAAATACTTGTTAAGTAAGGTGAAAAAAAGATAAGTTTTTTCCAATTCGCTCGCTCTGGCCATGATAAAAAATTGGGTTTTTTGGGAGGGGTTTTGAGAGAGCAAGGGTTTGATTTTATAGGCGTCAAAACATTTTTTTAAGATCTTTTCTAAAATCCGCCTGGACTCTTCATCATTAAAAATCTTTAACAAAGATTCGCTGGTTTCTTTTTGATTGCGATAGTTTGCTAGAGCTGTTTCAAAATGCCTTTGCGCGTATTCTAAAACGCTTTTTTTACGATTTTCTTCTAAAAGGATTTTTTTTAATTCCAGCATGCTAGGCCATAGAAAATACTCAGTATTGAGCCAACCCAATAAGGAAAAAACCCCTAAAAAAATAAGGTTTTTGATGATAAACCCTACATCGCCTGATTGCTCTCTGTCTAAGTGTGAAAAATGCAATGGTTTCATTTAATAGACTCCGGGTTTTTTATCAGTAAGGAATTAGAAAAGTTGGTGGAGACAAAATTAAACCACCCGTCGCTTAAAGGGAAAAATTCCGCCCTAGAATAATCAAACATGGGGTTTAGTTTGTTTTGAAACAAAAAATAAAAGGCTTCTTTAGAAGGGGTTTTACCACTAACCACCACGCTTTGCTGGTCTATTTCAATGCTATTAATAGTGATGGAATCTGGCACAATATTCAAAAGCCCTTGCAAAACATCTCGTATATCATCGTTATAATTCAAACGCTTTTTGGCTTCTTTAATGAGTTTTAAGGTTTCATCAGTCTTAACCTGCAAGCGGCTGATTTCATGGCGGTAGAGCCTTTCTTGGATCGTCAAACTAGACGCGTTGTCTTGAGTGTTTTTAATGGCGTTGTGCATAAACCACACTAACCCCCCTATCACCACAAAAGATAAAAAAATGTAAAAAACCCAAATTTTAGAAAGCTTGCTGATAAGGTATTTCGCTCTTGGCTCAATATAGCTAAAACGCATGCTTTTCATTCTCCATGCGCGCTAAAATATTCAAGCGCTCCACTAAAGAAAAATCAAGCCTATCCACTTCTATCATCAAAGTTTCTTGCAAATGCATTAACGCTTTGTGGTGGATTTGACAACTGTCTAAAACAACCACCTTTTCTACAAAGTCTATCTCTCTAGAATGATAGACGCTGCGCAATCCCTCTTGCAAAACATCTGCAATTAAGGGGATATTCGTCATGCCTTCAATCAAACTATAAGCGTCCTTATTTTTTTCGCTATTATCCTTACTGCTATCTAGCCCCATCGCTTCTTCAAGGCTGTCAATATCTTCTTGGATTTCACTCAAAAACAAATTCACAGCCTCATTATCCATTTCCATAGAATCTTCTTCTTTGCTCTCTATAAACTCTTCAGGTTGTTCTTCTAAAAACACGGATTTGGCTAAAAAAATCTCTTTTTTATCCGCAATCAAAAAATAAAATCTTGAACGCTCCAAAAGCAGATACAACAAAGGCTTGTTTTCTAAATTATCGCGCACAAAATCATAAATAAGGCTAAAAGGCGAAAACAAAAAATCCACATCCTGGATTTTAAAACGCTTGAAATCCTTTAGAAAATCCTTAGATTCCACATAAACGCAATACTTTTGATTGACTTCACAAGCCTGATAATCTTGATTTTCTTGTTTGATTTGTTCAAACGCCTGCTTTTCGCATAAAACCTCTTTAGCTTTACTCATCGCGCTGAAATAAGTGTAGGGGTATTTTTGGCTATAAGTTCTGGCGATTTTTAAGGCTTGAATGGGGACTTCACCATTTTTAGTCTCCACTTTAGTCTCAAAAGTTTTAAAAAATTTCTCTTTGATGCGGTGGTTTTTAACCCTTAAAACTTGAGCGGATAAAAGATTGTGATCCACATTAAAAGAGATATACACTTGAGAGCAAAATTTCTCTTTAAGCGCTTTTTTTAACCCCTTAAGCACCCAAACCCCTTTGAGATTCTTCAAATCCAACAGAATCCATGCGCGTCTTTAAATATTCTTTAGCCTTTGAAAGCTCCCATTCTTTAGGGATAATTACCGATTCTAGCATGTAATAGCGCACTTCGCTAAAAGGCTTAGGGATTTCAAATTGATCCCAAGTGTTCAACCGCCATGCGTTTTTACAAACCACCCGACAAGCGCTAATCCCCACGCCTGATTTTTGAGCTAAAGCGATCACCCCATCCGCTATGCTGTGTCGTGGGCCTTTGGGGCCATCAGGAGTGATAGCGACATCGCAACCTTCTTTCAAACGCTTAAGCCCTTCTATCAAAACCTTAACTCCCCCTTTTTTGCTAGAACCTCTAATGTTTTTAAAACCAAAGCTTTCAAACAAACCCGCCGCAATAGAGCCGTCAAAATGCTGGCTTGCGATCACATAAACAGAAGGTTTTTGAAGCCTTAAATACGCAAACCCAATCATGCCAAGCTCCCCATGCCAACAGCTTACAATAAAGGGTTTTTCTTTTAAATTTTGAGCTAAAAAATAGCGGTTTTTACAAGTTTTATGCAACAACCAAAGGACTCCAAACGCCAAGCGTGGGACAACCTTTAAAACGATATTTTTCCTGAAAAATTTTAAGCTCAATTCTCGCCTTTAAACCCGCTCTTCATTGGTTATTTTGATTAGTTGCCTTTAATGGCCGCTATCAAGCGCCCTTTGGAATGAGAAACAATCTCCACTTTTACAAGCTCGCCCGGATTTCTTTTTTCCTTACAAGTTACTTCAATGAATTTCCCCGTATCGCTACGCCCTTCAAAACCCACGATTTGATTATCCATTTCACGCCTATTTTCCACCAACACCACATGCGTTTTACCCACTTCTAGCTTGGCTTTTTCCTCTAAAATTTCTTTGTGCCTGTTTTGCAACCTCTCTAACCTTGAAGATGAAACCTCTAATGGCACTCTTTCTTTCCAAGCTCCCGCTTCAGTGAAAGGGCGTGGGGAATAAATGAAACTATAGAGCGTGTCAAAGCGCACTTTTTCTAGCACCTCCATCGTGTCTTCAAAATCCTTATCGCTCTCATTAGGGAAGCCCACGATAATATCCGTGCTGATGCCCACTTCAGGCACTAAGGCTTTCAACCTCTCCACCCTATTTAAAAACCACTCTTTGCTATAACCTCTTCGCATCATCTTTAACACCGCGCTAGATCCGCTCTGTAAGGGCATGTGGATACTCTTGCACACTTTAGGGTTTTTGGCAAAGCGTTCTAAAAATGCATCATTCATGTGCAAGGGGTGAGGCGAAGTGAATCGTATCCTTTCAATGCCTGGGATTTCGCTCAATTTATCCAACAAATCGCTAAAACCCACTTTCGCATGCTCGCTACTGAAACGAACGCCGTAATTATTCACATTCTGCCCTAAAAGCATGAGCTCTTTAGTGCCGTTATTCGCCAATTTCTCAGCTTCTTTTAAAATCAAATCCATAGGGATAGAAATTTCTTTCCCCCTAGTGTGTGGGACAATGCAATAAGCGCATTTCTTATCGCAACCTATAGAGATGTTTAGTAACGATCGGATTTGAGCCTTTTTTTCAAAAAATTCAAACGCATACGCGCTTTCGTCATAATCAATCGCCACTTCAACCGCTTTTTCTTTATGGATCACCTGAGAGATTTTAGACACATTCCTAGCCCCTAACACAAAGCTCACGCTCGGGGCTTTTTTCAAAATATCCGCTCCCATGTGGCTTGCAGTGCACCCGCAAACCCCGATTTTGGCGTTGGGTTTTTTGATTTTAGCGAATTGACCGATTTCTGAAAACAATTTTCTCTCGGGTTTTTCGCGCACGCTGCAAGTGTTGATTAAAATCAAATCCGCTGTTTTAGGGTCGCTAGTCTCTTTATAGTCTAGTTTGGACAGCTCGCTCAATAAATGCTCGCTATCCCTAGAATTCATCGCACAACCCATGGTTTCAATATAAACTTTCAATACAAGCCTTTAAATAATGTGCAATTCATAAAGAAAATCTTTTTCATCAGTGCTGACCCTCACCTCATCTAAATAAGCCGTATGGCCTTTTTCTTTGAAAAAATCCACCGCTTTGAGCATGTCTTTATGGGCGTTTGTGGGGGCAAAATAGAAAATAGAACGCTTGTCTTCACTGAATTTGTGGTACAAATCCTCTAATTCCACGCTCTTAGCGTCTGATTTTCTTGTATTCTTGGCTAAAACTAATTTCATTGACTCTTTCCTTAATTGATTTAGATTTCTCATTTTAACGCATTCTGTCTTTAAAACAAATTAGATTACCCTTTTCCCCCCTAAAAACAAGCGTTCCACTTCTTTAGCATGCAATAAAAATTGCAAAACCGCCTGCTCTTTAGTGAATTTTTCATTAAAACCAAACACGCTCAAATCCGCTCTTTTGTTGGCTTCTATCTCGCCATTATTTAAAGCTAAAGCCTTAGCCCCATGCCTAGTCGCTCCTAAAAGAGCGATCTTGGCTAATTCCAATAACGGCATGTTATGGGTGAGCAAGAACGCCCTTAATTCGTCTAAAAGGCTCAGCGAAACATTAGAACTCAAGCCATCGGTGGCCACGCTCACGCTCAAACCGGCCTCTTTGGTTCTTTCTAAATCCAACACTTTCCCGCTCAATAGGCGGTTAGAAAAGGGGCATGTGATTAAAAAAGCGTTTTTGACTTGAGACTTGATCCTTTTTAATACTTCTAAAGAAGCGAACTGGTTATGCACAAATAGAGTGTGCGTGTCTTTAAACATGTCAATGTAATCGTTCGCCCCCTTATAGAGCGATTTGAAATTAGACTCTTTTAAAAAATGCTGGTAAAAATTTTCAAACCACCCTTTAGAATTTTCTACCCATTCTAGTTCTTCAAGCGATTCTAAAAAATGCGTAGAAAGCAGGCTTTGTGAATCTTTAGCCAATTGGATGACGCTCAAAGCCATGTCTTTTTGGACTGAATAAGGGGCATGCACAGCCAAAGCTGCTTTAAGCTTTTTATCTTCCAAATCTTTTAACTCTTTAAATTTCGCCTCAAACGCTTTTAGTTTTTCTAAAGAATAACTGCTCCCTAAAAACTCTAAAAACACGACAGCATTCAAGGGGCTTTCTTTCAATAAATTAATTTCTATTAGGTGGTTAGAAATCGCTCCCACGCTCCCCACCCCGCTTTTTAATTGCGTGCTGATAGCGTTTTGGATAGCCCCTTGGCAATTTTCTAAAATCGCTCCCCCATTGTTCAACACGCTCCCTAACCAGCCAGAAAAACTCCCGTAATCAAAACTCGCCTTGTTGTTGGAAAATTCAAAATGGGTGTGCGCGTTGATAAAAGCGGGCAACAGAACGGAATTTTCAAAAAACTGCGCCTTTAAGTGGGGGTATTTAAGCGTTAAACTTTGATAATCGCCTATTTCAACAATCTTTTCATCAAAGACCACGCCACAATCTTCTAACACTTCGCATTTTTCATTACACAAAAAAACTAAAGACGCTCCTATGATTTCTTGCATGCATTCTCCTTAATAAATGTGGTTTGCCCTTTTAAGATCATTCTTTGCACTTCACCATACAATTCCAAACCATAAAAGGGCGAATTTTGATTACTTACTCTTGTTTGAGCGTTTAAATCTACAATCATCAAATTGGCTAATTGGTTTTCTTTAACCTCGCCTGCATTGAGTTTTAAAAACTCCGCTTGGTTAATCGCCATGACTTTAATGAGCTGTTGGAAGCTAATGACCTTCTTTTGAACTAAAAAAGTGTAAGCCACGCTAAAAGCGTCCTCTATGCTCTCACACCCAAACGCGCTTTCTTCAAAAAGCTCTGCGTTAGAATTTTTAGAAGCATGAAGGCTTGTAAGCATGGCAATTTCGTTATTTTTTAGGGCTTCTTTTAGGGCGTTTTGGCTTTCTTTATCCCTTAAAGGAGGGGCGATTTTAAATCGTGGCTCATAATCTTCATACACGCTCTCATCTAAGATCAAATGGCTTAAGGGCGTTTGGGCTTGTAATTTCGCTCCTAAATCATTAAAGGCTTTAATGAGTTTGAGCGTGGCGATGCTACTCACTTTATCTAAAAGCATGGGGATTTGTAACGCTCTAGAAACTTCCATGAAACGCACCAAGCGCGTGTTTTCAAACGCATTTTCTACAAAATTTTGCCCCAATTCATAGGCTAATTCCCCACTATTTAGGGCTTCAAAAGAATTTTCTAAAGAGACTAAAAGAGGCAAGTTGTAGGATTTGGCGTAGTGGCTGATGAGTTCTAAAAAAGCGTCAGATGGCGCGATTAAAATTTCCCCCCCTTTATTTTTAAGCGTGGCGATGTCGGCTAGTTGGTTGTTTTTAATTGCCATAATATTTTTAATGCCGCTTTTGTCGCAATTAAAAACATTGAGTAACCCTACCCCCCCTTTAAAAGCCTTTTGTTTTAAATTTTCATAACCCTCCAAATCAGTAACGCTCAAATCAATGAAGCTTGGCAACACGAACAAATCCCCGCACTCAACCACTTCTTCATTATTAATAGGGCTTAAGTCTTCTTCAATCTCTATAATGAGAGAATCTTTTAAGCGAATATCCGCTCTTTTTAAAACCTCATCATCATAAAACGAAGCGTTTTTTAACAGCATCAAACCCTCCTAATTTTGTAAAAAGTTAGTCAGGCTTTCTAAAGAATTTGTCATGATCAATATTCCCATTAAAATAAGCACCAACCCTGAAACAATTTCAATCGCACGGTTGTATTTTTTTAAAGATTTTAAAAACAATAGCGCTCTTTCTAGCATTAAAGCCACCAATAAAAAAGGGATCGCCAAGCCCATCACAAACACCACCATAAGGATTAAGCCATAAGCGTCCTTGCTCGCGCTCATGATCACTATGGAAGTGAATATCGGCCCGATGCATGGCGTCCAACCTAAAGCGAAACTCATGCCCAAAAGAAAGGGGTAAAAGCGTTGCATGCTATTAGATTTGCTCGCTAAACGAACGCTTTGAGTTTTATACAAAAATGCAAAACGAAACACGCCTAAAAAATGCAAACCAAAAAGGATCACAATCCCCCCAGCGATATAATTCACCCAGGAAAACGAAAAGCTATGGATAAGCTTGGCCATAGACATGCCCACGCCCAAAAACACGAGCGAAAACCCTACCACAAACATCAAAGATTTTAAAAAAACCGAAACCCTTTTAGCCTTACCATCTTTAATATCCTCTAAAGAAATTTGAGAGATATAAGACATATACGCCGGGATCAAAGGCAACACGCAAGGGCTTAAAAAAGTTAAAATCCCAGCTAAAAGCGAAGTTAAAAGAGGCGCTGTCTCAAATAAATTGATAAGCGTGTTATCAAACATCATCCAATCCTTTTTTAAAATAATCGTTTTTTATATTTTTTAGAATAACAAAACCTCACTTAATCTTAGGCACAATCTCGTTATTTTCTACCACAAACGCCACGCTGTCATTCTCTTTAATTTTATCCTCTAAAATGAGTTCAGCGAGCTTGTCTTCTACCATTTCATAGAGTGCGCGTTTTAGGGGTCTAGCGCCATAAAATCTGTCAAATCCCGCTTCGGCGATCAATTCTTTTGCTTTTTCGTCTAGGGTTATATTAATGCCCCTTTCAAGCGCTTTTTTTTGAATGTTTTCAAAGAGTATCCCCACGATATTAATGATAGCATGACTATCTAGAGCGTTAAAGGAGATGATTTCATCTAAGCGGTTTAAAAATTCCGGCTTGAAAAATTGCCTCAAGCTTTCTTTAATCGCTTTTTGTTTATCAGCTTCACTCAAATTTTCTTCTAAAAGCGCGCCGCTAGCCACATTGCTGGTTAAAATCAAAATCGTGTTTTTGAAATCCACCCTCACGCCCTTACTATCGGTTAAATGCCCTTCATCTAAAACCTGCAACAAGAGGTTAAACACATCCGGATGGGCTTTTTCCACTTCATCTAACAACACCACGCTATAAGGCTTTCTGCGCACCGCTTCGGTCAACTGCCCGCCTTCTTCATAGCCCACATACCCAGGAGCGGCCCCAATAAGACGGCTTATGGCATGCTTTTCCATATATTCGCTCATGTCAATTCTTATAAGATTTTTATCGCTATCAAACAAGAATTGTGCCAAAGCTTTAGCGCTCTCGGTTTTACCCACCCCTGTTGGCCCTAAAAAGAGGAAACTCCCTATAGGTTTATTGCTATCGCTAAGCCCGGCCTTATTCCTTTTAATCGCTTTAGCGATCGCTTTGAGCGCTTTTTCTTGCCCCACCACTCTTTTTTGCAATTCGCTTTCAATGTTTAAAACCCTATTTTTTTCGCTTTGGAGCATTTTTTGGACCGGGATATGCGTCCATTGGCTCACGATCTCAGCGATATTGTTTTCGGTTAAAGCGTTTTGCAATAACGCCCCGTTTTGCTGCATCGTTTCCCATTTATGTTGCAATTCTTTTTCTTTCTTTTCCTTTTCAGGGATTTTAGAGTATTCAATTTCAGCCGCTTGCTGGTAATCCCCATTGCGTTTAAACCTTTCAGCCTCTTTTTTCAAGCTCTCCATTTCCATTTTCAAGCGTGAAATTTCTTTGAACACTTCTTTTTCGTTTTCAAATTGCGCTTCTAATTGGATTTTTTCCTCTTTCAAATCGCTCAATTCTTTAAGGATTTCTTGCATGCGTTTGTGGTTGCTCTCTTTGTTTTCCATTTCAAGGGCTTGTTTTTCCATTTCTAGTCTTTGAATGGAGCGCTTAACGCTAGAGAGTTTGGCCGGCTCTGATTCCATTTGCATTTTTAATTGGGCCGCCCCCTCATCAATCAAATCAATCGCTTTATCGGGTAAAAACCTATCGGTGATATAACGGCTGGAGAGTTTAGCGCTCGCTATGAGCGCGGAGTCATTGATGGTGATATTATGGTGCGTTTCTAAAGTTTCTTTTAACCCCCTTAAAATCTGTAAAGCTTCATTGATACTAGGCTCATTGAGTAAAATGGGTTGGAAACGCCTTTGTAGCGCCATGTCTTTTTCAAAATACTTGCGGTATTCTTTTAAAGTGGTCGCTCCAATCGTGTGCAATTCCCCCCTAGCGAGCGCGGGTTTTAAAATATTAGCCGCATCCATGCCCCCCTCACTAGCCCCAGCCCCTACGATCGTGTGGATTTCATCAATGAATAAAATCACATTCGCGCTTTTTTTAACTTCTTCAATCACCTTTTTCAGGCGCTCTTCAAACTCGCCTCTGTATTTCGCCCCAGCCACCAATAAGCTTAAATCTAAAGCGACAACCCGTTTGTTTAAAAGCGTTTTAGGCACTTCCTTATTCACAATGCGTTGGGCTAACCCTTCCACAACAGCTGTCTTCCCCACTCCAGGCTCGCCCAGTAAAATAGGGTTATTTTTTGTTTTTCTGATCAAAATTTGCATCATGCGAATGATTTCTTCATCCCTTCCGATCACGGGATCCAGCTTATTTTCTAGGGCTTTTTGCGTCAAATCAATGCCAAATTTTTCTAAACTTTCCAAGTTAGAATCATCGTTTTTATCCTGGATAGTCCTGCCTTTTCTTAAAGATTCTAAAGTTTTTTGCAATTCTTTAGTGTCTAAATAAGGCTTTAGAACGCTTTCAAAAAGATTCATATTCGCCAAAAGATACGCATCGGTAGCGATGAAAGAATCGCCCATTTTAGCCATCAAGCCTTGAGCGTTTTCTAAACTTTGGATTAAAGCTTGGTTTAATTGGATGTTTTGCTTGCTGATTTGTGAAACTTTAGCGAACTTATTCAACTCGCTTTGAACGCTAAGTTTTAAAGCTTCAATATCCACAGGCATTTTTTGTAAGGCTTGAATAAGAATGCCTTGGGAATTATTGAGCATGGCAAAAAGCATGTGCAAGGGCGTTACTTCAGCGTTTTTATGGTGCAAGGCTAAAGCGAGCGCGCTGTCTAAAGTCTCATGCAATTGGTCAGTCATTTTTTCAAATAAATTCATTATCAATCCTTTTTGAGTTTTAAAATCTTTACTATTTTACACTATTTTAACCCTCAAAGGTTTTTAAAACGCTCACACTAACGACAAACTCTCTAAAATACGCTTTTTAGACAACTCGCAATATTCTTTTTCAATCTCTAAACCCACGCTAAAACGCCCTAAAGCATTAGCCTCTAAAATAGTCGTTCCAGATCCGCTAAAAGGATCAAAAATCGTGTCTTCTAAAAAAGAAAACAATTGGATGCAACGCCTGGGTAATTCCCTTGGGAATGGGGCTGGGTGCTTTAGGCGTTTTTTGGATTCACCGCTAAAATTCCAAAGCCCGTTCGTGTAGAGTAAAAATTCCTCTCTACTCATCGTAGAAGTTTGTTTTTGGCGTTTGTATTCGTTTTTATAAAAAACGACGATCAATTCCACAGGAGCGATAGCATAGGGCGCACTAGCTTGCAGCCAACTCCCCCAAGCGGTGCGTCTTGAGATATTGCTTTCATTCCAAATGATCGTATTTTGGTATTTCCAACCGCATTCTTTAGCCACTATAGTAATATCAGCCCCTAAACTTTGCTTGCCGTGTTTATTCGTATCTAAAGGGACATTCAAGCACAATCTCGCCTGTTCCTTGCCCCAAAAATAACAATTTTTAAGCCAATTTTTACACCAATTCAAATAATCATCATAAGCCCTAAAATCATTGCTCCCTTGATATTCAATGCTCAAATTATAGGGCGGTGAAGTAACGCACAAATCATAAAAACCTTTTTCAAAAGTCTCTAAAACGCTCGCATCGCCATGGTATAAATCCAATTTCTCCAAACTGAAATAAGGTTTCATAAAAGCCTCTTTAAATCTTCTAACAAATTTTCTATGCCCTTGATTTTAGGGCTTTGATCAAAATGGCTTTTGGCTAAATAGAGGCCATCTAATTCATGCTCCATAACGATCCTAGCCTTTTTAGGCTTGTCTTTAAAGCTGATTTCATCATCGTTATCCGGCGTTATCATAAAGACTTTAATGTGAGAAGTTATAGGCGATTGTAAGAGTTTTAATTTCCAATAAGGCGTTTCTGTGAAACGCTCTCTAAACGAATTTTTTACCGATAAAATCGCTAGGATTTTGACATTATCCTTGTTGGTTTGATAAAGAATTATATCTCCATCAGGCAAAACGCTATAGCCTCCAAAATGCACCAATAAAGCCCGTTTGACCTTATCTAATTCGCCATTAATGCGCTTAGCCCTTAAGGTTTTATCGTTCGTCATTTTGACATTGTTTTTAATACAAAAATCTTTTAATAAAAGTTCTATGATTTTTTCTAACACCCTTCCTATGGTGCTGACAAAGCCTTGTCTGGCTAAAATGCTGGCTTCTTCCTTGCTTTTATTTTGCTTCATATAATCGCTAATCTTACTATTCAAAAAGCGTTCTTTTTCTTGCGCGTAAAAAACCTGTAAAAACTTGTAAGGCTCAGGTCGTTCTCTCATAAAATCTTTAAAACGCTCTAAAATAATATCCGCTAAACTCAATCCAAACACCTTAATCCATAGAGATCCATCAAATTATAATACAAAACTTTTTGATAATGGCTGGTGTTTTAAAATCCCTTTGGCTCTATATAAGGGATTAAAGAGAAGAGTTATTTCAAAATACCCTCTATCCTCTTAAGAGTTTTGCCATAGAATAAGTCTAAAACGATAAAACAAAGTTTTAAGAAGCAAATTTTTTAAAAACAAACACCAATATTCACTAACCGCACTAATCGCTTAAAGTCATAAGTCTTGATAGTGATTTTCAAACCCTTACACCCTATCCACGCTCAAAATAGTAGCGCTCGCTCTGGCTTTTTCATTACTCAATTCAATTTTATCGCCCCTTTTTAATGCCTCTAATTCTATCGCTTGATGATTTTTGCTCACCAACGCCCCGAATTGGGGTAATTTCAAATTGGCATGAGCGAGTTTAAGGGCGTTTTCTAGCCTGTTTAAGCGCTCTGTTTTAGTTTGTAAAAAAGGGCTTGTGGATAGTTGGGTAGAGATTTTTTCTAAAAGCGTTTTTTTAAGGCGTAAAAATTCTAGGGTTTTATTGTCTAAAGCGATTGTTAATTTCTCTAGTTTTAAAGCGTTTAAATGGTGCTTGTTTTCAAAACTCAATCGTTTTAAAGAAGCCGCTAAATGCTCTAAATGCGCCTTTTTTTGATGGAGTAAAATCTTAAAAGAGCGGTGCAATTTCACATTAAACCCGTCAAGTCTTTGCAACCACTCATCGCTATTAGGGAGCAAGATCTCCATCGCGTTTGAAGGCGTAGAAGCCCTTAAATCCGCCACTAAATCGCTCAATAAAAAATCGCTCTCATGCCCAATAGCTGACATGCTGAAGGTTTTAGCCAAATACAGAGCATCAGCGATTTTTTCATCATTGAAAGAATACAAATCCTCCATACTCCCCCCACCCCTAGCCATTACAATCGCATCAAAAGCGTTTTTTGTGTCATGAAAACTATCCGCATAAGCGATGCTCTCCACCACGCTTTGAACGCACCCCTCCCCTTGCATTAAGGTATTGATACAGACTAATTCGCATATCGGCCATCGTTTGGAAGCGATCTTTTTCATGTCCGCCCAAGCGGCTGAATTTTGAGAAGTGATGACTGCCACTCGTTTAGGAAAATGCGGTTTGGGTAATTTATTTTCTTCATCAAAATAGCCTTTAAGGCGTAATTTTTCTTTCAATTGCTCTAAAGCTAAAGTTAATGAACCTATCTCTTTAGGCTCTATTTCAAAGCAATTGATTTGATAATCCCCCCTTGGGACATACACGCTAATGCCCCCAAAAACAACCACTTCCTGCCCTTCTTTTAAAGCGAATTTGAGCCTGTTAGCGTTCCCTTTAAACAGCACGCATTTAATAACCGACTGGCTGTCTTTGAGCGAAAAATACGCATGGCCGCTCACCTTGTGGATAGTCAAATTACTCACTTCCCCTTGAACCCTAACTTGCAAAAAAGTCGCTTCTAAAAGGGCTTTGATTTGCGCGTTGATTTCGCTCACGCTCAATACATGCATCAACTCCCCCTTTTATAGCAAACGAGTGATGTCATTAAAAAGCCCTAAAAACATGACAAAAACCAAAAACCCCACCCCCGCTAGCCACAACGCATTTTGTATGGGCGTTGGCAAAGCGATATGAAAAATATTTTTAAAAACGACCCCTAGCATTTGCGCCCCATCTAAGGCTGGAATGGGTAATAAATTTAAAATCCCTAGATTGATAGACAAAAACGCCCCAAACAACAAAAGCATGCTCACGCTATTGGCATGGCTTAACGCCCCCACAATGCCTATTACCCCACTCAATTCCTTAACTGAAGCGCTCCCCATAATCAAACGCCTTAAAGAATCCACAATCAAAACAACGCCCTCTTTAAACCGACTCAAAGCCTTTTCAAACGCTTGAAACACGGAATAAGAGACAACGCCCATTTTTTGCATGTCCGGTTTAATACCTATTATTTTATATTTGATGATTTCATTAGGATCATTAGATTCGCTTATTACCGCCACGATTTTAGGGGTTAGGCGTTTTTCTAAAATCCGGTTGTTTCGCTCTATTTCTAAAATTAACTCGCCTTGAGAACGCGCCACTATGCCTCTAATCTCTCTAAAACTCGCTATTTTTTGATGGTTGATAGAAAGGATTTTATCCCCCTTTAACAGCCCGGCCTCTAGTGCGTTTTTGTCTAAATCGCCAATGACGGGCAGTAAGACTTTTTCCCCGCTCAATGCCAGAACAAAATACACTAGAATCGCAAAAAGAAAATTGAAAAACGCCCCCCCAAACAATATCCATAGCTTTTGGAAAGGGCTTTTTTGCGCGTAGCTATCATTCTCTTGATTAATTTCATTTTCTTCATTTTCTTCTTTATCCATGCCCTTTAATTTCACATAGCCCCCAATCGGGATCAAAGACAGAGCGAATTGCGTGCCAAAAAGCTTAAAGAAACAGAGTTTTTTACCAAAACCAATGCTAAACACTTCTACTTTCACCCCACAAATCCTAGCGATAATAAAATGCCCTAACTCATGGACAAAGATCAAAAACGCCAGCATCAAAACCGCTACAATGAACATCATACCCCTGCAGGCTCTTTGGTGTTAGGATCTTTTAAGGTTGGCTCTTTAGGAGGCGTGGGTGGTGTGGGGGGCGTGGGATCTGTGGTTTTTTGATTTTCTTTATTTTCTTTTGGGGGTTTTTGCCACAACTCTGTCAAAGCCGCCGCTTTTTTAGGATCCATTTTGGCTAAAATTTTACCTAATTCTTGGGGTTTTAGTGCCATTAAAATTTCTAAGGCGTTTTGAGTGGGTAGATTTTCTAAAATCAGAGCCGATTTAGAATCTTTCATTTTAGAATAAGTCTCGCCAATCTTGCTGTCTTTAGCCTGCTTGATTTCTCTTAAAATGCCTTCATTTTCTTCTATCAAATTTTTAAGGCGTTTCTTTTCTTCTGTTTGTAAGGTTTTAAAGGCTTCTTCTTTAGCCGCTAAATTTTTCAGTTTTTCTTCCACTTCTTTTTCTTTTTGGTTTAACAGATCGTTTTTTTCATCTAAAAGGCGGGCGTTTTCAGTTTGCAAGATCCTCAAAGACTGCTCTTTTTCGCTCAATCGGCGCAAATCGTCTTTTAATTCGGCTTTTTTAGATTCAAAAATCGCAGAGCATTGCAACAATTCTTGTGCGGCTTCTTCACTAAAGAGCGCTTGTAAAATCAAGCCCATTAACAAGATTTTACGCATGCAAACCCTCTTTTTGCCAGTGTAAAATCATGGCGTTTTCGTCCAAAAGAGCCTGCTCTTTTTTTTCCAAAATTTTCTGTTCTTTTTGCTTTTCCTTTTCTAAAATGATTTTAGCTTTTTCTAATTCCTGGTTAGCCAAAAGATAATCTTTTTCTAAAATTTTTAAATCCTTAGTTAAATTCTCGCCCTCTTGTTGGTAATATTCTATCTCCAATCTTAAAGCGCTTTTTAATTGCTGGGTTTGTAAAAAAAGGCTCATTCCCCCCAACTCAGGGTTTTTAAACGCGCTCAATTGGGCTTGTTTCTCCAAAACTTCTCGCTCGTTTTGTTGCAATTCTAAACGCTTGCTTTCAAGCTTTCGCTCTATTTTTTCTAACGCAAGGGTTTTTAATTGCACCAACACAGAAGCGAATTTTTTCATAGAAAAATCGTGTCTTCTCTTTCAGGGCTTGTAGAAATAAGGCCAATTTTCACCCCCACTTCTTTTTCAATAAAACGGATATACTCTCTAGCGTTTGGCTCTAAATCCTCTAATTTTCTCACGCCCACGCTTTTTTCCCAGCCTTTAAAAGTTTGATAAATAGGCATGCAATCTTTCAAATCGCTAGGGAAAGCCTCTAATCTTTCGCCCTTTCTTTCATAAGCCACGCACACCTTAATCGCATCAATCCCATCCAAAACATCTAATTTCATTAAAGCTAATTGCGTGCAACCATTCAAAGCGCAAGCGTATTTTAAAGCCACCAAATCCAGCCACCCGCAACGCCTTGGGCGCTTGGTTGTCGTGCCAAACTCCGCGCCCTTAGTCCTTAAATGATCGCCCATGGGTGTAGTGTCTTCGCTAGGGAAAGGCCCATTACCCACACGAGTGGAGTAGGCTTTCGTGATACCTATCACTTCATTGATCGCTTTAGGGTTTAAGCCGGTGCTCACGCATGCGCTAGCGCTCGTGGTGTTAGAGCTTGTTACAAAAGGGTAAGTCCCTAAATCAATGTCTAAAAGCGTGCCTTGTGCCCCTTCTAATAGGATTTTTTCACCCTTTTGGTTCGCTTCTATCAGCATGCTTGTCGTGTCTTTGATAAAGGGGCAAATTTTTGGAGCGTAAGTCTTAAAATATTCCCTCAAATCTTTTTCGTAATCCTCGCCCAAATCATACGCTTCCTTAAAAGGCTCAATGGCTTTGAAATGAGCGTTTAGCCTTTCTTCTAAGATCTTATCGTCTAATAAATCCCCCATTCTTATCCCGCTCCTCGCCATTTTATCCTCATAGCAAGGACCTATGCCTTTTTTAGTCGTGCCGATGTTTTGAGATTTTTCTTTAAAAGCGTCTTTTTTGGCATGATAAGGCAAGATCACATGGGCTCTGTCGCTGATGAACAAACGATTTTCTAAATCCTCAAACGCGCTGATTTCTCCGCACAAATCCTTGATGCTCACGACCACCGCGCTAGAAATGATGTTCTTGCATTGTGGGTATAAAACCCCTGAGGGCATTAAATGCAAAGAATGTTTAACCCCCTTATGCACAATGGTATGCCCGGCATTATGCCCGCCTTGATAGCGCACCACAAAGTCATAATCCTTAGCGATCCTATCAACGATCTTTCCCTTCCCCTCATCTCCCCACTGGATCCCCACAACGACATCTGCCATAAAATATTATCCTTAAAACAAAGTAGATTGGATGGTTTAAAAGCTTGTTAGAATACCAAAAAAAAGTAAAAAGCCTCTTTATAAAGCCCTAAAAAGAGCTTAAAAACCTATCGTGTAATTGATATAGAACGCATACAAACGCCTGTAATCCACATCAGCCCCATTCGCTCTCAAATACCTTTGATTGATAGCCGGGATTTTCACGCCAAATTCTATCCCATGCTGAATGCTTTGAGACGCGCTCAAAAACCGGCGGTGCATGGTGCTGGCAAAATGAGCCCTTAAGCCCAAATTAAATAAAAATTGGAAATTCGTGGGAGTGGGGTATTCTTTAAACGAGTTTTCAATTTGACCTCTTAAAGAGCTATCCCAAGTGTTACCCGCTATTTGAATGCCTCCAAACACCCCCACATTCAAGGATTGATCGCTAAAAACCCTTCTAAAGATATTCCATAAAAAGTCTGTGCCAGCGCCATAAGTAAAGATATTCGCCTTAACAGCGCTGCTAAGACTGCCCAATTGCGTAAAGCCGTAATCAAAGAAAGCGTAGTATCGTAAGCCTATATTCTTCTTGTTCCCAAAAAATTGCTTATAGCCCATTTGAATGCCAAAGCCATTAATAACCCCATGCTGAGAGCTTTTGCCTGGCCCAAATTGGGGCAAGTAAGGCTCATCGTAATTATTTAGCATTCCTCCTAGCTGTTTTAGATTCTCTTGATAAGTAGCGATTCGATCCGAGATGGTTTTCACATCCTTTTGGAGCATGGCCCCTGCACCACCGCTCTTATTCAAGCCTTCTGCGATCTGGCCTAGCTTTGCTGAAGAAGTGTCATTAAAAAGCTGCATTTGGGCTAAAAGCCCTTTTAAAAACACCGAATTACTATCCAAATTCACTCTTGTGAGCGCGTTTAGAAGCGCCACACTCTCCGTGGCTAAGAGACTGAATTCATTTTGAGAACCATAGAGAACTTTTATAATCCCTACATATTCAGGAACGACTCCATTATTGCTGCCATTATTACTATTATTAACCAAGTTATACAACACATTACTCAAATACACTTGCAAGGCTTGAACGCTATAAGCGTTTTTATTCGTTTCAAAGCGTTGCTCAATTTGGGGGAGTATTTTTTCAAACTGAGCTAATTCTGCGTTATTGTTGCCAACAGTTGTATTAGTATTGACAATTTGATTGCCTATCCCTAAAAGAGCGTCCATGGTCGTGTTTGTCGCTAAGGTTAAAAGCCCATTACCCCCTGCCATACCTACGCCCACTTGGCGGAAATCATCAATGACATTATTCCTTAGGGTGCTGCCTTTGTTATTGATGTTTTGTTGCGCACCACCGATTTGATAGCCCACCCCCATATAAAAGCCATCGTCTTCAGCTAACGCCATGCTTAAAGGAAAGCTAAAAAGCAGAGCGGTTTTTAAAAGCCCTTTTTTGAGCGCGTGGTATTGACCTTTTTTCATTCTTGTATTCTTTATCTCTTTTGTATTGGTATTTTTCATCAAGAGCCTTCCTTAAAAACCGACTGAATAGCCCACATAGAAGCTAAAATTCCGCATATAGCTCGCGCTTGAGCCTTGGGTTGCAAAATATTTATGAGCGATAACAGGGATTTTCACCCCAAATTCTATCCCTTGATCTAATCTGTGCTTATTGAAATTGGTTTTTGCAAAGTTGGTGCGCACGCCCAAATCAAACAAAAATTGGAACGAACTAGACTTGACATCAGGCCTTTGCCCGCTCAACAAGTTCGTTACATTCGTGCTCCAAGTTTGCCCTGCAATTTGAGTGCCAAAGAAAAGACCGATTGTAGTCCTTTCCCTCCTTCTAGAGCGTTCATACACGTTGTATAAAAAATCCGTTCCTACCCCATAAGTAACGAGATTTGCTCCCACTTTTAAATTCGTATCGCCAAAATTCGCATAGCCATAATCCAAAAACCCGTAATACCTTAAGCCAATATTTTTCTTATGGGTGAAAAATTGTTTATAGCCCATTTTAGCCCCAAAGCCATTCATGCTCGCTGACTGGTAATCTTTGAGCGAAAAGAGGTTAGGGATATAAGAAATCTTATAAAGAGAACTAGCCGAAGATTCAAACTGGCCTAAACTCGCGTTAATGATATTTATGACTCTGTCTAGCCCTTTCCTATAAACAAGCTGATTCCCACTAAAACAAGACGATGCACTGCTACAAATATTTTTTTCAATAAAACTCCCTAACCTCAAAGTCTCACGATCCAAAGAAATCCCGCTCTTAATCAAAGCGTTGAGTTCGCTAACCGTAGAATTAGCCCCTATCAAGCCCGTTTGCGAAGAAAAATTTTGCATGCCTGTGGCAATATCGCCCACACTCACGCCATTATACGCTCCATTAGTCCCGCCCGCGCCTAAAAGCATGACTTTCATGATGTTTTCGTATAGCTGTCCGTTATTGTTTTGTTGGATTTTGCTCAAATCCACTTGCCCTAAAGCTAAAACGATGTTTTGAGCCACTAAGAGCATGCTATCAGTGATACCGATTTGTTTGTTCCCCACATCCACCACCAAAGGCTTAATGACACCTTCTGAAGCGTATTGTTGGGATAGATCCAATAGTTTTCCTAAAATCCCTAGAGATTGCTCTAAATTGACTAAGGCTTGGTTTGGTTGTCCGTTTGGTTGCGATGGTTGCGTTTGTGAGCTGTTTTTCAGGCTTTCACTCAAGAGAATTTTTGTTTTATTCCCTAAAATATCCAAGTAGTAGGATAAAGGAATGGCAGAAGTTTGCAACCTCACAGCCCCATCTCTGATTAACTGCTTTAATTCTTGCGCTTGGGTGAAGCCTGGATTTTTCAATTCCTGTCTGGCCAAACTCGTCTGGTAATCTATGACAAAAAACGCCCCATCTTCTTCAGCGTTACACAAAGACATGCCCGCTAGTAAGGAAAGAGCGATCATTTTTTTAAAGGAGTGGTTTTTCAAAAATATCCTTTTTGCTTTGATAAGTGATTTTACTTAATCCATAAAAGAAATTTTCTAATTTTAAAACAATCATTCTTAATTTGCTATTAAGTGTTTCAAAAAAGCATCAAATTGACATCTTTTGAGCAAAATGTTATAATACTCGCTTAATTTTATTTGGGGTGTTAGCTCAGTTGGGAGAGCGCAACGCTGGCAGCGTTGAGGTCAGGGGTTCGAACCCCCTACACTCCACCATTATTTATTACGCTTATCCTTTTTCTTTATGGATCAAACCCATTTTCTTG
Organism: Helicobacter pylori; assembly: GCF_011140715.1. Classification (GTDB taxonomy): domain Bacteria; phylum Campylobacterota; class Campylobacteria; order Campylobacterales; family Helicobacteraceae; genus Helicobacter; species Helicobacter pylori_DA. Next base: position 24,363 of record NZ_SFZZ01000075.1, on the reverse strand, counting down.
CTAGTATTACCCATAATTAATTATAATCTTAGGAATTGTTTTTCATCAAGGGAGTTTGAGCGTGAGCAGTTTGTTTAAAATGCGCATTCTGAGTTTTAAAAAGAATAAGCGGGCGGTGTTTTCACTCTATCTTTTTATCGCTTTATTAGCGCTTTCTCTTTTAGCCCCCTTGTGGGTGAATGATCGCCCCTTATTCATCTATAAAGATCATAAGGCGTATTTCCCCATGTTTAAAAACTATGCGGAAGTGGAGTTTGGAGGCGATTTTTTCACCCCTACGGACTATAACGATCCTTATGTGCAAAACACGCTTCTAAAAGACGCTTTCATCATCCATGCGCTCATTCCTTATAGCTACGATACGATCATTATGGATTTAGACTCGCCTGCCCCTAACCCTCCAAGCTTCAAACACCTTTTAGGCACAGACGATCAAGCCAGAGATGTGTTAGCTAGGCTGGTTTATGGCTATCGTGTTTCGTTAGTGTTTGGGATTTTACTCACCCTTTTTAGCGTTCTTATTGGCGTGAGTTTGGGAGCGTTTCAGGGGTATTATGGAGGGCTAGTGGATTTAGTGGGGCAAAGGTTGAGCGAGATTTGGAGTGCGATCCCTATGCTTTTTTTACTCATTGTGATTTCTAGCGCGTTCAATTCTAATTTCTGGATCATCTTGTTTTTAGTCTTGCTCTTTAGCTGGATGGGGCTTTCTCAAGTCGTGCGCACGGAGTTTTTAAAAGCAAGGAATATGGACTACACCAAAGCCGCTAGAGCGCTTGGGGTGAATGATTTAAAAATCATTTTCTACCATGTTTTACCCAACGCTTTAGTAGCGACGATCACTTATGTGCCGTTTTTAATGGCGGCTAGTATTTCCACTTTAGTGTCTTTGGATTTCTTGGGTTTTGGCATGCCTATAGGGAGCGCGAGTTTGGGCGAATTGGTCAATCAAGGGAAAGATAATCTCACCACGCCCCATTTAGCCATCGTAGCCTTTGTAGCCATCAGTTTGTTGCTTTCTGTTTTGGTGTTCATTGGCGAAGGGGTGCGCGATGCTTTCAACGCTAACATGCTCAAATAAAGGGGTTACATGCTAGAAATCAAAAATTTAAACTGCGTTTTAAACGCGCATTTTTCGCTCCAAAACATCAATATTTCTTTAAATTATGGTGAAAGGGTGGCGATCGTGGGCGAGAGCGGGAGCGGGAAAAGCTCTATCGCTAATCTCATCATGCGATTAAACCCTAGATTCAAGCCTCATAATGGCGAAATTCTGTTTGAAACAACCAATCTTTTAAAGGAAAGCGAAGCGTTCATGCAGCATTTAAGGGGGAATATTATCGCTTACATCGCTCAAGACCCCCTATCCAGCCTAAACCCCTTGCATAAAATCGGCAAGCAACTGAGTGAAGCCTATTTCTTACACCATAAAAACGCTTCTCAAACGCTCCTTAAAGAACAAGTTTTAAACGCCATGAAACAAGTCCAATTAGACGAAAAATTTTTGGATCGTTACCCTTATGAATTGAGCGGAGGGCAGCGCCAAAGGGTGTGTATCGCTATGGGGATCATTAATGCGCCCAAATTGCTCATTTGCGATGAGCCTACCACCGCGCTAGATGCCCAAATCCAAAACCAGATTTTAGACTTGCTCAAGCAATTGAGCGTGGAAAAAAACATCGCCCTTTTGTTCATTAGCCATGATTTAAAAGCGGTCAAACGCTTGGCTGATAGGGTTTATGTGCTAAAAAAAGGCGAGATAGTAGAAACCAATTTGACTAAAGAGCTTTTTAATGACCCTAAGCACGAATATTCAAAACTCTTGATTCAAGCTTCAAACTTGCCCGCTAAAAACTTAAAAGTGCTAGATGAAACGCTTTTAGAGGTGAAAGATTTTAGCGTTTATTACTTGCAAAAACGCTTCTTTAGATCTTCTTTAAAAAAACCCCTTATCGCATCAGTGGATTTTTCCCTCAAAGCTAAAGAAAACATCGGCATCATTGGCGAAAGCGGGAGCGGGAAAAGCTCTCTAGCGTTAGGGCTTTTAAAACTCGCTCTAAACAGCGGGGAAGAAAAGATTTTAGGCCAAAGCGTGGGGTCTTTAAATTCTAAGGCGTTCAAACCCTACCGCAAGATCTTGCAAATGGTGTTTCAAGATCCTTACGCATCGTTAAACCCTCGCTTAAGCATTCAAAGCATTTTAATAGAAGCTCTGCGCTTTGCTTACCCTAAAGCTTCCAAAGAAGAATGGCACCATTTAGCTGAACTTTGTTTAGAAGAAGTGCGCTTGAATTCTGAATTGCTTAACTTTTACGCTTATGAACTCAGTGGAGGGGAACGCCAAAGAGTGGCGATCGCTAGGGCAATCGCTTTAAAACCTAGAATCATTCTCTTAGATGAGCCCACTTCCGCTTTGGATAAGAGCATTCAAAAAAGCGTGTTGGAATTATTGTTGAATTTACAAGAAAAGCAGGATTTGAGCTATTTGTTTATCAGCCATGATTTAGATGTGATCAAAGCTTTTTGCGATAGGGTGTTAGTGGTGAGTGAGGGGAAAATCGTAGAAACAGGCGCTATTGAAGAAGTGTTTGACAACCCTAAGCACGCTTATACGAAGCGTTTGTTGGAATCCAGGCTTTAAGGGGGCTAGCTCTTAAAAAATACTCAAACGCATGGGCGTTATCTTTGAGTTTTCTACAAACAAAACAAAGAAACTTGATAGGGGGCTGTTTTTGAATAAGGGTAGTCGTCAATAAAGAATGAAAAGACCTTAGATTCTTTGGGCAAAATCTTTTCTTTAAAGGTTTTTTCATAGCTTTTTTTGACAAACCATTTAAAGGCATGCTCTTCTACAAAATTGTGAGGGTTTTTAAGCACTTCTAAGCGTAAAACGCATTTGTTTAGACTGAATTTGGAAATGTTTTTGACTCCCACTTGCAAAGAAAAGGCGTTGCTATAACTTAAAGGGTTAGCGTGTAAAATGCGTGTTTCTATGGGATAGATCGCTTGAGTGAGTAAAACCTTCAAAACAAAAGGCATGCTTAAAAACGCACCCAAAAAAGCTGTTGTTGCCATATAGCTAGCTATGCGGTTTCTTAAAAGCAAAGCCAAAAGGAGCAAAATCGCACAAAAAAGGATTAAAACGCTCGCTATTAAAACGCTGATTAAAGTCGCTTGGCTTAAAAATCCCTTAAAAGACTCCAAAAAAGCTTGGATAAAGGCAAGAGACGCCATGCGTTTTTAAGGCTCTTTACTCTCGGCAATGCTAGATTTAACCTTACTTTTAGTGTCAATCCAAATGTTAGGCACAGCCCCGCCTGGAGTGAGCATGATTTGAGCGTTGTTGTTCGTTTTTAACGCTTCATTAAACTGGCCTTGAACTTCAATTTGGCGCAGTCTTAAAAGCTTGTCGCTCAAGCTTTGCGAAATGCTTAAATTAGCTTGAGATTTCGCCTTAGCCTCAATCACGATCGCATCCGCCACGCCCTGAGCCTTAATCCTGTTAGCGTCCGCTTCCCCTTTAGCCAGAGCGGCTTGTTTTTGAGCTTCTTGTTTAGAGCGCTCCACCTCATATTTCACCCTTTCTGATTCTTGGCGCGCGATTTGGACTTTTTCAATTTGCTCTTTAATCTTAGCGGGCAAGACGATTTCTCTCAATTGGATAGAGCTTAATTCCACAGGGGTGTTGGGGAGCTTAGAAACTTCTTTATTGATACCGCTATTGATAAGAGCGGCGATTTCGTTGCGCTTAATGGGTAAATCTTCAGCCGGATAGCGCCCCACGACAGATCGCACCACATCGCGCACTACAGGGTTGATGATTTTTTGCTCCCAAGACAAGCCATAAGTAGCGATCGTTTGGGGGGTGGTTTGGGGGTTTAGGCGGTATTGCACGGTGAGTTCAATAGAAACGGTCAAACCCCTACTATCCATCACGTTAATAGCGTCGTTTCTAAAAATCCCTTGGTTTTTACCCGCCACGCCCATGTCTTCGGTGCGTGAAAAATTGATATTCCTGATCCTTGTATCCACAATGAGAATGTCTTGAATGATAGGCACAAAAAAGTGGATTCCTGGCTGTAAGGGGGTGGGTTCGTATTTCCCGGCGGTGATTTTAATGCCAATTTCTCCTGAGCTGATCACTTCAAAAGGCTTGGCCAAAAAAGCGATAACGCCTAAAAGGACAATGACGATTAAAACCGATAGTTTTTTAGAATTAAAAGAATTAGACGGCGGGATGAAACGCCCCCCATTATTAGGCGTGTTGGGCGTAGGGTTTTCTCTTTGAGGATTTTTCTTTTTTAAATGTTCGTTCAAATCAATGGGCATGAATTTCCTTTTTAAATATTTTAACGGCGTTTGGGTTTTTTAGAATGGTGGTTCGTTTTAGAGCCTTTTTCTCTGTAATGGCCCTTTTTGAAAGAACGCGCTCGCTCATGCTGCGTTTTTTTGTTAGAGGGTTTTGGCGTTTTTTCTTTAGGGTTTTGAATCGCATCAATTTCTTGCTGGTTTAAGCCGATTTTGCTGGTTTCAAACTGCAAACTCAAAAGTTTTAAAACCAATTGAGACGGCTCAAAAATTTCGGTAAGCTGTTCATAAAGGCTGATGATTCCTTCAGACACTTTAGCGTCATGCAAGGTTTTGATGATCTGATTTTCGTTAATGGTGGGGATCTCAAAAAGTTCAATCTCTGAATCAATTTCTTTTTGCATGCGTAAAAGTTCTTTGTATTCTAAGGGGGTTACTAAAGTGATCGCCATGCCTTTTTTGCCCGCTCGCCCGGTTCTCCCAATGCGATGGATATAGCTCTCGGTGTTTAGAGGCAAGTGGTAGTTAAACACATGGCTTACACCGCTAATGTCTAGCCCACGGCTCGCCACATCTGTAGCCACCAACACATCAGCGTCATTTTTTTTAAACGCCATGATAGAAGAGCGGCGATCCCTTTGATCCATATCCCCATGCAAGGCGGTACTTTTGTAATTTTTAGAAGCAAGGAATTGGTGCAATTCATCGGCTTCTTTTTTGGTGCGCGTGAAAACAATGCTCTTTTTGGGCGCTTGGGTGTCTAAAAGGCGCATGATCGCTTCAGCCCTCTCATGCTCGTTGATCACATAAAAGCGTTGGGTGATGTCAGTGTTAGTGATATTAGAGGGGGCAATATGGATTTTAATAGGGTTTTCTAAAATCTTATCCGCTAATCTTTTAATCGGCTCTGGCATCGTGGCTGAAAAAAGCAAAATCTGCGCTTCGCTAGGGAGGTAGTCAAAAATCTCTTCAATATCGTCTAAAAATCCCATATCTAGCATTTCATCGCTTTCATCTAAAACGACCACTTTAGGCACAAATTTATGGATGCGCTCATTCTTTAAGTGATCGAGCAGTCTTCCTGGTGTAGCGATCATCACTTGGGGGTTTTTCTTAATAAATTCGCATTGTTTTTTAACGCTCTGGCCTCCATACACGCACACGGTTTTAGTCCTGGTGTGTTTGCCCAATTTAAAAATCTCATCGCTAATTTGCATGGCTAATTCTCTGGTGGGCGTGATCACTAAGGCCTCTATGGTGTGGTTGTTTTTAAGGTTGTTGATAATGGGCAGAGCGAAAGCGGCGGTTTTTCCTGTGCCTGTTTGGGCTTGCGCGATCACATCTCGGCCTTGTAAAACAGCCGGAATAGCCTTTTCTTGAATGGGGCTTGGGGAAGTGAAACCGGCTTCATAGACGGATTTTAAAACCGATTCTTTTAAGCCCAAGTCATTAAAACTCGGCTTATGATAAGCGTCATCATCAATTTCTGTAGGGAGTGGTGGTTGATTCAATTCCATGGGAGATTCATACCTCAATTTAATTTGAAACTTTAAGCTGATAAAAGGCTAAAATTAAAATCTTTGATTTAAAGTTTATAAGATTTTTGAGTATAGCATAAAAATGCGCTCAATTAGGTTTAAAGTTTTTATAAAAGGCTTATGCTAAAATGATGGGGTAAATAAATGAAAGGGTTTGATTGAAACGGGTGTTTTTGTGTCTTATTTTTGTATTAGCCTTTCACGAGCTTTTAGCCGAAAAAATAGGCGATATAGCGAGCGTGGTAGGCGTAAGGGATAACCAGCTGATTGGATATGGGCTTGTGATTGGTTTGAATGGCACAGGGGATAAATCCGGCTCAAAATTCACCATGCAATCCATTTCTAACATGCTAGAGAGCGTGAACGTTAAAATTTCTGCAGATGATATTAAATCTAAAAATGTCGCTGCCGTGATGATTACGGCCTCCTTGCCCCCCTTTGCAAGACAGGGCGATAAAATTGATATTCACATTTCTTCTATTGGCGATGCGAAATCCATTCAAGGAGGGACTTTAGTGATGACCCCTTTAAATGCGGTAGATGGGAATATTTACGCCCTCGCTCAAGGGGCTATTATTTCGGGCAATTCTAATAACTTGCTCTCAGCCAATATCATCAATGGGGCGACTATTGAAAGGGAAGTTTCGTATGATTTGTTCCATAAAAACGCCATGACTTTAAGCCTGAAAAACCCTAATTTTAAAAACGCTATCCAAGTGCAAAACACTCTAAATAAAGTATTTGGCAATAAAGTAGCCATAGCACTAGATCCCAAAACCATTCAAATCACCCGCCCAGAGCGTCTTTCTATGGTGGAGTTTTTAGCTTTAGTGCAAGAAATCCCTATTAACTACAGCGCGAAAAATAAGATCATTGTAGATGAAAAATCAGGAACGATCGTTTCAGGAGTGGATATAATCGTGCATCCTATAGTGGTTACAAGCCAAGACATCACGCTTAAAATCACTAAAGAGCCTTTAAATGATTCTAAAAACACGCAGGATTTAGACAATAACATGTCCTTAGACACCGCTCACAACACGCTGAGCTCTAACGGGAAAAACATCACCATTGCCGGGGTGGTAAAAGCCTTACAAAAAATTGGCGTGAGCGCTAAGGGGATGGTTTCAATCTTGCAAGCCCTAAAAAAAAGCGGCGCGATTAGCGCTGAAATGGAGATACTATGATAAACAACAATAAAACCATGTTAGAGCAATACAATGTTTCTAAATTGGCGAGCGAAGAGAAATTAAAAGCGCTGGCTCAAAATAAAAACGACAAGCTCCTCAAAGAGCAAACCGATTCTTTTGAAGCGTTGCTTTTAAAATTCATGCTAGATACCGCTATGAAAATGGATAACCCTTTGTATCCTAAAGCCCCAGGCGATGAGATTTATGCATCCATGTATAAGGACACGCTTTCTAAAGAATTGAGCGGGAATTTTGGTTATAGCGAAATGCTGTTTAATTTCTTAAAAGAGCGAGAAAAACAAAAACCATGAAAAAATCCAAGCACTTGAAAAACTCCCCTTTGAAACGCTCTGATAAGGCTTCTTCTTTCAAGGGGTTGTTAGAAAACGAAAATAATGTGATTTCATTAGAAAATTTTAAACCCAAAGAGAGCGAAGATTTATTAGAAAATTTTTCCAACAAAAAAGACATGCAAGAGTTATTAGAGCTTTTAAACCAATTCATTTTACAAAGCTACAAGGTGGAAAAGGAGTTTAAGGATTATAAAGCCCTTTATGAATGGGTCATAGAGATTTTACCGCAAGCGATTTGGGTGATGAATGAAAACGGGAGCTTTTTTTATAAAAATTCTTTAGCCAATCAAAGCCATGAGGTGTTCAATAAGGCTAAATTAGGAAATTTTAACACCGAAATTGAACATGAAAATAAAAGCTATTTAGTCCAGCAAAACAGCATTCAGGGCAAGCAAATCATCACCGCAACCGATATTAGCGCTCAAAAACGCCAAGAGCGGCTCGCTTCTATGGGGAAAATCTCAGCGCATTTGGCCCATGAGATCAGAAACCCCGTAGGCTCTATCTCTCTTTTAGCTTCGGTGTTATTAAAGCATGCGAACGAAAAGACTAAGCCCATTGTTGTAGAATTGCAAAAAGCTTTATGGCGCGTGGAAAGAATCATTAAAGCCACCTTGCTTTTTTCTAAAGGCATTCAAGCCAACCGCACCAAGCAAAGTTTGAAAACGCTAGAGAGCGATCTCAAAGAAGCCCTAAACTGCTACACTTACTCTAAAGACATTGATTTTCTTTTTAATTTTAGCGATGAAGAAGGGTTTTTTGACTTTGATTTAATGGGGATTGTGTTACAAAATTTCTTGTATAACGCCATTGATGCGATTGAAGCCTTAGAAGAGAGCGAACAGGGCCAGGTCAAAATTGAAGCGTTCATTCAAAATGAATTTATTGTCTTCACCATTATTGATAACGGCAAGGAAGTGGAAAACAAAAGCGCTTTATTTGAGCCTTTTGAAACCACCAAATTAAAGGGTAATGGCCTAGGGTTAGCCCTGTCTTTACAAGTGGTTAAAGCCCATGAAGGGAGCATTGCGCTATTAGAAAACCAAGAAAAAACCTTTGAAATTAGGATTCTTAACGCTTCTTAATTTGGATAATTATCCCCCCTTAAAAAATGAGTTTTACGATAAAACAAAATTTTAAAAAGATTAAAGAATATTAAATTGAATAGGGTTTATCAGTTTTTGACAAAAATAAGATCAAAAAAATTTTTTATTAACTCTTTTGGTGTAGGATAGCGATCAAGGTTTTTATGAAAATAAAAGCCTAAAACATTTTATAAAAAAAGGACTTTTGATGAAAACATTTGAAATTTTAAAACATTTGCAAGCGGATGCGATCGTGTTGTTTATGAAAGTGCATAACTTCCATTGGAATGTGAAAGGCACTGATTTTTTCAATGTGCATAAAGCCACTGAAGAAATTTATGAAGAATTTGCGGACATGTTTGATGATCTCGCTGAAAGGATCGCTCAATTAGGACACCACCCCTTAGTGACTTTATCTGAAGCGCTCAAACTCACTCGTGTTAAAGAAGAAACTAAAACGAGCTTCCACTCTAAAGACATCTTTAAAGAAATTCTAGGCGATTACAAACACCTAGAAAAAGAATTTAAAGAGCTTTCTAACACCGCTGAAAAAGAAGGTGATAAAGTCACCGTAACTTATGCGGATGATCAATTAGCCAAGTTGCAAAAATCCATTTGGATGCTAGAAGCCCATTTAGCTTAAGCCATCAAAAAGAAGCCAGCATGAGGGATTATAGCGAGCTTGAAATTTTTGAGGGAAACCCCTTAGACAAGTGGAATGACATTATTTTTCATGCGAGCAGAAAGCTTTCTAAAAAAGAGCTAGAAAGGCTTTTGGAGCTTCTGGCTCTCTTGGAAACTTTTATAGAAAAAGAAGACTTGGAAGAAAAGTTTGAATCTTTCGCCAAAGCTTTAAGAATGGATGAAGAGTTGCAACAAAAAATAGAGAGCAGGAAAACAGACATTGTGATCCAATCCATGGCGAATATTCTCAGCGGGAATGAATGAGCTTATCCGCTATGGCTTGATATTCCTTGTTTTTTTAAAGGCGTTTGGGCTTGATTATGGGATCGATAAAACGCTAGAATTAAAAAAAGATGAAGTCTTTAAAGCGATCATCAAAGACACTTCTAACGAACAAACCAAAGAAATTACGCTCTATTGGACTTTATACGCAAATAAAGGTTTAGTCATTAACATGCGTTTTAACCATTTCCCTTACCAGTTTATTTTATACACCGATCATGCGAGAAACACCTACAACCTTAAAGTTTTTGAAAAAAACTTTTCTTCTGACAGCGCTCTGTCGCTTGTGTTTAAAGATTTTAAAGAAGATAAAGCCACTTTAAGGCTTTTAGCCCCCATGCCCCTTGTTTTTTCCCCTAAAGAGCCTTAAGGAATTTGCATGCAAGAAAAACAACTTCAAGCCATTCAAAATAGAATCGCTTCTTGGATCAAAGAAATAGAAAGCGGCTTTATAGATGAATTGTTTTCTAAGATTGGCCCTTCAAAAATGTTGCGTTCCAAACTCATGCTCGCTTTGTTAGACGAAAAAATAGACGCTATTTTATTAGATAAAGCACTCAATTTGTGTGCGATTGTGGAAATGATACAGACCGCTTCTTTATTGCATGATGATGTGATTGATAAGGCGACCATGCGCCGAAAACTCCCTAGCATTAACGCTCTTTTTGGTAATTTTAACGCCGTGATGCTTGGGGATGTGTTTTATTCTAAAGCCTTTTTTGAACTATCTAAAATGGGTGAATCCATCGCTCAAATCCTCTCTAATGCGGTTTTAAGGCTCTCTAGAGGCGAGATTGAAGACGTGTTTGTGGGGGGAAGTTTTAATAGCGACAAACAAAAATACTGGCGTATTTTAGAAGACAAGACCGCTCATTTCATAGAAGCGAGCCTAAAGAGCATGGCGATTCTTTTAAATAAAGACGCCAAAATATATGCGGATTTTGGATTAAATTTTGGCATGGCGTTTCAAATCATTGATGATTTATTAGACATCACTCAAGACGCCAACACTCTAGGTAAGCCCAATTTTAGCGATTTTAAAGAGGGCAAGACCACTTTACCCTACTTGCTTTTATATGAAAAATTAAATCAGCATGAACAAGGGCTTTTAATTTCCTATTTCAAACAAGATAGCCATGAAATCATAGGGTGGACTAAGGAAAAATTCAAGCAACATGGTATCATAGAAGAAACCCTTAAGATCGCTCAAGTTTATTCTAAAAAGGCCCTTGAAGCCATTAAAGGGGAAAACAATTTGATTTTAGAAAAACTAGCGCAAGATGTCATTTATAGGACTTTTTAATGGAGTTAGAAACTCATTTGTCAAAATATTTCACCCTAGCCTTTACGCATAAAAGCATGAGCTTAGAAATGCGCGAAAAACTCGCTATCAATTCGAACGCAACGCTTAAAGAATTTTTACAAACCATTAAAAACCATTGCCCTAACATCAAAGAGTGCATGGTGTTATCCACATGCAACCGCTTTGAAATCTATGCGAGCCTAAGGCATGGCACTCACGCTAATGAACAAAAAAACGCACTATTAAAAATCTTGGCTCAAAATAAAAAAATGAGCGTGTCTGATTTAGAAAAATGCGTTTTAATGAACACTGATGAAAGCGCGGTCCATCATGTCTTCAGCGTGTGCAGCAGTTTGGATAGCCTAGTGGTGGGGGAAACTCAAATCACAGGGCAGATGAAAAACGCCTATAAATTCGCCTTTGAAGAGAAATTTTGCTCCAAAGATTTAACCCGATTGCTCCATTTTGCTTTCAAATGCGCCGCTAAAGTGCGCAATTTAACCGGCATTTCCAAGCAAGGGGTCTCCATCTCTTCAGTGGCGGTCAAAGAAGCGCTTAGTATTTTTGAAAAAGAAAAGATTAAGGATAAAAAAGCCCTTGTGATAGGGCTTGGCGAGATGGCTCAATTGGTCATCAAGCACCTTTTAAACAAGCAATTTGAAACGCTCATCTTAGGGCGTAATGCGGCTAAATTTGAAGATTTTGTCAAGGAATTAGAAGAGCCTAAAAAAGTGGGCTTTCAAAATATAGAACATTTAAGCGCTTATATCAATGAATACGCATTGCTTTTTTGCGCCACTTCTTCGCCGAACTTTATCGTGCAAAATTCCATGTTAAAAGAAACGATTTTCAGGCGTTTTTGGTTTGATTTAGCCGTGCCACGAAATATTGAAAAGCCGGTATTCAATAATATTTTCTTATACAGCGTGGATGATTTAGAGCCTATGGTGAAAGAAAATGTGGGAAACAGGCAAGAAAGCCGGACGAAAGCTTATGAGATTGTAGGGCTTGCCACAATGGAGTTTTACCAATGGATCCAAAGCTTAGAAATAGAGCCTTTGATTAAGGATTTAAGGGAATTGGCTAGGATTTCAGCCCAAAAGGAATTGCAAAAGGCGCTCAAAAAACGCTATGTGCCTAAAGAATACGAAGGCAATATTGAAAAGATCTTGCACAACGCTTTCAACACTTTTTTACACCACCCTACTATCGCTTTAAAAAAGAACGCTCAAAAAGAAGAATCCGATGTGCTTGTGGGCGCGATTAAAAACTTGTTTAATTTAGACAAATCTAACGCTAACCATGCCCAGAATTTGAATCTCTATAAATGCGAATATTACGAGGAATAATGCATGCTATTTTCAAAACTCTTTGCCCCCACCCTCAAAGAACCCCCTAAAGATGCCGTGTTAAAAAGCCATAAACACCTAGCTCAAGCAGGATACATTTATCAAGTAGGTAGCGGGATTTATAATTTTTTGCCCTTAGCTAAAAAAGTGCTAGACAAGATAGAAAACATCACGCACAAACGCATGCAAGAGCATGGGGCGCAAAACATTTTAATGAGTTTTGTGGTTTTGGCGAGTTTGTGGGAAAAATCAGGCCGTTTGGATAAATACGGCAAGGAATTATTGGTTTTTAAAGACCGAAAAGACAATGATTTTGTTTTAAGCCCCACTTTAGAAGAAAATATCACCGAAATTGCCGCTAATTTCATTAAAAGCTACAAGCAATTACCCGTACATCTCTATCAAATCCACACGAAATTCCGTGATGAGATCCGCCCGAGATTTGGGCTGGTGAGAGCGAGAGAATTTATCATGAAAGATGGTTATAGCTTTCATGAAGATACTGAAAGCTTGGATGAGGAATTTTTAAACACGCAAAACGCTTATAAAGAGATTTTAAGCGATTTGGGTTTGGATTTTCGCATTGTGGAAGCGGATAGCGGGGCGATTGGGGGGAGTAAAAGCAGGGAATTTGTCGTTTTAACAGAGTGTGGGGAAGACACAATCGTGGTGTGTCAAAATTGCGATTATGCCGCCAATATTGAAATCGCTAAACGCTCTAAAAGGCCTGAGCCTTTAAATGTCCCCAAAGCGCAATTAGCGAAATTCCCTACCCCTAATACCACCAGCGCTCAAAGCGTGGCGGAGTTTTTTAAAACAGAGCCTTATTTTGTTTTAAAAGCGCTTGTTAGAAAAGTGATCCATAAAGATAAAGAAACCCTAGCGTGCTTTTTTACTAGGGGCGATGACAATTTAGAGGAGACTAAAGCACTAAACGCTTTGAACATTATAGGAGCGAACGCTTTAGAATTGAGAGAGGCAAGTCAAAAAGATTTGGATAATGCAGGGTTAATAGCGGGCTTTATAGGGCCTTATGGCTTGAAAAAGCATGTTTCTTACATCATTTTTGATGAAGATTTAAAAGAGGGCGATTGCTTGATCGTTGGGGCTAATGAAAAGGATTTTCATGCGGTGGGCGTGGATTTAAAAGGGTTTGAAAACCTTGTTTATGCAGATATTGTCCAAGTTAAAGAGAGCGATTGTTGCCCTAATTGTCAAGGAGCGTTGAAATACCATAAGAGTTTGGAGGTGGGGCATATTTTCAAACTCGGGCAAGGCTATGCTAAAAGCTTGAAAGCTAGTTTCTTGGATAAGAATGGCAAGGAGCAATTTTTTGAAATGGGGTGCTATGGGATAGGCATTAGCCGATTACTCAGCGCGATTTTAGAGCAAAAAAGCGATGATCTAGGCTGTGTATGGACGAAAAATACCGCTCCTTTTGATGTGGTGATCGTGGTTTCTAATTGGAAAGATGAAGCGCAAAAAAAACTCGCTTTTGAAGTGTATGAAAGGCTGCGTCAAAAGGGCGTTGATGCGCTGTTAGACGACAGAGATGCGCGTTTTGGGGCGAAGATGAGGGATTTTGAATTGATTGGGGAACGACTAGCGCTCATTGTTGGGAAGCAAACTTTAGAGAGTAAAGAATTTGAATGCATCAAACGCGCTAATTTAGAAAAACAAACGCTTAAAGACACAGAATTAGAAGAAAAAATTTTAGAAATGTTAGAAAGCGAATAAGGGGGAGAGAGTGGGAAATTTAGTGATTGGCTCTAGGGGGAGCGAATTAGCCTTATGGCAAGCAAATCACATTAAAGAACGCCTGAAAAAAGAATGCCTTATAGAAAGCGAGATTCAAATCGTTAAGACTAAGGGCGATAAAATCTTAGACACCCCTTTAAATAAGATTGGCGGTAAGGGGCTATTCACTAAGGAATTAGAAGAATTGCTTTTAAAAGGCGAAATTGATTTGGCGGTGCATTCTTTAAAAGATGTGCCGGTCGTGTTTGAAAAGGGGTTAGACTTGGCATGCATCACCAAAAGGGCTGATGTGAGGGACACTTTTTTAAGCGTGAAATTCCCTGATTTGATGAGCTTGCCTAAAGGAGCAAAGGTTGGCACGACTTCTTTAAGGCGCTCCATGCAACTCAAACTAAAACGCCAGGATTTGGACACAGAAAGCTTAAGGGGGAATGTCCAAACCCGTTTGAAAAAGCTTGAATGCGGAGAATTTGACGCTATCATTTTGGCTGAAGCCGGGTTGTGCCGCCTAGAAATTCAAGGAGCGAAATACCGCAAGGCTTTTAGCGTGGAAGAAATGATTCCTAGCATGGGTCAGGGGGCTTTAGGGGTGGAAATGCTCAAAAACCACAAGCATTTTATTACGCTTCAAAAACTCAACGATGAAGAAAGCGCGTTTTGCTGCCATTTAGAAAGGGAGTTTATCAAAGGGCTTAATGGGGGGTGTCAGATCCCTATTGGCGTGCATGCGAGCTTAATGGGCGATAGGGTTAAAATCCATGCGGTTTTAGGCTTGCCTAATGGGAAAGAAGTCATCACTAAAGAAAAGCAAGGGGATAAAAATAAGGCACTTGATCTGGTTCAAGAGCTTTTAGAAGCGTTTTTACAAAGCGGGGCTAAAGAGATTTTAGAAAAGGCGCAGTTGTTTTAATGCGTTTGTTTATCGTGCTAGTTTTGTTCTTGTGGTGGTTAAGTTTGAGCGCTAAAGAAGCGGATTTCATCTCTGATTTTGAATACGGGCTGGCTCTTTATAAAAACCCTAGGGGTGTTGCGTGCGCGAAATGCCATGGCATTAAAGGCGAACAACAAGAAATCACCTTTTATTATGAAAAAGGCGAGAAAAAAATCCTCTACGCCCCTAAAATCAACCATTTAGATTTTAAAACCTTTAAAGACGCTTTGAGTTTAGGCAAAGGCATGATGCCTAAATACAACCTGAATTTAGAAGAAATCCAAGCGATTTATCTTTACATCACCTCTTTAGAGCATAAAGAAGAGCATAAGGATTCTCCTAAGCCTTAATCAAAGCGCTTGATTTATGCTAAAATGGAGCGTTGCATTTTTGTTTTGATTGAAGAGGGTTCTAAAAATCAGAATTTAAAAGAAGGTAAAGATGAATATCAAAATTTTAAAAATATTAGTTGGAGGGTTATTTTTTTTGAACGCCCATTTATGGGGGAAACAAGACAATAGCTTTTTGGGGATTGGTGAAAGAGCCTATAAAAGTGGGAATTATTCTAAAGCGGCGTCTTATTTTAAAAAAGCATGCAACGATGGGGTGAGTGAAGGTTGCACGCAATTAGGAATCATTTATGAAAACGGGCAAGGCACTAGAATAGATTATAAAAAAGCCCTAGAATATTATAAAACCGCATGCCAAGCTGATGATAGGGAAGGGTGTTTTGGTTTAGGGGGGCTTTATGATGAGGGGTTAGGCACGACTCAAAATTATCAGGAGGCCATTGACGCTTATGCTAAAGCGTGCGTTTTAAAACACCCTGAGAGTTGCTACAATTTAGGCATTATTTATGATAGAAAAATCAAAGGCAATGCCGCTCAAGCGGTTACCTACTATCAAAAAAGCTGTAATTTTGATATGGCTAAGGGGTGTTATGTTTTGGGCGTGGCTTATGAAAAAGGCTTTTTAGAAGTCAAACAGAGCAACCATAAAGCCGTCATCTATTATTTGAAAGCGTGCCGATTGGATGATGGGCAGGCTTGCCGCGCGTTAGGGAGTTTGTTTGAAAATGGCGATGCAGGGCTTGATGAAGATTTTGAAGTAGCGTTTGATTATTTGCAAAAAGCTTGTGCTTTAAACAATTCTGGTGGTTGCGCGAGTTTAGGCTCTATGTATATGTTAGGCAGGTATGTCAAAAAAGACCCTCAAAAGGCTTTTAATTATTTCAAACAAGCATGCGATATGGGGAGCGCGGTGAGCTGCTCTAGGATGGGCTTTATGTATTCGCAAGGGGGCACTGTTCCAAAAGACTTGAGGAAAGCCCTTGATAATTATGAAAGGGGTTGCGATATGGGCGATGAAGTGGGTTGCTTCGCTCTAGCGGGCATGTATTACAACATGAAAGATAAAGAAAACGCCATAATGATTTATGACAAGGGCTGTAAGCTAGGCATGAAACAGGCATGCGAAAACCTCACCAAACTCAGGGGGTATTGAAAATTTAAACCACCCCCTAAATTATCATCTGTTATTTAACTCAAAACTTTTCAAAGATTTGGCTCTGTTTTAAGAGCTAAAGCAGAAACCCACCCTATTAATTTTTAATCTTTAGTGTTTTTAGGGATTTGTCTATTTTCAAAAAGAAAACTTTTTGAATGTTTTTTGCGGTTGTTTGGTTGTGTTTGTTAGCGTGTTTTTATAGTGTAAATTTTTGTTAGGTTAGCTTGAAGTGGGTTTTAGGTTTAAAAGTCCTATAAAAACATTTTAGCGTGTTTTTGCGCTATGGGATAGATATGCGTTTGGTTGTGTTTTTCAATGATTTTAATTTATGGCTTTTGCGGTTGCTATTATAAGCACGCTACAAACACGAATCACACGATAACAGAGCGATATTGCATGCACTATAAAAAGACTTGATAAAAATAATGAAAAATAGTTAAATTTCAAGCGTTCTTTTAAAAATTGTTGTCAGATGAGACAGATAAAAACGCTTTTAGTTTAAAGATAGAGTTTTAGGGGTTTGTTGGTTTAGTTATTCTTTAATTTTTAAAAAATAGGGTTTTTAAAACTCATAAAAGAATAGGGGTATTTTGAAATCATTCCCCTACAACCCCCTTTTTTAATTCGCAAGCTTTTTTATTTTGGTTGTCAAAACACCCAAAGGCATTTTTTAGATTTCATAACCAATATCCAAAACAGAGCTGATATTTTTAAACCCTACAAAGACCAATAGATCGCTCCAAAGAACACCACACTCCCTATCAAAACGCTTATAAACATGCGTTTAGTGTCCTTAAAAGCCACCATTAAAAACGCGCTCAAATAAAACAACAATAAAAACACGCAAAAAATCCCCAAAAGCACCTTAAACACAACGCCCACCTTAGCCTTATGCAGCATGATGAGCACGCCTAAAAAGCCCCTTTCAATGGTTTTGATTTTTGTTTGGTCGCCTTTAGTTTCAAGGTTGATTTCATACAAAGGCGTGCCAATGACTAACGCTCCCCTATGCTCTCTAGGCTCTATCCTTTTAGGCATAGCGATATGGTTTTCTTTTATAAAGTCTTTCAAAAAATCCAATCGTTCTTCTTTTTTTAAGGATTTTTCTAAAACCCACTCTTTGATAGTAGCGCCGGTGTCTTGGCGCACCCCAAAGAGCAATAAAAGCCCGCTAACCGCAAAAAGAAGCGCCAAAGGGAAGAAAAAAGTGGTCGCATAAATGTGAAAATAACGCATCATTGCGCTCATTATTGCAACCTGTGGCTCACGAATTTAGAAAAATTATCCAAGACTAGCCCCCCTTTTCTAAACCCTAACGCGCAAGATTCATAAGCAAAAAACACATTCGGCTGATAATACAACCCATTATGCGAATTGAGTTCGTAAAACTCTTGATAAACGGGTTTGTGGTTAGAATAAACGCCGTCCGTTTTCAAAAGCGATTGCATGGAAGCTTCAAAGATTTCACTATTCGCCCCTTCCCTACCAAAAGCCACTTTTTTGATTTGCTTTTTATGGGTTAAAGGCTCATAACTCGTTTCTAACAATAAGGGGTGGTTGGGGTATCTGTCCCATAAAAGTTTTAAAAAACGCTTGGATTGGAAAAGGATCGTATAAGCCGGGTTTAAAAAAATCGTGTTTTTATTTTCCATCATGCCTTGCATCAAAAGGGCTAATTCTGGCTCATCAATAGCGATGTTTTCCCATGGGATCAGTTTGAATAAAAACTCATAATTCAAGCCGTTTTTAAACACGCCCTCTTCTACATTAAACTCTACTTCATCAATGTAAGAAAAATCCGTTTCAAACCCCACGCTCTGAGCAGCGTCTTGCAAAAAACGCATGGTGCGCTCTTCTTCAATATTCCCCCTAACGCTTGAAAAAAGGATTTTCCACCCCTCATACATTTCCTCAAAACGGCTCGTGTCTTCGCCCAAAGTTACCATGCGTTTAAAATTCTCGCCAAGCGCTTCATAAAGGTTATTGAATTGCTTGTTTTCATCATAGCCATTCGCTTTGAGTAACGCCCATTGGATCAGCGCGGTTTCATAAAGCATGGTAGGGGTATCAGCGTTAAATTCCAATAATTTAATGGGCTTGCCATCAAGCCCCCCGGCTAAATCAAAACGCCCGTAAATATGCCAATGCACTTCCTCTTCAAAACTCTGTTTGATCATAGGAATGAGCGCGTTAGGAATATCCAATTCAAAAAAGCGATCGTTTTTAATGGCCTCTTCAGCCGTTTCTACAAACATGTCATAAAGCTCATTACAAGCGTCATAATAAGTGTCCGCTTCTTTTTGAGAAACAACCACCATTTCATCAGCGATATAAGATGACATGTCATCATTCGTGTGCCAATCTAAGCCGATTTCTTCTAAGGTCTTATTGTCTAAAGGTTTTAAAGGAATCACTTGCATTTTTTAGCCTTGAATCAATTAAATTATGAGTTAAAGCCCCTTGTCCCAGAGCTTACCGCCGGCGAGCTAGTAGGTCTACTAGAGCCAAAAAACCCGCTCTGTCCCTTACTCGCTCCGCCCATGCTTGAAGTGCTGGGTGCACTTTTAGAAAAGGAATTTTGAGAGCGTTGGTAAGCTTGTGGGGATTTGTAGGTCCGTTGGGCATTTTGCTGATAATTAGGGTTATTGAAAAGCTTATTGCCAATATAACTCCCTAAAATCGCCCCCGCCGCGCTCCCTAAAATCGCACTCCCCAAGCCAAAGCCTGAGCTTTCATTACTCCCTCCATTATTAGGCTGGACAAGCTTGCTCGTGCCGTTATCAATTTTGGCTTCTTCTTCTTTGATGAGCTTTTGAATCTCTTCATTGCTTAGCACTCGTTCATTGCCTTGCAAATCGCGCACTATGATGTGGGTTCTTGAGCTAGGGTATTCTTCAACAACCTTGTAAGATTTATCCTTTTGCTCTTCTAAAATCACAAACGCGCCTTTTTGAACGCTTTGACTTAAAGAGCTTTGCTCTTTGGGTTTGTCATCGGCATTGCTCTTACACCCCACAATGCTCACCATCACTAACGCGCTCAAACCACCCACGATCGCATAATCAGAAATCTTTCTGTAGGGTTTTTTCATGAGAGTAGCCTTATATCATGCCTTATAATGGTATAAGAAAGGCACACCCTTAATCACGCCAGATTCAAAAATCTTTTTAGTGACATTTTCCACTTTAGTGCGTAAATCTTCAGGCTCTTTTTGAGCGTTAATATCGTATTGGGTGGAATAAATCTTTTCAAGGATAGAGATTTTATCTTCAACGCTCGCTCCCCTAGCCCTAGCTTTCGCCATTTCTTCTTGGATCAAAGCCGCTTTTTTAGCTGAATTGACTCCAAGCCACCCCACTACAACCATTCTCACGGTATTTTCTTTCAAGTGATCCCTGAGTTTAGTGAGCTCTTTTTGGCAATGCGGGCACATGGGATCAGAAACAATATAAAGGATTTTATCCTTATTTGCAGCGTTAGTAGAGGGCAACTCTATCGCATAATCAGCCGGTATTTCATTAAAAATAGCGTTCAATTTCGCACTATTTTGTTGCGTAGCGTTAAGGGCTTGGATTTTTTGATTGGTTTCTGCGACTAATTGCACATCATCGCTTTTATTGCTAAAGAATATGTTGCTAAGCCCTATGACTAAATTACCATCCTTACTCACTACAAGCGGAATATTGTATTTAGTGTCCGGATCTTCAATAACGACTATTTTTAAATCCTGGCTGGATTTTAAAGGCTTGATTTCTAAAATACGCACCTTTTTATTGGTTTGTTTTTCAATCACGCTCACTAAATTATCCTGCATCCGTTTGTCATTAGCTGAAACTGAATGTTTAGGGGCTGCCCCTAAGCCTACAAGAAGTAACGCGCTCAACACACTCGCTCTTAATATCATTAAAACTCCTAAAGTTCAATAGCATAAACCCTTACAATAAAAGGAATAAGCTTTTAATGGGTATAATACCATAAAATCCCCTATTTTGGCTTAAAAAGGTTTAAAGATGATTATCATTCCTGCTAGGTTAAAATCCAGTCGTTTTGAAAATAAAGTGCTAGAAGATATTTTTGGCTTGCCTATGGTAGTCCGTTGCGCTAAAAATGCAAATCTTGTAGATGAATGCGTAGTCGCTTGCGATGATGAAAGCATCATGCAAACATGCCAAAAATTCCACATTAAAGCGGTGCTAACCTCCAAACACCACAATAGCGGCACAGAACGCTGTTTGGAAGCGGCGCGAATTTTAGGGTTAAAAAACGATGAAAGGGTTTTAAACTTGCAAGGCGATGAGCCTTTTTTAGAAAAAGAAGTCATTTTAGCGTTATTAGAAGCCACCAAAAACGCCCCTTTCATGGCGACTTGCGCTAAGGTCATTGATGAAGAGCAAGCCAAAAGCCCTAATTTAGTCAAGGTGGTTTTAGACAATCAAAATAACGCCTTGTATTTTTCGCGCTCCCTTATCCCCTTTTTACGAGATTTTGATGCGAAACGCCAAACCCCCCTTTTAGGGCATATCGGTATCTATGGCTTCCACAATAAAGAAATCTTAGAAGAATTATGCGCTTTAAAACCTTGCGTTTTAGAGGATACAGAAAAATTAGAGCAATTAAGGGCTTTGTATTACCAAAAAAAGATTCTAGTAAAAATCGTTCAAAGCCAAAGCGTGGGCATTGACACCAAAGAAGATTTGCAAAACGCTTTGAAAATTTTTAGCCCCAATCCCCTTGAGAGATAAATTTTAAAAAGCACTCAAAGCATTTTTCACCATTAAAAACCTCTTTTTAAATCCAAAAAAAAGCAAAATTTCTTAATTTTTGCTCAATTTTATTAAAAATTCAATAAATTTATGGCACAATTTAAACTCATTGTAAATAAAGTTTCAATTTGATACGATTTTACAAATAAAACATTACTTTAAGGAACATTTTATGAAAAAAACGATTTTACTTTCTCTTATGGTTTCATCTCTCCTTGCTGAAGATGACGGCGTTTTTATGAGCGTGGGCTATCAAATCGGCGAAGCCGCTCAAATGGTGAAAAACACCGGCGAAATCCAAAAAGTCTCCAACGCTTACGAAAACTTGAACAATCTTTTAACCCGCTATAAACGAGCTCAAACAAACGGCCTCTAACACCAATTCAAGCACTACTCAAGCGATTAATAATCTAAAAGAGAGCGCTAACCGATTAAAAACGACCCCTAATAGTGCCAATCAAGCCGTGTCTTCAGCGCTCAGCTCTGCGGTGGGCATGTGGCAAGTGGTAGCCTCTAATTTAGCTAGTGGTACGCTACCCACTAATGAATACGACAAAATCAATGCGATTTCTCAATTGCTCCAAAATACTCTAGAAAATAAAAACAATAATCTCACTATTGGAAATGACTACGAACATCTTTTAGGGCAAGCTAGCACCATTATTAATACCCTTCAAAGCCAATGCCCAGGAATAGACGGGGGCAATGGCAAACCATGGGGCATTAATGCAAGCGGGAACGCATGCGCTATTTTTGGCAGCACCTTTAACGCCATTACTAGTATGATTGATAGCGCTAAAAAAGCCGCCGCAGAAGCCCGAAGAACTGACCCAGAAAGTCCAAACCAACCAAGCGCGTTTACCAACGCTGATTTCAATAAAAACCTTAATCAAGTATCAAGCGTTATTAACGATACGATCTCTTACCTCAAAGGGGACAATTTAGCAACCATCTATAACACCCTTCAAAAAACGCCCGGTTCTAAAGGGTTTCACAGTTTGGTGAGCCGATCTAGCTATAGTTATTCCCTCAACGAAACCCAATATTCTGAATTCCAAACTACCACCAAAGAGTTTGGCCATAACCCTTTTAGAAGCGTGGGATTGATTAACTCTCAAAGCAATAACGGGGCGATGAATGGCGTGGGCGTGCAATTAGGCTATAAGCAATTCTTTGGGAAAAATAAATTTTTTGGGATCCGGTATTATGCCTTTTTTGATTACAACCATGCCTATATCAAATCCAACTTTTTTAACTCCGCTTCCAATGTTTTCACCTATGGTGCGGGCAGTGATCTTTTATTGAATTTCATCAATGGCGGATCCGATAAAAACCGCAAAGTCTCTTTTGGCATTTTTGGGGGCATCGCATTAGCCGGCACGACATGGCTTAATAACCAATCTGCGAATTTAAAAATCACCAATAGCGCCTACAACGCTAAAATCAACAACACCAATTTCCAATTCTTATTCAATACCGGTTTAAGGCTTCAAGGGATTCACCATGGCATTGAATTAGGCGTGAAAATCCCCACGATCAACACCAATTACTATTCTTTCATGGGCGCTAAATTAGCCTATAGAAGACTTTATAGCGTGTATTTCAATTATGTTTTGGCTTATTGATATTGAATCGGTTCTCATTACTAATGAGGACAAAGCCAATCTTTTGGCTCTCAATGAATAACGGCATCATTTTACTTGACTTTCTACAAAAAACACACTAAAATTTCTTTTCATTTTTGAGCGAAATTCCAGATTAGCTCAGCGGTAGAGTAGGCGGCTGTTAACCGCTTGGTCGTAGGTTCGAATCCTACATCTGGAGCCATACTTTTAACCCATCTTTTTTCTTTTTACAACAAAAATTCACGCAATCCCTTTTGATTTGATCCATAACGCATTGACTAACACCCCCACCACAACCCCTATCGCTAAATTATGCGTGTATAAAACCACCGCCACGACTAAGAGCATGTTGAGCGTGTCATAGAGCTTGATTGTTTTAATGTTCATAACGGATTGGAAATTAAAAGTGGTGAAAGAAATCATCACCATCACCGCCACAACCGCCACAATGGGGATCTTAACCACATATTCATTAAACACTAATATTAGCACCATTAAAGAAAAGCCGGCAAAAAAAGTAGAAAGCCTTGTTTTGGCCCCGGATTTTGCGTTAATGATAGACTGCCCCACTAAAGCGCACCCTGTCATTCCCCCCAAAAGCCCTGAGATGATATTCCCCAAGCCTTGCGCTTTAGTTTCTCTATTTTTATCGCTCATGCCGTCTTTTAAAATGACATCTAAAGTTTTAGCGGTCAATAAGCTTTCTATCGTGCCCACTAGTGCTAAAGAAAAAGCGTAAGGCAACAATCCTATAACGATTTTAAAATCCAAATTTTTGGGGATAATGATGAAATGAAAGCCTGAAACCCCTTGCTCAATGCTCCCCAAATTCGGCGCATGCATATCAAAAATTAAAGCGATCGCGCTCACTGCAAGGATACAAATCAGATTAGAGGGGATTTTTTTAGTGATTAAAGGGAAGAGATAAATGATCAATATTCCAATAAAAAGCAAAATAAACACCCCTAAATTTTGGTTTTGAAGGAATTTGAATTGCTCCATTAAAAGCAAAATGCCTAGCGCGTTCACAAAGCCATACATCACTGATTGAGGGATAAATCTTAAAAGATTCCCTATTTTCAAATAGCCTAAAAGAATTTGCAACATTCCTGCCATAAGAGTCGCCACGCCCGCGTATTCAAGCCCATAGTTTTTAACCACGCCCACCAAAATGAGCGCCACTGAGCCGGCCGCTGCACTAATCATCGCCTTTCTAGCCCCAAAAAGAGACAACACAAAAGCCATATAAAAGGTCGTATAAAACGCCACGCCCACATCTAAACCCACCATGATCGCAAAGCCGGCCGTCTCTGGGATCACAGAAAGCCCCACCACAAAACCAGACAACAAATCTTTTTGAATGTTACTCAACCATTCTTTTTGTATCTTTTCCAACATGCCTTTCTTTCCCATTAGAATGGCTTGATTGTAACCAAAGATTTAAAAACCAATTTCAAACCGGATAAAATCCCTTTTCTTAAATCAAGCTATATGATATTTTATTGTAAAAAATACTTAAAATTGTTTTTTTTTTTTTTCAAAATATAAATTTTAAGTTAAAAATAAGAATTGTGTGGTAAAATGGCGAAATTTCATAAACATGACTATCATGGGAATGCGAAACCAACAAAAATCTATTAAAAGGAGAAAACATGAAAATCAAAAAATCCCTCTGGCTCTCTCTTTCTCTC
>NZ_SFZZ01000074.1:0-29131 GCF_011140715.1 Helicobacter pylori | reverse complement strand
AAATACATAAATACATAAATACATAAATACATAAATACATAAATACATAAATACATAAATACAATTAGTTATTATACCAAAATAGATTGAATATCCAAAGAAAAATCAATGAAATTAAGGTGTTTGTAGGGGGGATTATTGGCTGAAATAGGGGCGTTGATAGAAACCACCACGATATTTAAAAACCCATGTTCATGGCACCATAGAAGCTGTTTTTCTAAAAAATGGGGCGTGGGGAAAGCGTGGGCGATGAGGGCGAGCTTGCTGGTAGGATTTCGCAAGATAAAAATCCCGTTGTCATGGGAGTAAAGCTCGTAATTTGGGAATTGCTTGTAAAGCTCTAAAAAAACCATGTTTTCAAAAACGCTTAAAAGCGAGGGGCTGGGAGTTAGGCTATAAGGCAAGGCAAAATCGCACAAATACAATTTGGTTTTATGATTTTCAAAATCAGGGACTAAAAAAAGGATGCGTTGTTTTTCTAGCGCATGTAAAAATTTATAAAGGGTGTCTTTAGAAGTTTTCAGTTCTTTTTTGAATTGCGTATAAAGATAAAAAGCGCTCACAAATTTAGACTGATGCGCGCAGATTTTAGCCATTAAGGGGGCGTAAGTTTGAAAGGCTAGTTTGATATTTTCTTGTTTTTTTAGGATTTTTTCTTGCTCGTTTTCTACAAAAAGCGAATCTAAAGCGTTGCCGTCTTTTAAAAAGCGGTTAAACAGGGTGTTTTTAGGGGTGTTAGGTTTGAAAAAGCTAGTATATTCTTTAAAATTCAACCCTAACGCATAGCACAAGCTGCAATCTGGCGCTGTTATGGGGCTTAAATAATTAGGGATAAGAACGATTTTAGGAAGCTTTGGCAGGCTGAAATCTAGGCGGTCAATATGATCTAAAATGAGCAAATCCATTTTCTTTTCCAAATGCCATTTTAAAAGCCATGAGCTTAGAATGTTTTGGTTCAAACGCATGTCGTTGTAATTGAGATACACAGGGTTTTTAAAATCCTTCGCTAGTTTGAGAGCGAAAGTGGTTTTACCGGATTTCATCGGCCCTAAAAGACAGATTTTATCGCTTGAAGGCGCCTTTAAAAGCGGGTTGTTTAAAGCCGGCTCTTTAGGGGTTTCAAAAGGCCCAAAAGGGTGTAAGCAAGAAAGAGGCATGAACTTCCTTACAAAGGGGATTGGATTAAGATAATCGTAGCGCATTTTTTCTATTTCCTTATAAAAAGGAAGTAAAAATCTCTAAAAAGCCCTAAAAATAGCAAAAGTTATTGACTAAATGGCGCATTTTGAGTAGTATTTCAGTTTTTATTTTATTGTTTTATTCTGTTTTGAGTAACGAATGAAACGAGTTCTTTTAGGAGAGTTTATGGAAAAAATCAGGTTGAAGCTCAAAGCTTATGACCATAGAGTGTTGGATCGCTCTGTTGTGGCTATCGTGGAGGCCGTAAAGCGCTCAGGTTCTGAAATTAGAGGGCCTATCCCTTTACCGACTAAGAATAAGCGTTACACCGTTTTACGCTCCCCGCATGTCAATAAGGATTCAAGAGAGCAGTTTGAGATTAGGGTTTATAGCCGGTTGATTGATATTATCTCGGCCACCCCAGAAACCGTGGATAGCTTGATGAAGTTGGACTTAGCTCCTGAAGTGGATGTAGAAGTAACTTCTATGGAAACGAAGTAGTCCTAACGCATTGAGATAATAAAATAAGGGTTAGATATGGAATTTTTAGTTCAAAAGATAGGCATGAGCCGCACCATTGATGCTAACAGCACGCCTGTAACCTTGCTTAAAGTCTTGCAAGCGAAAGTGTGCCAGCTAGAAAACGGGAAAGCTTTGGTGGCCTATGCGATGCATAAAAAACACAATAAGGCGATTGAAGGCCAGCAAAAGAAATACCAGCTCAGCAAAGAGTTCAACCATTTCGCTACCTTAAAAGCTTCCCAACAACAAGAGTTGGGCGATTTGGATTTGAGCGCTTTAGAAACGCTTAAAAGGGTTAAAGCGAGCTTTAAAACGAAGGGAAGAGGCTTTGCGGGGGTGATGAAGCGTTGGAATTTCCAAGGCGGGCCTGCAGCGCATGGGAGTCGATTCCACCGCCGCCCTGGTTCTATTGGTAATAGAGAATGGCCAGGAAGAGTGCAAAAGGGTAGGAAAATGGCAGGGCATTATGGCAATGAGCTAGTTACTTGCCAAAACGAGGTGCTCTCTTTTGATAAAGAAAGTATGGTGTTAGTGCTAAAGGGTTCAGTGGCCGGCTTTTCTGGGGCTTATGGACGCATTAGAGCGGTATAAAGCCATACATGAATATAATATAAAGGGTTTGATATGAGTAAGGCCATCGTTTTAGACAGCCATTTGAAAGAAAAGGGTAGCGTGGAGTTACCTAAAAGATATGAGGGCATTAACAGCCATAACCTCTATCTTTATGTGAAACATTATTTATCTTCTGCGCGTGCTAATACCGCTAAAAGTAAAAACCGCGCTGAAGTGAGCGGGGGCGGCAGGAAGCCTTGGGCGCAAAAAGGGGGCGGAAGGGCCAGAGCAGGGAGCATCACTTCGCCTGTGTTTGTCGGTGGGGGTGTCTCTCATGGGGCTACGAATAAGCGCAACTACAACCTTAAAATCAATAAAAAACAAAAACGCTTGGCTTTAGAATACGCTTTAGAAGAAAAAGCGCAAGCGAACAAGCTTTTTGTAGTGGAAAAAATCGCTATAAAAGGCGTGGTTGAAGACAACAAAAGAAAGCATTTGACTAAAGAAGCCAATCAAATGTTCCAGGCTTTGGAGCAACGAGACACTTTGTTTGTGTGCATGAACATGGACGAATACACCGAGTTAGCCTTTAGTAACCTTAAAAAATGCCTTATTGTTGATGTGAGCGAGTTAAACGCTTATCTTTTGGCGGCGTTTAGCTCTGTGGTGATGGAAGAAGCGGCGTTTCAGCATGTGGTGCAAGATAAGACAGAGGAGTAAAAAATGGCAGACATCATGGATATAAAGTCAATTCTTTACACTGAAAAGTCATTAGGATTGCAAGAAAAAGGTGTTTTAGTGGTTCAAACGGCTCAAAATGTAACCAAAAACCAGCTCAAAGAAGTGTTTAAAACTTACTTTGGCTTTGAGCCTTTGAAAATCAATTCTTTGAAACAAGAGGGTAAGGTGAAACGCTTTAGAGGGAAGCTTGGACAAAGAAAGTCGTTTAAGAAATTTTATGTGAAAGTTCCAGAGGGCGCTAGCATTGCCGCCCTTGGCGCGTAGAAAGGAGAAAGCGTTATGGCGATTAAAACTTATAAGCCCTACACCCCAAGCAGACGCTTCATGTCGGTGTTGGACTCTAAAGACATTACCGCAAAAAGCAGTGTCAAAGGCTTACTCACTAAGCTTAAAGCAACAGCAGGGAGAAACAATAACGGGCGAATCACTAGCCGCCACAAAGAGAGAGGGGCTAAAAAACTCTATCGCATTATTGATTTCAAGCGCAACAAATACAATATTGAAGGGAAAGTGGCTGCGATTGAATATGATCCTTACAGAAACGCGCGCATCGCTCTTGTAGTCTATCCTGATGGGGACAAACGCTATATTTTACAGCCAAGCGGTTTGAAAGTGGGCGATAGCGTTATCGCTGCTGAAGGCGGTTTGGATATTAAAGTGGGCTTTGCGATGAAGTTAAAAAATATCCCTATAGGAACGGTGGTGCATAACATTGAAATGCATCCAGGGGCTGGCGGGCAATTAGCCAGAAGCGCTGGGATGAGCGCTCAAATCATGGGTAGAGAAAATAAATACACCATTATTAGGATGCCAAGCTCTGAAATGCGCTACATTTTAAGCGAATGCATGGCGAGTGTTGGCGTGGTAGGGAATGAGGATTTTGTCAATGTCTCTATCGGTAAGGCAGGGCGTAACCGCCATAGAGGCATTCGCCCACAAACTCGTGGTAGTGCGATGAACCCAGTGGATCACCCGCATGGTGGGGGTGAGGGTAAAACAGGGACAAGCGGTCATCCTGTATCGCCTTGGGGCACTCCAGCTAAGGGCTATAAAACTAGAAAGAAAAAAGCTAGCGACAAGCTCATCATTTCCAGAAAGAAACATAAATAAAGGGTTAAAGAATGTCTAGGTCAATTAAAAAGGGTCCTTTTATAGACGACCACTTGATGAAAAAAACGCTCAAGGCAAAAGAGGGCAAGGATAACCGCCCGATTAAAACATGGTCTAGAAGAAGCACCATTTTGCCTGAAATGATTGGTTTTACTTATAATGTGCATAACGGAAGGGTTTTTGTCCCTGTGTATATCACAGAAAACCATGTGGGTTATAAGTTAGGGGAATTCGCTCCTACAAGAACTTTTAAAGGGCACAAAGGCAGTGTCCAAAAAAAGATTGGCAAGTAAGGGGGCAGAATGAGTAAAGCGTTATTAAGATTTGTGCGGTTATCTCCTACTAAAGCCAGATTGATTGCAAGACAGATTCAAGGCATGAACGCTGAATTAGCGATCGCTAGTTTGGAATTTACGCCCAATAAAGCGGCTAGAGTGCTTTCAAAAGTGGTGGCTTCTGCGGTCGCTAACGGCTCTTTAGACGCCAAGAGCGCTCTAATTGTTTCTTGCAGAGTGGATGCTGGCCCTGTGCTTAGGCGCTCCATTCCAAGGGCTAAAGGCAGAGCCACAGCCATTAGAAAACCAACATCTCATGTATTCGTAGAAGTAGCAGAAGGGAAAGAAATGAAATCTTCTAAAAGCCATAAAAAAAATCAAGCAGAAGGTAAGTAGGGCATGGGACAAAAAGTTAATCCGGTAGGTTTAAGATTAGGTATTAATAGGAATTGGACTTCCAGATGGTTCCCTAGCGCTCGCACCGCTCCAAGCAATATTGATGAAGACAATAAGATTAGGAAATTCCTTAAAAAAGAGCTTTATTATGCCGGCGTGAGCGAGATTGTGATTGAAAGAGCGGCTAAAAAACTGCGCGTTACGGTCGTAGCGGCTCGCCCAGGACTTATCATTGGTAAAAAAGGCGTGGATATTGAAAAAGTCAAAGAAGGCTTAAAAACGCTCATCAAAAAAGAAGTCTCCATTAATATTAAAGAAGTCAAACGCCCCCAAGCTGACGCCCAATTAGCCGCAGAAAATGTAGCCACCCAGCTGGAAAAAAGGGTCGCTTTCCGCCGCGCGATGAAAAAGGTCATGCAAGCAGCGTTAAAATCCGGCGCTAAAGGGATCAAGGTGCGCGTTTCTGGCCGTTTAGCAGGGGCTGAAATCGCTCGCACCGAATGGTATATGGAAGGGCGCGTGCCTTTACACACCTTAAGGGCTAAGATTGATTACGGCTTTGCTGAAGCGATGACGGTATATGGTATTATTGGCGTGAAAGTGTGGATTTTCAAAGGGGAAGTTTTGCAAAAAGGCATCCAATTTGAGAAAAAAGAAGAGGCTAAAGAAGAAAGAGAGCCTAGAAGAAGCAGAAGAGGGAGGCAATAATCATGTTAATGCCAAAAAGAACAAAATACAGAAAGCAAATGAAAGGGCGCAATCGTGGGAAAGCCCATCGTGGTAACTCTATTGCGTTTGGGGATATTGCGATTAAAGCCATAGAGCATGGGAGGATCGATTCACGCCAGATTGAATCCGCAAGGGTGGCCATGACAAGGCACATTAAAAGAGCGGGTAAGGTGTGGATTAGGGTATTTCCCGATAAGCCTTTGACCGCTAAACCTTTAGAAACGAGGATGGGTAAAGGTAAAGGCTCTGTGGAAAAATGGGTGATGAATATCAAGCCGGGCAGGATCGTTTATGAAATGCTAGGCATTGAAGAAGGACTAGCGAGAGAAGCTTTAGCGTTAGCTCAGAGCAAACTTCCTTTTAAAACCAAAATTGTAACTTGTGAGAGCGAAAATGAAATATACTGAATTGAAAGATAAAAGTATCAAGGAATTAGAAGAGTTGTTGCATGCTAAGAAGGCGGAGCTTTTTGAGTTGCGCGTTAAGTTAAAGACCATGCAATTGAGTAATCCTAACGAGATTAAGAAAGCTAGAAGGAATATCGCTCGCATTAACACGGCTATTAACGCGTATTATTCTTCTAGCGTTGAGTAAAAAAAGGGTAAGCAATGAATACGAAAGAGCCACATAAAAGGCTAGTGCAAGGCAAGGTTATCAGCAAGTTTGCTGAAAAAAGCGCTGTGATTCTTGTGGAAAGAAAAGTGGTGCATGAAAAATACCGCAAGATTGTTAAAAAGTTCAAAAAATACACCATCCATGATGAAAACAATCAGGTGAAAGTAGGGGATTTTGTGAGCGCGATTGAGTGCAGACCGCTTTCTAAAACCAAGTCTTTCACGCTTAAAGAAATTTTAGTAGTGGGAGTATAAGCATGATACAGAGTTTTACAAGATTGAATGTCGCTGACAATAGCGGCGCTAAAGAAATCATGTGTATTAAGGTGTTAGGAGGCAGCCATAAACACTATGCGAGCGTGGGTAGCGTGATCGTGGCTTCCGTGAAAAAAGCTATCCCTAATGGTAAGGTGAAACGCGGTCAAGTCGTCAAAGCCGTTGTGGTGAGAACGAAAAAAGAAATCCAAAGGAAAAATGGTTCTTTGGTGCGTTTTGATGACAACGCGGCAGTGATTTTGGACGCTAAAAAAGATCCTGTTGGGACAAGGATTTTTGGGCCAGTGAGCCGAGAAGTGCGTTACGCTAATTTCATGAAAATTATTTCTCTAGCGCCGGAGGTTGTATAATGAAAAGCGAAATCAAAAAAAATGACATGGTGAAAGTCATTGCAGGAGACGATAAGGGCAAGGTCGCTAAGGTTTTAGAGGTGTTGCCTAAGACTTCTCAAGTGGTTGTTGAAGGGTGTAAAGTGGTGAAAAAAGCGATTAAACCTACTGATGATAACCCTAAAGGGGGCTTTATCCATAAAGAAAAGCCCATGCACATTTCCAATGTGAAGAAAGCCTAAGGAGTTGGATACATGTTTGGTTTGAAACAATTTTATCAAAATGAAGTGAGAACAAAACTCGCTCAAGAATTAGACATCAAAAACCCCATGCTTTTGCCCAAGCTAGAAAAAATCGTTATCAGCGTGGGCGCTGGGGCTCATGCAAAAGACATGAAAATCATGCAAAATATCGCACAAACGATTTCTTTGATTGCAGGGCAAAAAGCGGTTATCACTAAAGCGAAAAAATCCGTTGCGGGTTTTAAGATCAGAGAAGGCATGGCGGTAGGGGCGAAAGTTACCTTAAGGAATAAACGCATGTATAATTTCTTAGAAAAGCTGATTGTGATTTCGTTACCCAGAGTGAAAGACTTTAGAGGGATTTCACGGAATGGGTTTGATGGGCGCGGGAATTACACCTTTGGGATCAATGAGCAATTGATTTTCCCGGAAGTGGTTTATGATGATATTATGGTCAGTCATGGCATGAACATCACTATGGTAACTTCTACGGACAACGATAAAGAAGCGTTCAAGTTGTTAGAATTGCTTGGATTGCCTTTTGCAAAAGTGAGATAAGGGGTTAATATGGCTAAAAAATCAATGTTAGCAAAGGCTCAAAGGAAACCAAAATTTCAAGTAAGGGCTTATACCAGATGCCGCATTTGTGGGAGACCTCATTCGGTTTATAGGGATTTTGGACTTTGTAGGGTGTGCCTAAGAAAAATGGGCAGTGAGGGACTCATCCCAGGCTTGAGAAAAGCCAGTTGGTAAGGATAAGATATGGTAAATGATATAATTGCAGATTCATTAACTCGTTTGAGAAACGCTTCTATGCGCCGCTTAGAATTCACACAGCTTTATTACGCAAAAATCGTGGTTTCTATTTTAGAGATTTTTAAAGAAAAAGGCTTCATTAAAGATTTCAATATCAAAGATAAAGACAAGAAACAATCGGTTTATGTGCAATTGGCTTATGATGAAAAAGGGCATTCAAAAATCAGCGAAGTGAAACGCTTAAGCAAGCCCGGTTGTCGTGTGTATAAGCAAAAAAACGAGTTGAAGCGCTTTAAAAATGGCTATGGCGTGATTGTGGTAAGCACTTCTAAGGGGGTGATCACCAACGAAGAAGCTTACAGACAAAATGTCGGTGGCGAAGTGCTTTGCAGCATTTGGTAAAGGATTGAAAATGTCAAGAATTGGGAAAAGAATCATTGAAATTCCAAGCTCTGTGCAAGCGAGCGTTGAAGGGAGCAAGCTTCTTTTTAAAAACAGCAAAGAAAAGCATGAGTTAGAAACTCACAACCGAGTGAAAATCACGCTTGAAAACAACCAATTGAGTTTCCAGCCTGTGGGCGAAGACGCGCAGTCTAGGGCTTATTGGGGGACTTATGGGGCGTTAGCCAACAACATTGTAATAGGCTTAAGCACCGGCTTTAGTAAGACTTTAGAAGTCAATGGCGTGGGCTATAAGGTGGCTTTGGGCAATAAAACTTTGGATTTGAGTTTGGGTTTTAGTCACCCGGTGAAATACCCCATTCCAGCAGGGATTGAAATGGTGGTGGAAAAAAACACGATCACTATCAAAGGGAGCGATAAGCAAAAAGTAGGGCAAGTCGCCGCTGAAATCAGGAGCTTCAGACCCCCAGAGCCATACAAGGGTAAGGGCGTGAAATACAGCAATGAAGTCATTATTAGAAAAGCTGGTAAGACAGCTAAAAAATAAATAAGGTGGAGTGATGAACGCAAAAGCATTGTATAAAAAGAAAGCCTTAAGGGATCGCCGAAAATTAAGGATTAAAAGCAAACTTTTGGGCGATAAATTAAGGCCTAGGGTGAGCGTTTTTCGTTCGAATCGCTATTTCTATGCGCAAGCGATTGATGATATTAAACAAAGCACCATAACGCATATTGATGGCAGGAAAATGGGCTTTAAAAACACGCAAGAAGACGCTAAAAAATTAGGCGCTCTCTTTGCTGAAGAATTGAAAAAAGCAGGGATTGAGCGGGTGGTTTATGACAGGAATGGCTATCTCTATCATGGCGTGGTGGCAGCGTTTGCTGAAAGCTTGAGAGAGAATGGGATCGCTCTATGACAGAAAGGAAAGGTATGGAAGAGATTAACAGAGAAGAGTTTCAAGAAGTCGTTGTGAATATTGGCCGTGTAACCAAAGTGGTTAAGGGCGGTAGGCGGTTTCGTTTTAACGCTTTAGTGGTTGTGGGCAATAAAAATGGGCTTGTAGGCTTTGGTTTGGGCAAGGCTAAGGAAGTCCCTGATGCGATTAAAAAAGCGGTAGATGATGCGTTTAAAAACTTGATTCATGTAACGATCAAAGGCACGACTATCGCTCATGACATTGAGCATAAATACAACGCAAGCCGTATTTTACTCAAACCGGCAAGCGAGGGAACGGGAGTGATTGCTGGGGGTTCAACGCGCCCTATCGTGGAATTAGCAGGCATTAAGGATATTCTGACCAAATCTTTAGGCTCTAACAACCCCTATAATGTGGTGCGCGCGACTTTTGACGCTCTAGCGAAAATCAAGGCGTAGTTAAAAAGGATATTGTAATGGGATTAGAAAATTTAAAACCGGCTAAAGGTAGCGTTAAAAAAATCAAACGAGTGGGCCGTGGTCAAGGAAGCGGCATGGGAAAAACCGCTACAAGGGGCGGTAAAGGCCAAACTGCAAGGACAGGCTATAAGGCTAAAAGAGGCTTTGAAGGAGGGCAGCAACCCTTACAACGCCGTTTGCCTAAAATAGGTTTTAGGACTAAAGATTCTCATATCTATTCTATCAATGTGGAAAAGAATGAAGCGATTAAAAATTTAGAAGAAATCACTTTTTCAAGTTTGCGCACTTTACACCATTTCCCCCTTTATATTGAAGGCGTGAAATTGATCGGTAAAGACGCTAAAAACCTAGCTTCTAAAATTAAAGATGAGAGAATCAAAACAAGCGGGCAGAAATAATGCCCCTATCAGCTTGATTTAAGAGGAATAAGTTATGAATAAAGCTATTGCTAGTAAGATACTCATCACTTTGGGTTTTTTATTTCTCTACAGAGTCTTAGCTTATATCCCCATTCCTGGCGTAGATTTAGCAGCGATCAAGGCTTTTTTTGACAGCAACTCCAACAACGCTTTGGGGTTGTTTAACATGTTTAGCGGGAATGCGGTTTCTCGCTTGAGCATCATCTCTTTGGGTATCATGCCCTATATCACTTCTTCAATTATCATGGAGCTTTTGAGCGCGACTTTCCCTAACCTGGCTAAAATGAAAAAAGAGCGAGACGGCATGCAAAAATACATGCAAATTGTGCGCTATTTGACCATTTTAATCACCCTAATCCAAGCGGTGAGCGTTTCAGTGGGCTTAAGGAGTATTAGTGGAGGAGCCAATGGAGCGATCATGATTGATATGCAAGTCTTTATGATCGTTTCAGCGTTTTCTATGCTTACAGGGACGATGTTGCTCATGTGGATAGGGGAGCAAATCACGCAAAGGGGCGTGGGGAATGGGATTAGCCTTATTATTTTTGCCGGGATTGTTTCAGGGATCCCATCAGCTATTTCAGGCACATTCAATCTGGTCAATACAGGCGTGATCAATATCTTAATGCTCATTGGTATTGTGCTGATTGTTTTGGCGACGATTTTTGCGATCATCTATGTGGAATTGGCTGAGCGCAGGATCCCTATTTCTTATGCGCGTAAAGTGGTGATGCAAAACCAAAACAAACGCATCATGAATTACATTCCTATTAAGTTGAATTTAAGCGGGGTGATCCCCCCCATTTTCGCTTCAGCTCTGCTCGTGTTCCCTTCTACGATCTTACAGCAAGCCACAAGCAACAAAACCTTGCAAGCGGTTGCGGATTTTTTAAGCCCGCAAGGGTATGCGTATAATATTTTGATGTTCTTGCTCATCATCTTTTTTGCTTACTTTTATTCTTCTATTGTGTTCAATTCTAAGGATATTGCGGATAATTTGAGGCGTAATGGCGGGTATATTCCAGGCCTTAGGCCTGGAGAAGGGACTTCATCGTTTTTGAATGCTGTAGCGAGCAAACTCACTTTGTGGGGTTCGTTGTATTTAGCGCTCATTTCTACCGTACCTTGGATTTTGGTTAAGGCTATGGGCGTGCCTTTTTACTTTGGAGGCACGGCGGTGCTGATTGTGGTTCAAGTCGCTATTGACACCATGAAAAAGATTGAAGCGCAAATTTATATGAGCAAGTATAAAACTTTAAGCGCGGTAGGCTTTTAATGGCGATCTCTATTAAAAGTCTAAAAGAAATCAAAGCCCTAAGAAAAGCCGGGGAATTGACCGCTCAAGCGTTAGCCCTTTTAGAGCGAGAAGTAAGGCCTGGGGTTTCACTTTTAGAGCTGGATAAAATGGCTGAAGATTTTATCAAATCCTCTCATGCTAGGCCTGCTTTTAAGGGGCTATATGGATTCCCTAATTCTGTGTGCATGTCCTTAAATGAGGTGGTCATTCATGGCATTCCTACGGATTATGTTTTACAAGAAGGGGATATTATAGGCTTGGATTTGGGGGTGGAGGTGGATGGTTATTATGGCGATTCGGCAATCACTCTCCCCATAGGCGCGATAAGCCCACAAGATGAAAAATTGCTCGCTTGCTCTAAAGAGAGCTTGATGCATGCTATTAATTCAATTAGAGTGGGCATGCATTTTAAAGAGTTGAGTCGGATTTTAGAGGGCGCTATTACAGAAAGGGGCTTTGTGCCTTTGAAAGGATTTTGCGGGCATGGCATTGGTAAAAAGCCCCATGAAGAGCCAGAAATCCCCAACTACCTAGAAAAAGGCGTCAAACCTAATAGCGGCCCTAAAATCAAAGAGGGCATGGTATTTTGCTTAGAGCCTATGGTGTGTCAAAAACAAGGCGAGCCTAAAATACTAGCGGATAAGTGGAGCGTGGTTTCAGTGGATGGGCTTAACACAAGCCACCATGAGCATACCATCGCCATAGTTGGCAATAAAGCAGTGATTCTTACGGAGCGTTAATGGCAAGAGATGATGTTATAGAAGTGGATGGGAAAGTGATTGAGGCGTTGCCTAACGCCACTTTTAAGGTGGAGTTAGACAATAAGCATGTGGTGTTGTGCCGTATTTCTGGAAAGATGCGCATGCACTATATTAGGATTGCTTTAGGCGATAGGGTCAAGCTAGAGCTTACGCCCTACAGTTTAGACAAAGGTCGGATAACTTTTAGATATAAATAATTTAAGGGTTATTTCAATGAAAATATGTTAGTATAAAAGTTTTTAGTAGTGCCTAATTTTTTCAAAGGAGAAAAATCATGAAAGTCAGGCCATCAGTGAAAAAGATGTGCGATAAGTGCAAAATTATTAAAAGAAGGGGCGTTATTAGAGTGATCTGCGCTACCCCTAAACACAAACAAAGACAAGGATAAAGCATGGCAAGGATTGCTGGTGTGGATTTACCAAAAAAGAAGAGAGTAGAGTATGCCCTTACCTATATTTATGGGATTGGGCTTAAGAGTTCCAGAGAGATTTTAGAAGCGGTGGGCATTTCTTTTGACAAACGCGTGCATGAATTGAACGAAGATGAAGTGTCTAGTATCGCTAAAAAAATCCAGCAAAGCTACTTAGTAGAGGGCGATTTGCGTAAAAAAGTTCAAATGGATATTAAATCCTTAATGGACTTAGGGAATTATCGTGGGATCAGGCATCGTAAGGGTCTTCCTGTGAGAGGCCAAACCACTAAAAATAACGCTAGGACTCGTAAGGGTAAGAAAAAAACCGTGGGTAGCAAGTAGCGGATAAGGAGATGATGATTTAATGGCTAAGAGAAATGTAACGGCTAAAAAGAAAGTAGTCAAAAAGAATATTGCGAGAGGGGTTGTTTATATTTCAGCGACCTTTAACAACACCAACATCACGATCACTGATGAAATGGGCAATGTGATTTGCTGGAGCACGGCGGGTGGTTTAGGGTTTAAAGGCTCTAAAAAATCCACCCCTTATGCGGCCCAACAAGCTGTAGAAAGCGCTCTAAGCAAGGCTAAAGAGCATGGCGTTAAAGAGGTGGGCATTAAGGTTCAAGGGCCAGGTAGTGGGCGTGAGACCGCTATTAAGAGCGTGGGCGCGACAGAGGGCGTTAAAGTGCTTTGGATTAAAGACATCACCCCGCTCCCTCATAATGGTTGCAGACCCCCTAAAAGAAGAAGAGTGTAAGGAGGCTTTATGGCAAGATATAGAGGCGCAGTAGAAAGACTAGAAAGGCGTTTTGGGGTTTCTTTAGCTTTAAAAGGTGAAAGGCGATTGAGCGGGAAGAGCGCGCTAGATAAAAGGGCTTATGGACCAGGCCAGCATGGGCAAAGGCGCGCTAAGACTTCTGATTACGGGTTGCAATTGAAAGAAAAGCAAAAAGCCAAAATGATGTATGGCATTTCTGAAAAGCAATTCAGGAGTATTTTTGTGGAAGCCAATCGCTTGGACGGCAATACAGGTGAAAACCTTATCCGTTTGATTGAAAGAAGATTGGACAATGTTGTCTATCGCATGGGGTTTGCGACCACTAGAAGCTCTGCTAGGCAATTGGTAACGCATGGGCATGTGCTTGTGGATGGTAAGCGTTTGGATATTCCCTCTTATTTCGTGCGTTCAGGGCAAAAAATTGAGATCAAAGAAAAAACCAAGAGCAACCCTCAAGTGGTGCGTGCGATGGAATTGACGGCTCAAACAGGGATTGTGCCATGGATTGATGTGGAAAAAGATAAAAAATACGGCATCTTCACCCGCTACCCTGAAAGAGAAGAAGTGGTTGTCCCTATTGAAGAAAGACTCATTGTAGAATTGTATTCTAAGTAAGGGGTTAGAGCATGAAAGTTATCAAAACAGCACCTTTGATCCCATCAGAAATTAAGGTGCTAGAGAAAGATGGCAATCGGGTTAAGATTTCTCTGGCTCCATTTGAGTTTGGTTACGCTGTTACGCTCGCTCACCCTATTAGAAGGCTCTTGCTTTTAAGCTCTGTGGGGTATGCTCCTGTAGGTTTAAAGATTGAAGGCGTCCATCATGAGTTTGACTCTTTAAGAGGGGTTACTGAAGATGTGTCGCTTTTTATCATGAATTTAAAGAATATCCGCTTTATAGCCAAGGCGTTAGTGGGGCAGGATAGCTCTTTAGAAAACCAATCGGTTGTGGTGGATTATTCTTTTAAAGGGCCTATGGAGCTTAGGGCTAGGGATTTGAATTCTGAGCATATAGAAATCGTCAATCCGGAAATGCCCCTAGCGACAATCAACGAAGACGCTCAATTGAATTTTTCGCTCATTATCTATAAAGGAATGGGGTATGTCCCAAGCGAAAACACAAGGGAATTGATGCCTGAGGGCTACATGCCGCTAGACGGCTCTTTCACGCCGATTAAAAAGGTCGTTTATGAGATTGAAAATGTTTTGGTTGAGGGCGATCCCAACTATGAAAAAATCATTTTTGATATTGAAACAGACGGGCAGATTGACCCTTATAAAGCGTTTTTGTCAGCGGTGAAAGTGATGAGCAAGCAACTGGGCGTTTTTGGCGAAAGACCCATTGCTAACACGGAGTATTCAGGCGATTACGCTCAAAGAGATGACGCTAAAGACTTGAGCGCTAAAATTGAAAGCATGAATTTGAGCGCTAGGTGTTTTAATTGCTTGGATAAAATCGGCATCAAGTATGTGGGCGAACTCGTGTTGATGAGCGAAGAAGAGCTTAAGGGCGTGAAAAACATGGGTAAAAAATCCTATGATGAAATCGCTGAAAAATTGAATGATTTGGGCTATCCGGTAGGCACAGAATTAAGCCATGAACAAAGAGAGAGTTTAAAGAAAAGATTAGAAAAATTAGAAGATAAAGGAGGTAACGACTGATGAGACACAAACACGGGTACCGCAAGCTTGGGAGAACCAGCTCGCACAGAAAGGCGTTATTAAAGAATTTAGCGATCGCTTTGATTGAGCATAACAAAATTGAAACAGGGATTTATAAGGCTAAGGAGTTGCGCAGTTACATTGAGAAATTAACGACAGCGGCTCGTGTGGGCGATTTTAACGCGCACCGCCATGTTTTTGCGTATTTGCAAAACAAAGAAGCCACCCACAAGCTTGTAACCGAAATCGCGCCCAAATACGCGCAAAGGAATGGCGGATACACCAGGATCCAACGCACCACTTTTAGAAGAGGGGACGCTTCCACTCTAGCCACCATTGAATTTGTGTGAAATTTGATGAACTGCTAGCCAAGATTTATTCTTGGTTGGTGGTTATCGCCTTGATTTTATCCTTTTAAAAGAAGCGCTTAAAAGCTTTGACTTTGTTTTATTGATCATGAAATTTAAAAAATGCTAAAAAGCATTTTCTGTGATCAAAATATAAAAGAGCTTAGTTAAGCGATAACCTCCAAACTGCAAAAATAAAGTAACTAAAACCCCATTTTTAAAAAATCAAAATAAACTCAAAACTCGCACTGGCTTTTATCCCACCCTTTAATGACCCTGTTGTATTCTTGAATCGCCTAAACTTCATCGTTCAAATAGATTTTTCTGTCTTTACTTGAGCGGTATTTCTTGCATTTTTATTGAGGCTTCTAATTGGTTTGATGATTTTAAGAAATCCAACTGCTGGAGATTAAGTTAGATGGATTGTTTTTTAGACATGCTAGATCTTGGTTATTTTTTATGCTAAACTGCTTTGGATTTTAGCCGATATGAGTGATGGGTTGATTTGTTCGCTTTGTAGTGGTTTTATAAAAAAGACACAAGATACAAACTCCTATCTTGTGAAAGCCACACAAGATACACTAAAGACTATAAACCGAACCGCCACCACGCCAAAGCGGGACTGAATCAATCTTTCTATACCTACCATTTTAAATGCTCCTTAACTTCAATATACAGATACTAAAAACTTGCCTAGCAAAACCCACTTATGAAAACTTTTGATACACCAACACCACCGATTTAGGTGTAGAGCTAAGGCTAAAAAAACTATCTGTGGCTTCATTGAGCGAGCCAGAAAAGAGCGTTTTTAAACGCAAGTTTTTTAAGGGGTATTTGAGGTTTTTGGAAGTGAATTGGGCTTTAAGATCCAGGCTAAAAAGCGAGATTTGCTCCCCTTTAAAACTAGGTAAAGTAAAAGGGGTTTCTAACACCCTAAAAAGACCATAGTCGCTTATGGCTTGGATTTTTTGGCAAAATTTAAAATACTCCAACAATAAAAAAGTGTTCGCTAGGGCATGATCTTCTCGCTTGCCATTCAACCCTAAAAAAATAAAATCATCACAGCCCCTATTCAAAGCATAAAAAAAGGCTTTGGACAAATCGTTGCTGTCTTGTTCGCTCACGCGTATAGGGTTATACAAGGCTTTCAAATGCGAATCAATGCTATCTAGATCGCCTATAACAACGCTGGGTTTGAATTGAAGCGCATGCAATGATATAACAGCCCCATCGCATGCGATTAAAAAGGGAGCGTTTTTTAAAAGGTCTAAGCATTTTTGAGACTTAGGAAACTCCCCATTCGCTAAAATCACTGCTTGCATGACTGGTTCCAGCGGTTAAAATAATACAAACCAATAAAAAGGTATAGAATCGTTGTGAAGAGTTGCACCAAGCTCTCTGTAGAAATTTGGAAAATACAAAACCACATGATAATGGATACGATATTCCCCAAAGTTACTAGCGCATAATTCTCCACATAGCGCAAAACCTGCAAAATAAAAGCAATGATAAAGATGACGAAATTAAAACTCTCTGCCCATAAAAAATTCGTTTTAATCTCTTTGAAAAACAAAGCGCTCGCATAAGTTAAAACCCCTATGCCTAAAACGAGTGCAAAACGCCAATTTTTGGAAAGTTTTTGAGCCTTGATAGCACCCTCATGCTGCTCTGTCTTTTTCCATGCGAATAGCCCATAAATCGTTACTGGCATATACAAAAAAAGGCATAAAATCACATCGGCGTTTAATTTCCATTGATAAGCGACATAAGCGTAACTCAAATTATAAACAAAACCAAATATAAAGCAAATCGTTTGCCTTTCTCCGGCAAAAAACGCATACAAAACCCCGCTAAGCCCTGCTAGTAGGTTGATAAACGAGCCTTTGACAAGGATGTTAGTGATGGTTAAAAACACGCAAGCGAGAATGAGCGTGGCGTAAAATCGTTTGGATAGTTGGGTGGTTATTAACATAATTATTCCTTACGCAAGAATTACCTTGACAAGTTCTACGGGTTTGATCTCAGCTTTTTAAAAACTTGAGCGTTTTTAAAAAGCACCCCTTAAATGCTCCTTATTGTAACACAAATCCATGAGAATGCGCTTTAAAGTTTCTTTAATTTTTTTACTCCCCCCTCCATTTAATGCCATTTGGGTTAAATCACCACCCTAATTTAGTGCAAAGCCTAACGCAAAGCCCAAAAACACACACAAAGCCAAGCATAACCAAACCCTCTATAAGGAGATTGCTAGGATGCCCACAATACGCCGAGATCTCATGGATAGCGATAATAAAGGGCATCGTTAAAAGCATCACATAAAAATCTCTTAATCTTGCTCCTAACACAGCGTTATAAAACGCGCCAAAAAACTTAGCCTTAAAAATGGCTTTCAAAAACTTGGGGTATCCTACTTGTAAGGATTTATAACAATCCCTATCTCGAGGGTCAAACAAAAGGTTAGACAACAGAGCCGCTATTAAGATCGTTAGCCATGCGCAATAGCTGTCTTTAGGGTTAAAAAGTGGATCGCCTTGGCTCCAAGGGAATGTGGATATGCACCCCGCATAGACTATGGCCACTGCCCATTGATATTCCCAATCGCTCAAACGCTTTTTTGAGCCATTCAAGTTCTCTTTTGTAGTATCCATGTTATTTCCTTTTTTCTCATCGCCTTGGCTCATTTAAGATCACCAAGCATGCCCAAAACTATAGCCGTAATCATAAAGATCACGGATAGGTTCTCTTGGGGTTTGTGGTTCTCTATCAACGCCACGGATGTAATCTTCTACCCTATCGCCTACTTCAGACCCAATATATCCTCCTGCTGTGCCACCAAGAAATCTCCCTAATCCAATACCCACTGGACCTCCAGGAACCCCAATTGCTCCTCCAATTTTATCACCAACAAAACCCCCAACACCACCCCCTATAAGTTTGCCTAATTCACCCCTTGCCTCTATTTTAGGACTAGCTATAGCTACATTAGCCATTGCATTGCATAAAACCACTACACAAGTTCTTAATCCACTCATAACAAATCCTTTCATAAAATTGAGATTCATAAATTGAGACTCAAGGCATGTTTGGCACACCTTGATAAGAATATTTATACCACAACCCTATTTAAAAGCGTTGTTACAGATCAGCAAAAGATCACAAAAAACTCAATAAGTGTTTTGTTTATTCACAAATTACAGGATT
Source organism: Helicobacter pylori (assembly GCF_011140715.1). GTDB lineage: Bacteria > Campylobacterota > Campylobacteria > Campylobacterales > Helicobacteraceae > Helicobacter > Helicobacter pylori_DA. The sequence goes on along the minus strand of NZ_SFZZ01000074.1, from coordinate 10,733 downwards.
AAAGTAAATAATTAGTTTTATGGTTTTAGCATTTTTTAAGCGTTTTAGAGCGTTAAGTTTCAAGCATTAAAGCCTTTAATTGCGTTTTTACACCAACCGCTTAAAAATTGAACGCCTATTTTGAATATATTAGACGCTTTTTTATTTTTATGCTAAACTATTTTGAGTTTCAGCCGATATGACTTCATACAGAGATTAAACCAATCATAAATGGTAGGGTTAATTCCATCTCGCTCTGTAATAGGTTTGAAACCATGCATCTAAGATTGACTCCTATCTTGTAAGTGCCATACTGCAAGTTCCCATAATAAAAACTTCTAAAAATAAAAACCTACAGAGCGAGATGGAATTAACCTTTTTATGATTACAAATGATAGCCAATCTTAAACAACATAAAAGCAATACAAGCCCTATAATATCATTAATCGCTATTCAAAATCACAGATATTTTAATACAGCGTTCAATTTTTGAAAACAAGAGTCCACTCACAAATCTTTTTAACAACAAATTTTTATACCATATTGTGGGCTTTCGTGTTAGAATGCGTATTGAATTGATTTTAGGAGTGTAAAAATGCAAGTTTCACAATATCTGTATAAAAATGCGCAATCTATTTGGGGGGATTGTATTTCCCATCCGTTTGTTCAAGGCATAGGGCGTGGGACTTTAGAAAGAGATAAATTCCGTTTTTATATTATTCAGGATTATTTGTTTCTTTTAGAATACGCTAAGGTGTTTGCTTTAGGCGTAGTTAAGGCTTGTGATGAAGCGGTGATGAGAGAGTTTTCTAACGCTATACAGGATATTTTGAATAACGAGATGAGTATCCATAACCATTACATTAGAGAACTTCAAATCACTCAAAAAGAATTGCAAAACGCGCACCCCACTCTAGCGAATAAATCCTATACAAGCTACATGCTCGCTGAAGGGTTTAAGGGTTCTATCAAAGAAGTTGCGGCGGCTGTTCTATCCTGTGGTTGGAGCTATTTAGTGATCGCGCAAAATTTAAGCCAAATCCCCAACGCTTTAGAACATGCCTTTTATGGGCATTGGATTAAGGGCTATAGTTCCAAAGAATTTCAAGCGTGCGTAAATTGGAATATTAATTTGCTTGATTCCCTCACCCTCGCTTCTTCAAAACAAGAAATTGAAAAATTAAAGGACATTTTTATCACTACAAGTAAATACGAATACCAGTTTTGGGATATGGCGTATCAAAGTTGAGTAAAAGTTTTTGTGCTGTTAGAAAAACGCAAGAGAAGAAAATATCTATCTCTTACAAAACGATTATTGGGCGTAAGCTTCTAGTTTGAGCTCAATTTTTACCTCATCCCCGACGACAGCGTCGCTAAAGGTTTTACCGATACCAAAATCCTTGCGGTTGATTTTGCCTTCAGCTTGTAACACCATGAATTCTTTTTTATTCATGGGGTTTTGTAAGGGGGCTTGGATTTTGGCTTCCAATACGACAGGTTTGGTTACGCCATGAAGGGTCAAATCCCCATGGATTTTACCATCTTCATATTTGGTCATTTTAAAGCTCCCTTTGGGGTATTTCATGGCATCAAAAAACTCTGCTGTCCTTAAGTGGTCGTCTCTTTTTTTGTTCCTGGTGTTAATGCTTTTAATATCAATTTTACCTTCAAAAACATTGAGAGCCTTGGTATTAGGATCGGCATCAATTTTGCCATCAAAACTATCAAACACGCCTCTTGTTTCATTGAATTTGAAGTGTTTAACCTCAAACCACACACTAGAGTTTGCCTTATCAATCGTATAAGGTTTTGCAAACACCAGACTAACACCAAAAAGGGTGAACATTAACGCTTTTTTCATTGTTTCCTCACTTCATTTTGAATTAAAAACGCCAACTATACAACAAATTGGTTAATGGTAAAATACTCCTAATCATCTGTTTTAAGGTATAATACAAAAAATCCCCATTAGGTAGGTGTTGTTATGATAAAAAAGACCCTTGCATCAGTTTTATTAGGATTGAGTTTGATGAGTGTTTTAAATGCCAAAGAATGCGTTTCGCCCCTAACAAGAAGCGTTAAGTATCATCAGCAAAGTGCTGAAATTAGAGCCTTGCAATTGCAAAGTTACAAAATGGCGAAAATGGCACTAGACAATAACCTCAAGCTCGTTAAAGACAAAAAGCCAGCCGTCATCTTGGATTTAGATGAAACCGTTTTAAACACTTTTGATTATGCGGGTTATTTAGTCAAAAATTGCATTAAATACACCCCAGAAACTTGGGATAAATTTGAAAAAGAAGGCTCTCTCACGCTCATTCCTGGAGCGCTAGACTTTTTAGAATACGCTAATTCTAAGGGCGTTAAGATTTTTTACATTTCTAACCGCACGCAAAAAAATAAGGCATTCACTTTAAAAACGCTCAAAAGTTTTAAACTTCCCCAAGTGAGTGAAGAATCCGTTTTATTGAAAGAAAAAGGCAAGCCTAAAGCCGTTAGGCGAGAATCAGTCGCTAAGGATTATGCGATTGTTTTACAAGTGGGCGACACTTTGCATGATTTTGACGCTATTTTTGCTAAAGACGCTAAAAACAGCCAAGAACAGCGAGCTAAAGTCTTGCAAAACGCTCAAAAATTCGGCACAGAGTGGATCATTTTACCCAATTCTCTCTATGGCACATGGGAAGATGAGCCTATAAAAGCATGGCAGAATAAAAAATAAAATTTATCCATCGCATAAGAACGATTTTTGCTAACATGACAAAAAATTTGATCTCTTAGGCGGAGTTATGGATTTTGTAGGGTTTGAAGATTTAAAATGCAAAGATAAAGAAAACTCTCAAAAAGTTTTTGTGATCCGTAACGATAAGTTAGGCGATTTTATTTTAGCGATCCCCGCTTTAATCGCTCTCAAGCATGCTTTTTTAGAAAAAGGCAAAGAAGTGTATCTAGGCGTGGTTGTGCCTAGCTATACCACCCCAATAGCCTTAGAATTCCCTTTCATTGATGAAGTCATTATAGAAGATAACCATTTGAGCGCCACTCTCAAACGCAAACCCATTGACGCTCTTATCTTTTTATTTTCTAATTTTAAAAACGCCAGACTCGCTTTTAGTTTGAGGAAATTTATTCCTTATATCCTAGCCCCAAAGACTAAAATCTATTCTTGGCTTTATCAAAAGAGCATGCGCCAAAGCCGATCGTTGTGTTTAAAAACCGAATACGAATACAATTTGGATCTCATCCATGCGTTTTGTAAAGATCATAATCTCCCTAACGCTTCAATTAAAAAAATCGCATGGAAGCTTAAAGACAAATCCAAAGAGCGATCCATCATCGCTTCAAAACTCAACGCTAATGTTGGTTTGTTGTGGATTGGCGTGCATATGCATAGCGGAGGCAGTTCGCCCGTATTGCCTGCTTCGCATTTCATTGAGTTGATTACAATCTTGCATGAAAAATTAAGTTGTGAGATCATTCTTATTTGCGGGCCAGGCGAGAGGAAAGTCACAGAAGAACTCCTTAAAAAAGTCCCTTTCGCTCATCTCTATGATACGAGCCATAGTTTAGTGGATTTAGCCAAATTGTGCGCGAATTTGTCCGTTTATATCGGGAACGCTTCAGGTCCTTTGCATGTGAACGCTTTATTTGACAACCAATCTATTGGGTTTTATCCTAACGAACTCAGCGCCTCTATTGCCAGATGGCGGCCTTTCAACGAACAATTTTTAGGCATCACCCCACCTAATGGCTCAAACGACATGGGTTTGATTGACATTAAAAAAGAGAGCGAAAAGATTGTGGGGTTTATCACAAAAAATCTTTCTCATCACGCGCAAGAAAGATAACCGCAACAAACATTACGCAAGCGATCTTAAAAACGCTCAAAAATTTAATCGGATTGAAGCGGTTTTTTCGCATTCTCATTAAAATTTCTAATTTCCTCATAAAATTGAGTCTTAAGGGATTCAATTTGAATTTAAGCTAGATTAGCTCTCGCACCAACTAGGCTATAAGATTTAGCGCTCATTTATCTATTTCTTGTAGAATACGAGTTTATTTTTAGCGTGAAGAAATTGATGGTTAGTCTCATAGAAAAAGCCCCTTATATTCCTTACCCCCTAGCTCTTTATGAAAAGTTAGAGCAACGGCACACTTTGCTTTTTGAAAGCGCTGAGATTGAGAGCAAAGTGCACACCAAATCCCTTTTAATGGCTAAGGCTTGTTTGAAGCTAGTTTGCAACCACAATATCGTAACCATCACTAGCCTAACGCCTAATGGCGGGGCGTTTTTACAAACATTGAGCACGTTTTTCAAAACGCCTATACAAGACAATGCCCTAACCTTAATTTATACCAAAGATAAAAAAACGCAAGATGAGTTTTTAAAGCTCTTTGAGCCTAGCCCTTTTGACGCTTTAAGGGGGCTTTTTAAAAGCGTTAAAACAAAACCCAAACACCCTTTTACGCTTTTAAGCGCGGGCGTTTTTTCTTTTGAAATGCTCAATTTTTTTGAAGATTTGCCCCACTTAAAAGCGCAAGACAACACCGCAAATGACTTTATTTTTTATGTCGCGCAAAATTTGATCATCATAGATCATAAAGAAAAAAGCGCTGAAATCTTGGGGGCGTGTTTTGATGAACGCTTTAAAACAGAGATAGCTAAAGAGTTGCAGGATTTAAAAAAGTTGGCTAAAAACATCAAAAGCGACTTTGTCCCTAAAAAATCCAAGCAAAGTAGAGAAGTTAGCGTTAGTTGTGATGATAGCGAGTTTGAAAAAAGGGTGCTATCCTTACAAGAAGAAATCAAAAAAGGCGAGATCTTTCAAGCGGTGTTGTCGCGCAGCTTTTACATGGAGTGCTTGGAGGGTTTGAGCGCGTATTATCATTTAAAGCTAACTAACCCTAGCCCTTATATGTTCTATATCAAAGACAGCGATTTTATTCTTTTTGGGGCAAGCCCTGAGAGCGCCTTAAAATACAACGCTTTAACCAACACGGCTGAAATTTATCCCATTGCTGGCACCCGTTTAAGGGGTAAGGACAAACAAGGGAATATTGATTACGATTTAGATAGTAAAATGGAATTTGATTTGCAACACGACTATAAAGAAAGGGCTGAACACATCATGCTAGTGGATTTAGCCAGAAACGACATGGCCAGGGTTTCAAAAAAGCGCTATTGCGACAAGCTTTTAAAAGTGGATAAATATTCCAATGTCATGCATTTAGTCTCAAGGGTTGTGGGGGAATTGAAAAAAGGGTGCGATAGTTTGCATGCTTACAGGAGCTTTATGAACGCCGGCACGCTCAGCGGAGCGCCTAAAATCTCTGCGATCAGGCTCATTTACCAACTAGAAAAGCAAAGGAGAGGCTCTTATGGGGGGAGCGTGGGGTATTTAAATAGCGAGGGTTCTATGGATTCTTGCATCACAATCCGTTCATGTTTTGTTAAAAACAATAGGGCGCTGATCCAAGCAGGAGCCGGTATCGTGTTAGACAGCGTGCCGCAAAACGAAGCGAATGAAACAAGAGCCAAAGCACAAGCCCTTATTGATGCGATCAGGAAAACAAGCTTATGAAAATCTTTTTTATAGATAATTTTGATTCTTTCTCTTATAATTTGGTGTATGAATTAGAGTGTTTGGGTTATGAAGTGGCTGTCTATCAAAACGATATTGATCCGAGTTATCTTATGGGTTTAATGAATGAAGAATCAAAAACGCCTTTATTGTTCATTTCACCCGGGCCTGGTAACCCTAATAGTTCAGGCAATCTTTTAAAAATCATTGCAATGGCTAAAAAGAAATTCCCCATTTTAGGGGTTTGTTTAGGCTTACAGGCTTTAGCGCAAAGCTATGGGGCTAAAATCATAAGGAGTAAAGAAATCGTGCATGGCAAAGCGACCACTATCGCGCTCAAAAAGCATGCCGTTTTTAAAGGCTTAGGGGAAAGCATGGTGGTGGGGCGTTACCATTCTTTAATGGCGAGCGGGTTGCCTAAAAATTTAGAAGTGATCGCCGAACATGACAATATCCCTATGGCTATTGTCAATGAAGAAGATAAGATCCTAGCTTACCAATTCCACCCTGAAAGCATCATGACTTTACAAGGGAGGGCGTTGTTAGAGCAAAGCGTGGGGTTTTTAGAAGGGTTATTATGAAAGAGATTTTAAACGCTCTGTATCATCAAAAAGATTTAAACGATGAAGAAGTCAAGAAGTTATTCACCCTCATTATCCACGAAAAAGTAAGCCCAGTGCAACTTGGAGCCATTTTGTGCGCTTTAAAAATCAAGGGCGAGAGCTTTAAGGAGATTAGCGTTGCTGCAACCACGCTTTTAGAGCATGCCCCTAAGCCTTTTAACAGCGGTTTGGATTTAATAGACAATTGCGGCACAGGGGGCGATGGGTTAAAAACGATTAACATCAGCACGATTGCTGCGCTCATTGCCAGCTCTATGGGATTATCTATGGCCAAACACGGATCAAGGAGCGTGTCCAGCCATAGCGGGAGTGCGGATTTGTTGGAAAATTTAGGCGTGAATATTGAAATGAATCCCACGCAGTTAGAAAATTGCTTCAAACAAACGCGTTTTGGGTTTTTGTTCGCACCTTTATACCATCAAAGTTTTAAAAAATCCGCCCCTTTAAGAAAAGAGCTTTTCACTAAAACGATTTTCAATTGCTTAGGGCCTTTAATCAACCCCTTAAGGCCAAAAATCCAGCTTTTAGGCGTGTATGACAAATCTTTGTGTAAGACTATGGCGCTAGCGTTAAAGGCTTTAGGCGTTAAAAGGGCGATGGTGGTTAATGGAGGGGGGACAGATGAAATCGTGTTGCATGACATTACGCATGCGTGCGAATTGAAAAATAACGAAATTTTAGAGTATAACTTGAGCGCTAAAGATTTTGATTTACCCCCCTATGATTTGAAGGAATTGCAGATTGAAAACGCACAAGAAAGCGTTCAAGCGTGTTTAGATATTTTAGAAAATAAAGGCAAGGATTCGCACACGATGGTGGTTGCGGCGAATGTGGCGAGTTTGTTGTATTTGAGCCATAGGGCTAAAGATTTAAAAGAGGGCGTGGGCATGACTTTAGAGCATTTAAAAACCAAAGCGCCTTATACGCATTTGCAAAAAATCATAAGGTTAAGCCATGCCTAGCGTGTTAGAAAACATCCTTAAAGACAAGCTCTTAGAAGTCTCTGCACTTAAAGAAAATCACACCTTGCCCGCAAACATAACCCCAAGCGATAGGGATTTTAAAAAAGCGTTATTAGAAAAAAAAACTAGCTTTATTTTAGAATGCAAAAAAGCATCGCCCTCTAAAGGTTTGATCAGAAAAGATTTTGATCTGTTAAAAATAGCCAAGACTTATGAAAAATTCGCCTCTTGTGTTTCAGTTTTAGCCGATTCTAAACATTTTTTAGGCTCTTATGAAAACATTAAAATTGTCTCGCAGCATTCCACCAAGCCTATTTTGTGTAAAGATTTTATCATTGACGCTTTTCAGATCAAACTCGCTAGAATGATGGGGGCGAATGCGGTGCTTTTAATGTTAAGCGCGTTAGATGATAAAAATTATTTAGAGCTTTTCAACCTCGCCAAATCCTTAAACATGAGCGTGTTAACTGAAGTTTCCAACCAGCAAGAAATTGAGCGCTTGCTCAAACTCCAATACGACATTATAGGCATCAATAACAGGGATTTACACACCTTGAAAACCGATATTAACCACACGCTAGAATTACGCCCCCTTTTGCCTAAAGACGCGATCATTATCAGTGAGTCCGGTATTTATTCGCATGCGCAAATCAAAGCCCTAGTCCCTTATGTGAATGGCTTTTTAGTGGGCAGCTCTCTAATGAAAGAAAAGGATTTGAAAAAAGCGTGCATTAAATTGATTTTAGGCGAAAATAAAGTGTGCGGGCTTACAAGGATTAAAGACGCTAAAGCCGTTTATAAAAACCATTTCATTTATGGGGGTTTGATTTTTGAAAAATCTTCGCCCCGATACATCAAGCCTAAAGAAGCTTTAAAGATCACAAAAGCGGTTAAAAAATTGGATTTTGTGGGCGTGTTTGTGAAAGACGGGATTAAAAAAATTCAAAAAATCGTTAAAAAACTTGATTTAAAAGCGGTGCAGCTTTATGACTATTCGCCTAAAAAAATCGCTCAATTAAAAAAATCGCTCCCTAAAACTTGCACGATTTGGCAAGTAATAAGCGTGATGGACGCTAAAGATTTAGTGCCTAAAGCTAAAGAGGCCTCTCTAATCTTATACGACACTAAGGGGGATAAAATGGGAGGCAATGGCGTGAGTTTTGATTGGGGTATTTTAGAAAATGTCAAAACGCCTTTCATGCTAGCTGGTGGGCTTAATTTGGATAATATTCAAAAAGCCTTGAAAATTAAAGCGTTGGGTTTGGATTTCAATTCAGGTTTAGAAATAAGCCCTGGGATTAAAAATAAGGATAAAATCAAGCGCTTAGCCCGAATTTTAAGAGAGTATTAAGATGAATCAAAAAGCGTATTTTGGGGAGTTTGGAGGGAGTTTTGTTTCAGAATTGTTAGTGCCTGCATTAAGAGAGTTAGAACAGGCGTTTGATGCGTGTTTGAAAGATGAAAAATTCCAAAAAGAATATTTTCGTCTTTTAAAAGATTTTGTGGGCCGTCCTAGCCCTTTAACCTTGTGTCAAAATATCGTTTCTAACCCTAAAGTTAAGCTTTATTTAAAACGAGAAGATTTAATCCATGGCGGGGCACACAAGACTAATCAAGCCTTAGGGCAAGCCCTTTTAGCGAAAAAAATGGGTAAAACAAGGATTATCGCTGAAACAGGTGCTGGGCAGCATGGCGTGGCGACGGCTATCGCTTGCGCGTTATTGAACTTAAAATGCGTGATTTTTATGGGAGAAAAAGACATCAAGCGCCAGGAAATGAATGTTTTTAGAATGCGTTTATTGGGTGCTGAAGTGAGAGAAGTTAATTCAGGGAGCGCGACGCTTAAAGACGCTGTGAATGAGGCTTTAAGAGATTGGGCGAGCAGCTATAAGGACACGCATTATTTGCTAGGCACAGCCGCCGGGCCGCACCCTTACCCCACAATGGTTAAAACCTTTCAAAAAATGATAGGCGATGAGGTTAAAAGCCAAATTTTAGAAAAAGAAAACCGCTTGCCTGATTATGTGATCGCATGCGTTGGAGGGGGGTCTAACGCTATAGGGATATTCAGCGCATTTTTAAACGATAAAGAAGTTAAACTCATAGGCGTAGAGCCGGCGGGTTTAGGGCTAGAGACTAACAAGCATGGGGCGACTTTGAATAAGGGGCGTGTGGGGATTTTGCATGGGAATAAAACCTATCTTTTACAAGATGATGAAGGCCAGATTGCAGAAAGCCATAGCATTAGCGCCGGGCTTGATTATCCAGGAGTGGGGCCAGAACACAGCTATTTAAAAGAGAGTAAGCGCGCGGTTTATGAAAGTGCAAGCGATGCTGAAGCGCTAGAGGCCTTCAGTTTGTTGTGTCAAAAAGAAGGCATTATCCCAGCGCTAGAAAGCTCACACGCTTTAGCGTATGCTTTAAAACTCGCTCAAAAATGCGCACAAGAAAGCATTATTGTAGTGAATTTAAGCGGTCGGGGGGATAAGGATTTAAGCACCGTTTATAACGCTTTAAAAGGAGGTTTAAAATGAGGTATCAAAACATGTTTGAAACCTTAAAAAAACACAAAAAAATGGCGTTTATCCCGTTTGTAACCTTGGGCGATCCTAATTATGAATTGAGTTTTGAAATCGTTAAAACCTTAATTATTAGCGGGGTGAGCGCTTTGGAATTGGGTCTTGCTTTTTCAGATCCTGTAGCGGATGGCATTACCATACAAGCGAGCCATTTAAGGGCGTTAAAACACGCTAGCATGGCTAAAAATTTCCAGCTTTTAAAAAAGATTAGAGGCTACAACCACAATATTCCCATAGGGCTTTTAGCGTATGCGAATCTCATTTTTTCTTATGGCGTGGACAATTTTTACGCTCAAATCAAAGAATGCGGCGTGGATAGCGTTTTAATAGCGGATATGCCCCTAATAGAAAAAGAATTAGTCATCAAATCCGCTCAAAAACACCACATCAAGCAGATCTTTATCGCCAGCCCTAATGCGAGCGTTAAAGATTTAGAACAAGCCGCTACGCATTCGCAAGGCTATATCTACACGCTAGCTAGGAGTGGGGTTACAGGGGCGAGCCGTATTTTAGAAAATGACGCGAGCGCTATTATTAAAACCTTAAAAACCTTTAGCCCCACCCCCGCCTTACTGGGCTTTGGCATTTCTCAAAAAGAACACATCATAAACGCTAAAGGCATGGGTGCTGATGGCGTGATTTGCGGCTCAGCGTTAGTCAAAATCATAGAAGAAAATTTGAACAATGAAAACGCCATGCTAGAAAAAATTAAGAGGTTTGTAGGAGGAATGATTTCTTAAAGGCTTTTAGGCTTTGTTGTGCCAAAAAATTAAAGACTATAGATTAACAATCATCAAGCTTTATTATATGCGCGTTATGGCGTTAGCGTAGAAAATACCGCCATAAGCCTAACAACAATACAAAAGTAGCCTTGTAGTGTGGTTGATAGCGGCTTAAAATCGCAGGTATTTTGATAATAAAAAAGACTGATTTTCATATACCAATCCATAAGCGACTATGGTCTTTTTAGGGTGTTAGAAACCCCTTTTACTTTACCTAGTTTTAAAG
>NZ_SFZZ01000073.1:0-2688 GCF_011140715.1 Helicobacter pylori | reverse complement strand
CTAAATTCGCTCTTTTTTCAGCGTTCATTTTCTTTAAGACTTCTTTAGATTTAGGGTTGAATACAGGCTTATAATCTCTGTCTTTACCCATTTTGGCTAAATCGTCTATTAGAGTTTTATGATCCCATTTTAAAGCTTGCAAGTATTCTAATCGTGGGTAAGGAAGTTTTTGCTCCACTAATCTGGTGTATTTAGCGATATTTTCTTTAGTGGTTTCAATGGAGTTTTCTAATTCCTTGATTTTTTCAGGGAGTTTAATGATAGCGTTATCCAACCTCTTTAAAAACCCATCAAATTTAATCTCAGCGCAGAAATTATAAGAGCTAAACAGTTGGTTAGTATCGTTTTTATAGACCATATTGCTAGGGCTATAGGCAATATTGGGATTGTCTTTAGGGCTTAAACTAAACTCCACTTGATACTTAGTTTTATAAGAATTCACCACAAAGCCCTTGTATTCTAAAAGCTTACAATCTTCTTCTTCATTCAAAAACAAGGTGTTCAAGTTGCTTGCAAATTGCTTTTTAATAGCGTCTAGTTTTTCTTTATTTTGTTCGGCTATTTGCTTGTTTTGTTCTTTGAGTTTTTTGTGCGTCAATTCTTCACTCATAGAGGCGTTTTCTTTTAAAGGCTCTACTTCTTTAACTTTGATAAGCTCATAATCCTTACTCTCTTCATTTTTCAAATCATAGAGCTTGATCTCTGTATGAGTGGGGATCATTACAGAGCTTTGAAGCGTTTCTAAATCTTTCAATTCCTGTTTAAGATAACCCAATTTAGAAGAGTTGTTTTTCAAATTCTCTTCATTGAAGTAATTTTCTTTATTGAAAGCTTTGTATTTTGCTTCTTCATTTTTGATTTCAGCTCTCAATTTGACTTCTTCAATAATTAAGGGATTACCTGTTGCTTCTGCTTTCATCTCACTTGCATTAGAACTCCCCATATTAAAGTCTTCTAATTCATTCAAGCCTAATTTGTGCGCGTTTCTAAATTGCTCTATGCCTTTAGATTTAGTCTCTATGATTTGCCACATACGGCTATCGTAAGTTTTTTCAGTGGCGTAGCGATAGATTTTCATTCTAAAATTTTCAGGATCGTTTTGGTGCAAAATATTGCCTTGTCTTATCCCACGCCCTTCCATTTGCAACAATTCATCAGGTCTCCATGGGCAATCTAATTCATGCATAGCGACTAATCTGGCTTGCACATTAGTGCCTACGCCCATTTTAGCGGGACTGCCCAATAATACCCTGACTTCTCCACGATTGAGCTTTTTAAATGAATCCTGCTTTTGTTCTTCGGTTTTAGCGTCATGGATGAAAGCGATTTCATTTTGTGGGATACCCATTTGGACTAAATGCCTTAAAACATCGCTATAAACATCAAACGAACAGCCTTTAGCTAGCTCTTCATCTAAATTGACGCTTTTAGCCTTTTTCTCTTTGAGTTCGTTCTCTAATTCTTTCTTGCTAGGAGCGATGAGATTGCCCTTTTCATCATAACTAGACAAGCTCTCTAAAAGCTCTTGAGCTTCATCTAGGGGATTTTTGTTTTCTATTCCATGAGCGTTATCTAACACTTCTAAACTCACTTTTTGGCTATGGGTTTTGGGCGTGGATAGCCCTATGAAACCAAGTTGTGTGCCTTTAGTGGCATGAGTTTCTAAATAATTCTCATAGATATTTTCTGCCATAGCATAGCTTTTAGAAAATTCTTTTTCCACTTTAGCGTTAGGATCAATCAAGCGGTAATCCAAAGCCACTTTTCTAGCGTCTGTGGTGCAAGAAAGGATATTGTCTTGCCCTTTTTTGCTTTTCTTGCCCTCGCATTTTTGCATCCTATCAATGATAGAGCCTTCATTATACTTACCATTTTCATCCGCCACTCCAATGAATTGAGCCACTTCTTCGCTTCTTTTCACCACCACATTGATAGGCTTATCCCCATACACTTTAGGCACAAAGTGGGGGTTATGCTTTAAAATGTCATCATTAGAGACAATATCCGCAAAGGCTCTATACATGGTGCTTAAGCCTTGCACATCGCTAAATTTAGAAAAGCGATTGACCATTTTATAGCTTTGAGCGGAAGTGTCTAATTCAAAATCATTCATCACTTCCCCATAAGTCTTAGCCCAATCATCAAAGAATTCTAACCCTCTTTCTTTCAACACATCAGGGGTCAGGTAGCGTTGCAAGTGATACATTTCACTCAAGGAATTAGCTATAGGCGTGCCGGTTAAAAACATGATTTTCTTATTGTTTTGATGCAAGTAGCGCGTTTTAATAAACAAATCTCTGGCGCGATTAGAGCCTTGTTGGTTACCAAGCCCTGCAATTTTTTCCATAGAAGTTTCAAAGGCTAGATTTTTGAATAAGTGGGCTTCATCCACAATCAAATTGTCAATCCCCATTTGACTAATATCAATATGAGAGCCTTGTTTTTCTAAAATCGCATCGTATTTAGCACGGATTTTATCCAGCTTGTTTTTAAAGGCTCTTTCATTGGGCTTTTTATTTTCTCTAGGGTTATTTTTATAAGCCAGTTCTTGCCTTTCAAAGTTTTTTTCGGCATTCACTAGCTCTTCTTCTTTCAATCCTTCTATGATTTCTCTAGGGTTAGACAGTGAAACCACCCCTTGCTAAAGCAAGGAGCTTCCTAACTAAAGCGTCCTAATGGACACTAACA
>NZ_SFZZ01000072.1:0-21865 GCF_011140715.1 Helicobacter pylori | reverse complement strand
ACCACGATTTAATGAGCGCTAAAATCAGGGTTTTAAACAAATAAAACGCCCCAAAAGTCAAGGGCAAACCCGCTTTTTAAAGGAAACCCCTAAGCTTTTAAACTCAGGGGAACGCTCTTAGAAAATCAGCGTTTCACAGAAACGATCACTTTAAGCCCCAAAAAAGCAAACTCAAAGTATAATGATCTCCAAGAGCGTTTGCCATTTTCTGATCGCATGGCATGCTCCTTACAATGTTGGTCTGCCCCATAAAACGAACTTATGGGGCGTGATGAAATCCTACAACAAACCCCCTTAAAACTCCTCATTTTACAAATGCTAAAACAAGATTAAAAAATTGAATGAAAAGATAAAGAGATAATAAACGCCCCAAAAGTCAAGGGCAAACCCACTTTTTAAAAACAAGCCCTAAAATAGGTGCTAAAGCGGTTTTGAATGGCTGTTTTATGGCTAGGCGTTTTTAACAAACCCCTTTTAAAAAGGGTCGTTATTAAAGGGGCTTAAAGTTTCCACACTATCTCGGTGAAAATGTGGCTTCTGTCTTGATCGGTGGCGGGCTGGCTGTCTAATTTTGGCCCGTTCCACCCCATTTTATAGCCTTGATGCATCAACACATTATAATATTCAAATTTAATGTCGGCTGAGAAATTTTTAGTGAATTTATAGCCCAAGTTGAGCGATAGGACTTGTTCATTAGCCCTAGGCCCATAAGTCAAACGCCCTAATAAACCCCAAAGGAATTTCCTATGCACCCCACCGCCAAAGGCAAACACGGTAAAAGCGTTCGCATCCATCATGTAAGACAAAGAGTTAAGGGTGTTTGCATAAACGCTGTTCGTCCAAAAGTCAAAGCCTAAGCGGTTACCATGGTAGCCTATCATCCAGTTAGCGTTCCCAAAGGATTTATAAATCCCAAAACCAAAATTGTATTCATTCCATTCAAACTTTTGTTTGATCATCAAGCTGTGCGCGTTTTTACCGGCTGGCATGCCAAACTGGTAGGTGTCCCAAAATCTTTTAGCGTAAAAAGGATTAAGCACGGTAACATCGGTTTGAGAACGGAACCCTAATCCAGTGAAAGTGGGGTTACTATCATAAGTGATCGTAAAGTTGGGGTCGTATTCGTTAAAGGGTGAAAAATAGACAAAAGGCTGAATGCTGAAACCCTTGTAATTCCAAATGATATAAAAGGCATGCACCCCTGGGTTTATGGTTTGCCCGTTTTTAAGGGTGTAGGTTTTAGGCGAATAGAAATTATAAAGCCACTCATTATAGGCAAAGCCACGACCAAACGAGCTAAACCACCAGAATTTGAAATTCCCTAAATTTAAGGTCATGTCCAAGCCTTGGTTGTAACCGCTCATGTAGTCCGCTGGGGATTCGTACCTCCCGCCCCTAATTTCAAAAATATCCTTGTAGTTGTAGCGCAAGTAAGCGTTATAAATCACATAATTTCTGGTGTGATCGGCATAGGTTTTTGCGCAAGTGGAAGCCGCTAAAGCTTCTTGATTAGACAACTGCGTCATTTCAGCTTGAGTCATCTTATCGTATTGGCCTTGGGTCAAATTCCCTGTGGCTAACCCGCAACTAGCCCATGGTTTTTGCCCTACAAGACCGCCCCAATAGCCCACATAGTTCCATGTCATAGCCCCATAGGGCTTTCCTGTAACTTCGTTAATAAAATCCTTAGTGCTATCGTAAATCACAGCGCCCCCCCAACCCCCAAGGCTCCCATCTAAATGGTGCCCGTTAGCCGTAGCGCTTTTGGGCAAGAGTTCCGTAAAATCCACTTGCATGTAGGCCATGATCGTCATAAAGGTTTCGGTAGGGTAAATCCCTTTATTAGTGTTGATAGGTTTGTTATTGAAACCGACTTTAGAGAAACTTTCAGCACCCGCTTTGATTTTAGCGATTTTACCCAAATCAAAAGCTTCACTTTGAGAAGAGAATAAAAAAAGAAGCGTTGCGATATTTTTAGCAGATGCAACTTTATAGTTCATGTGTTTAACCTTTAGTATAAACCAAAAATTCTAAATAGAGTAAGCCAACACCGTTCAAAGAAAATTTTTTCTTGCAGATCTTAAACATCTAATCAGTCTGTTCATCTTCCGTCCTTTTTTCTACGAAGTCCGACTTGCAAAGTTAATCTTAACTAAGTCGTGCGTTAATACTAGCATAATATTATGGTTTTTTTTAATTTTAAGAATAAAATTTTTCTTTGCTAGTCAAATACAGACACTCAAAGCCTTATTTAATCTCAATATTATTTAATTTTTTAATTTATTCATTCCTTAACACGCTTAAAGCGTCAATAGTAGAAGCTTTTTTAGACGGGTAATAAGAAGAAAGGGCTACGATGATCACAGAGCCTATGAGAGTGAGCGTAAAATCCATTAAAGACAAATCTAAAGGTAAGGTGTTGATGCCATAGACATCTGCCGGGAGCGAGATGATAGGGAACACGCTTAAAAGATACATGCTTATAAACGCTAAAACCACCCCAAGCACCACACCGCCCAAACCAATGATATTGCCCAAATAAAAAAAAGTTTTTTGGATTTCTTTCTGGCTACTCCCCATGCTAAAGAGTAGGGCGATTTCTTTACGCCTGTTCATCACCACCATTAAAAGCGAGCTGATGATATTCAAAGACGCCATTAAAATAATGAGCATGAGCACAATGAATAACGCTCTTTTTTCTAATTCCATAGCCGAGAAAAAATTCCCGTTTTGCTGCCACCACCCTTCAATGCCTATGCCATGGTGGTTGATCGTTTTTAAAGCGTTGCGTAAATTTTCAATATCCTTCATGGGCGTTTTAGAATAGACATGCACCCCATCATAAAGCCCTAAAGGTAACCTCCTGATCGCGCTTATAGCTTGAAGGCTCGCATACATGTAGCTCATGTCATAAGATTTTAGCCCTGAATCAAAATCGCCTTTGATAGTAAAACGCTTCATGATAGGGGAGAGGGTTAGGCCTGTTGGCTCTAATTCGGTGAAAAACAAATCGGCTTTTTGATTGAGATCTAGATTCAAGCTGTATCTCAAGCTTTTCCCCACGATCAAATTAAAAGGGTTTTTAAAAAGATCGTTTGTATTAGTGTTTTTTAAAGCGTCGTTTAAAACTTCATTGATGCGCCTTTCTTTAGAAAAATCAACCCCAAACACCACGCCGCCATTCATGGAATGCGCGCTTTTAATCAGGCTTTGGGTTTGCAAATAGGGGCTAAAAAGCAAATTAGGGAACTTTTTTTCTAAAGCTTGAACCACTTCTTCGCTGATCCCATAAGGGCTTGTGGTATAGAGCGTTAAGGGGTAGTTCATCACAAAAAGCTTTTTTTCAAATTCCTTACTCATGCCGTTCATGATCGCCATAGCCACAATTAAAACCATCACGCCAACCGCCACGCCAAAAAAAGCTAACAAAGCGGTGATACTAATAAATGGCTGGCTTTTATCAAAACGCAAATAACGCTTGATAAGGAAAAAGATTAAGGATCTATTTGGCAAATAAGCCCTTTTTAGGCCCGCTTTTAGCGCAACAATCTTTGTATTTTTTCCCGCTTTGACAAGGGCAAGGCTCGTTTCTTTTAGGGGTTTTAGAAAAAGCTTTCATGGACATATTCAAATCTTCATCTAAAGTTTCTTCATGGCGGTAAGTTACGCTCTCATGCTCTCTTTCTTCGCTAAAATTATCCAAATAACGCTCCGCATCGCTAGAATCCTGCTCATTTTCAAACTGGATCTTAGAAAAGGTTTTGATCGCTTCTATTTTAATGTCTTCAATGAGTTCTAAGAAAAGGTTATAACTCTCTTTTTTGTATTCTACAAGGGGGTCTTTTTGGTTATAGCCTCTCAAATTGATACCGGTTTTGAGATTATCCATCGTGTAAAGGTGCTCTCGCCATGCGTTGTCTAAAATCTGCAAATACACGATGCGTTCAATCCGGCTTCTTTGTTCGCTATCCAAAACTTTCATTTTGTTTTCATAATCGCTTTTGAGTTTTTCAGCCACAAATTTTTCAATAGGAGCAGCTTTTTTTAAATCTTCTAATGAAACATGAGCGTTAAAATCTTCTTTTAAGATGTTTTTAAGCCCTAAAAGTTCCTCTTCAGACAGGTTTTGATGGTCAAAGGCTTTGAGTTTAGAAAAGATTTGATTGAGCGCGTATTCTCTGTTTTCAGCGATTTTAGTGCCAATATCGTAATTAACATCTAATAATTCATCTCTAAATTTATACACGCTTTTTCGTTGCTCATTAGCGACATCATCGTATTCTAACAAATGCTTACGGCTTTCAAAATGCAAGTTTTCCACTTTTTTTTGCGCGTTTTCCACCGCTCTTGTTACGAGCTTGGATTCAATGTGTTCGCCGTCTTTAAGCCCTAATTTTTCCATTACCCCCTTAATCCTATCGCTCCCAAAAATGCGTAACAGATTGTCTTCTAAACTCAAATAAAATTGGCTTGTTCCCGGATCGCCTTGGCGCCCGCTTCGCCCCCTTAATTGGTTGTCAATCCTGCGGCTCTCATGCCTTTCAGTGCCAATGATATACAGCCCCCCAAGCTCTTTAACTTCATCAGTGAGTTTAATATCAACGCCCCTGCCTGCCATGTTAGTCGCAATCGTAACCGCCCCTTTAAGCCCGGCGTCTTTGATGATTTCAGCTTCTTTGGTGTGTTGCTTGGCGTTTAAAACGGTGTGAGGGATGCGTTCTTTTTTGAGTAAAGCGTGCAGGGTTTCACTCTTTTCAATGCTGGCTGTGCCAACTAGAACGGGCTGACCCTTATCGTGCAATTCTTTAATTTTAAGGATCACCGCGTCAAATTTTTCTTTTTCACTCTTATAGATGAGATCGTTCAAATCTTTTCGCTTGATCGCTAGATTAGTAGGGATAGACACCACTTCTAAATTGTAGATTTCTAAGAATTCTGTGGCTTCGGTTTGGGCCGTGCCTGTCATGCCAGCGAGTTTAGAAAACATCCTAAAATAATTTTGGAAAGTAATATCCGCTAAGGTTTGGCTCTCTTCTTTAATGCTCACGCCCTCTTTAGCCTCTAAAGCCTGGTGTAAGCCCTCACTAAAGCGCCTCCCCTCAGACAAACGGCCGGTAAATTCATCTACAATCACCACTTCATTATTGGCCACAATATAATCTTTATCAACAAAAAAGAGGTAATTCGCTTTCAAAGCCTGGTCTAAATGGTGCGATAGGGCGGCGTTTTCAATCTTGTATAAATTATCCACGCCAAAGAGGTTTTCGGCTTTTTTAATCCCCTCTTCAGTGATCAAAATCGCGCGGTTTTTTTCATCTATGGTGAAATCGGTTTCCACTTGCATGCTTTTAGCGACTTCATCAGCCTTGTTGTAATTTTCCATGCGCCTATCCACAGGCCCTGAAATGATTAAGGGGGTTCTCGCTTCATCAATTAAAATGGAATCCACCTCATCAACAATAGCGAACGCATGCGATTTTTGCACCTTATGCTCTAAAGAATATTTCATGTTATCCCTTAGATAATCAAAACCAAATTCATTATTAGTGCCATAAACAATGTCTTTAGAATAAATCTCTAAACGCTCATCATCATCTCGCACGCTTGCGCTGATCGTGCCTACGCTATAACCTAAGAATTGATACAACGGCTCCATTTCTTTAGAATCCCTATGGGCTAGGTAATCATTGACCGTTACCACATACACGCTCTCGCCCTTTAAAGCGTTCAAAGCCACCGCTAAAGTAGCGACTAAAGTTTTACCCTCCCCGGTTTTCATTTCAGCGATTTTGCCATCGTTTAAGACCATGCCTCCAATGAGTTGCACGTCAAAATGGCGCATCTTTAAGATCCTTTTACTCGCTTCTCTGGTGATAGCAAAACTTTCCGGTAAAACTTCTAAAAGGGTTTTTTCTTGCAAATCTTTTTCTACGGATCGCACTCGTTTTTTTAACTCTTCAAAAGCGTTTTGCAGTTCAACATCGCTCATTTTTTCATAAGTAGGCTCTAAGGCGTTGATAGTTAGGACTTGTTTTTTGTATTGTTTGATCCAACGATCGTTTCTGGTGCCAATGATTTTTCCAATGATTGCTTTTATCATGGTAGTAGTAACCTTTTAAGAGTGCTTCAATCCCATTTATTTGATTAAAGCGTCAGTTTTTAATCCCATTTTAGCATGGATAAAATAAAAGTCTTGTAAAATAAAGGGTTTTATTAAAGATGAGAGATTGTTTTAAGGTTTGATTAATGAAAGCTTTTTTAAAGATTTGCATGGTTTTGATTTTTATGAGCGTTGCTCATGCTAAAAGCCTTTCAACCCTTTCTAAAGAAGAAGAGATTTTACAAAATTTGCAAAGTTTTAGCGCACATTTCAAGCAAGTGTTAAAAAATGAAAAACCCTTAGTTTATTATGGGATTTTAAAGGCTAAAGCCCCTAATTGGGCTTTATGGGTTTATGAAAAACCCTTAAAAAAAGAAATTTACATGAACGATAAAGAAGTGGTGGTTTATGAGCCTAATTTGTTTCAAGCGACCATCACGCCCTTAAAAGACAAGACGGATTTTTTCACCATTCTCAAGCGCTTGAAAAAGCAAGATGACGGCTCTTTTAAAACGACTATCAACAAAACCACTTATCGTTTGGTCTTTAAAGACGGCAAGCCTTTTTCGCTGGAATTTAAAGATGAAATGAACAATCTTGTAACGATCACTTTTTCTCAAGCAGAAATCAACCCCACCATTGCTAATGAAATCTTTGTTTTTAAGCCTAAAGATGAAAATATTGATATTGTGCACCAATGATTTTTGATGATTCATTGCGTTTTGTTAGCAAAAGTTAGCTAAAATAGACAAGCTTTTGAAAATCATGGGGCTGACTTGGATTTCGACAGATTTCTTGTCGCACAGATAGCATGCCAAGCGCTGCTTGTAAAACAGCAACAAAAATAACTGTAAACAACGCAGATTACGCTCCAGCTTACGCTAAAGTTGCGTGAGTTAATCTCCTTTTGGAGCTGGACTGATTAGAATTTCTAGCGTTTTAATCACTCCATAACCTTAAGCTAGACGCTTTTAAAAGGTGGTTCGCCTTTTAAACTAAGAAAAAGAACTCTTGAAACTACCTTAAGGTTTTAGAAAGTTGGACCAGAGCTAGTTTTAAGGCTAAAAAACTAACCAATTTTCTAAGCATTGTAGAAGTTTGTGTTTAGGACAAGATTTTTGGACTGGGGTTCGATTCCCCACAGCTCCACCATATTAAAAAGTATCATTTTATGGCGTATTTTATAGCGTATTTAAGGAAGGTAAATGCAGAAGTTTTTCTCTCGTTTTAGAAGGTGGGCGTTGCCCTTTTATTTTGTGAGCGCTTTAGCAGCGATTGATATTGATGAAGTGACAGAAGCTCAAGCTAACAGCGTGAAATTAAGCGATCAGTTAGTGAGCCTGAGCGATAAGCTTTTAGAAAAAGCGGTGGATAGGGGGCGCAATACCGATCACTTAAAAGATATTAGCGATTTGCATGAAAAAATCAAACATTTGCGTTTGATTTTAGAGCCTAAGCCTAAGGACAAAGAAAATAATCCTAACTTAAAAGATCATCAAGGCTCTGAAACGATTGAAATCGGCGAAGCGGTTAAGAAGGCTTTAGGCGAGCCGGTATTCCCCCAAGACGCGCTGGATGTCGCTTTGCAAATTGACAAACAGCTGGATTCTTTCAAGCAAGACAATTTGATTGATGTTAAGCCCTTAAAAGATGTTTTAGCCCAGCTAGAAGCCGAATTGAGAAAAGCCATTGATTTCCAAAAACAATGGCTCAATTCTACCAAACCTAATTGATAGGGTTTAAAAAAAGAATTTCAAACTCACAATGAGGTTGCTCCTGTCTTGAGCGTCAGCCTTAAAGGCTTTGTTGAAAGGGCCAGTGAGATAGTCTAATCTATAGCCGTTGTGCATGCTGACCACATAGTATTCTAAATTCACATCAACTCTAGCAAAAGAACCCCATTTATAGCCCAAGTTCAAGTTGATGGATCTTTCGCTCGCTCTAGTGGCATAAGTGTATCTGCCTAAAATCCCCCATAAAAACCCTCTATACACTCCTCCACCAAAGACATACCCAGAAACGGCGTCTGCGGTAATAGCGTTACTAAAGATCCCACCATAAACGCTGTTATTTCTGTAATTAAAAGGGACGGGGTTACCATACCAGCCAATCCTTGCGTTAGCGTTGCCAAAATTTTGGTAATAACCAAAGCCAAAGTTAAATTCGTTGTAGTCAAAGCGTTGGTGGATGAAAAGCGATGCGCCCCATTCGCCAATCTTAGAGTTACGCCAATACACATCGTATAAATCTTTAGCATAAACAGGGAAAATCACATTAATAGTGGTTTGAGCCCTTAGCCCTAAGCCTTTAAATTTCGGGTTGCTGTCAATATGGATTTTAACACCGGGCGCTCCGTAAATCTTAGGCGAAAAATAAGCAAAAGGCATGACTTGAACATGCTTGCTAGAAAAATAGAGTTGCGCGGCATGGATGCCATCATCAACTTCTTTTCTGCCATCTTCAGTGACAATAGGGGCATACCAATCCCGTATCCATTGCCCAAAAGCTAAAGCCCTCCCAAAAGAACTGAACCATTTTAACGCTATTTTAGAGTTGATTTTATAATCCAGTTCAAAACCCTGTGTGTAGGAACTCATAAAATCCATGTTAGAGAGGTAGCGTCCTAATTTTAGGTGGAATTTATCGCCATAAGAATAAAACAGATAGGAATTATACAGCACATAATTACGGGTGTGAGCGTCAGATTCTATGCGGGAGTCTTTCCAAGGAGCGTTGCCTAAAAACCCCCACCAACGCCCTATGAGGTAAAAAAGTTCTGAGCCATAGATTTGGTGCGTGGCTTGGTCTATGAGTGTTTTGGTGGAATCGTAAGCGAGCGCTCCTAAAATCCCCCCAACGCCTATTTTTAAGCTGTGTTTTTCAATGCTTTTAGGGAGCAGATTGGAATCCACTTGAAGCTTGATCGTGGCGGTTACAAAAGTGGCTGTAGGGAAAATCCCTTCTTTGGAATTGAGTTTGGAATGGTTAAACCCCACCTTAGAAACAGATTCCGCTACCCCGCTAAACTTATAATCAAAAGCCAATAAAGGGCTTTGATTGTAAAGAATAGAAACAAACAATAAGGGTAATTTTTGAAATTTTAACACAGAATAATCCTTGTTTAATTTTCGCTCGTATCATATTCCAATTTTATTAAAAAACCGATTAAAAATAAAAGTATTCAAATAATTATCTAAATATTATTCTTTTTTTGTCCCGCTTTCATTTTTTATCGGCTCAAAAGAATACCCTAAAGCCTGATAAATTTGATTGTGGTAACGGACCTGATTGTCTTCTAAACTTTCTTGAAAAGATTTTTTAAAATGCGGATCCAGTGTGTTTAAAAACACCTCTAGCCCGATTGCGCTGGAATAATTCACCCAATCATGCCTTAAATCGCTCTCCAATAAGGAAGCGTATTCTATAAGCGTTTCATCGCTATTTTGCAAGGCATTGACAATGAATAAATCTTTCCTGTCTTTAGGCTGAGTGAGCAAGAGTAAAGAGGGGTTGAAATTGATTTGTGTGGAAAGGATTTTAAGGGGCTTATACTCTAAAAGCCCTATTTGAGAAAGGATCAGGCCGCTTTTAGTGGTAGGGGTGTTCAAAATCAAAGTAGAATTTTTAAAAAACGCATCATTTTTTCTAAAATTTTTAGAAAAACTCGTGGCTTGTTTGTAAGAAATATTTTCTTGGTGTTTGACTTCAATGTTTAAAGACTCCGTGATTTGCCTCAAGCGTTCGCCTATCAGGCCATCATCATCGTATTCAATCACGGGCGAATTAGGGTTAATGAAAGTTGCGAGCATGCCTAATTGCTCTTTATAGTCAATCCCCCCAAAATACAAGCGCTCGCTTAAAGAAGGCTCGGTATGATTTTCTAATTGCGTTTTATTCACCGTAGGCACATAAGTAGGGGTGCTAATGGTGGTGTTTTGGAGCAAATTTTCCACGCCCTCTTTAGTCAATAAGGCTATCACAAAAGGGAATTTTTCTTTTTCAATTTCTTTATAGGTTTGCTCTAATTTTTCAGGGCTTTCTTCATCGCTGTCAAAGACTTGGATATTGAAATCGTTGTTTCTGGTGTTCAAATACGCTAAAAGGGTGTTCATCACTGAAATCGCATAACGGCCCACCACCTTTTTAGGCAGTAAAACCGCTAATTCAATCTTAGGCTCATAGCTTTCTTTGGTTGGGGTTTGAGAAGCGATGGATACGGGGTTGAGTTTGTTTAAGATGTCCTTGTAATAAGTTTTAAGGCTCTCATCTTGGTTGTTATCATCGTATTGAGACACAAAAGAAAAGATTTGATTTTGCAGCATCAAGTCTTTCAAACATTCCAAAGAGCAAGGCTCTGTTTTAATGATTTGCTGGTGCGCTGGGGGCAAAGGGGAAAACAGATAGCTTTTAGCGCTCAAGCTTATCGCGCAAAAAGTGGAAACAATCAGCGCAAGGCGTTTGAAAAATCTTTTTCTTAAGGCGTATGGCATTTTTTAATATCTTTAAACTGAATTTCCTAAAATTTTGTTATTATAGAATAATTAACCCTAACAAGGGGACTGATTTTACCCCTACAATCCAACAAGAGGACTTTTTTCAAGGCGTGTGGGATCAAACGCGCTTTTAAACACTCAAACTCTGTAAAATCCCCATTATAAGGGCACAAAGCGAAAACCAAAACCCCCTAACTTTTAATTTTTCAACCATATTTTTCAACCATTAAAGGATTGCATCATTGAATAGCACATGCTTTCATGTTTTGATTATCCCCTAGCGCCAATTATAGATATAAGGCCTTAAGCTAATGCAATAATCCCTAGTGCTTAATATATCCTTACGCATATCCCCTAATTGCCCAGACAACACTTCTTGCACCTTTCTTAATTGGTTAATCTCAGTGTTTTGCACGCTGATGATTTTTTTTAAATCCCTTATCTCGTTAATCAAATCCGCATTACTGATCACCTTATTGGCCTGCACTGGATCCGCGCTTAAAAAAGCCAACGCCACGCATAAACTCACAACGACTTTTTTCATCACCACTCTCCTTTTTTATCCTCTCCCAACACTCAGCCATAGCCAAATAAAAGGGATCATTCCCTTTTAATGAAAACAAAACTAGAGCCTGAAATTCTCCATTAAGTTAAAGTTCATGTAGCGATAGATCTTGTCTTTTTGGCTCTCTAGCTTTTCACTCACTAAATTCATGTATTCTTCTTTAGTGGGGATTCGCCCTAGTAAAGCGCACGCCGCCCCAAGCTCCGCACTACCCAAATACACTTTAGCCCCTCTGCCCATACGATTATCAAAATTGCGCGTGGAAGTAGAAAAAACGACCGCATTATCTCTAACCCTCGCTTGATTGCCCATGCACAAGCTACAGCCTGGGACTTCAGTCCTTGCTCCGGCAGCCCCAAAAATCGCATAATAGCCCTCATTAATAAGCTCTTGTTCGTCCATTTTACTGGGTGGCACTACCCAAAGGCGTGCTTGACTGGGGGGGGCGTTTTTAACGATTTCACCAAAGGCTCTAAAATGCCCGATATTCGTCATGCAGGAGCCAATAAACACTTCATCAATAGCGTGCGGTCTTTTGCCGGTCGTATCCGCTAAAACTTCGCTCAAAGTAGCGACATCATCAGGGTCATTAGGGCATGCCAAAATAGGCTCTGTGATTTCTGCCACATCAATTTCAATGACAGCGGCGTATTGAGCGTTACTATCTGGCTCTAACAATACCGGATTATCCACCCAAGCTTGCATCGCATCTCGGCGTTTTTTCAAAGTCTCTTTATCTTCATAACCGCTCGCAATCATCTCATCAATAAGCTTGATATTGGATTTCAAGTATTCAATCATCGGCTCTTTATTCAAACGCACCACGCAAGCCGCCGCGCTCCTTTCAGCGCTCGCATCGCTTAGTTCAAAAGCCTGCTCCATTTTAATATCAGGCAAGCCTTCAATCTCTAAAATACGCCCGTTAAAGACATTGATTTTACCCTTTTTCTCCACCGTGAGTAACCCTTTTTTAATGGCATAATAAGGGATCGCATTCACTAAATCCCTCAAGGTGATCCCAGGATTCATTTCCCCTTTAAAACGCACCAACACGGATTCTGGCATGTTCAATGGCATCGTGCCTGTAACGGCTGCAAAAGCGACTAACCCACTCCCTGCCGGGAAACTAATGCCTAAAGGGAAACGGGTGTGGCTATCCCCTCCTGTGCCTAAAGTGTCAGGCAATCCCATGCGATTCAGCCATGTATGGATCACGCCATCGCCCGGATGCAACGCCACACCGCCTCTTTGAGTGATAAAGCCAGGCAAGGTCGCATGCAAACTCACATCGCTAGGTTTTGGGTAAGCAGCGGTATGGCAAAAACTCTGCAACACAAAAGGCGCATCAAATTTCAAACTCGCCAATTCTTTAACCTCATCTCTAGTCATCGCCCCTGTGGTGTCTTGACTGCCCACGGTGGTAACCTTTGGCTCACAATAAGTCCCAGGTAAGATCCCTTTTACCCCACAAGCATGCCCTACAATTTTTTGGGCTAAAGTGTAGCCTTTAGCATCGCTTTTAGGAGCGGCTGGCTTTTTAAACGCTTCCGATTCGCCTAGCCCTAAAAATTTACGCGCTTTATTCGTCAAACCCCTACCAATGATTAAAGGGATACGCCCAGAAGCCCTAACTTCATCTAACAAAGTTTCAGGCTCTAATTTAAAAGTGCTAACCACCTTATCGTTCAGCGTGATTTCGCCTTTATAAGGATAGATTTTAATCAAATCGCCCTCTTTTAGATCCTTAACATCAGCCACAATGGGTAACGCCCCGCTATCTTCACAAGTCGCAAAGAAAATCGGAGCGATCACCCCCCCAATCACAATGCCCCCACTCCTTTTATTAGGCACAAAAGGAATGTCCTTACCAAAATGCCACATGATAGAGTTTGTCGCACTTTTTCTAGAGCTTCCTGTGCCAACCACATCGCCCACATACGCCACAGGAACGCCTTTAGTTTTAATGGCTTCAATGCGTTGTTCGTAATTTTCAATCCGGTTTTTTAGCATGGCTTTGGCGTGTAAAGGAATATCGCTTCGTGTGAAAGCATCGCTCGCTGGGCTTAAATCATCGGTATTGGTTTCGCCATCAATCTTAAACACGCACGCTTCAATGCATTCATTCAAAGGCTTTTTATTCAAAAACCATTCGGCATTCGCCCAAGACTCTAACACTTCTTTAGCCAGAGCGTTAGTTTTGCTCATTGTAGCGATTTTATTAAACGATCCATAGACTAAAAGGGTGGTTTTTAAAGCTTTCGCGCTCTCTTTAGCGATGTTTTTGTCTTGGCTTTCTAATCCCACAATCAAAGGCTCTACATTATAACCCCCAAGCATCGTGCCTAAAAGAGTGGTCGCTTCTAAAGCGCTAATGTGCGGGCATTCTAGTTTTTTTTGAGACAATTGGGCTAAAAATTCCGCCTTGACTTTCGCCCCCTCATCAACCCCAGGGCTTACTCTGTGAATGAGTAATTCTTTAGCGAAAGCGGCGTTTGTGGGATCTTTTGTCAAAATCTCAACGACGGCTTGAACTTGTTTAGCGCTTAAGGGGAGTGGCGGGATACCCTCACTTCCTCTTTCTGAAACGCTTTTTTTGTAATCTTCTAAAAAATCTTTCATCATTTCTCCTTTTTAAATCGCATTATTGGCTAATGCCCTAATCGTTTGCCCCATGATAACAAAACTCTTTTTACTTTTAGTTAAGTTGTAAGAAACTTTAGCTACCATGCGATATAAAAAAGGATTTTAAGTGCGTTTTGGTAAAATTGATTATTTGAACATGCTCCCTTTTGATGTGTTTATCAAATCCTACCCCACCCCTTGTTATTTCAAGCAATTCTTGCGGCTTAAAAAAACCTACCCCTCCAAACTCAATCAAAGTTTTTTATTCAGGCGTATTGATGCGGGCTTTATTTCTTCTATCGCTGGCCATTCATTCGCTCTTCATTCCCATTCTCTAGGCATTGTCGCTTATAAAGAAGTTTTAAGCGTGCTGGTTGTGGATACAAAAAACGCTTTTGACAAAGAAAGCGCTTCTTCAAACGCCCTCTCTCAAGTTCTAGGGTTAAAAGGCGGAGTGTTAATCGGCAATAAAGCACTGCAATTTTATTATTCCAACCCTAAAAAAGATTTTATAGATTTAGCCGCTCTTTGGTATGAAAAAAAACGCTTGCCGTTTGTTTTTGGGCGTTTGTGTTACCATAAAAACAAGGATTTTTACAAGCGTTTGTCTTTAGCTTTCAAACATCAAAAAACAAAAATCCCTTACTACATCCTTAAAGAAGCCGCTTTAAAAACCAACCTAAAACGCCAAGATATTTTAAACTACTTGCAAAAAATTTACTACACTTTAGGCAAAAAGGAGCAATCAGGCCTTAAAGCGTTCTATCGTGAATTGTTATTCAAACGCATTCAAAAACCCAAGCGTTTTTAGTGATTCGCTGAGAATGCAGGCTTAAAATTCAGAAAGGGTGTTTTTAAGCAAGATTAGGTTACAATCACAAGTTTTATTAAAATTTTATTAAATTAAGAAGGGATCATGCAAGCAAAGATAAAAAACAAGCGGGTTTTGGTGAAATTTTCTGGGGAAGCGTTAGCTGGGGACAACCAGTTTGGGATTGACATTCATGTGCTAGATCACATCGCTAAAGAGATTAAAAGTTTAGTGGAAAACGATATTGAAGTGGGTATTGTGATTGGTGGAGGCAATATCATTAGGGGGGTTAGCGCGGCTCAAGGGGGGATTATCAGGCGCACCAGTGGGGATTATATGGGCATGTTAGCCACCGTGATTAATGCGGTAGCCATGCAAGAAGCTTTAGAGCATATCGGCTTAGACACAAGGGTGCAGAGCGCGATTGAAATCAAAGAGATTTGTGAAAGTTACATTTACAGAAAAGCGATCAGGCATTTAGAAAAGGGTAGGGTGGTGATTTTTGGCGCTGGCACGGGAAATCCGTTTTTCACTACGGATACGGCGGCTACTTTAAGAGCGATTGAAATCGGATCGGATTTAATCATTAAAGCGACTAAAGTGGATGGCATTTACGACAAAGACCCTAACAAATTTAAAGACGCTAAAAAATTAGACACTTTAAGCTATAACGACGCTTTGATAGGGGATATTGAAGTGATGGACGATACCGCTATTTCTTTAGCTAAAGACAATAAACTCCCCATTGTGGTGTGTAACATGTTCAAAAAAGGGAATTTATTGCAAGTGATCAAGCACCAACAAGGCGTATTTTCTATGGTAAAATAAGCCCTTTAAAATTGGATAGAACTCAAAATAAAAGGATCAGTTTGAAAAAAGAGAGAACAGAGAGTTTAGTCGCTCAAGCCTTAAAAAATATTGGGAACGACCGCTACATGCTAGATAATTTAGTTTTCGCTCGTGTGAAGCAATTAAACGCCGGAGCCAAAACTTTAGTGAATATGGACCCTAAACGCCATAAATTAGTGGATATTGCCATTAGAGAAATCGCTGAAGGGAAAATTGATATAGACAGGATAGATGAACGAAATTGATAAATCCGTTGATATCGGATTCTTACGGATTTTGGATGTTATCAAAAAAGTTACGACCCCAAAGGGTGGCATTGAAATCTTAAGGACTTTAATTGATTTCACGCCCAAGATTGAAAACGCCCTAAATTTAGCGGCCAAGAGCCATAAGGGGCAATACCGAAAGAGCGGCGAGCCTTATATCATCCATCCTATTTGCGTGGCAAGCTTGGTAGCGTTTTGTGGGGGCGATGAGGCGATGGTGTGCGCTGCGCTTTTGCATGATGTGGTAGAAGACACGCCTTGTAAGATTGAAACGATTGAGCAAGAATTTGGGCAAGATGTGGCTAATTTAGTGGATGCGCTCACTAAAATCACTGAAATCAGGAAAGAAGAGTTAGGCGTGAGCTCTCAAGATCCAAGAATGGTGGTTTCAGCGCTCACTTTCAGAAAGATTTTAATTAGCGCGATACAAGATCCAAGAGCCTTAGTGGTAAAAATTAGCGACAGGTTGCACAACATGCTCACCTTAGACGCCTTGCCTCATGACAAGCAAGTGCGTATTTCTAAAGAGACTCTAGCGGTGTATGCCCCCATAGCGAGCCGATTGGGCATGTCTTCAATCAAAAATGAATTAGAAGACAAGAGCTTTTATTATATTTATCCAGAAGAGTATAAAAATATCAAGGAATATTTGCACAAAAACAAGCAGTCTTTACTTTTAAAACTCAACGCTTTTGCGAGCAAGTTAGAAAAAAAACTTTTTGATAGCGGGTTTAGCCACTCGGATTTTAAACTCGTTACAAGGGTGAAGCGCCCTTATTCTATTTATCTTAAGATGCAACGAAAGGGCGCGGTCAATATTGATGAAATTTTGGACTTGTTAGCCATTAGGATTTTATTGAAAAACCCGATTGATTGCTATAAAGTTTTAGGGATTATCCATTTGAATTTCAAACCCATTGTCTCTCGTTTTAAAGATTACATCGCTTTACCCAAAGAAAATGGCTATAAGACGATACACACGACGATTTTTGATGAATCTTCTGTTTATGAAGTGCAGATTCGCACCTTTGATATGCACATGGGGGCGGAGTATGGTAATTCAGCCCATTGGAAGTATAAAGCTGGAGGCGTGGATAATGAAGATCACCATGAGGGCATGAGGTGGTTGCAAAATTTTAAATACCATGACAGCGATTTGAAAAACGACCCTAAGGAATTTTACGAACTCGCTAAGAACGATTTGTATCGTGAAGATATTGTCGTTTTTTCGCCTCATGGGGACACTTACACTTTACCGGTGGGTGCGATCGCTTTAGATTTTGCTTACATGGTGCATAGCGATTTGGGCGATAAAGCCACGGACGCTTATATCAATAGTAAAAAAGCCTTACTCAATCAGGAATTAAGAAGCGGGGATGTGGTTAAAATTATTAAAGGCGATAAAATAATACCTCGTTTCATTTGGATGGATCAGCTTAAAACTTCTAAGGCTAAAAACCATTTGCGCATCCAAAGAAGAAACCGCTTGAAAGAGATTGACACTAAGAGCATGATCAATATCTTAGCGACTTTTTTTGGGCGTTCTGTTTTTGAAGATGTGGATTTAAAAGATTATAAAAACTTTGAAGAAAAATTAACAGATTGCGGGGTGGAGACCACCTTAACAGAAGCGATGAAAAGCTTTGAAAATTTAGCCAAACTCACCGAAGAAATTGAAAATAAGGTGTTTTCTTTAAAAGAAGACGCGATTTTAGAATACCAAGAGATGAGTTTATGGACTCGAGGTTTGAGATATTTGGGTTTTAAAACCAGCGTTTTGAATTTTTTAACCCCCAATCGGCAGTGGCAGTGTAAGGAATTAGAACATTTTAGCGTTTGTTCAAGCAACGCTTTAGAAATCAAACAGGTGTTGTTGAATGATTGTTGTTACCCTAAATATGGCGATGAAATCATTGCGATTGTAACGGATTTGAAAGATCCAAAAGCGGTTGCACACCATAAATTTTGCAAAAAAGCGATAGCGGAAGTGGATGCTAAAGCGCCTATGGTTTATATAGAGTGGCACAAGCGGGATCGAACGATTTATAAAATGATGTTTTATTTAGGAGAAAAAAAGTCGGTTTTAGCGAGTTTATTGACTTTTTTAAACAGGAATGAATGCAATATTGTGGGCGTGTCTTATTTGGGCTATAAAGACAAGTATTCTAGCCATTGCGAAGTGAGTTTTGAAATAGCCACGGATAAGGCGGATTGGATGAGGGCTTTAATCAATCGCAAATATCAGGATAGGATTGTAGAATTATCCAGTCTGGATGACGCTTATGAGCTACAATAAGCCTAATTAAGGGATAAACATGGAACAAAAAATCAGTGTGGCCTTAAAAGAGATCAAAAGAGGCGCTAATGAAATCATTGGATTAGAATACATTGAAAAGCTGGTGAGAAAATATTATGAAACCAATGAACGCTTTGTCGTTAAGGCCGGTTTTGATCCTACCGCTCCCGATTTGCATTTAGGGCATACGGTGTTGATCCAAAAATTAGCTTTATTGCAGCAATATGGGGCTAGGGTTAAGTTTTTGATTGGGGATTTTACCGCTATGATAGGCGATCCTACAGGGAAAAATGAAACGAGAAAACCCTTAAACCGGGATCAAGTCTTAGAAAACGCTAAAACTTATGAAGAGCAAATCTATAAGATTTTAGATCAAAAACACACCGAAGTGTGCTTTAATTCCACTTGGTTGGATGCTTTAGGCGCAAAGGGCATGATAGAATTGTGCGCGAAGTTTTCAGTCGCTAGAATGCTAGAAAGGGACGATTTTGCTAAACGCTACAAAGAAAACCGCCCCATTAGCATCGTGGAATTTTTATACCCTTTGTTGCAGGGTTATGATTCAGTGGCGATGGATGCGGATATTGAGCTTGGGGGCAATGATCAAAAGTTTAATTTGCTGGTGGGGCGTTTTTTGCAACGATCTTATGGCTTGAATAAAGAGCAGTCTGTCATTACCATGCCTTTATTAGAGGGGCTTGATGGGGTGCAAAAGATGAGTAAAAGCTTGGGGAATTATGTGGGGATCACTGAAGAGCCTAACGCGATGTTTGGGAAGATCATGAGCGTTAGCGATGATCTTATGTGGCGCTATTACACCCTTTTGAGCACTAAGACTTTAGAAGAAATTGAAGACTTAAAACATGGTATTTTAAATCAGACCTTGCACCCTAAAGCCGTTAAAGAAGAACTCGCTAGTGAAATCGTGGCTCGTTATTATAACAATGATCAAGCATTCAAGGCGAAAGAGCAATTTTCTAAAGTGTTTAGCGCAAACCTTTTGCCCGAAATTTTATCAGAGAGCGATTTTGATGAAGGGGTTGGGATTTTAGATGTTTTAAAACAGATTGGCTTTTGCCCATCCACTTCACAAGCTAGGCGCGATATTCAAGGGGGAGGGGTAAAGATTAATCAAGAAGTGGTAAAAGATGAGAGTTATCGTTTTGTTAAAGGAAATTATGTTATACAGCTTGGTAAGAAAAGATTTATGAAATTAAATATTAACTAATATTAAGGAAAGAGCTATGGTATCAACACTCAAACCGCTAAAAATCGGTAAGCACACCATAAAATTCCCTATCTTTCAAGGGGGAATGGGTGTGGGGATTAGTTGGGATGAACTAGCTGGAAATGCTGCCAAAGAAGGGGCTTTAGGAGTGATTTCAGCCGTAGGGACTGGTTATTATAAAAACATGCGTTTTGTAGAAAGGATTGTGGCTAAAAAACCCTTTGAAGCCTTGAATTTTTACTCTAAAAAAGCGTTGAATGAGATTTTTGCAAACGCTAGGAAGATTTGCGGGAATAAGCCTTTAGGAGCGAATATTTTATACGCTATCAATGACTACGGCCGTGTTTTAAGGGATTCTTGTGAAGCGGGAGCGAATATTATCATTACAGGGGCTGGCTTGCCCACTAACATGCCTGAATTCGCTAAGGGTTTTAGCGATGTGGCGCTCATCCCTATTATTTCTTCAGCGAAGGCTTTAAAAATCCTTTGTAAAAGGTGGAGCGATCGGTATAAAAGAATCCCAGATGCATTTATTGTGGAAGGGCCTTTGAGTGGGGGGCATCAGGGCTTTAAATTCGAAGATTGTTTCAAAGAAGAATTCCGATTAGAAAACTTAGTGCCTAAAGTCGTGGAAGCTTCTAAAGAATGGGGGAATATCCCTATCATCGCTGCTGGGGGGATTTGGGATAGGAAGGATATAGACACCATGTTAAGTCTTGGAGCGAGTGGGGTGCAGATGGCGACTCGTTTTTTAGGCACGAAAGAATGCGACGCTAAAGCGTATGCCGATCTTTTGCCCACGCTCAAAAAAGAAGATATTTTACTCATTAAATCGCCTGTAGGCTATCCGGCTAGGGCTATTAATACGGGGGTGATCAAGCGTATTGAAGAGGGTAACGCGCCTAAAATCGCATGCGTGAGCAATTGTGTAGCACCTTGCAACAGAGGTGAAGAGGCTAAAAAGGTGGGCTATTGTATCGCTGATGGCTTGGGGCGCAGTTATTTAGGAAACAGAGAAGAGGGGCTTTATTTTACCGGGGCTAATGGCTATAGAGTGGATAAGATTATCAGCGTGCATGAATTGATTAAAGAGCTTACAGAGGGTTAATTTGTAGTGCTTGTGAGGTTAGGGGTTGTTGCATGTCTTTTTTGGTTGCATTTTGCTTATGCTACAACCCTTAAAATTACCAACATTGTGCCTTTTGGCTCTAGCAGCGTTAAAATGGTGTTCAATCAAGAAATTAAGAAATTCAAAGAAGTTTCGCTCAAAAATTTCAAGAGTTATTTGGAATTAGAAGCCGTTTTAACCATTCCTAAAAAGCATTACCAATTTTCCAAGCAATCTTTTATCACGATCGCGCAATTCAGCCCTAAATTAGCGCGAGTGGTTATCGGCTATGCTCCTAAGATGACTTATGAGGTTAAAATCCTTAAAGACAAGCTTTATGTTTCTATCGTGGAGAAAAAGCCCTTAGTTAGGCATCAAATGGCGCCAAAGCCACCCAAACACCATGCACTCAAACACACAACGCCAAAACCCACCCCTAAGCCCATTAAAAAAGAGGCTAAAGAGGCTAAAGAGAAAACGCCAACTAAGCATGCGCATTCAAAGCATGCGCATTCTCCATTGAACGAAAGGAGCGCTAAAAAAGAAATTCCTAAAAAAGAAGCGGAAAATGAGAGTAAGAACCCAATTTTTATAGCAGAAAAAAATGATACTTTCATCAAAACCAAACGCAAAAAACACAAAAAAATCGTTTTAGACGCTGGGCATGGGGGGAAAGATTGCGGGGCGATGAGCGCGAATTTGGTGTGTGAAAAAGACATTGTTTTAGAAGTGGTGAAGTTTTTACACAAAGAGCTTAAAAAAAGAGGCTATAGTGTTTTATTGACAAGGGATAAGGATATTTATATTGATTTAGTGGCTCGCACGGAATTAGCCAATAGAAAAAGCGCGGATTTATTTATCTCAGTGCATGCCAATTCCATCCCCAAGCATTCCACTTCTAACGCTCATGGCATAGAGACTTATTTTTTATCCACTGCAAGGAGCGAAAGGGCTAGGAAAGTGGCTGAGCAAGAAAATAAAGACGATGTGAATTTAATGGATTATTTTTCTAAAAGTTTGTTTTTAAATTCATTGAACACGCAGCGATTGATTATTTCTAACAAACTAGCGATTGATGTGCAATACGGCATGCTCCAAAGTATCCGCAAAAATTACCCTGATGTGGTGGATGGGGGCGTGAGAGAGGGGCCTTTTTGGGTGTTAGCCGGGGCTTTAATGCCTTCAATTTTAATAGAAATTGGTTATAATTCCCATGCGATAGAATCTAAACGCATCCAAAGCAAACCGTATCAAAAGATCTTGGCTAAGGGCATTGCTGATGGCATTGATAGTTTCTTCAGCAAGAATGATTAGGCAATGATTAGGTTGTAGATGAATTTTTATCAAAAAATATACACGCATAAAGTCGTTTTTTCTTCATTATTTTTTTTGTTGTTTTTGTTCAATGTGGAAACTTTGTTGTTTTCGCATTTTAGCAATGATTTTTCGCAATTGTTTTTTTTGTTTGAAAACCATGTTTATGATTTCATTGTCAAATTAGATTACTTGGGGTTAATAGGCGTTTCT
>NZ_SFZZ01000071.1:0-1121 GCF_011140715.1 Helicobacter pylori | reverse complement strand
GCTAGAGTCTAATTTCATGCAAGCCTTAGAAGATTGCTTGAAAAGCCCTTTTGATTTTGTGAGGTTCTATGGGTGCTATTGGTATTACCACGAGACAAAATTCCATGTTTTACCCAAAGAATTTGTATTTCCTCTCTTTGATTATCCTTTTAAAAATAACCCTATTTTAGAAAAATTTAAAAAATTTTTTGATGTTTCTAGATTTTTAAATCTTTCTACCCATAAAGTCATCCACTATATTCTCAAAAAAATACAAAAAAGCTATTACGCAACGCATGAAAAAGAGGCCTTTTTTTTAGAGCATTTTTACCTCACTAGCGTGTATGTGGCTTCTACAGCCGGTTATTACTTAACCCCTAAGGGCGCTAAAACTTTTATAGAAGCCACGGAGCGTTTTAAAATCATAGAGCCGGTGGATATGTTTATGGATAATTCTGCTTACCATGATGTCGCTAATTTTACCTATGTGCCTTGCCCTGTTTCTTTAAGCGAGCATTCTTTAGACAGCACCATTCAAAAGCCCCAAAAAAAGAGCTTGAAATCTTACTCATTTCCGCCTAAAAAATCAACTTTTAAGAATCTTTTCTACTACAGCATTAACGCTAAAAAGCGTTTAAAAGCCTTTCAACAATACAGCAAACAATACGATTATTTAAAAACCCCTAAAGAGGTTTAAAAAGAATGAAAAAACTTTATGGTAGAATGCCACAGAATACCATATCTAGGAGTTCATTTGACACAAGTTTATATCATTTCTTTAAAAGAAAGTCAAAGGCGTTTGGATACTGAAAAACTCGTTTCAGAATCCAATGAAAAATTTAAAGGCCGTTGCGTTTTTCAAATCTTTGACGCTATTAGCCCCAAATATCAAGATTTTGAAAAATTCGTTCAAGAGCTTTATGATTCTTCAAGTTTGTTAAAATCCGATTGGTTCCATTCTGATTATTGTTATCAAGAATTATTGCCCCAAGAATTTGGGTGCTATTTAAGCCATTATCTTTTATGGAAAGAATGCGTTAAAACAAACCAACCGGTCGTTATTTTAGAAGATGATGTAACGCTAGAGTCTAATTTCATGCAAGCCTTAGAAGATTGCTTGAAAAGCCCTTTTGATTTTGTGA
>NZ_SFZZ01000070.1:0-4798 GCF_011140715.1 Helicobacter pylori | reverse complement strand
AACAGATGCGCTAATTTTCACATAAACTCCTTGAAAATAAAAATAAACGAAACATTATAACTCAAAAATCCCCTATTTTCAACCCCTACAACGCATACACCACAAGCTTATCATCATGCCAGATCGCTTCTAGGGGCGTGTCATAGAGCACGCTTAAATTGTGTGAAGTCATAGCGATTGGCGTGGAAGCTTGCAAAAAAAGTTTTTTATCTTTGAGCATGACCACATGCGTGGAGTGTCTGGCAACCAAATTGGGATCATGGATATTGACTAAAACGCTCAATTCTCGCTTTTTCATCTCATCTTTAATCGCATCAAAAAAAAGGGCTTGGTTTTTTAAATCTAAAGCACTCGTAGGCTCATCTAGTAACAATAAGGGCGTTCTTTGCAACAAACTTCTGGCTAAAAGCACCATTTGCCTCTGACCGCCGGACAAATCATTAATGCCTTGATCTTTTAAAGACTCTAAATCCAAGCGCTCTAAAACGCTAGTCGCTTCTTTAATGTGCTTGGCTTTAGGCATAGCGAACAAATTCAAATGCGTCGCTTTCCCCATTAAGACAAAATCCAACACGCTGAAATTGAACGCATAATATTCCACTTGGGGGATATAAGCGATTAGTTTGGCTTTTTCATAAGGCTTTAAGGGTAAAATATCTTTGTTACACGCTTTAATTTCGGTTTCTTCTAAAGGCTTCAAAAGCCCTAAAAGGCATTTTAAAAGCGTGGTTTTACCGGAGCCATTAGGCGCTAAAATGCTTGTAATGCTGTTTTTTGGCACGCTAAAACTCAATTTATCTAAAATGAGTTTTTGAGAATATTTAAAGGACAGGTTTTTAACTTCTAAGACCATCACACCCCCCTAGTCCTGAATAAAAGCCACAAGAAGAAAGGCGCTCCTAAAACGCTTGTCGCAATGCCTACCGGTAAATCATAGGGGGTAATGGTTTTAGCCACCACATCCGCTAAAAGCAAGAAAAACGCCCCCATTAATAAAGAGCTTAAAAGCAATTTTTGTAAATTCGCCCCAAAAAACAACCTCGCCACATGCGGAATGACTAACCCAATCCAGCCGATCGTGCCGGACACGCTCACCGCTAAAGCACTCGCAACGCTCACGCACACCAAACAAAGCGATCGCAACAGCACCGGGTTAATGCCCAAACTCAAACTTTGCGCATCGCTCAAGCTCAATAAATTGATGCGCCACCTTAACAAAAAGAGAGGGATAAAGCCTAAAGACAGCCCTATGAAAGCGATCAAGCAATCCTTATAACTGCTTAAAGACAAGCTCCCTAAAAGCCACACGACAATCGCTTGCGCTTTTTGGGGGATCACAAAGAATTTTATCGCCCCGGCTAAGGCGCTTAAAAACGCGCTCAACACCACCCCTGAAAGCACCAACGAAAGGACGGAATTGCCTAAAACCCTATTCATCGCTAAGACAGCAAGGCTGGCTAAAATCGCCCCAAAGAACGCTAAAATCGCAATATTAGACTCCACTACCGCTATCGCCATCGCCACGCCTAGCATCGCTCCGCTAGAAATCCCTAGTAAAAAGGGATCGACTAAGGGGTTTCTAAAAATCGTTTGCATCACCACCCCACTCCCGGACAAACTCGCCCCCACTAAGAGCGCTAAAATCACTCGTGGTAATCGTATTTCTAAAATAATAACACTTAAAGAGCTCAGTTCTTCATTGTGCAAAAAGTGGTTTTTCACATTCAGGCACACTTCTTGCCATTCTTCCAAACTCAAGGACTCCCCTCCAAACAACAGCACCACCACCGCTAAAATCACACAAGCTAAGGCAATATGATAGGTTTTAAGCATCACGCTTCCTTTTAAGAACAACTAATCTAAACAAAGAATCATACCAACTACTCGGGAGGATTTGATACAACGCCAACAACAATTGGGTTTTTAAGCCGATCAAATAACGGGCCTTGATTTTTTGACTCATACTAAGAAAAACGATTTTTTGCGCCACTTCTTTAGCGTTTAAGGCGTTTTGATACACGCCAGAATAAAAGCTTTTAGCCGCATTCACTTCCAAAGCATAAACGCTATCTTTCCGCTCATCGTTTTCAAAAGCGGTTTTTTCCCAATTGCTTTTCACCGGGCCTGGCTCAATCAAACACACTTGAACGTTAAAGGGTTTAAGCTCTAAACGCAAGGCATCGCTGTAAGCTTCTAATGCATGCTTACTCGCACTGTAATGGCCTAAAAAGAGCATGCTCACACGCCCCGCTATGGAAGAAAGATTGAAAATCTTAGAGTAGGGCTTATTTTTTAATAAGGGCAAACAAAACTGCACCACTTCACAAAGAGCGAAAAAATTCACGCCAAATTGTTTTTTAACCTCTTCAATGGGCGTGTCTTCTACGCTCCCAAACACCCCATAACCGGCGGAATTGATCAAAACATCGCAATGATCTTCTTTAGCGCTGATGTTTGAAAACACTTCTTTTAAAGCGTTAGAATCGCTCACATCAATATCAATGCTCTCGCATAACGCATGGTTTAACGCCACGCACAAAGTCGCATGCCTAGAGAGTGCATAGACTTTATACCCTTGATCTAACAGCATTAACGCGCACTCTAACCCAATCCCAGAACTCGCCCCTGTGATAACCGCCACCTTTTGGCTTTCTTTTTTCTCTTTTTTCCCTTCTTTCTCTTCAACGCCCATTATTTAACGCTAACCCTCTTATTATTTTTCTAATGCCTCTAATATTCACTTAATATTACTTAATTTTTACTAATATATAGTTCTTGGAATGTTTTTTACAAAAAACATTTTTAACACCAATTTTAATTAAGGAGAAGCAATGCCTCAAATACAATCATCGCATTCCAATCATTTTGATTTCACTATAGACACAGCGGATCGCACTAAATTATTGATGAGCTATTTAGTCGTGCCTACAACCGCTAATTTCAACAACGTCATGCATGGGGGGGAATTATTGAATTTGTTGGATAAAGTGGCTTATGTGTGTTCGACTCGTTATTGCGCTAAAGGAACGGTCACTTTAAGCGTGGATGGGGTTACTTTTAAATACCCCATTCCTGTAGGGAATTTGCTCACTTTTTTAGCCAGCATCAATTATGTGGGCAACACCTCGTGCGAAGTGGGCATTAAGGTTTTGAGCGAAGACATTAAGACTCGTGAAATCACGCACACGAATTCATGTTATTTCACCATGGTGGCTGTGGAAAATGGCAAACCCACCCCCATGCCTAAATACGAGCCTAAAACAGAGGTTGAAATCCGCCGCTATGAAGGGGCTTTGAAGCGTAAAGAAATGCGCACACGAGGGTATTTGAAAAGCGGGAAACACGAGGGTGTGTGAAGCAAAAAAGCGTAAGCGGTGTTTCAACCCTAAATTTATCCCTAAAAGGGGGGTAGTTGGTTTGAGCGGTTGGTTTAAGCGTTATAAGAGGTTTGGGTGGATTAAAACAGCTCGCTGTGACTGCCTAGTCTTACTAAAAAAAGCGTTGCTTTTCACTCTATAAGTGCCAAGAATTTTAAAAATTTGGCTAAACGCTAGGATTTCACAATCTCAGTAAAATCGCTAAAGTCCTCTACCTTAAACGCTCTAATATCCCTAACAGACTTTTTAAACCACTCAATTTGAGAAAGTTTATTGATCGCTTTATAGACTTGCACTAGAGTGTTTTCTTGTTTTTTAAATAGACAAGCAATAAATCCGGTTTTAGGTGGCATTCCCTAAAATCTTTTATAAAGCGCCTTTGAGTGGGTGGTCTTTGTATTTGGGTTCTAGGGGTTGCTCTGTGGCTAAATTTCCAACCACTTTATATAAAAGCTTTAAATCATTTTTAACAAGAATTTTAAGATCCTTATCAAATTTTTTACTGGTTTCAATCATCAGCATTTTTAAATCTCATTTATAAGTTTTCACAATGTTTTTTAAAATCCTCTACGCTTTTAAAACAAAAGTGGTTCTTGGTGTCTTTAGCCCTTGCTAAGATTTCTCGCTCTTCTTCTATGGTGTATCCATTTTCGGTTAAGTTTAGCGCTTTAAATTGGAGCGCTTTTTTAATCCTTTGTTTTTGAGTTTGAATTTCTTTCAATTTTTCTAACGCTCTTTTTTGCTTAACCTTGATAGAATTTAAAAAATTAAAAAGCTGTTTTTGGCTGTATTTTGTGTAATCTTTGTTGGTGGTATTTGGCATATTTTATTCCTTTAAAATATAAGATCAGTTCATTATAGCGCAAGCGATAGAGCAAGATTAAAAAGGCTAGAAAAATCAAAAACTTTGTTTTGTGAAAAAACTTAAAAAAACAGATGAAAAATCAGTGAAAAACTTAAAGAATAAAAACTTAAAGATTAAAAAAATAAAAGTTCTGTGAGTGAAAAATAATCGTTTTAGCTCTCATTTTGTTGTAAAAATCATTTTATTAAAGTTTCGTTTTCTTAAAGTTTTATTTTATTCTCTTAAAGAGATAGGAAGCATTTGAAACCATTCTCCCCCTTTTAATCTCCAACTTAATCCCCCTAATATAAAGAAGCGCTTTTTAAAAACTATCGCTTAAATTAGTATCAAGTTTTCCACTAACCAAATCGTCAAAAACGCTAAAAAAGATTTTTCATCAAAATCCCCCAAAAATAAAAACTTAAAAAGCGGGTTAAAAAATCAGAAAAAAGAAAAGGATCAAAACCCCCCCAAAAAAAGAAATCCCTTAAAAAAGAAAGTTTAAAACAAACCCCCCCAAAAAAGAGGGTTAAAAAAGGGGGTTCCACAAAGGGCTAAATGTCAATAAGCGAACACG
>NZ_SFZZ01000069.1:0-7676 GCF_011140715.1 Helicobacter pylori | reverse complement strand
AAAAGAACTTCTTGTTGCTTAGTTTTGAAAGATTGGGCTTAATCTTTCTTTTTTTACTTCTTGTTTTTGCTTAATTTTTGATTTTCACAACCTTTCATAAGATCTTGACTTTAATTTTGAGTTTGGGTAAATATTGTTCTTGGTTTTGGGAGATTGTGTCGCGTATTCGATCCGTTTCTCATTCCGAGACGCTGAAAAGCGAATCCCAACTTTACAAAAAAGGAGATTAGATGGCAGAAAGTAGTTACCAAAAACGAAAAGCTGAATCAAAGGTCAAAGATCAGATCATTGAGAGGTT
The DNA here is from genome assembly GCF_011140715.1 of Helicobacter pylori. Classification (GTDB taxonomy): domain Bacteria; phylum Campylobacterota; class Campylobacteria; order Campylobacterales; family Helicobacteraceae; genus Helicobacter; species Helicobacter pylori_DA. The sequence goes on along the minus strand of NZ_SFZZ01000069.1, from coordinate 7,378 downwards.
AGAACGAGAATTAAATGCTAAAGACCTAGAATTAGATGCTGCAAACCGGGCTAATAAATTCAAAGATCAAATCATTGAATCCAAAGATCAGACTATTAAATCCCAAAATCAGACTATTGAATCCAAGGATCAGACTATTGAATCCAAGGATCAGACTATTGAATCCAAAGATCAAGTCATTGAGCTCCAGGCCAAATTAATTGAACCTTCAACAGAAGAAAAGTATCAAGACGAAGAGAAAGAGCACAGCAAATCTTGTTTAGGTCTTGAGTAAAACTTTAATTCATTTTCTTAAGGAGTCATTTTGGTTTTAGTCCTTAAGACTAAACCAAGGAAGGGGAGGATTTTCTCCCCTATCCTTATGTGGGGGAAGTGCTAGATATAAGGGATTCAAAAACTCTCTGTAATAACACCATGTCGGATCGAATTTGGATACCGCTATGTTAGATAAATATATAATAGATTTCTCAAGGCTTGATTTAGAAACGACTTAGTATTTTTAAATAGATGTTTAGCTCTTAAAACAAAAAACCACTCATAAATCAACCATTTACTCTATTTAAAAGAGTGTGAGTTTAGGTATAAGGAAAACTTGTATCAGGTTTATGGGAATGGATATGGAAAGTGGTTATTTGCGATACTCTAAATCTTAAAACGCTTTAAAAGTTATCGTTTGATTGAAGTCAAGCTCTTTTATAGCCAACACTCCATTGAAACAGAATTAGAAACAAAACCATAGCCCACCAAACAAAGACCTAACGCCCAATAATAAGGAAAAAGACTAAACGAAAACATGGCGCATAAGTATAGTGCGAACCGGCAAGCTTGATGAGCAGGAAAGACTTCAAACAGCCTTTCATCGGTTTTAAGTCTGTTTTTTATTAACCATTCGTATTGCTCCCTAAACAACCTTTCTAGCATGAGATAATAAGCGTCTAAAAGATAAAAGCATGCCAACAACACCCCTAAAACACACAGCCCATAAAGATGAGAAATCGTCTCTATTTTGAGGGATAAAACCCCCACAGCGAGCGCGAGTGTCCATTTCTTGCACTCCAAAGAATTTTGCGCCATTCTGTTGATAACGCCCTGCAAGATTTTGAGCTCTTCTATAAGGATTTTTGCTCTTTCTTTTTCTCTTTCTGTGGGGGGTGTTATCCATTATTTATTCGTTAAAGTTAAAAGTCCAAGCGCCTTTGTCGGTCTGTATTGTTGCTTCTATAATATCGCATTCTCTAGACCAGCCACTTAAACTTTCTCCAAATTTAAGGGTTTGAGGCTCCATCATCACACCCTTTTGCTCTAATTGAGAAATTTTATTTTCTATGTTTGCCACCCTTTCCTTTTGATCAAACTCTTTATAAACGCTTGCCATATCTTTAAAATCTTGCATAGAAATTGGAGTAATTTGACTTAAAACACCCATTTGAACCGCCTCTCTTACTGGAACAAAATTGACAACGCAATTACCTCTATTGAGCTTCACGCCTTGGATAGTAACGCTATCTGCTTTGGAGCTGATTTGAAACTCACCCTTACTATTTGCAGTCATTTCAACCGGCGATTCACCGCCACTGCCGCTCCCACAGCCCACTAGATACAGCGCTAAACAGCTCGCACCCAATAATTTTTGATAAGTTTTCATTCTAGATCCTTTATAATAAAATTGACAAACTATCAAGAGAGATAAGTTTAAACCTCCTTAATAAGTTTGTGATATTATGAGAAACACGCATGGCTTTAATGCGCGATTCTTGTAGAGCGCTGCCAGCTATCAAACTATGAGCGATTTTTAATTCTTCATAAATCCATGCTGAATAAGTGATGCACGATAGCCCTTGATTGGAAACGCTGTTTTTGCTTTGTAAAAACACGAAATAAGGGCATTTTTCAATCATGTCTTGTAAAGATTCTCTGAGAATGAGCGTGAAAGCGTCTTCAATCTTGCTTGTATCATCGTATTCTTCTAATTCGTTTAAGACATCGTCTTTATAATCCCAAAAGAGCGAGTCTATAAATACTCTGCGATTTGTTTCGCTTTCCAAATAATTTTTAACCTTTAAAGCCTTATTTCTATCCGCATGCGAATGCGATAGGAACACTTGAGCGTTTTTTAGTTGCGGTTTGAACGGGCTAAAAAAGGCTTCTTTAATTTCATTGTGGTTTAAGATGATGCCATCGTTAGAATGTTTAGCGCCTTTAATCAATTCATAAATCTTTTTGGCCACTCTATCAACTTGATGAGTTTGGTTGTTAAAAAGGCGTGTGCTGGGTTTTAAAATAATACTTTGATTTTTTTCATTATCTAAATTAACCTTAAAAGCTTTCATGATATAATTTTCCTTAATATTTTTATGAATTCTCAAACCTTTACAAACACGATTTTAAGTTTCCTTTAAAATCTTTTGATTATACTAGACTTAGACTTAGCTTAAGAGTGCCTAAATTTTGGGGTTTTAAGGGCTATTTTGGCACTAAAAATCACCGCTAAAAAAAGCCTTTTTGCAAACAAAAAGGGCGTATAAAATTTACAACGATCTTAAAAAGTGCAAAAACAACAAATGCAATCTAAAAAACCTCTTCGCATGCCTTTTTGTCTTTATGGAATAAGCATTCTTTTTGTAGCTCTATAAAACGCTTCTTCCTTTCTTTTTCGGTCATACCGCTAGGCTTTTCAATGGGGCGTGAAATCTTTGAAGTGGGGGTGAATTGGGGCGCATACCCCAGTTTATTGACTGAATAAAAGCCTAAAGCGGCGATTAAAATAAAAATCCAATCTGTTTTTCTGATCTTGGGGCAAAATTTACACGCCATGATTTAATCCTTAAAACATTTGAAGTATAATACACTCTTATGGTCAAATATTAAGTTTAGGAAAAGCTGCATGTGGAGTTTCATTCAAAAAATCTTTAAGGCTTTAATCATTATGCCTTTAGATTTTATCACGAAGTATTTCAAGTCGTTTGTGCTGTTACTCATTGTATTAGTCTTTTTTAGCGCCAAAGAAAGCGCACCAAGCGCCCCACCCAATCTCGCTAAACTCTATTTAAATGGGGCGATTTTTAGCACAGAGGATTTTGACAAAGAAGTGGATAAAATCTTAAAAATTCCTAGCATTAAGGGCGTTTTATTGTTGATTGACTCTCCTGGTGGGGCGGTGTCAGCGAGCGTGGAATTAAGCGAAAAAATCGCTGACTTGAAGCAAAAAATGCCCGTTTTAGCGTATGCTAGGGGGGTTATGGCGAGCGGGAGTTATTATGCGGGCATGCAAGCGAGCGAAGTTTATGCCTCTAAAGCGAGTTTGATAGGATCGATTGGGGTGATTTTTTCGGGCGCGAATGTGGAAAATTTGCTCAATAAAGTCGGCGTAGCCACTCAAGGCGTGCATGCGGGCGAATATAAAGAGATAGGCACTTTCACCAGAGCATGGAAACCCAACGAAAAAGAATTTTTGCAAAATTTAGTCAATGAGCAATACCAAATGTTTGTGAATGATGTCGCAAAAGCTAGGAAATTAGACGCTAAGGATTATAAGGATTTTGCTGAAGGGAAGGTCTTTAGTGCTCAAAAGGCTCTAAAATTAAAACTCATTGATAAAATCAGCACGATCAAACAAGCGCAAAATCGTTTAATGGAATTGAGTAAGGTTAAAAAAGCTTATTGGCTGGAAAAAAGCCCTATGGAGCGCTTCATTGAAAAAGCCACGCAATCAGCCACAAATATCATCACGCAAGCCTTTGGCTATCAATTATTAATGAGATAAAGATGTTAGAATTTATTTTAAAAATTCAAGCTAGAGACTCTAAAGGCTTGGTGAGCGCAATAAGCACCACGATCGCTAACAAGGGCTATAACATCGTCAAAAACGATGAATTTGTTGATCCCTTAAAACAGCGCTTTTTCATGCGGCTAAAAATCCAAAAAGAAATCAAGCCCTTGAATACTGAAATTAAAGAGCAAGAAGAGCGATCCTTAAAAACCGCTCTTTTTAAAGCCCTAGAAAACTTTAACGAACTATTGATTGAAGTCATTTTAACGCATAAAAAAAACATTATTTTACTCGCTACTAAAGAGAGCCATTGCTTAGGGGATTTGCTTTTAAGGGTGTATGGAGGGGAATTGAACGCTCAAATTTTAGGCGTTATTTCTAATTACGAGATTTTACGCCCTTTAGTGGAAAAATTTGACATCCCTTATTTTTACGCGCCTTGTGTTGATCAAATTTTGCATGAAAAAGAGATTTTGGCAATCATTAAAGACTTGGAATTACAACACAAAGTGAGCGCAGACTTGCTCGTTTTAGCCAAATACATGCGCATTTTAAGCCATGATTTTACGAAGCGCTATGAAAACCAGATCTTAAATATCCATCATAGTTTCTTGCCCGCATTCATTGGGGCTAACCCTTACCAGCAAGCGTTTGAAAGGGGCGTGAAAGTCATCGGGGCCACGGCGCATTTTGTGAATGAAAGCCTTGATGCAGGGCCGATTATTTTACAAGACACTCTGCCCATTAACCACAATTACAGCGTGGAAAAAATGCGCCTAGCGGGTAAGGATATAGAAAAACTGGTTTTGGCTAGGGCTTTAAAACTCGTTTTAGAAGACAGAGTCTTTGTGCATGAAAACAAAACGGTGGTGTTTTGAATGTTTTTAGATTGGAGCAACCTCAATGAAGAACCCCTAAAAAGCCAGATCAAAGCCGAGTTCTTTAAGGATAAAAAATTCCTTTATAGCGGGGATAAAATAGATTTCATGTTAAGCTATAAGCATTCTAACGCCACCTTACCCATTTTATGGGGCGAAGCTAAAAGGGGCGATTTTGATGATTTGGACAAAGCTTTCACGCAACTGCTTTTAACCATAGGCAAGCACAGGCTATACACCCACCACACGCCACCTTATTTGTGCACTTTTAACGCTTTTAGAATGGAATTTATCGCCTTTGATGACACGATCACAAGCTTTTTTTATAAAAGCGATATAGATTTTTCTATCACCCCAAGCAACCACAACACAGAGGGTTTTAAACACGCTTTAGACGCGTTTAAAGCCATGTGCGAACTCCATAAATCGGTTTTTGACTTTAAAACCCAAAGCCAAGAATGCAAAGAATTTATTGAAAATAATTTAAACTCTAGCCATCTACTCAACAAAATCCAAATTGACAAAAACAATTTCTTTACGATCTATCAAAAGTGGCTTGAAATTGTCAAACCCACCATTGACATAAATTGGGAGGTGGCTAAAACTAAAGACATTTTAGACGCAGACTATTATTTAGCGGATTTGCTTAGCGATGGCGATAAAACCATTATTGAGAAATTGCACACGATTTTAAGATCGAGCCATTATAAATTGAATAGGGGTGTGAATGAATTAGGCAAAATGGATTTTATGGAAGTTGGTTTCACAGACAGCCAACAAGCCCATCAAGAATTTTGGAGCGTTTATGAAAGGCCTCCTAAATCAGAATTTCAAGCTTCTATTTTAGAGCGGCGCGACTTGTTAGTGCCAAGCGATGTGAGAGAAAGGAAAGGGGCATTTTTCACCCCTAAAATCTGGGTAGAAAAGAGTCAAGAATATTTAGCTAAAGCTTTGGGGCAAGATTATCAAGAGGATTGTATCATTTGGGATTGCGCTGGGGGGACTGGGAATTTGCTTCGAGGTTTATTGAATAAGGCTAATTTGTATCTATCCACTTTAGATCATAACGATGTGGCAATCGTTAAAGATCTGGCTGCAAAAAACCACTTAAAACTACTGGAAAATCATGTTTTTCAATTTGACTTTTTAAACGATGATTTTTTCAGTGATAAAGCGCCAAAAAGCTTGCAAGAAATCTTAAAAGACCAAGAGAAACGAAAAAAACTCATCATTTACATTAACCCGCCTTATGCAGAAGCGGGCAACAAAGCTAAAATGAGCGGCACAGGCGAACACAAAGCCAAGGTTGCAAGAAACAATAAGACTCATGAAACCTATAAAAATTTTTTAGGGTCTGGGGCTAACGAACTTTTCGCTCAATTTTTCATGCGCATTTATAAGGAATTGGATGGTTGCATCATGGCGAGTTTTTCAAAGCTCAAATACCTTAATTCTAGCAACTTTAAAAAATTCAGAGAAGTCTTTAAAGCCAAATTTTTAGAGGGGTTTATGGTGCCTGCGGATAGCTTTGATAATGTGAAGGGGCAATTCCCCATCGGCTTTTTGGTGTGGGATACCGCTACCCCCCCCTTAAAACCAACCAACGCACTCAATTTAGAAGTGTTTGACTCCTCTGGCGGATTTTTGGGGTATAAAACTATACGCTCGTGCAATAAGGTTCTATTTTTAGCGGATTATTTACAAAAGTTTCAGCCAACAAAAAAAGATACTATTCTTGGTTATTTAGATCCTGGCCGCAATAGTTTTCAACATCAAAATTTAGTCCATATTAGTGTTATTGACAAATCAGAACAATCGCATGTAAAATATTTTCCAATCATTACAACTACAATATTATTAGTGTCTGTATTTTTCTCCATCCGCCATTGCATCAAAGCCACATGGCAAAACGACAGGGATCAATTCTACGCCCCTTATGATGATACATGGCAAGACGATAGCGAGTTTAAAAACAATTGTTTGATTTTCATGCTTTTTCATACCCAAAACCGCATCACTACCACTCAAGGGACTAACCATTTTATCCCCTTTAGCGAAACTGAAGTCAATGCCAAAGAAAGATATTCCAGCCACGCTTTATTAGACTTTTTAAAAGGCGGGATAAAAGAGGAGAGCGATAGCCTCTTTTTAAACGCTAAAAAAGAAAACAAGCCCCTAAAATTCAGCCCGAGCGCTTCAAAGGTGTTTGACGCTGGCAAAGAGATCTATCGTTATTACCACGCCCAAGATTTCACTAACCGCCCCTATAACGCTAACGCAAGCCTTTATGACATCAAAGAATTTTTTCAAGGCCGTAACAAGCAAGGCAAATTAAATTTACCCACCAAAGCCAAAGATAAATATTACAAACAGCTTTACGCTAACTTGCAAGACGCCCTAAAAGATCTCGCTAAAGAAATACAGCCTAAAGTCTATGAATACGGGTTTTTAAGGGAGTAGTTTTTAAGACAAATAATCAAAAAGCTAGAGCAAGCGGTATTTTTTAAAAGCACTCTATGAGGGGATTTAGTTTTATAGAGGGGAGAATTATTGCTACTCTCTTAAGAAAATGCGTTTTACAATAAAAATAAACGCCCCAAAAGTCAAGGGCAAACCCGCTTTTTAAAGGAAACCCCTAAGCTTTTAAACTTAAGGGAACGCTCTTGGAAAAATCAGCGTTTCACAGAAACGATCACTTTAAGCCCCAAAAAAGCAAACTCAAAGTATAATG
>NZ_SFZZ01000068.1:0-36230 GCF_011140715.1 Helicobacter pylori | reverse complement strand
CATGCAACTGCCGATCGGGTTTTGCGGGGTGCAAGTTGTGGCGAATAGCGAGCAGTCTAGGGGGCTTAGAGCAATTTTCAAAGCTCAAACGCGCTTGTAACGATAATACGCCGCGCACGCCCCCTCAGAGCTGACCATGCAACTGCCGATCGGGTTTTGCGGGGTGCAAGTTGTGGCGAATAGCGAGCAGTCTAGGGGCTTAGCGATGCCTTTTAAAATTTCCCCGCACTTGCATGCCTTGTTTTCTTTGGAGGTTTTGTGGCTTAAGTGTTCTTTAAAGACTTTTTCAGCGTCATAAGAAGCGAACGCTTCTTTGAGTTTTAGGGCGGAGTGTTTGATATTCCCCAAACCTCTCCATTCAAAATTTTCCCTAACTTCCATGCACGCATTCACTAATTCTTGCGCTTTTGTATTCCCTTCATAGCTCACCGCTCTTTTGTATTGGATTTCTAGCTTGGCTTCTTTGTTTAGGGCTTGTTTAGTGAGCATCAGCACGCTTTCTAATATATCCACCGGCTCAAAACCGCTCACAATAATGGGGAGTTTAAAGCGATCCACTAAAGGAGTATAGATTTGAGCGCCGCTGATCACGCTCACATGGCTAGGGGCTAAAAGGGCGTTGATCTGGCATGCTGGATCTTCTAAAATCGCGCTCACGCTTGGAGGCACTAAAATGTGGTTAATGTGGAAAAAAAGATTTTTTAATTTTTCTTTTTTGGCGTTGAGTAAAACGCTCGCGCTCATCGGCGTGGTGGTTTCAAAACCGATCGCAAAATAAATGACTTTTTTATGCGGGTTTTCTTTAGCGATTTCTAAAGCTTGCATGGGCGAATACAAAAAACGCGCATCCAGCCCCTTTTCTCTCACTTGTATCAAACTCCCATAGCTCCCTGGGACTTTCATCATATCCCCCAAGCTTAAGATAATGCTGTCTTTGATCATAGCGAGTTCGTAAGCTTCATCAAGGCGCGCTCTTGGCATCACGCACACCGGACACCCTGGCCCATGCACAAACTCTAAATTTTTAGGCATCAAATCCAAAAGCCCGTATTTCATGATGGAATGCGTATGCCCTCCGCACACTTCCATGATGACTAATTTTTTTGTGAGTTTGGAAGCGAGTTTTTTGATTTCATTAGAGAGCGCTAAAATAGTTCGCTTATCTCTAAAGGGCGAAATGAGGTGATCAACGCTCATTGTTTTTATTCATGCATTTATTCATGCGTTTCGTTCATTTTGGCGATCATTTCTTGATAAAGCTCAATGGATTCTAGGGCTTCTTTTTCATCAATCTTACTCATCACATAGCCGATGTGTAACAACACATAATCGCCCACTTTAACAGACTCGCCCATTAAATCCAAGCTCGCTTCTCTTTGAACGCCCAAAGTCTCTAAGAGCGCCACATTATCGTTAATGGCTATGACTTTAGAAGGGATCGCTAAACACATTAAAACGAATGCGTGGATTGGTAATTTTCACGCTTTTTTTCTAAAAGGAAATTTTTAAAATCTTCCAAGCTTTTAGGGTCTTTGGAGCTCATTAAAAAAATAGGCGCTTCAGGCTTTAATTTTTGCATGTCTTCTTTGACTTGAGAAACCCTGAAATTAAACACTTCAATCATGTCCGCTTTACTGATAATGACCGCATCCGCACACATGAACATCGTAGGGTATTTTAGCACCTTATCATCGCCCTCTGGGACAGAGAGTAAAACGATATTCATCGCCGCTCCTAGATTATAGCTTGAGGGGCAAACCAGATTCCCCACGTTTTCAATGATTAAAAAATCGCTTTTTTCTAACGCTCCCTCATCTTTTAATAAATCAAACGCCCCCTCAATCATGCTCGCTTCCAAATGGCACGCTTCACCGGTGGTGATTTGGTGTGCGCTCACGCCTTTTTTACGCAATCTGTCCGCATCTCTATTGGTTTGCAAATCGCCCTCTACCACGCAAAATTTAAAGTCTTTAAAATCCGCTAAATTTTCTAGCATCGTGGTTTTACCGCTGCCAGGAGAGCTCATGAAATTTAACACATACAGCCCTTCTTTGAGGTAGCGCTCTTTCATTTCAGCGGCTTTAATGTCGTTCTTGCTCAAAATCTTTTCCACGATTTTGACATCTTTTTTACTCAAATTAGGGTTATTTTGTAAAGATTCTTTTCGTTGTTCGCTCATGCTTGTTCCTTTCTTTTAAAATTTTCGTATCGTAGCGCGCTTAATTAAACGGCTATGATTTAACAACTTCTTTTATCTTCTTGGCTGATTTTTTGTAGATCAAAAACATGCTTTACCCTAACCCCTTATCGCCGCTGTCGTTTTTATCTTTTAACACTAATTTAATGATCCTCCATATGATGATTAATAAAATGATCGTTAAAAGCAAATACCAAACATTGATAAAAACGGCTTTCATCATTTGACTTTCCTTATTTTTTACTCAAAGACAACCTTATAACGCTATTTTCTAAAGCGTCCAAACGATGCGAAACTTGGGCTTCTAGGCTGATTAACGCTCCCTTTGGCATTTCTATTTTTTCATCTCCCACTTCAAAAACGATTTTTCCCTCTAAAACCTGCACGCTAATCGCTCCCGGGGCCTTGTGTTTGTCCATGACAGCTCCTTTGGGCATGCAAATGCGGATTTCTTTAGTCAAAGAATTTTCATTCAGCGCTTCAATATGAAGTTTCTCAAAACAAACGCCCTCTAAAAAATGAACCATTTTCATCAAAAACTCCTAGTGTGATATTTTCTTAATTTAGAACTTAATTTAAGAAAGCTAATTTTTTACCCAAAAATTTCTTATAGATTTCTTAAACAATTCTTTATTCTGTTTTTTCCAAAACCTTTTTGGTTTGCAAAGCGATTTCTAATTATTCATCAGTAGGGATGCGTAAAACCTGAATTTTGGTGTTAGGCTGGCTCAAATCCACTAATCCGTTGCCCGGATTGTCGTTCTTGGGCTTGTATAAAGCGATCCCTAAATCTTCTAAGCCTTCGCACACGCTCTCTCTTAAAGCCGAGTAGTTTTCCTCCATCCCTCCGGTAAAGATAATCGCATCCACTTTTTTTAAGACTGCCATGTAAGCCCCAATATACTTTTTAATGCGATAAGCGCACATTTCAAAAGCGAGCTTGGCCTGCTTATCGCCTTTTTCTTTTCTGGCTTCTATGTTTCTCATTATCCCCACAAATGCCTTTCAAACCGCTTTCATGGTTTAAAATTTTCATCACTTCTTCTAAACTTTTATCAGCGCATTGTGCGATGTATTCCACCACAGTAGGATCAATATCCCCACACCTTGTGCCCATGATCAAGCCTTCTAAAGGGGTTAGCCCCATAGAAGTATCCACGCTTTTACCCTTTTGAATGACTGCTGCGCTTGAGCCGTTCCCTAAATGCAAAGTGATAGCGTTAAATTTCTCATAAGGGATATCCAAATACTTCGCCGCTTCTTTAGCCACATAATGGTGTGAAGTCCCATGGAAACCATAACGGCGGATTTGATACTTTTTATACAATTCATAAGGTAACGCATACATGTAAGCGTAATTAGGCATAGTGGCATGGAATGCGGTATCAAAAACAGCGATTTGAGGGATATGGGGGTGCGCTTTTTGGACAAATTCAATACCGGCTAAATTCGCCGGGTTGTGTAAGGGGGCTAAAATAGAAAGATTGCCAATTTCTTGCATGACTAATTCATTGACTAGAACTGGGGCATGGAATTTATCCCCCCCTTGAACCACACGATGCCCTATAGCGTCAATTTGATTGAAATCTTTGATGATCCCCATTTTCGTCAAATTCTCACGAATCATTAAAAGCCCGCTCGCATGATCTTTAATCACAAGCTTTTCTTTTAATTCTTGATCGTTATGGTGCAAATGCGATTTGATTTTCAACTGCCCTATTTCTTCGCCGATTTTTTCGGCTAAACCGCTCGCTAAGGGCTTGTTTTCTTTCATGTCAAACAATTTAAACTTAATAGACGAACTGCCCAGATTCAAAACTAAAATTTCCATAATCTCTCCTAATCAATCAATCTTGCGCTTGAAGGGCGCTAATCAAAACGGTGTTGATAATATCTTCCACTAAAGCGCCCCTACTCAAATCGTTAATGGGCTTATTCAAACCTTGTAAGATAGACCCTATCGCCACGGCTTTAGCGCTCCGTTGCACCGCTTTATAAGCGATATTCCCAGCGTTTAAATCCGGGAAAATAAAAACGCTAGCTTGCCCGGCCACTTGGCTGTTAGGCATTTTTTTCTTGGCTACGCTTTCATCAATGGAAGCGTCAAATTGTAAAGGGCCATCAATTTCTAATTGGGGATCTAACTTTTGAGCGATTGTTAAAGCTTCGTTGATTTTGTCTATCATTTCGCCTTGAGCGGAATTGCCTGTCGCATAAGAGAGTAAGGCCACTTTAGGCGCGATATTGAATTGCTTAGCCGTTTGCGCGGAAGTGGTAGCGATCTCGGCTAATTCTTTAGGGCTAGGGTTAGGGATAATCGCACAATCCCCAAAAACGAACACTTGAGTGTCTAAACACATTAAAAACACGCTTGAAACCAGGCTCACGCCAGGCTTAGTTTTAATGATTTGTAAAGCGGGTCTAATGGTCTCAGCTGTGATTCACTCCAGAAACCATGGCATGCGCGTAGCCTGAATGCACGAGCATGGTCGCAAAATAAGTCTTATCCAACACTAATTGCTTAGCTTCTTGCTCGCTCAATCCCTTTGATTTTCGTAATTCATACAAATGATTAGCGAACTCTTCTCTATAATGAGAAGTGTTGGGATTAATGATTTCTACATTTTCTAAATTCAAGTTCAAATTTTTCGAATTAATGGCTTCTTTATCGCCTAATAAGATCAATCTCACCGCACCCATTAAATTTAAACGATGCGCGGCTTTTAAAATCCTTTCATCTTCGCTCTCTGGTAAAACGACTTTTTTAATCTGTTTTTTAGCCTTTTTTTCCAAACTCATTTGAAAGGCTAAAGGGGTAATAATCTCGCTTTTTATTTGCAACACGCTTTCAATCACGCTCGCTTCTAATGCGCATTGTTGCTTGCAAAGAGACGCGCTCAAAAAATGTGGTTTTTCAAGCGTTTCGCCCGCAAATAGCCCTAGAGCGAAAGGGGCTTCTTTTTTGAGAATATGAGAGTGCATGGCTTTCAAATGATTCAAACTCGTTTGTGCGACAGCCACCATAGGAGCGTTTAAATGCTTGGCTAAAATGGTGTTTAAATCCAAAAGAGCGTTTAAGAAAAACTTCGGCGCATACCCTAAATTAATGACAAAATCATGCGTGGTTTGTAATTCATCATAGCGTTTGAGAATCGTTTCAAATAGTAACTCTTCTTGAGCGGTGCTCACAAGCTCTAAAGCCTTTTGTTTGTCTATGGCGCTATGAAATTCTAAAGAGTTCAAGCCTTCGCACTCCCCAAAGCCCTCACACCCTCCACTAATGGGCGAAAACAAGGCGATTTTTTGATAACGAGACTTCAATGCTTTTAAAAGGCTCTTACAAGCAACCCCTAAAACTTCGGTATCCTCTGGACAAATCCACAAACTTTGCATGCCAATCTCCCTAAAATTATCGTTTTTATTTAATTGTAGCAAAATTTAATTAAACCTAAACGAAACCATGATTTTGTAAAAAGGCTTTTAGCATTTTTACAATACTAATATAAAAGAGCTTGACACTAGTCAAGTGATAGCTTATTAAAAAAGCGGTCTTGGGGGTTAGGGGGTTTCTTAAGGGGGTTGTAGGGGGAATTATTTCAAAATACTCCCTATCCCCTTAAGGAAGTGAGTTTTACCATAAAAACAAAATTTTAAAAACCAATTTTTTAAAGATTAAAAATAAGATTTTAGAATATTCAATGAAAACAGAGTTAAGGAACTCTTTTTGCTTGACTTTCGTCATGTAAAATAAAAGAGTTGTTTTAAAGGATAATCATGCCATCTCCTGTTAATCCCATTCACACCAACGCAAACGCTTTAAATAGCGGAGCGAAAAACGAAGACACCAAAAACGCCCCTAAAAGTGCATCAAAGGATTTCAGTAAGATCTTAAACCAAAAGATCTCTAAAGACAAAACCGCCCCTAAAGAAGATCCTAGCGCGTTAAAAGACGCGCCTAAAGACGCTAAAGCACTTAAAAAAACCCCTACCCTATCCCACCAACACGCTCAAAATCTCGCTAAAGACCAACAAGCCCCTACCCTAAAAGATTGGCTCAACCACCCAAAAACCCACCCAACAGCCGAACATGAGGCCCAACATGAGACCCATGAGGTTTTTGAGACTGACCCCAAAACCCCTAACGAAACTTTAAGTAAGAATGAAAAAAAGCCTAACGAAGTTGCTTCTAACGCTCATCAAACAAACTTGCCTAATAAAAACTCTATAACCCCTAACCACGCTAACAACGCTAATAAAACCCCTACCACCCCAACCCATAGCACTAAAGATCCAAAAACCCTTAAAGACATTCAAACGCTCAGCCAAAAGCATGACCTAAACGCCAGCAACATTCAAGTGTCGTTAGAAAAAAAAGAAACCCCCTTAAATGCGAGCGATCATCTTGCTTTGAAAACAACGCAAACGCCCACTAACCACACCCTTGCAAAGAACGACGCTAAAAACACCGCTAACCTTTCTAGCGTTTTGCAATCTTTAGAAAAAAAAGAACCGCCAAATAAAGAACGCGCAAACCCCCATAATGAAAAAAAAACGCCCCCTTTAAAGGAAGCTTTACAGATGAACGCCATTAAAAGGGATAAAACGCTTTCTAAAAAAAAGCCAGAAAAAACCCCTATTCACGCTAAAACTCAAACTACAGCCCCAAGCATAGCGCCAGAAAACGCCCCTAAAATCCCTCTTAAAACGCTCCCTTTAATGCCTTTAATAGGAGCTAACCCCCCTAAAGATAATATTCCAACGCCCCTAGAAAAAGAAGAAAAAACTAAAGAAATAAGCGACAATAAAGAAAAAACCAAAGAAACTAATAGCAGCGCTCAAAGCGTGCAAAACACCCAAGCTAGCGATAAGACAAGCGAGAATAAAAGCACTGCCCCTAAAGAGACGATCAAGTATTTCACCCAACAATTAAAACAAGAAATCCAAGAATACAAACCCCCCATGAGCAAGATCTCTATGGATTTATTCCCTAAGGAATTGGGCAAGGTTGAAGTGATTATTCAAAAAGTGGGTAAAAACCTTAAAGTGAGCGTGATTTCTCACAACAACAGCCTACAAACCTTTTTGGATAACCAACAAGATCTTAAAAACAGCCTGAACGCTTTAGGCTTTGAAGGGGTGGATTTGAGCTTTTCGCAAGATTCTTCCAAAGAGCAACAAGCCCCCAAAGATCAACCAAAAGAGCTATTCAAAGAGCAGGAATTAACCCCCCTAAAAGAAAACGCCCTAAAAAGCTACCAAGAGAATACAGACCATGAAAACCAAGAAACGAGCATGCAAATCACTCTTTATGTGTGATTTTAAGCAAGTTTGCCCTATAATAAGACATCTTTAACAAGGAATAGATCATGGCCATTGATTTAGCAGAAGTTACAGGAGCTAAAGCCGCACAAGAAAGGAAAAAAGAGCAGCCCACTATCGCTAACGGGTTGGATAAAAACGCTTTCATGAAACTCTTTTTAGAGCAATTGAAAAATCAAGACCCCACCGCTCCTATGGAAACGGATAAGATCATCACCCAAACCGCGCAACTCACGCAAGTGGAAATGCAAGAAGAAAACAAAAAAACCATGCAAGAAGTCGCCAGTGCGATGAAATCCAATAAAGAAACTAACGAATCTTTAAAAGACTTTCAAGGCGCTTTAAAAGACACCATGGAAAACCTTAATAAAGGCATGGACGATAGCTTGAAGGCGAATAACGCTTTAAGGGAAGTAAGCGCCCTTAACTCTGTGAGCATGATAGGCAAAATCGCTGAAACCGATGTGAGCGGGGCGAATTTTGATGGCAATAACAAGCTTTCTTTTTCGCTCTTTTTTGATGAAAAAATTGACGCTTCTAAAGGAGTGCCAGCGATTCAAATCCTGAATGAAAACAATGAATTAGTCAAAACGATTTCTTTAAAAGATTATAACGGGCAAAAGGGGTATATCAATTTTGAATGGGACGGCACAAACGAAAAGGGCGAAAAAGTCCCTAAAGGCAATTACAAAATCAAAGCTGAATACAATTTAGACTCTCAAAGCAAGCAGTATTTGCAAACGCGCATTGGTAGGGGCGAAGTGGAAAGCGTGATTTTTGATAAAGGCAAGCCCATGTTAAGAATGGGCGAAATGATTTTACCCATAGACAGTGCGATAGAGTTTTACAAACCGGATCAAAAACCGCTTGAACAGAAAATCTCTGAACAAAAGCCCATTGAACAAAAACCGATTGAACAGAAACTCTCTGATCAAAAACCGCTTGAACAGAAACTCTCTGATCAAAAAGCCCTTGAACAGAAACCCCAAACCCCCCCTAAAGAGACAGCATGAACGACACCTTATTAAACGCTTATAGCGGGATTAAAACCCACCAGTTTGGTATTGACAGCCTTTCCAATAACATCGCCAATGTCAATACTTTAGGCTATCGCTCCAATGATCCGGAGTTTAAAACCTTGTTTTCTTCGCATTTAGACGCTTTGAACGCCAAATCCGTTGTGGCTAACGACCGAAATTACGGCGTTACAGGCTCAGGCAATGTCCTTTCTAATAAGGACGGCGAATACATGCCAAGCGAGGGGGAATTTCATATGGCGTATCAAGGCAAGGGTTGGTTTGTGATAGGGCCCAATAAAAATGGGGAAATGACCATTAATAAAGACGGCTTTAGCAAAAAACAGGATAATTTCTTAACGCGCGCCGGCAATTTCGCACGAGACGCTGATGGCTATTTAGTAACCCCTGAGGGCTATTATGTTTATGGGATTGATTTGAAAAAAATCAAAGACGGCACGCTCAATTCCACCGCTAGAGATGAAGATATTGAAAAATTGCATGGCAACACCCTTTCGCCCTTACAAATCCCCCAGGATTTGACTTACCAGCCCGTGCTTAGCACGAAAGTGGGTATTAGCGTGAATCTAAACCCTAAAGACCATTTAAAAGGCGTGCAAGATTTTTTCTTAAACGATAAGGGCGAGATTATTAAGGAGCGTTTTTTAAACCAGGACATTAACGCTTTAGCGAATAACGATAACGAGCCCATAGACGCGATCACTAATCGCAAGTTAAACGTCAGTATCCAAAAAGAAGATGGCAAAAAAGAGGATTTTGTTTTCACTTATGGGGACGCTGAAAAAGGCGAAAACCAATTCAAAACTTTAGGCGATTTGCAAAAACTCCTTAAAGAAAAAACCGGGCTAGACTTGAACCTCATCAAAAGCGAAAAAGACGCCAAAAGCCCCCCCCTTTTGTTAGAGATCGCTAATCCTAGCGAAACGCCTATCGCATTCAGCTTGAGTGGGGGCATTGCGGATAAATTGGGCTTGAAAGCGGACGGAATGGAATTAAAAAAAGGCATCAGCAGGGATTCAGTAGCGATTAAAATCCCTTATTACAGCACAGAAGTGGATATTTATGACAAGGCCGGGGATAAATACTTGCTCCAAAGCGAATATTACATGACCAATTCCAACGATCCCACATCAAGCCCCACGAGTAAAAGGAAAAACCAAACTTGGGAAGTGAAAAGCTACATCGTAGATCCCAAAAACAAAACCCCTATCAATGATCCCACTTGGGAAATTGTCGGCTTTGATTCAGCCACGCACAAGATGAAATCCGCTCCCATGACTTTGGATTTTAAGGGCAATAAACTCACCTATTCTTTGGATAAGAGCGAAAACCATGATTCTAGCGATTTGTCTTACCAAGATTCTAAACTCTTAGAAGCGAGTCAAGACGGCAAGCCTAGAGGCATTTTTAGAGACATGCGCATTGAAGAAAATGGCGTGATTTCTCTAGCTTTCAGTAACGGAGTGGTAGAGCCGGTCGCTCGCATCGGTATTTTGGCTTTCACTAACGATCAAGGCTTAAGGAAAATCGGCGGTAACCTCTATGAAATGCAAGAAGGCACCATTAATGGCGAAAACAGACCCCTAAGCGGTAACCCCATTTTAGGGTGGGACGAAGAGGGCAAGCTCAAGTTTGGGAAAATCAGGCACAAATATTTAGAAACGAGCAACGTGAATGCTGGGAACGCCCTAACCAATCTCATTTTAATGCAAAGAGGCTATTCCATGAACGCTAGAGCCTTTGGCGCGGGCGATGACATGATTAAAGAAGCCATTAGCTTGAAAAAATAAGGGGCTGAAATAAGGAGTGTGGTAGAATACCCTTTTTAATAAGGATATTTAATGGTACCCACGCAGCTTAATGAAATTGCAGAATTTTTAAAAACAAACCCTTATAGTTTGTCTCAACCCTTACAGGATGGGCGATTAAATTCATCTGTCAATGAAGAAGAAATTTTAAATACCATTAAGGATTATTTTCCTATCCAACTGCCAAGAGCTAGAGAGTGGTGGGATTTTAGTTTTGAAGAAAACGATATTTTTTATCCTGTTAATATTAAAACCACCACCACAAAAACCGCTGACAATCTTAATGGTAAATTAGGGATTTATTATGCGTTGTGCGGCTTATTGCCGGAATTTAATAACGAAATCGCATGGGAAAAATACTTTCAAAAACTGCATAAAGACTTGGGCACAAACACCAATAGAGATTATTATTTTTTGATTATCAACAAAAACGATCCTAAAGACGTTTTTATCAATTCCTTAAAAGGTATCCAAACCCTCCAACCCAATAACTTGCCCTTCCAATGCAAGTGGGATAACAACAGAAAAATCGTTCAAAGAAGCTTTATTGAAAGTAAAAACTTCATCTTAAGCGCTTTAGCCAAAAGCGTTAAGTTACGAGCTAATATTTATTTAACATTCAAAGAATTTTTTGGAGAATTTTTTGAATAATTTAGACATTAAAACTTTAGGGCAGGTTTTCACCCCTAAAAATATAGTGGATTTCATGCTCACTCTCAAACACAATCAAGGGAGTGTTTTAGAGCCAAGTGCTGGCGATGGGAGTTTTTTAAAGCGTTTAAAAAAGGCTGTAGGGATTGAAATCGATCCTAAAATCTGCCCTAAAAATGCCCTTTGCATGGACTTTTTTGACTATCCTTTAGAAAATCAATTTGACACCATTATTGGTAACCCGCCTTATGTCAAGCACAAGGATATTGCGCCAAGCACCAAAGAAAAACTCCATTACAGCCTTTTTGATGAAAGGAGCAATCTCTACTTGTTTTTCATAGAAAAAGCAATCAAGCATTTAAAGCCTCAAGGCGAATTGATTTTCATCACCCCAAGGGATTTTTTAAAATCCACTTCCAGCGTGAAATTAAACGAATGGATTTACAAAGAAGGCACGATAACGCATTTTTTTGAATTAGGCGATCAAAAAATTTTCCCAAACGCCATGCCTAATTGCGTGATTTTTCGTTTTTGTAAGCACAATTTCAGTAGAATCACCAACGATGGTTTGCAATTTGTGTGCAAAAAAGGCATTTTGTATTTCCTCAACCAATCTTACACGCAAAAATTAAGCGAGGTTTTTAAGGTTAAAGTGGGGGCAGTGAGCGGGTGCGATAAGATTTTTAAAAATGAAACATACGGGAATTTAGAATTCGTCACCTCAATCACCAAAAGAACCAATGTTTTAGAAAAAATGGTTTTTGTCAATGAGCCTAATGATTATTTACTCCAGCATAAAGACAGCTTGATGCAAAGAAAGATTAAAAAATTCAATGAAAATAACTGGTTTGAATGGGGGAGGATGCATCACATATCCCCTAAAAAACGCATTTATGTCAACGCCAAAACGCGCCAAAAAAACCCCTTTTTCATCCACCAATGCCCTAATTATGATGGCTCTATTTTAGCGCTATTCCCTTATAACCAAAACTTAGATTTACAAAACCTCTGCGACAAACTCAACGCTATCAACTGGCAAGAATTAGGCTTTGTGTGCGATGGGCGTTTTTTGTTTTCGCAACGCTCTTTAGAAAACGCTCTTTTGCCTAAAGACTTTTTAAATCTAGGATAAAACTTGTTAGAAACTTTGCAATTAAACCCTGAGCAACTAAAAGCGGCCAAGGCTTTGAAAGGGTATAATTTAGTCATTGCGAGCGCTGGCACAGGGAAGACTTCTACGATTGTGGGGCGCATTTTATACCTGCTTGATAACGGCATCAAGCCTGAAGAAATCTTGCTTTTGACTTTCACCAATAAAGCGAGTAATGAAATGATCGCCAGGGTGGCTAAATATTTTAAATCAAGCTCCAAAATTGAAGCGGGCACTTTCCATGCGGTAGCGTATCGCTATTTAAAAGAGCATTACCCTAATTTAAGCCTGAAGCAACCTAAGGAACTAAGAAAGCTTTTAGAAAGCATTGTGGACACTAAAAACGCGCTAACAGATGGCGATAAAAAGCCCTACACTTCGCAGCATTTATACGCCCTCTATTCGCTTTACACTAACGCTCTAAAACAAGAAGATTTTAGTGCATGGCTTTCTACTAAAAACCCTGAACACGCACCATACGCCGCCTTTTATGAAAACATTTTAGACGAATTTGAAAACACTAAAAAAAAGCATGATTATATTGACTATAACGACTTACTGTTGCTCTTTAAAAAAGCGATGCTAGAAAGATCTAGCCCTTATAAAGAAGTGCTTTGCGATGAATTTCAAGACACTAACCCCTTACAAGAATCCATTTTAGACGCTATCAACCCCCCTAGTTTGTTTTGCGTGGGCGATTACGATCAGAGCATTTACGCTTTTAATGGGGCGGATATTTCTATCATTTCTAATTTCACCCAAAAATACAAAAACGCCCAGGTTTTCACGCTCACCAAAAACTACCGCTCTTCTAAAGAGATTTTAGATCTCGCTAATCAAGTGATACAGCACAACGAGCGCATTTACCCTAAAAATTTAGAAGTGGTGAAATCAGGGAAATTCAATAAACCCACGCTTTTAAATTACAACGACAATATCGTGCAATGCCAAGACATCGCTAAACGCATTGTCATGCGGAAGAATTTTAAAGAAGTGGCGGTGATTTTTAGGAATAACGCGAGCGCGGATCAATTAGAAGCCGCTTTAAGATCCCACAACGTGCCAAGCAGAAGAAAAGGGAGCGCGAGTTTTTTTGAATCCAAAGAAGTGGCGTTAGCGTTAGATATTTGCGCGCTACTATTTAACCCTAAAGACATTATGGCAGCGATTCACATTTTAAGCTATATCAGCGATATTGGCTCTAACACCGCTAAAGACATTCATGAAGCCTTAATGCTTTTAGGCAATGGCGATCTCAAATCAGCCTTAATTCAGCCTAATCAAGAAGCCAAAATTTACACGAAAAAAAAAGAAATCACCTCTATGGGGCTTTTTGAAGAAATTTTTGCCCTAGAAAACAGCTCAAGGTTTAACAGCGTGATAGATAAGGCGTTTCATTCGCACCCGGTGTTGATGCACCCTAAAATCTCACTCAATGGGGCTAAGATGCTGAGCGATTTTTTCACTCTTTATACCAAAGCCCCTACCCATTCCCCTAGCGCTTTAATCAAACACATTATAGAAAGCGCGTTTTTTCAAACCTTTAAAATGCGCCTTTTAAAAGAGCGATCTAAAAATAAGGACGGCTCTTATAACGAATTTAAAAAACTCCAAGCGCAAAAACGCTTCAATGAAAAAATGGACTTGCTGAGTTCTTTAGCGAAAAATTACCAAAATTTAGGGCGTTTTTTAAACGGCACTCTAATAGGATCTAGTGAAGCCACGCAAGGTGAGGGCGTGAATCTATTGAGCGTGCATGCTTCTAAAGGATTAGAGTTTAAAGACGTTTATATTATAGATTTAATGGAGGGGCGTTTCCCTAACCACAAACTCATGAATACCGGTGGGGGCATTGAAGAAGAGCGGCGGCTCTTTTATGTCGCTATCACAAGGGCTAAGGAAAATTTATGGCTTTCTTATGCGAAAAACGAATTGAGGGAAAACGCCAAACCTAAAGAGCATAAGCCTTCGGTGTTTTTGTATGAAGCGGGGCTTTTGAAACCTGATTCAAAATAAAATTGGTTTTTGTGTTGTTTGTTTAAGCAAAAGATGATATGATTATAGCGATGGTTAATTAAGTCCCTAAGAGCTAGGAACTCTTAAGAGCTTGTTTTAATAAAGTGGCAGTGTTAAGATAACCACTAAAACTATCGCTATAAAATGAATTTCCAAAAACGAATTTCATGGTAGTGTCTCCTAACGGAGTGCCACCCACTGCAATCTCCCAACCCATTAGATCAGAAACCACTAATTGCTCCAAATTCGCTTAACACTAGAATTACTACCATGTCATATCATTGGAGTATTATAGTATTATAATGGGATCTTTATGAGATGTAAGAAAAATACAAAAAACGCTAGCAACCATAGATTTTAGACTCTAGCTTGCGCTAGAGCCAAAATTTTAGTATAATGGCGTTGTGAGGACCATTAAAACTATGATCACTAATAGTAATTTCATAGTTGGTTATCTCCTTTCCGGGATAACCGCCCACTATTATCCCAAACCCTAAACATGCTCTAAATTTTCACAACAAAAGAGATAACTTGAAATGACTATTTGCGTTGGCGTGATTTTACATTAAAAAACTTAGAAATGCCAAAAAGCGTTTTTAAAAACCCCCCAAAATTTAACGCTAATCCCCCTAAGATCCCGTTTTTTTTTTTGTAAAAAGCGTCTCAATTGTTGTAACTTTATTTCCTTGATAAGGGGTTTTTAAGGGGGTTTTTAAGGTTAGTTTAATTTTCATTATGTGAAAATATCACAATTACATTTGACAATTTGTATTACTAAACATTATTTACAAATTTACAAGCTCTGATGTAACTAAATCCCAATTTAATCTCAATCAAGGAGCATCCCATTGATAAGGAAAATTATGATAAAGAAAAATAGAACGCTGTTTCTTAGTCTAGCCCTTTGCGCTAGCATAAGTTATGCCGAAGATGATGGAGGGTTTTTCACCGTCGGTTATCAGCTCGGGCAAGTCATGCAAGATGTCCAAAACCCAGGCGGTGCTAAAAGCGACGAACTCGCCAGAGAGCTTAACGCTGATGTAACGAACAACATTTTAAACAACAACACCGGAGGCAATGTCGCAGGGGCGTTGAGTAACGCTTTCTCCCAATACCTTTATTCGCTTTTGGGGGCTTACCCCACGAAACTCAATGGTAGCGATGTGTCTGCGAACGCTCTTTTACAGGGTGCGGTAGGCAGTGGGACTTGCGCGGCTGCAGGGACGGCTAATAGCAGCTCTCTTGATAATAGTCAAAGCGCTTGTACCGCTGCGGGCTATTACTGGCTCCCTAGCTTGACTGACAAGATTTTAAGCACGATCGGCAGCCAGACCAACTACGGCACGAACACCAATTTCCCTAACATGCAACAACAGCTCACCTACTTGAATGCGGGGAATGTGTTTTTTAACGCGATGAATAAGGCTTTAGCGGCTAAGAATGGAGCTGCTACTACTGGTGGTGGTGCTAGCGGTGCAACTGGTTCAGATGGTCAAACTTACTCTCAACAAGCCATCCAATACCTTCAAAGCCAACAAAATATCCTCAATAACGCAGCGAACTTGCTCAAGCAAGACGAATTGCTCTTAGAAGCTTTCAACTCTGCCGTAGCCGCCAATATTGGGAATAAGGAATTCAATTCGGCCGCTTTTACAGGTTTGGTGCAAGGCATCATTGATCAATCTCAAGCGGTTTATAACGAGCTCACTAAAAACACCATTAGCGGGAGTGCGGTTAGTAGCGCTGGGATAAAATTCAACCAAGCTAACGCTGTGCAAGGGCGCGCCAGTCAGCTCCCTAACGCTCTTTATAATGCGCAAGTAACTTTGGATAAAATCACTGCGCTCAATAATCAAGTGAGAAGCATGCCTTACTTGCCCCAATTCAGAGCCGGGAACAGCCGTGCGACGAATATTTTGAACGGGTTTTACACTAAAGTGGGCTATAAGCAATTCTTCGGGAAGAAAAGAAATATCGGTTTGCGCTATTATGGTTTCTTTTCTTATAACGGAGCGAGCGTGGGCTTTAGATCCACTCAAAATAATGTAGGGTTATACACTTATGGGGTGGGGACTGATGTGTTGTATAATATCTTTAGCCGCTCCTATCAAAACCGCTCTGTGGATATGGGCTTTTTTAGCGGTATCCAATTAGCCGGTGAGACCTTCCAATCCACGCTCAGAGATGATCCCAATGTGAAATTGCACGGGAAAATCAATAACACGCACTTCCAGTTCCTCTTTGACTTCGGTATGAGAATGAACTTCGGTAAGTTGGACGGGAAATCCAACCGCCACAACCAGCACACGGTGGAATTTGGCGTAGTGGTGCCTACGATTTATAACACTTATTACAAATCCGCAGGGACTACCGTGAAGTATTTCCGTCCTTATAGCGTTTATTGGTCTTATGGGTATTCATTCTAAGAAAGGGGGGAAGAGACAAACATGAAACAAAATTTAAAGCCATTCAAAATGATTAAGGAAAATTTAATGACACAATCTCAAAAAGTAAGATTCTTAGCCCCTTTAAGCCTAGCGTTAAGCTTGAGCTTCAATCCAGTGGGCGCTGAAGAAGATGGGGGCTTTATGACCTTTGGGTATGAATTAGGTCAGGTGGTCCAACAAGTGAAAAACCCGGGTAAAATCAAAGCCGAAGAATTAGCCGGCTTGTTAAACTCTAATACGACAAACAACACCAATATCAATATTGCAGGTACAGGAGGCAATGTCGCCGGGACTTTGGGCAACCTCTTTATGAACCAACTAGGCAATTTGATTGATTTGTATCCCACTTTGAACACTGCCAATATCCATCAATGTGGTGCTACTAATAATGGTAGTAGTGGTAATGGTGCTACCGCAACCACTGCTACTACTAGCAGTAGCCCTTGTTTCCAAGGTAACCTGGCTCTTTATAACGAAATGGTTGGCTCTATCAAAGTTTTGAGTCAAAACATCAGCAAGAATATCTTTCAAGGCAACAACAACACCACGAGCCAAAACCTCTCCAACCAGCTCAGTGAGCTTAACACCGCTAGCGTTTATTTGACTTACATGAACTCGTTCTTAAACGCCAATAACCAAGCGGGTGGGATTTTTCAAAACAACACTAATCAAGCTTATGGAAATGGGGTTACCGCTCAACAAATCGCTTATATCCTAAAGCAAGCTTCAATCACTATGGGGCCAAGCGGTGATAGTGGGGCTGCCGCAGCGTTTTTGGATGCCGCTTTAGCCCAACATGTATTCAACTCCGCTAACGCTGGGAATGATTTGAGCGCTAAGGAATTCACTAGCTTGGTGCAAAATATCGTCAGTAATTCTCAAAACGCTTTAACGCTAGCCAACAACGCTAACATCAGCAATTCAACCGGCTATCAAGTGAGCTATGGCGGGAATATTGATCAAGCGCGCTCTACCCAACTGTTAAACAACACCACAAACACTTTGGCTAAAGTTACCGCTTTGAATAACGAGCTTAAAGCTAACCCATGGCTTGGGAATTTCGCTGCCGGTAACAGCTCTCAAGTGAATGCGTTTAACGGGTTTATCACTAAAATCGGTTATAAGCAATTCTTTGGGGAAAACAAGAATGTGGGCTTACGCTACTACGGCTTCTTCAGTTATAACGGCGCGGGCGTGGGTAATGGCCCCACTTACAATCAAGTCAATCTGCTCACTTATGGGGTGGGGACTGATGTGCTTTACAATGTGTTTAGCCGCTCTTTTGGTAGCCGAAGTCTTAATGCGGGCTTCTTTGGGGGGATCCAACTCGCAGGGGACACTTACATCAGCACGCTAAGAAACAGCCCTCAACTTGCGAGCAGACCTACAGCGACGAAATTCCAATTCTTGTTTGACTTAGGCTTACGCATGAACTTTGGTATCTTGAAAAAAGACTTGAAAAGCCATAACCAGCATTCTATAGAAATCGGTGTGCAAATCCCTACGATTTACAACACTTATTATAAAGCTGGCGGCGCTGAAGTGAAATACTACCGCCCTTATAGCGTGTATTGGGTCTATGGCTACGCCTTCTAAAAAAGCTCAAGGCCTTTTATAGGCTTTGATTTAACCCTCTAACCCCCACTTTAAAACAACAAAATCCTTATCAAATAGTCAAATTAACCCCCCTAAAAACGCTTTATTAAAAGCTTGCTTTAAGCGCTTCAAAGCTCTTTTGTGAAGCGATCAAACGCTAAAGGCGTTCCCCTAACCCAAGAAAACCGCTTTTAAAACCCCCAAGCAGAAATCCTAAACATCTTTAGTGTTTGGGGTGAATGCCGCTAATTTGCAGTATAACACCCCCATACATTTGCATCTAGCGTAGGAAGCGTGCAAAGTTACGCCTTTATAGATATGATGCGTGAGAGCTGTAAGGAATGCGTTGGAGCTCAAATTCTGTAAAATCCCTATGATTAGGCACACAGAACAAGAACCAAACTCTCCCCCAACATCAGGAAGCCCAATCGCTTTAGCGTTTGGGCGCTTCACGAGACTAGCTTTGCACAAAGTCTTTTATATTTAGATTTTAAAATGCTTTGGAGTGTTTTTAACTTGCTGCGATTGAAAATCAAAACTTCAGCGTGAGGTTAGTCATCATGTAACTTCTGTCTTGGTAATTCGCGCTAAAATCGCCATCGGGGTTATTGAACTTAGGCGCTCCAAAATACCCTGCTTGATAGCCTTTATTGATTCTAGCCCCATAATAAGTGATCCTAAAGTTAAGGAAAACCGATTCAGTGAACGCATAGCTCGCATTGAATTGCACGGAATATTCATTAGCCCTCCCCACTTGCCCTAACGCATTCTTATTCGCATGAGAGACGCGCCCAAAAACATGCCATGCGAAACGCTTGTGGATCCCTCCAACCGAAGTGTAAAAAGTGAAAGTGTTCGCGTTAGTGATCGCATCAGCCAGCCCATCATAAGCCGTATTATCCCAAAAATCATAGCCGATCATTCCGGCATGCCTGGTCGTTACTGAGATTTCATTACTGATATAGGAAGTGTTATTACCCCTTGGCATCGTATGAGAGCCTAAAAAAGCGTCCGAATTACCAAAGGTGTTATAAAATCCAATGGACCAGTTGAAATTATCCCACCAAAAAACCTGGCGGATATTTAAAGTAACGCCATTCCTCCCTAACAACGAGCCATGAGGCGTGCTGTCTTCTAAACTATAAGTGTTTGTTTCTGGGTTATACCACCCCCTATAGTATAAAGGGAAGGTTGTCATGATCATGCTTTGAGAGCGAAAGCCCACATTTTCAAAATTCCTATTCGTGTCATAAACCAGCTTAAAACCGGGAGCGTTATAAGTCTTAGGCGCAAAATAATAAAAAAATTGAGTGTCTAAACCTTTATAAGAATAAGTCGTGGTGATCCCATGCCAGCCGTAATTGATGAAATCGTTGCTGTTACTGGGGTTGCCTCCCTTTTTCAAATAAGGCACGGTCGCAAAAAACTCATAAATCCAAGAGTTAAACGCCAAACCTCTCCCAAAAGAACTCCACCACCAAAACCTTAACCTTTGCGTCTCAGTCTTATAGGGCTGATAATACACTTCCCACCCCTGATTCGAACCGCTCATAAAATCAATATTCGCTTCATAGCGCCCCGCCTTAAACCCAAAAACATCTTTGTAATCGTATCGTAAAAAAGCGGTATCCACCACATAAGGCCTTGCATGATAGCTCGCTGATTGGGAAGTCCCCGCATAAGCAGGGCCAAGATACTTATTAAAAAAGTATCCATGATAGCCCCCAATGAAATTCTCTACAATTGAGCCAAAAACCTTCCCGTTAGCTTGGTTAATATAATATTTAGTCTTATCGTAAGGAATGGCTGCAATCGCCCCACCCAAAGAAACAGAAAGCCTGTGGTTTTCGGTGCCTTTAGGGAGTAAATTGACTTTGACTTGCGCTAAAGTTACAATATCTATAAAGCTTTCGGTAGGATAAATCCCTTTTTTGGTATTGATTTGAGAATTGTTAAAACCAATTTTAGAAAAGTTCTCCACACGACCACTAAACCGATAATCAAAAGCTTCTACAGGACACAACAAAAACGATAAAAGCGATAAAGAAGAAGTCAGAAAATACTTTTCTTGCTTCATTAAACTCTCCCTAATTTTAATTGTATGATTTTTCTTATTGTATAATTATAATCAAAAAAAAATAGCATGAAGTTAAAATATTAATTAAAGTTCGCAACCCTATTTTACAAAAAATAACCATTCATTGTAAATTAGTTTAAAATTAAAGGATTAAAATCATATATTTGTTACTTCTAAAGAATGTTTTATTTTTGATTAGATCCGCAACCCATGAAATCCTTATTTTTAGCTCCATTATTAAAACTTATAAGAAATTTCAAACCTAGCGTTAAAGCCAGGCTCTGCCATGCCCCTTGCGTATTTGTCTTGATTGGGTTCATCAGGGCTCATCACCGGGCTTGCTTGATCAATATATTGTTGGTTAAAAACATTGTTAAACACCGCATTCAAGCTCAACCCTTCAAGTTTTTTATAAGTAGGCTTGTAAGTGATAAAGAAACTGCTCACCCCATAACCGGGTTTATGCACATGAAAAATCCCAGGCGTTTTAGGGCAATCGCTAGGCCGTCTGTCAATATCCGTAGGGCCGTTGCGATAAGGGCTATAAGAACAATAACTCAAATCCGTAACAAAGCGTGAAAGCCAAGTGATGCTAAGCCCGGTGCGTGGGATCGTATAGCTTGCTGTTAAAATAAACACATTGCCGGTCGTGGCCGCCAATTCATACACATCAGCGATCAAACGCCCCTTTAAAGAAGGCCATGATCGCGCCACGCTCAAGCCTAAAGAAAAGCCCTTGTATTTAGCTGTCCCTGAAACTTCATAACCCGGCACATAAATAATATCTTGCGAGGGCAAGTTGGTTACAAAAAGCGTTGAAGAAAATTGATTGATATAATTAGAAATCAATTGGACAAAACCAGCGGCCCTAAAATCAAAATACTGACTGCTGTATTCGGTGTTAAATTCCGCATTTTGCCCAATTTCTGGCTTTAAATTGCGGTTATAGCGCAAATTGTCTTGACGCATCCACACCAAACCTCCAGGCATAGGGCCTCTAGTTACATACGCGTAAGAAAGCCTGAAATTCAAATTTTCTAAAGGCGAGACGTTTAAAGCCGCGCTCGGGCTAAACCCTTGGGTTACATGCAATTGCCAGTCTTTATCCACTAAAGTATAGACATCATAACGAGTCCCTGCCCCTAAAGTTACCATAGGGTATAAGGTGTAATTCGCTTGCGCATACACCCCAATCACATTCGCCGTAGCGCCATTCCGTTGGCAACGCCCGTTCATGTTAGGATCATTGGGGCTTGTAACCCTTAAGCACGCATCAGGGGCATCGCCGGGCTTGACTAATTCGCTATTAGGGATCGCTTTATCAAAAGTGGTTAAATTCTGGTAATTCAACCCGTATTCCAAAAGATTGTCATTTTTATGATCTATGGTGTGGATCATGTTCGCATTAAACCCAGAATTGATGATGAATAAATTTTTATTAGCGACCACAGAACCCCCTCCAAGGCTTTTAAAAGTGATAGAACAAGTTTGTTTAAGAGCGTCATAAATGCCCCCTTGCGCCACGCATTGATTTTCTTCACCTTGAGAGAGTTGCGGGTTTGGGGTGAAAGGAATGATAGTTGCTATATCGCTAGGTCTGAAAAGCGGATCAATTTGGACATTCCTAATACTCGTATAACCATTGATTTTTAGTTTAGGATCGCCAAAGCGACTCCCCCCTTCCCTTTCATAATTCAAACTCACGTTATGCACTAAATTGACGCTATAAGTTTTAAACAAACTGGCATCATTTTCAAACAAGCAATCATCAGGGTTTTGTTCGTTAGGGAAAGCGTTGAAATCGCCGCAAGAATAGGGTAAAAAAGTGCCGGTAAAATTCGCTCTTAAAGGGCGATTAGCATTATCTCTAGTCATGTTATAACTGAGCGTTAAAGTATCCCTTTCGCTCAAATAGCCATTGATCTTAGCCATCACATTGTTTTGCTCGCTAGGGCTTGCTGTAACTTTATTATCCGCTTTAGGGTCAAAAAGATTTTTCATCGCGTTATCCCCATCACGATAATAGAAAATATTTTGGTGCGTGTAATACAAAAGCGCATCAAAATGGTTGTTACGATAAGCGCCCATAATGGTTTCCCTGTCCCCAAAGTTGGTTAAAAAAGTTGCAGCCCCACTTATGGCGTAGTCTTTACCTTTAGGGATAAAATCGCCAGCACTCCTAGTCTCCATTTTGATCGCGCCAATTAAAGCCATAGGCCCCGCGCTCGCTTGAGCCGCCCCCTTAGTAACCACCACGCTTTTGAGCATTCCAGGGTCAATAATCGTATTGCCTTGATGCCCATAGCTTGCACCCATTTGCGCCGCGCCATCCACCGTAACCCTAGCCAATCTGTCTTCAATACCGCGCACGTAAATTTTTTGCGCTATCACCGCGCCACCGCCCACATTGATATTGGGGTTTCTTCTAAACATGTCGCTGATTTGGTTGGCTTGCCTTCTTTCTAATTCCTTACTTGAAATGGTTGTCTGGTTGTTGTAATTAAAGATTTTAGCCGCTTGAGTGGTAACCTTACCTAGAGTGTGTTGGGCGTTCTTTTCTTTTTTTCTTTCTGTCTTTTTTTCTTCTTTTTCTTCTTCTTTGGCCTCCAATTCAAACATTCCTAATAAGGACAAAAAAATAGAAAAACTACAATACTTTCTAAAACGCTTGTCATTCATTCCTAAAATCCTATTTATAATAATAATTTCTCTTAAAAAATAAAGGTGTTATTATAATCAAAAAAATATTACAATCACCTTAAAAGAGCTAGCCATTTTTAATAAACAAATGATAAACTTTTAGAAAAATCCCACAAAAACCCCTTTCAAAACGCACAGAATGCGAATTATAAAGGATAATTTTATCTTATTCTCACTTTTTTATCTTTATAGAGTTTGAATATTTTAGAGCTAATGCTTTCAAACAAACCCCTTTCATCGCTCACAATCACATCAGCGAGGTTGGAAGCGATTTCTTTATCATAAGCGCATTGGGTGAGGTTGGCTGAGGTGCTATAAAGCGTTTTAAAACGCTTTAAAAAATCCCCATGCCTGCCCCTAATCACACGAACGGCCTTAGAGTTAGGGTAAATAAAAGTGGTTTTAGCGCTTCTCCTGATGAGGTTTTTAAACGCGTTGGGCGCGCGCACCAGGCTTTTTAGGGTGCTAAAATCAGCGCTTTCTATTAAAACGCTTTGGTTTTTAGGGCGATTTTTTAAGGCGTTGAGCTTTTCGCTGTCTTTAGAAAGCAGTCCTATAGTGGTATCGCTTTGAACGAGATACACTAACGCCATCAAACTACTTTAAATAGTCTTGTAAGGCTAACAACTCGTCTTTTTGAGAGCTTTCTTCTAACGCTAAAATCAAGACTTCTATCGCGCTTAAAGTCGTGAAATAACTCACATGGTTTTTAAGCACAGAAGCGCGAATGAGTTTGGCGTCATCTTGAGATTTGTGATCGCTAGTGTTGATAGCCATGCTGATTTCCCCATTCATCATTAAATCCATGATATTAGGGCGGCCTTCAGAGATTTTAAGCACTTTTAAAGACTCCACCCCGGCTTTTTCCAAAGCTTTATGCGTGCCTTCTGTAGCGCACAATTCAAAGCCTAACTGAACCAAGCGCTTCATTAAAACGCATGCTTCTTCTTTATCCTTATCTTTAATAGAAACAAAAATAAGCCCCTTGTTTTTAATGGGGTTAAAGCAAGCCGTTTGAGCCTTGAAAAAAGCAAGCCCTAAAGATCTAGCAATCCCCATCACTTCGCCGGTGCTTTTCATCTCAGGCCCTAAAATCAAATCCGATCCATAAAGTTTATTAAAAGGGAAAACCGCTTCTTTTAAAGCCACAAAATGGGGCATTTTAGGCTTATAAACGCCTTTAGAATATCCTACGATATTTTTTTTATCATAAAACTTCAGGGCTTCTTTCAAGTCTTCTAGCACCATAACCCTAGTCGCCACTTTGGCTAAAGGAACGCCTAAAGCCTTGCTTAAAAAAGGCACGGTCCGGCTGGCTCTGGGATTGACTTCAATCAAATACAGCGAATTTTGATGCACAGCAAATTGGATATTCAATAGCCCTACTACGCCTAAATGCAGAGCGATTTTCGCGCTCACCCGCTCAATTTCATCTAAAATTTCAGGGTTTAGAGTGGAAGGGATAAAACACGCCGAATCGCCTGAATGGATTCCGGCTTCTTCAATATGCTGTAAAATGCCGGCAATATAAACCTCTTTTTTATCGCAAATAACATCCACATCTAATTCCACTGCTTTTTCTAAAAACTTATCAATGAGGAGCGGATTTTTAGGGCTAATCTCCAAAGAATGCGTAACGCTTTCTAAATAATGGTGCAATTCTTCAATATTTTCTAAAATTTGCATGTGTTGGCCGCCTAGCACATAACTAGGGCGCACAATAATAGGGAAACCAATCACATTAGCGATACTATAAGCTTCATCAATACTCTTAGCCATGCCATTTTTGGGCTGCTTAATGTCAAGCTCTTTTAAAAAGAGGGAAAATTTTTCCCTGTCTTCTGCAATATCAATCACTTTAAAAGGCGTGCCAATAATGGGGGCTTGCATTTTAGCTAGATCTTTAGCGAGTTTTAAAGGGGTTTGTCCCCCAAAATGCACGATAATGCCATCCACGCGCTCCCTTTGAATGATAGTCTTCACGCACTCAAAATGAATGGGTTCAAAATAGAGCGTATCGCTGGTATCATAATCCGTGCTCACCGTTTCTGGATTGCAATTGAGCATGACGCTTTTAATGTTCAAATCTTTCAAAGCAAAGCTCGCATGCACGCAACAATAATCAAATTCAATGCCTTGACCGATGCGGTTAGGCCCAGAGCCTATGATTAGGATTTTCTTTTCTTTCTTTTCTTGTTTGTTTTCAATAGGAGGCAAAGGATTGGGGGCATAGGTGGAATACCAATAAGGCGTGAGCGATAAAAACTCCGCCGCGCAAGTGTCCACTTCTTCAAAATTGGGCGCGATTTGTAAATTAGATCTAGCTAATTCCACTTCAAAAGGACTGACCTCTAAATTTTCATTTTCTTTGATTTTAGCGGCAATCCTGGCATCGCTAAAGCCTAAATTCTTAAGCCCTCTTAATTTTTTGGCGTCCGTTAAAACGCTAGAATTGATGCCCTCTTCTGCTTTGACTAGCTTTTGGATTTGAGATAAAAACCACCTGTCAATCTGGCACAATTCAAACACTTCATCCACGCAAACGCCGAGCCTGAACGCATCAGCGATATAAAGCAAGCGTTTGGGATTGGGCCGGCGGATTTCCTTTTTGATCGTTTCTAAATCTTTGCTTAACGATTCAAACCCTAGCCAATTGTTTTCCAAAGAGCATAGTGCTTTTTGTAGGGCTTCTAAGAAATTCCCCCCTATCGCCATCACTTCGCCAATGCTTTTCATAGAAGTCCCTAAAGTGCTAGAAACACCGGCAAATTTTTCAAACGCAAAGCGAGGGATTTTCACCACGATATAATCCAAACTAGGCTCAAAACTCGCCGGGGTGTTGGTAATATCGTTTTGGATTTCATCTAAACTAAAACCCACCGCAAGCATGGTAGCGACTTTTGCGATAGGAAACCCGGTCGCTTTTGACGCTAGTGCGGAGCTGCGACTCACTCGTGGGTTCATTTCAATCACAACCATTCTTAAAGTCTCTGGGTGGATAGCAAACTGCACATTACTCCCGCCCGTATCCACGCCAATTTCTCTCAAAATCGCAAAGCTCGCATCGCGCATGCGTTGGTATTCTTTATCGGTTAAGGTTAGGCTTGGAGCGATCGTGATGCTATCGCCGGTATGAACGCCCATGGGATCAATGTTTTCAATGCAACACACGATGATGCAATTATCCTTGCTGTCTCGTATGACTTCCATTTCATATTCTTTCCAACCTAGCAAGGACTCTTCAATCAAAATTTCATTAATGGGCGAAGCGTCTAGGGCGTTTTTAACCAATTCTTGAAACTCTTCAATATTATAAGCGACCCCACTCCCTCCCCCAGCCAGCGTGAAACTCGCTCTGATAATGGCTGGAAAGCCAATTTCATTAATAGCTTCTAGGGCTTCTAACTCCGTGTAAGCGTAACGCCCTTTAGGCAAATCCATCCCGATTTTTAACATCGCTTCTTTGAAAGCCTGCCTGTCTTCGCCTTTTTTAATCGCTTCAATCTTAGCCCCCAAAAGCTCCACGCCTTCTAACATGCCCCTTTGGTGCATTTGCATGACCGCATTCAAAGCGGTTTGCCCGCCCATTGTGGGTAAAATAGCGTCAATCTTTTCTTTTTTAATGATAGCGGCGATATTTTCTGGGGTGATGGGCTGGATATAAGTTTGATGAGAAAATTCAGGGTCAGTCATCACGGTGGCCGGGTTAGAATTGATTAAGATCACTCTATAACCTAAAGATTTTAAGGTTTTACAACTTTGAGTCCCTGAGTAGTCAAACTCACAAGCCTGTCCGATCACAATAGGGCCTGAGCCTATCAGTAGAATGTTGGAAATATCGGTGCGTTTAGGCATAACTAATCCTTAAAGAAAGAATATAAACGAAGCGTTATCAATATTTTAAAATATTTTTTATTAGGTTTTTGCGTGGCGTCCCCCCCTATTTTTTCAAACTATTTGTCTCTGTCTGAAAAAATACCAATGATTTGCAGGATAGAAATGAAGACATTCAAAAAGTCTAAATACAAGCTCACCGCCGCATCAATGGGGCTATCATACATGCCTTTAACGATGTTTTGAGTGTCATAAGCGATATAAAGACTGAATAAAATCGCACTCGCTCCCGCAATGACAACCTGGAACATGGGGCTACCCAAAAACAAGTTAATGAGCGAACACACCACCACCACAATCAAAGCGATAAAAAGCATTTTACCCATATTCGCTAAGTCGTTTTTAGTCTTAAGGGCATACACGCTCATCAAACCAAAGACAATAGTTGTCATGCCCAAAGCTTGCCAAATCGCTCCTAAACCAGCTTTTGCAATCACCATGCCCAACAAAGGCACTAGCGTAACCCCTGATAATGAAGTGAAAGCAAACAGCATGAATAGATTCAATCCGGGTTTGGATTTAGAAAACATCAAACCAAAAAACGCCGCAATTTCAGCGATAAAAAACACCCATTTATACTGCACTACGGCTTGAAAGTTCATTAAACCCAGTAACGCCCCAATAGTCGCTAATAACAAACTGCCTGCAAAGAACTTGTAAGTCGTTTTAACAAAACCCACCAGCTCGCTTTCATGCAATAAAGAATCTTCTGCATACGCATTACGAGAATTCGCTCTGTCATACAATGCCATGTTTTACTCCTTGAATTTCAACTCAATAAATAATTTTAATTAACCCTACAGCTAGGTCCAATATAATAGCGCAAAATGTAGTAAAATACCAAACAAAACCCCCTAAAATTGAAATTGAAGTCTGAAAATAGGATAATAGTTACCATGAAAATTTTTATCAATGGATTTGGCCGCATTGGGAGATGCGTTTTAAGAGCGATTTTAGATCGTAGCGATACAAACCCTCATTTAGAAGTGGTAGGCATCAATGACCCTGCTAATTGGGAAATTCTCGCTTATCTTTTAGAGCATGACAGCGTGCATGGGTTGCTTAATAAAGAGGCGCGTTACTCTAATGGTAAGCTTATTATCGGCTCGTTAGAGATCCCTGTTTTTAATAGCATCAAAGACTTGAAAGGCGTGGGTGTTATCCTAGAGTGTTCAGGGAAGTTTTTAGAGCCTGAAACGCTAGAAAATTACCTTTTGCTTGGGGCTAAAAAGGTGTTATTATCCGCTCCCTTTATAGGCGAATACGATGAAAAACAATACCCCACTTTGGTGTATGGGGTCAATCATTCTCTCTATCAAAACCAGGCCATTGTTTCTAACGCCTCTTGCACGACTAACGCTATCGCGCCCATTTGCGCGATTTTAGATAAAGCTTTTAAGATTAAAGAAGGCATGCTAACGACCATTCATAGCTACACGAGCGATCAAAAACTCATTGATTTGGCCCACCCTTTAGACAAACGGCGCTCCAGAGCGGCTGCAAGCAACATTATCCCCACCACCACTAAAGCCGCTTTGGCCTTGCATAAAGTTTTACCCAATCTCAAAAACAAAATGCATGGGCATAGCGTGAGGGTGCCTAGCCTTGATGTGTCCATGATAGATTTGAGTTTGTTTTTAGAAAAAAAGGCCTTTAAAGATCCGATCAATGATTTATTGATTACAGCTTCCAAAGGGGTTTTAAAAGGCGTGCTAGAAATAGATTTAAAAGAAAGGGTGAGTTCTGATTTCATTTCTAATCCTAGTAGCGTCATCATCGCGCCTGATTTGACTTTCACGCTAGAGAATATGGTCAAAATCATGGGGTGGTATGATAACGAATGGGGGTATTCTAATCGTTTGGTGGATATGGTGCAATTCATGTATCATTATTAAGTCATTTTGCGAATCTTTTTGAGTTTGTTTAACATCAAATTGTATAATGTGGGATTTAATAAAAACGATTGGAGTTTTAATGGCGTTTAAAAAGGCCAGATTGATTTCTAAGTTTATTTCAAAGGGATCTTTCAAATTGAATAAGATCTCAAAGAAAATTTTCACATTGAATCAAATCTTAAAGCGTGAAAAGCCCTTAAAACGCCATAAAAAAACAAAATCCATTAAAAAGCCCTTTAATAAAAACAAATCTTTTTTAAAAGCTTCGATTTTATTGATAGGAGCGTTAGGGGGATTATCCCACCTAAGGGCTAACGAATGCCGTTATTGGTCATGGTCGTCTTGGAGTTATCAAGACAATATTGAAAGCGGTCCTAATTCACCCACGCACAACTCTTATTGCCTTTTTAGTAGCGCTCAAGGCTCTGGGACTTATTATTTAAACACTCTTACCACTTATAGCGCTGGTGGGGCTAGTTTCACGCAAAAATTCAATAATGGCACGCTTGATATAGGGGGGAATATCCGCTTTGGAGGCACAGGTATTAATGGGGGTGATGTCGGCTATATCACAGGCACTTATGATGCGGCTAACATTTACTTGACAAGCCATTTAACAACCGGAAACTCCTATTCTGATGGCGGTGGGGCCACGCTCAATTTTAACGCGGCCAATAATATCACTATCAATCAAGCGAGTTTTGATAACAGCGATGCAGGGACACAAAAATCTTATATGAATTTTAAAGGCTCTCAAATTAATGTCAGTGGCTCTAGCTTTAAAGATGACACTGATGGGGGCTTTAGTTTCAGCGGTAATAGTAATAACAGCACCATCTCCTTTAATCAAACGAACTTCAATCAAGGCACTTATAATTTTAGTAACAGTGCCACTTTAAGCTTTGGTAATAGTAGTTTCAATCAAGGGACTTATCACTTTAACAGCACCCAATCCACTTTTGAAAACAGCAATTTCAATCAAGGGACTTATAACTTTAATGACAGCGTAAGCTTTAATAATAACACCTTCAATCAAGGGACTTATAACTTTAACACCAGCAAGGTGAGTTTTTCAGGCATCAACACTTTAAATTCAAGTTCGCCTTTTGCTAGCCTTAAAGGCAGTGTGTCTTTTAATTCTAATGCGATCTTTAACCTCAATCAAACCCTTAATAATAATCAAACCTATGACATTCTCACTACAAACGGGGCGATCCAGTATGGGGTTTATCAAAGCTATTTGTGGGATCTAATCAATTATAAGGGCGATAAGGCTATCAGCCATGTTGAAGTGGGTAATAACACTTATGATGTAACCTTTGACATTGACGGGCAAGATGAAACCTTACAAGAAACCTTTAGCAACCAATCCATTACCACTCAATTTTTAGGCGATGATTTACAACAAGAAGCCCAACAAACCTATCAAGAAGATCTCACCAATTCCCAAAACGCTTTGAATAAGGTTACTAGCGACAACACGATCGCAAATAACGATACAAGCTACACTCAAAGCAAAAATGCTACTGTAGCTAAAGACGCTCAAAGTTTAGAAAACACCAACCAACAAATCCAAAAAGATGAGCAAGCCTTAGAAAAAGATTTAGCTCAAATCAAGCAATTAGCCAACTCCACCACAGGCTTTAACGAACAAGCTTTCACTCAAGCTCAAAAACAAGAACAACAAGATGAACAAACCTTACAAAACGATGAAAACGCTTTTAATACGGAACAAGAGGGATTGGAACAAGCGATAGCTAACGCTAAGCATGCCAACCCCACACCAAGCCCCACCCCTACTCCTACAAAACACACAGCGCCAAACACTCCCCCTAGTCAAGTTCCGCCCACGCCTACTCAAAATCCACCTGCAGAAAGCGTGTGGAGTGGGGTTTATTGGCTTCAAAACAAAACTTACTCAAAACAAGGCATTTATTATATTGATCCCAACCTTTCAGGACAGAGCGGTCAAAGCGGCAACACGCTCAGCACTTATACAGCTAATTTGTTAGGAAGGAGTTTTAGCGTTAATATCCAAAATGGCACTTTAGTTATAGGGAATGACACAGAGAGCGTGAATGATAACGGGTTGATTTGGATAGGGCATGGAGGCTTTGGTTATATTACCGGGACTTTTAATGCGGCTAACATTTACTTAACCAATAATTTTAAAACCGGTGAAGGCGTTTCAGGCTCAGATGGTGGGGGAGCGAACATCACCTTTAAAGCAAGCGATAATATCACTATGGATGGCTTGAATTACAATAACGCTGAAACCGTTACTAAAATGATTCAAACAGGGGCCAGTCAGCATTCCTATACCGCTTTTGACGCTACCAATAATATCAGTGTAACCAATTCCAGTTTTAGCGATATGACTTGGGGGAAATTCAGTTTTAGCGCTAAGAGTATTTCGTTTTCTAACGCTTCGTTTAGCGGCTTTACAAACCCTGGAGGATCAAGCGTTATTAGCGCTAACGCTTCTAATTCTTTAAGCTTTACAGATTCTCGCTTGAATGGTGGGGCAATCTATAATTTGTGGGCTAATAGCCTTATTTTCAATAACACGCAAGCGGTTTTTAATGTCTTGTATTCTAGGGGGACAAGCAATTTTAACGCCACCACACAGCTTTTGGGCAACACGAGTTTTACGCTTAGCTCTCAAAGTTTGCTGAATTTTAATGGCGATACAACCTTGCAAAACAACGCTAATATCACGCTTGGCAATAAAAGTCAAGCCGCTTTTAAAAATTCTTTAACGCTTGATAACAATTCTAATTTAAGCTTAGACAATCAAAGCGTTTTGAATGCGAATGGCGCAAGCGCTTTTAACAATCAAGCGAGTCTCAATATCTATAATGGGAGTCAAGCGACCTTTAATGACCTCTTTTTTAATGGCGGGACACTCAGTCTTAACGCTAGTAGCAAGCTCAACGCTTCTAACGCTAGTTTTTCAAGCAACACCACTATCAATTTAGACGATAGCGTTTTGAATGCGAATAACGCAAGCTCTTTAAACGCTAATATCAATTTTCAAGGTGCAAGCCAGGCTAGTTTTGGAGGCAACACGACTATTGATACAGCAAGCTTTAATTTTGACAGCGCAAGTTCATTGAATTTTAATAACCTTACGGCTAATGGGGCGTTGAATTTTAATGGTTATGCGCCCTCTTTAACTAAGGCTTTAATGAGCGTTAGCGGGCAGTTTGTTTTAGGGAATAATGGGGATATTAATTTATCTGACATCAATATTTTTGACAACATTACAAAATCTGTAACCTACAACATCCTAAACGCTCAAAAAGGGATTACTGGCATTAGTGGGGCTAATGGCTATGAAAAAATCCTTTTTTATGGCATGAAAATCCAAAACGCTACCTATAGCGATAATAACAACATTCAAACTTGGTCGTTTATAAACCCTCTCAATTCTTCTCAAATCATTCAAGAGAGCATTAAAAATGGGGATTTAACCATAGAAGTTTTAAATAACCCTAACTCGGCTTCTAACACTATTTTTAATATCGCTCCTGAGCTTTATAATTACCAAGCTTCTAAGCAAAATCCTACCGGTTATAGCTATGATTATAGCGACAATCAAGCAGGCACTTATTACTTGACAAGCAATATTAAAGGTCTTTTCACCCCTAAAGGCTCTCAAACGCCTCAAGCCCCAGGCACTTATAGCCCGTTTAACCAACCTTTGAATAGTTTAAATATCTACAATAAGGGTTTTTCTAGCGAGAATTTAAAAACGCTTTTAGGGATCCTTTCTCAAAATTCCGCCACCTTAAAAGAAATGATTGAATCCAACCAATTAGACAATATCACTAACATTAATGAAGTGTTGCAACTCTTGGATAAGATTAAGATCACCCAAGCGCAAAAGCAAGCGCTCCTAGAAACGATCAACCATTTGACTGACAACATCAATCAAACCTTTAGTAACGGGAATCTCGTTATAGGCACTACTCAAGATAATGTTACAAACTCTACCAGCTCTATATGGTTTGGGGGCAATGGTTATAGCAGCCCTTGCGCGCTAGATAGCGCCACTTGTTCTTCTTTTAGAAACACTTACTTGGGGCAATTATTAGGCTCAACTTCCCCTTATTTGGGCTACATTAACGCTGATTTTAAAGCTAAAAGCATTTATATTACCGGAACAATTGGAAGTGGTAACGCCTTTGAAAGCGGAGGGAGCGCGGATGTAACCTTTCAAAGCGCTAATAATTTAGTGTTGAATAAGGCTAATATAGAAGCTCAAGCTACAGACAATATCTTTAATCTTTTGGGTCAAAAAGGGATTAATGAAATCTTTAATCAAGGGAATTTAGCGAATGTTCTCAGTCAAGTGGCTATGGAAAAAATCAAGCAAGCCGGCGGTTTAGGAAACTTTATAGAAAACGCTCTAATCCCTTTGAGTAAGGAATTACCCGCTAGCTTGCAAGATGAAACCTTAGGCCAACTTATAGGTCAAAATAACTTAGATGATTTATTGAATAATAGCGGAGTCATGAATGAAATCCAAAATATTATCAGTAAAAAACTAAGCATTTTTGGCAATTTTGTTACCCCATCCATTATAGAAAACTACCTTGCTAAGCAGTCTTTAAAAAGCATGCTAGACGATAAAGGGCTTTTGAATTTTATCGGTGGGTATATAGACGCTTCTGAATTAAGCTCTATTTTAAGCGTGGTTTTAAAAGATATTACTAACCCCCCTACAAGCTTGCAAAAAGACATTGGTGTGGTAGCGAACGACTTGTTGAACGAGTTTTTAGGACAAGATGTTATCAAAAAGCTAGAAAGTCAAGGATTAGTGAATAATATCATTAATAACATTATTTCTCAAGGTGGGTTAAGCGGCGTTTATAATCAAGGTTTAGGGAGCGTGTTGCCGCCCTCTTTACAAAACGCGCTCAAAGAAAACGATTTAGGCGCTCTTTTATCGCCTAGAGGCTTGCATGATTTTTGGCAAAAAGGGTATTTTAACTTTTTAAGCAATGGCTATGTTTTTGTCAATAACAGCTCTTTTAGCAACGCCACAGGGGGCAGTTTGAATTTTGTCGCTAACAAGTCTATTATCTTTAATGGCGATAACACGATTGACTTTAGCAAGTATCAAGGCACATTGATTTTTGCTTCTAATGGTGTTTCTAATATCAATATCACCACCCTAAACGCTACGAATGGCTTAAGCCTTAATGCGGGTTTGAATAACGTGAGCGTTCAAAAAGGGGAAATTTGTATCAATTTAGCCAATTGCCCTACAACCAAAAACAGCTCTTCTACAAACTCTAGCGTAACCCCCACTAATGAAACTTTAAGCGTGCGCGCTAATAACTTCACTTTCTTAGGCGCAATCACCTCTAATGGGGCCATTGATTTGTCTCAAGTAACAAATAATAGCGTTATAGGCACGCTCAATCTCAATGAAAACGCGACCTTGCAAGCCAATAATTTAACGATCACCAACGCTTTTAACAACGCCTCTAACTCTACGGCCAATATTAATGGTAATTTCACCTTAAACCAACAAGCGACTTTAAGCACTAACGCCAATGGCTTGAATGTCATGGGGAATTTTAATAGCTATGGCGATTTGGTGTTTAACCTTAGCCGTTCAGTTAGCCATGCTATCATCAACGCTCAAGGCAATGCGACAATCATGGCTAATAACAATAACCCCTTAATCCAATTCAACACTTCTTCAAAAGAAGCAGGCACTTACACGCTGATTGATAGCGCTAAAGCCATTTATTACGGGTATAACAACCAAATCACAGGAGACAGCAGCCTAGATAATTACCTTAAGCTTTATGCGCTCATTGATATTAATGGCAAGCACATGGTGATGAGCGACAACGGCTTAACTTATAACGGGCAAGCCGTGAGTGTTAAAGATGGCGGTTTAGTTGTAGGCTTTAAGGACTCTCAAAATCAATACATTTACACTTCCATTCTTTATAATAAAGTGAAAATCGCTGTTTCTAATGATCCTATCAATAACCTACAAGCCCCCACTTTAAAACAATATATCGCTCAAATTCAGGGCGTTCAAAGCGTGGATAGCATTGATCAAGCTGGAGGCAACCAAGCGATTAATTGGCTCAATAAAATCTTTGAAACTAAGGGAAGCCCTTTATTCGCTCCCTATTACTTAGAAAGCCATTCCACAAAAGATTTAACCACAATCGCTGGAGACATTGCTAACACTTTAGAAGTCATCGCTAACCCTGATTTTAAAAATGACGCCACTAATATTTTACAGATCAACACCTACACGCAACAAATGAGCCGTTTAGCCAAGCTCTCTGACACTTCAACCTTTGCTAGTGCTGATTTTCACGAGCGATTAGAAGCCCTTAAAAACAAGCGATTCGCTGATGCGATCCCTAACGCTATGGATGTGATTTTAAAATACTCTCAAAGGAATAGAGTTAAAAATAATGTGTGGGCGACAGGAGTTGGAGGGGCTAGTTTTATTAATGGAGGCACTGGAACTTTATATGGTATCAATGTAGGGTATGACCGATTCATTAAGGGCGTGATTGTGGGGGGTTATGCCGCTTATGGGTATAGCGGGTTCCATGCAAACATCACTCAATCAGGCTCTAGCAATGTCAATATGGGCGTTTATAGCCGAGCGTTTATCAAAAGAA
Source organism: Helicobacter pylori (assembly GCF_011140715.1). Classification (GTDB taxonomy): domain Bacteria; phylum Campylobacterota; class Campylobacteria; order Campylobacterales; family Helicobacteraceae; genus Helicobacter; species Helicobacter pylori_DA. The sequence goes on along the minus strand of NZ_SFZZ01000068.1, from coordinate 778 downwards.
GCGAATTAACCATGAGCTTGAATGAGACTTGGGGATACAATAGAACTTTCATCAACTCCTATGACCCCCTACTCTCAATCATCAATCAGTCTTACAGATACGACACTTGGATGACTGACGCTAAAATCAATTATGGCTATGATTTCATGTTTAAAGATAAAAGCGTTATTTTTAAACCCCAAGTAGGCTTAAGCTATTATTACATTGGCTTGTCCGGTTTAAGGGGTATTATGGATGATCCTATTTACAACCAATTCAGAGCCAATGCTGACCCTAATAAAAAATCCGTTCTAACGATCAATTTTGCCCTAGAAAGTCGGCATTACTTCAACAAAAACTCTTATTATTTTGTGATTGCGGATGTGGGCAGAGACTTATTCATTAATTCTATGGGGGATAAAATGGTGCGTTTCATCGGTAATAACACCCTAAGCTATAGAGATGGTGGCAGATACAACACTTTTGCTAGCATTATCACAGGCGGGGAGATAAGATTGTTCAAAACCTTTTATGTGAATGCGGGCATTGGGGCTAGGTTTGGGCTTGATTATAAAGATATTAATATTACCGGAAATATTGGTATGCGCTATGCTTTTTAATGGTATTATTAAACTTGTTTTTAACAAGCCCAATTCATAGCAGGATCAACCATGCAATTTCAAAAAACCTTATCTTCTTTATCTCTACCCTTATCTCTATCTTTATTTTTATCTTATTGTATCGCTGAAGAAAATGGGGCGTATGCGAGCGTGGGGTTTGAATATTCTATCAGTCATGC
>NZ_SFZZ01000067.1:0-27977 GCF_011140715.1 Helicobacter pylori | reverse complement strand
AGCTCTTCATTATCCGCTTCTAAATCGTAAAAACTATTAAAAACGCAATCATGGATAGTGAAACAAATTCTTCCATTGCCATAATGATAGCTCAAATTCAACCCCATAGCCTCCAAAGCGTTTTTAATGATATACATGCCTAACCCAAACCCATGGGCTTGGCTGGGGTTAGAGGATTTAAAATAAGGTTGCAAATACTTTTCAAAATCTTCTTTTAAAGGTTTGCTTTTATTAGACACCACCAAATCATTGCCGATGAAATCCAAAAACACCTGTTTGTCATCGCTGTATTTGATCGCATTATCCACCATGTTTTTTAACGCTATAGCAAACAATTCAAAATCCGCTTCAATAATGTAATTGGAAGAGGACACATGGATAGGGCTTTTTTTATCCTCATCAATCAAAAGCATTTTTTCAATTTTATCGATCAAATCGCTCATTAGAAATTTTTCTTTGTTGCTCCCATAGTTTTTGGAAGCGAGCTGTTCAATGCGGGCAAATTGCTCAATCAGCGTGTTTAGGTGATCAAAAATGGAAATGAAGCGTTTTTGTGGCAATTCTTCTTTGAGCATAGAGCTTAGTATCTTGCCCTTAGTGATAGGGGTGCGCAATTCATGCATGATAGAGCGCAAAAATAAAACCCGAGATTCATTCATCGCATTGATTTTTAGAATGCAATTGTCAAATTCGTTAGCCAAATCCCCTATTTCATCTTTTTGCTTGCTTTTACAACTCACGCTTTTGTCCCCTTGAGCGAATCGCTTCACTTGAGCTCTCAACTCTCTTAAGGGCAATAAACTCTGTAAAACAAATAAAAAAAGGAATAAAATCAACAACAAACCCACCGTAATCGCTAAGAAATAATTCCTATAAGAAACCGAATGCAAATCTTTATAAAGCACAAAATGCTCATCTTTTTTTAAAAGGATGAAAACCATGTCGCTGAATTTGAACACTTCAGCATACCCAATATTTCTGTGGTGCAACTGGTGGTGTCTTTTGGCTAAAACCTTTTCTAAATTTTCTATTGTGGTTTCTCTAAAACCAATTTTATAGAGGTAATCTTCTATGGCTCTATAATCAGAGTAGTTATTTAAAATTTCATTGATAGTGGTAACAAACTGGTAATGGCGCATTTCGTTTTGATAGTTTTCGTGACTGATTTGAGAAGACACGAAATAGTAAGCGAACGCTCCAAAACTAAAGAGCGTTATCACAAACAAAGCGACAACTTTAAAAAAGATAGAGAAACGCAAAACCCCTTAACTCCTTATTAGAATATCAGTATTCTAATTTATAACCAATCCCTCTAACAGAGATGATGTATTGCGGTTGTTTAGGATTTTTTTCAATCTTAGATCGCAAACGGCCAATGATCACATCAATGCTTTTATTAGAGCTTTCAGGGTTGATGCTCTCGCTCTCAATCGCAATGCTTTCACGGCTAAACACATAACCTTTTTTGCTAATGAGAAGCGAAAGGATTTCGTATTCAGCCCTAGTTAAGTCTAGCTTTTTTTCATGCATATACACTTCTCGGCTGTCCTTATCTACCCTAAAGATATTCGCATCGCCTGGCTCACTCACTTCTTCTTTTTTATGAGAACGCCTGAGCAAGGATTGGATGCGGGCTAATAATTCCTTAGGATCATAGGGTTTAGGGAGGTAATCATCAGCCCCATAATCTAGTGCTTTAATCTTATCTTCCACATCGCTTCTTGCTGAAGAAATAATAATAGGGATATGTTTTTGTTTGGAGATGCGCCTACACACTTCAAGCCCGTCTAAATTAGGCAAAGTCAAATCCAACAACAACAAATCATAATTTTGTGTGTTAGCCGCACTAATGCCGGTATATGGCTCATCGTAATTGGTTACATGAATGCCATGTTGGAGCAAAAACTCGCTCAAAAACTCGGCTAATTCTATATCATCTTCTATCATTAAAACTTCTATCATATTTTAATTAACTCCTTCAATGATTTTTACAACTTTAAAAACGATTAACTCTGTTAATGTTTTAAGGGCTTGATTTTAGCATTTTATTACTAAAGATACCTTAAAGATGTCTTAAAAATAAAAATTCAAAACATTATCATAGTTATTAATGGGAATTTAAGGCTTTGTTTTCATGGAATATTGAAAATTAGAGCCTTATTTTTTAATGTTTTTAAAAAATTCCTTTGATCGTTTTTCACTCTGTGTTTTCTCGCTCCAAAGATTCCAATCGTTTTTCAAGCACGCTCAATTGGTATTGCAAGAAACGCGCCACTAAATCCAATCGCTCTAGGGCTTCCTTTTCTTCTAAAGCCTGCATGCCTTGAAACAACACTAAAGTTCTTTCTAGTAAGTTTTTTAAAAAAACCCTCTCGTTTGAAATTAACACTTGCGTGGGGTTTTCTTGCGCGATTTCTTCTGTAATGATTTCTGGCACCTCTTCTTCTTTTTCTTCTGTGATTTTTTCTTGGGTTTCTATTTTAGCAGCGTTTTTTGGCTCTAAAGGGGTGTTTTGCAAATAGGGAGGCGTTTTGAAAAAAGAGGGCGTTTTTTGCACTGCATCAAAGTTATTATCAATCGTTTTAGCCATTTTTTCAATTTCATTAAGGGTTTCTGAAATAATGTTTTTCAATTCCATTCTACCAGCCATTTTTCTAAATTTTCAACGCTCAAAAAATCCCCTTTGATAAAATTCAAATAGTGCCGCTCTAGTATTGCGTCGTGCTTGAAAGGAGCACAATTTTTTTGGATTTTTTCCAAACGCTTTATTTGTTTTAACGCCTCTGCATGGTCAGGGGTTTTGTTTAAAATATTAGTATAAATTTGCAACGCTTCTTCAAAAAACCCTTGTTCTTCGTAAATATGAGCGAGCGTGATAGTTTCTAAGGGCATGCGTTTCTCTTAATCGTTTGTAATACCTAATCTCTAAAAACACCATTTTTAGACTCTACTTGGGTGCGCAAAAAACTAAAAGCTGGTAAAGGTGTAGGCAGTCGCACTAAATTCACATTCCCGCTATGGATAGTTTCTAACTCGGTGTTATTTTCTAAAAGGATTTTATACAGCACTAAATAAGAGCGTTTTTCAAAGGTGTAAATCTTGCCAATTTCATTGACTATGGGCGTGATAGCCGCATTTTTGGGAGCGATGATTTCATAAGCTATGTTAGTGGTAGTGGTGAATTTGCATGCAAAAAAACGCCCATCTTCTGTGATTTCGCCATTGACTTGAAAATCCCCTTCGCTGATGGCTGTTTGGTGGTTTTGAGTATCCAACCTTTCAAAAGGCCTTCGCATCAAATAGCCGTCCGTAAAACCCCTGTTTTTAAGCGTGTTCAATTCGCTAGCATAAAAACTCGGCTTTAAGGTGTTATGGTAAAAATCATCAACCGCTAAACGATAGATGCGCGTGGTTTGCGCGGCGTAGTAACTGGACTTGGTGCGCCCTTCAATCTTAAGCGCGCTAATGGCGTTGGAACTTAAAATTTCAGCGATATGATTAGAGAGATTCAAATCTTTAGCGTTAAAAATATGCGTGCCTACGCCCTCTTCTTCAACCAACCTCATCATCACGCCGTTATCAGGGTTTTTCACATAATATTCATAATCAAACCGGCAATCATTCGCGCAACTCCCTCTATTAGGCACGCGCCCCTTTTGTAAGGCCGAAATCAAGCAACGCCCTGAAAAGGCAAAGCACATGCTCCCATGCACAAAGATTTCTAATTCCAAATTGGGTAAGGCTTTTTTAATTTCAATCGCATCATTCAGGCTCAATTCCCTAGCACACACAATGCGTTTGACCCCTAAATCATAAAACACTTGCGCATCTAGCAAATTTAAGACATTCGCTTGCGTGGATAAATGGATGGGAATATGCGGGGCGATTTTTAAAGCGAGTTTGATTACCCCAGGCGCAGCGATAATAAAAGCGTCTGGCTTCAATTCTGCCATTTTGTCAATATGTTCTTCTAAAAGCTTGAGCTGTGAATTGAAAGGGAAACCATTGATCGTGGCATAGACTTTTTTATTTAGCGCATGGGCGTAGTCAATCCCTTCTTTGAAAGTCTCTAAAGTAAATTCCTTGCTTGCGCGATTGCGTAAAGAAAAATGGCTCACTCCCCCATAAACCGCATCAGCCCCATAGTTGAGGGCGATTTTAAGTTTTTTTAAATTACCGGCTGGAGAGAGTAATTCAACTTGGTTCAAAACTACTTGGCTCCAAAAGAAGCGATCAAGGCTTCAATATCGTCCGCGCTGGCTAAATCTTTATCGTCATCGCCGGTGATATAAGTCGCTGAACTCACGCGCTTAGAATCATCAATTTTGCCTTCAAAAAGCGAATTCATGTATTGGCTGAGCGCTCGCATGACATTGACCACTCGTTCAATTTTTTGGCGGTGAATATCTTGAAACTGCATAATATCCATCGCTTGCATGGAGCTATCAGAGCAATTAGCGGCTTCTTCTTCAATGCTTTTAAGGGCGTTTAGGATTTCTTGTTGCTCATTGAGCGCGGTTTTAAAAGATTCAACATTGGGAAAATGGCCATGCAAATTGTCAAAAATTTCTTGGTGTTTTTGCAAAGGTTCTTGGATTTTTTTAACCATTTTAGAGATTTTTTCAGCACTAGCCCCGATCAAATCCAATTGATCAAAAATTTGCGTGGCTTTCACTTCAGAATCTCTTGTAACATCATCTAATTGATGCACGACTTTATGCTCTTCAGTGGGGGGAGGGGGAGGCCATTCGTTAGGGCTAATCTTGCCGTATTTTTCAGCGTCTTCTTTTTTGACGGTCATTTTTTCACTATGATTGGAATTTTCTTTACCCTCTTCTTTAACCTCTTTAGCTTCCTCTTTAGCCTCTAGGGCTTCCAAATTTTCTAAATCGCCACCATTCATCAAAGCGTCTAATTCTTCTTGTGTCATTGTTGTTCCTTGCCAATTGGTTTTAAAAAGCGTTTTATAGTAACCATAATTTATTAGCTGTCATTTTAGCGCACTTAAGCTTTAGCAATCAAAACGCCCTCTAAAATCGCATCAATATCGCCGTCTAGTATCGCTTCCACATTGCTATAAGCGGTGTTGGAGCGCGCGTCTTTGACTTGCTGGTAGGGGGCTAAAACATAGCTTCTTATTTGATGCCCCCAACCGATCTCGCTTTTTTCTTCATTTTTGGTGCTGCTTTGCTGCTTTTCTAATTCCAATTCATAAAGCTTGGATTTAAGCATTTTTAACGCGCTCGCTTTGTTTTTATGCTGGCTCCTGTCGTTTTGGCATTGCACCACAATACCGGTAGGAAAATGCGTGATTCTAACCGCGCTTTCTGTTTTATTGACATGCTGACCGCCTGCCCCACTGGCTCTGTAATAATCATAACGGACATCTTTTTCATCAATTTCTATATCAATATCATCGTCTAATTCAGGGCTAATTTGCACGCTCGCAAAACTCGTGTGCCGTTTGGCGTTCGCATCAAAGGGCGAAATCCTTACAAGCCTATGCACCCCGTTTTCATTTTTCAAATAGCCATAAGCGTTTTCGCCCTTAATGATAAAGGCGACCCCTTTAATGCCCGCTTCTTCGCCATCTTGATAGTCTAAAATCTCGCTTTTAAAGCCCCTTCTTTCCGCCCATCTCAAATACATGCGATACAAAATACTCGCCCAATCCTGGCTTTCAGTCCCCCCCGCTCCAGGCTGAATGGTAATAATAGCGTTTGAAGCGTCGTTTTCACCGCTTAACATGATTTCAATTTCTACTTTTTGGACGCTGTGTTCTAAAGTAGGAGCCTCTTCATAGAGCAAGGATAAAGTAACCTCATCGTTATCGTTTTGAGCGAGTTCAAACAATTCTACGCTTTCATCTAGAGAATCTTTCGTTTTTTGATAGGTTTCTAGCAAGCGGTTCAGGCGTACTTTTTCTTTATTGGTGTCTCTAGCCTTTAAAACATCTTGCCAAAAATTAGGGTCTTCTTGCTCTTTTTCAATGCGTTCTAATTCTTGTTTGATCCTTTCAGGCTTGATGATTAAAGCGATATTATCGCATTTGTTTTGCAAGCTTTTTAACAATTCGCTATAGGTGTAGTTATCCACAAACAGAACCTTTATGAGTGGGGTTTTAAACTTGCCATTATAGCAAAAAGCCATTTTAATTTTCAAACCTTAAAATTTCAATTTCGCCCTGAACTAATCCCACCCCTTCATCAATCAAAGCGATAGAATCAACTTGTGCAAGGGCTTGAATCGCTCCTGAGTCATAGCGGTTGTTGTTGTAAGGAATGAATTGGTTGTTTGAATAGTTGCCTAAAATTAAATGCGTTCGTTCGCCTTTAAGCTTTAAAGGGGCATTGATTTGAGCCTTAAAGGGTTTTAGTTTAAAATCTTTATTTAAGGATAAGCACTCCAGTAAGGGTAGAATCAAAACTCGTAAAACCAATAAGCAGCTTAAAGGATTACCCGGCAAGCCTATAATGATACTTTGATTGAGTTTGGCTAAAGTTACCGGTTTTCCAGGTTTGAGATTGACTTTTTCATAATAAAAAAGGGCGTTTTTTTCTTTCAAAGCGTCTTTAAAAAAGTCTTTATCCCCCACACTCACCCCCGCGCTTGAAAGGATGACATCATAGTCTTGTGATTCAAGTGCTTTAAGCTGTAAATCTTTATTATCTTTTAAAACCCCTAAAAAATGCGTGTTGTAGTTTTTAAGCATGTTAAAAATACCCACTGAATTAACATCATAAACTTGGCATTCTAGGGCGTTTTGCCCTAAAGGCACTAATTCATCGCCGCTACTAAATAAAGCGATTTTTAATTTCCTAAACGCTTTGATTTCTTTTAACCCTTGAGAGGCAATGAGCACGATATGCCCGTAATTCAAACGGGTATTTTTAGGGACTAACACGCTGTTTAAAGAAGCGTTTTCGCCCTTTTGACGGATATTGGCGTTTATTTTAAAATCTTTGGGAGCTAGGGCGAAATTTGTATGGCTTTCTAGCATGCATTCTATAGGGACAATCGTTTCTATTCCCTTTGGCACCATCGCTCCAGTCATGATTTTAACGCATTCATTTTCTTTAACTTCTAAAGCGCTCATATCATCTCCGGCAAAGATGCGCTGAATGACTTGAGTTTTTTTGCCTAAATCTTGCATTTTAAACCCATAGCCATCCATGGCACTTTGATTGAATTTAGGCAAGGGGTGAATGCAAATAATATCTTCTGCTAAAATGCGCCCTATGCTTTCAAACAAAGAAATAACCTCTATTTCTAAGGGTTTTAGGGGAATGCTAGAATGGATTTTTAGAGCTTCTTTAAAACTAATCATATTGATCCTTTAAAAGATTTTGCTAATGGCGCTAAAGGCTAGGCTGATTTCTTCTTTAAAACGCCCCATGATAGCCGAAGCGATTAAAATAATGCCCACAAACCCGATCGCAATTTTAACCGGAAACCCGATAGCGAGCAGGTTGAACTGAGGGTGGGTTTTCATGATCATGCCAAAAATAATATCGCTCAATAACACCAAGCATAAAATAGGGAACGCCATAGAAAACCCTATGACAAACAAGTGCGAAAAGGCTTTGATAATGTTTTTAGCTAACGCTGGCTCAAAGACAAATTGCCCTAAAGGGACGGCTTTTAAGCTGTGATCCACAAATAAGATGATTTGATGGTGGAACGATAAATCCAATAAAATTAAAATCGCTAACAATAAAAGGGCTTGCCCCACAATGGGTTTTTGCGATCCTGAAATAGGATCATATGCGCTCGCCATCGTAAGCCCCATAGAAAAGCTGATGCTATCGGTTGCAAACACCAAGCTTGCAAAGACGATTTGCAAAAAGATAGACGCACACACCCCTAAAAACAGCTCGCACAAGCAAGCAATAATAAAACCCTCTGGCGTGTAAGCGGCGTTTGAAAACTCTAAAGTGGGGTAAAAAATCGCGCTCACATACAAGTTTAAAGCCCCGCGCACCGACAAAGGCACTAAATGGTTTTCAAAAAAAGGGAAGAAAGACAGCACGCCGCTAACCCTTAAAAACAACAAGAAAAAATCCCTAACATGGGGGGTGCTAAGCTCTTGAATAAAATCTAGCATTCTTTTTCTTTAAGGATAAAAAAGTAGTGCGTTAGCATTAGGGTTTGCAATAAAGTGGCAAAAAAATTAAAAAAAGGGATTAAGGAAAAAAGATAGCAAAAAAACGAAAAACGATAATGTTTTAATCGGTGCTGTTTGAGTAAATTTTGATAGCTTTGATGATTAAAAATCATGCTGGCTATATCCAAACTCATGGTGTTTTTGAAAAAAAGAAAATGCGGAATTATGGAAAAAAAGACCCCAAAGACCCCTATAAAGGGAATGAAATAAAAGGGCGTTAAAACCGCCATCCATAAAAGCATAAAAATGAGCGATTTTAAAAAATATTTAATAGAAAAAAGAATAGAGCCAAATTCTTCTAAAACAACATGGGGATAATATTTTTGGTGCAAATAAGAAACCACCAAAGGGGTGTAAAAAACAGACGCAAAAATATTGATGATTAAACTCAAAAGAATCACGATCCAAAAAATAAGAAAATACACTAACGCTTTAAAAACCCATGCGAACACGCCAGCAAAAAAGCCTTGAGAATGGGAATAGTCATTCAAAGATTGCGGTAATAAAATTTGGCAATAACCCACAATATTTGCGCCATTGTAGTAAAAAACAGCTCCAAAAAACGCCAGACTCAAAAGGATAGGGCCAAGATTGATTAAAAGCATTCTAGCGCTTAAAAAATCATTAAAGCTTTTTTTAAGGATAGATAAAGACAAAACCATAGCCTGAAATCCTTCTTATTTTGATAGGGTAATTTAAGCGCAAAGTCCCTTAATCTTATATAGTAAGCTTATCAATATGAGATTGACTAAAGGCATAGAAATTACTTAATATGGAATAACATGTAATGCTAAAAGACCAAATATAAAGAATAATAACCCTGGTAACCAAGGAAAGAGAATACATACAACAATAATTACGAATATTATATTCATAATTGCATCGAGGATTTTTGAATCCTTTTTAACATTCTTTTCCTTTCCAAAAAGAATAAAACTAACACTAAAAAAGATAATAAATATTATTACAACATCTGAGGCGAACATTTTTACCCGCTTTGAATGGAATGAATAACTTTAAGCATTTCTTACCCCTCAATGTGAGTTTTCTGTAATCATGATAGCTGATTTTGTTTTAAATTTGCTATAATGTGGATTTAATGATGAAAATTAGTTTAGAGTGGAGAACACACAATGAAAAAGAATATCTTAAATTTAGCGTTAGTGGGCGCGTTGAGCGCGTCGTTTTTGGTGGCTAAGCCGGCTCATAACGCAAATAACGCTGCACATAACACGAAAAAAACGACTGATTCTTCAGCAGGCGTGTTAGCTACAGTGGATGGCAGGCCCATCACCAAAAGCGATTTTGACATGATTAAGCAACGAAATCCTAATTTTGATTTTGACAAGCTTAAAGAGAAAGAAAAAGAAGCCTTGATTGAGCAAGCTATCCGCACCGCACTTGTAGAAAATGAGGCTAAGGCAGAAAAGCTTAATCAGACTCCAGAATTTAAAGCGATGATGGAAGCGGTTAAAAAACAGGCTTTAGTGGAATTTTGGGCTAAAAAACAGGCTGAAGAAGTGAAAAAAATCCAAATCCCTGAAAAAGAAATGCAGGATTTTTACAACGCTAATAAAGATCAGCTTTTTGTCAAGCAAGAAGCCCATGCTAGGCATATTTTAGTGAAAACCGAAGATGAGGCTAAACGGATTATTTCTGAGATTGACAAACAGCCAAAGGCTAAAAAAGAAGTCAAATTCATTGAGTTAGCCAATCGGGATACGATTGATCCTAACAGTAAGAATGCGCAAAATGGCGGTGATTTGGGGAAATTCCAAAAGAACCAAATGGCTCCGGATTTTTCTAAAGCCGCTTTCGCTTTAACTCCTGGGGATTACACTAAGACCCCTGTTAAAACGGAGTTTGGTTATCATATTATTTATTTGATTTCTAAAGATAGCCCTGTAACTTATACTTATGAGCAAGCTAAACCCACCATTAAGGGGATGTTACAAGAAAAGCTTTTCCAAGAACGCATGAATCAACGAATCGAGGAATTAAGGAAGCACGCTAAAATTGTTATCAACAAGTAATTGATGAGGTGTTATCATGTTAGTTAAAGGCAATGAAATCTTATTGAAAGCCCATAAAGAAGGTTATGGGGTAGGGGCGTTTAATTTCGTGAATTTTGAAATGCTAAACGCTATTTTTGAAGCAGGAAACGAGGAAAATTCCCCGCTTTTCATTCAAGCGAGTGAAGGAGCGATCAAATACATGGGGATTGATATGGCGGTGGGCATGGTGAAAATCATGTGCGAACGCTACCCCCACATTCCTGTAGCCTTACACCTAGATCATGGCACGACTTTTGAAAGCTGCGAAAAAGCCGTGAAAGCGGGTTTCACTTCTGTGATGATTGATGCCTCTCATCATGCTTTTGAAGAAAATTTGGAATTGACTTCTAAAGTGGTCAAAATGGCGCATAACGCTGGAGTGAGCGTGGAAGCGGAGTTGGGGCGTTTGATGGGGATTGAAGACAATATTTCAGTAGATGAAAAAGATGCGGTGTTAGTGAATCCTAAAGAAGCGGAGCAGTTTGTCAAAGAATCTCAAGTGGATTACTTAGCCCCAGCCATTGGGACAAGCCATGGAGCGTTTAAGTTTAAGGGCGAGCCCAAATTAGATTTTGAACGCTTGCAAGAAGTCAAAAGACTCACTAATATCCCTTTAGTTTTGCATGGAGCGAGCGCGATACCAGATAATGTGAGGAAATCTTATTTGGACGCTGGAGGCGATTTGAAAGGCTCTAAGGGCGTGCCTTTTGAATTTCTACAAGAATCTATAAAAGGGGGGATCAATAAGGTCAATACCGATACGGATTTAAGGATCGCTTTCATCGCAGAAGTGCGCAAGGTGGCTAATGAAGATAAGAGCCAATTTGATTTGAGGAAGTTTTTTTCTCCGGCCCAATTAGCGCTTAAAAATGTGGTCAAAGAGCGCATGAAACTTTTGGGCAGCGCTAATAAAATTTAATCAACAAGGAAAAAGTGTAACATGGCAATTGGGATGAGCGAGCTCAAAAAGGGCTTGAAAATTGAATTGGGCGGTGTGCCTTATAGGATTGTGGAATACCAGCATGTCAAGCCTGGTAAGGGTGCGGCTTTTGTGCGCGCGAAAATCAAGTCGTTTTTGGATGGTAAGGTGATTGAAAAGACTTTCCATGCGGGGGATAAGTGCGAAGAACCTAACTTGGTTGAAAAAACGATGCAATACCTTTATCACGATGGCGATACATACCAATTCATGGATATAGAGAGCTATGAACAAATCGCTTTAAACGACTCTCAAGTGGGCGAGGCTTCTAAATGGATGCTAGACGGCATGCAAGTGCAGGTTTTATTGCATAATGACAAGGCAATTTCAGTGGATGTGCCGCAAGTTGTGGCTTTAAAGATTGTGGAAACGGCTCCTAATTTTAAGGGCGATACTTCAAGCGCGAGCAAAAAGCCAGCGACTTTAGAAACCGGTGCGGTTGTGCAAGTGCCTTTCCATGTTTTAGAGGGTGAGGTGATTAAAGTCAATACGGAAACAGAAGAGTATCTTGAAAAGGTGAAATGAGATTATCTTTTTATTGATCTAGTGTTTTAGACACAGCTTTTTGTCATAAGGGGGTATTTATCTGGTTATGAAGATAAGGTCCGTTTTCCCCAGAGCACAGATCCTAGACTTGGTGGAGGAATTAAGAGAATCATCAGGGCAGAAGTTGATAAAATAAAAGAAAACCGATCAAACTATGAATTAAATGTTGATGATATTCTGCTTTTTACTCACATATCTTACAAAAAATACACATTAGAAATCATTTTACCCACTGACACAAGATACAATGTTTTAAATGGCTTAATCAATAATAGCAAGCATTTATTGGTTTTTAGCGAGAATGAAACGAGATCTTTAGATGATGGTAAAATAAATGAAAGCGTTAGAATAGATGGGGGGGAAAAATATCATCCTTTATGGTGTTCCTGGTAGTGGCAAAAGTTATACTTTGCAAAGAGATTATTGCAATAATAGCGTGGTAGAAAAGATAGTGTTCCACCCTGATTATTCTTATAGTGATTTTGTGGGACAGATTATGCCAAGTATAGATGATAGCGGTATCGTTAGTTATAAATTTAATCCTGGACCTTTTACAAATATCCTTAAAAAAGCGTATCATAACCCACAAACTAAACATGTTCTGGTGGTTGATGAAATAAATCGTGGTAATGCACCTGCCATATTTGGAGAAATTTTTCAACTTCTTGACAGACTAAAACATGACAAAGATGGCTTTAAAAAAGGCTCTAGTGAGTATGCTATCAATAATACGGATATTGCAAATATTGTCCATAACGATAAAAATGCAAGTATAAGAATCCCGTCAAATTTATGGATAGTCGCTACAATGAATACGAGCGATCAAAATGTATTCACACTAGATACTGCTTTTCAGCGTAGATTTTCTATGCGACTCATTGAGAATTTCTTTGAAAATGTTGATGATGATTTTAAAAATATGAAAATTTTAGATACTGATATTACTTGGCAAAAATTTTGCACCACCATCAATGAAAAAATAGCTCAAAATAACGAGGGGCTGAGTTCTATGGAAGATAAGCGATTTGGCGTTTATTTTGTAAGTATTGATGATCTAAAGAGCAAAGAAAATTTTGCACATAAAGTTATAAAATACCTTTGGGACGATGTTTTTAAATTTGATAGAAATATAATATTTGATACTACAAAATTTAATACGCTTGAAGCTGTTGTAAAGAATTTTACCAAAGAAAAAGGTAGAACCCAATTTGATATTTTTAGCGATGGTGTGAAAGAACTTTTATTTGATGTTTGATTTAAAAGAGCGCTGTTTTACAGACAATAAATTGAACGACAATTTTGTAGGTATTAGAAGCATCAATAATGATTTACAAATCTGTTTCCCGCTAGGATTTGATATAAGCGATGATAAAAACATTAGAACAGATATAAAAAAGCTTATTTCCATTCTTTTAGAATATAATAAAGCAATTGCATGTGAAAGTTTGTTAAATAATAAAAATGAGATTATAAGATCAAATTTTCCACTCACAGCGTATAAAAATGTCATAGAATATTTTTTATCGCATGGTTATTATGCAGAGAATAAAAGCTATTATGAAAATAGTGCAAAAGGTAAAATCAATTTTTCCAAAACGATGAATAAAAACAGACCCATTATTCAAAACCTTAACAATAAAAACTCTTTCATCTACACTCGTTTTCAAGTTAAAAAGGAAATGATTAATGAAAATGAATTGATAACAGCTATAAACAAATATTGTGTGCATGAAGCGTTTTCTAAATTTGGCTTTGTGTTTAGCTCGTTTATGCCATCAAAATTTAACCTACCCACTGATAAAAATTATTGCATTTATCTGCTTGAAAACAAGCTAAACAACACCTTTAATGATGACAAGAAAATCCTTTTTCAATCTATGAAAAATATTCTTTTACAAGATGATAATATTTTGGATAAGACTGATTTTAAATTTGGAACATATCATTTTTATGTTGTTTGGGAAAAAATGATAGACAGAGCATTTGGTATAAAAAATAAAGAAGTTTATTTTCCTAAAACAAAATGGAATTTGCGGTGTTCTAATCAAAACCCTGATTATTTATTGCAACCAGATAGCATCATGCTGTTTGACGATAAAATTTACATATTAGATGCAAAATATTATAGATATGGCATAAGTGGAGTTGCAAGTGATTTACCCAATAGCGCATCCATAATAAAACAGATTGTTTATGGCGAATATGTGGCAAAACTAGAAACAAAAAAAGAGGTTTACAATATCTTTTTAATGCCATTCAACAGATTTAACAATCCGCTAAAATTGAGCAATATTTTTGAAAATATAGGCTTTGCAAATGGAGAGTGGAGAGACAACCTAAAGCAATATGAAAATATAAAAGGAATTTTAATAGACACTAAATTTTTAATGCAAAATTATAATAAGAAATCCAATGATCTTTTAAGGTTACTAGCAAAAAATGTTGAAGAAATTAAAAATAATTTTTAAAAATTTTAATCAAAAAATCAAATCTAAAACCATAAAACAAAATTAAAATCCCCATTTTTCAATGAAAACAAACTACAATGAGCGTTCTATATCATCAGCGCTTAAAGGGGTGTTGGCTTTTAAAAATTTTGATGCCTTTTGGCCTAAAATTTCTTTATAAAATTTAGGGTGTAAGCCAAGGTTGGGGCGTAAGGCTTTGACATTATCGCTAGTCAATGCTTCGCCTTTTTGAATGTCCTTAATGACGAATAAAGAGCGTGCAAAAAATCTTCGCTCCTCTAAAGTCTTTGGATTGATTTTTGGCTCTTCTTCGCCTAAGGCTAAAACGCTTTGTTTGATGGCTCCAACCATGCTTTTAAATTCGTTAAAATCCATGCTAAAAGCGCTGTCTGGGGTTTGTAAGGATTTGTTTAAAATGAAATGCTTTTCTATCATGCTCGCCCCTAAAGTAGTGGCTAGAATGGGGCAAAGAGTGCCAATCGTGTGATCGCTCAAGCCAAATTTAACGCCAAAGGTTTCGCCTAATTTAACCATGCTTAATAAATGAGCGTCTTCTAATTTGCTAGGATAAGCGCTCACGCATTTTAAAAGGGTGATGTCAAAATTATTCACTCCTCTGCACAATGAGATGGCGTCTTGCAATTCGGCGTGTGTGGCGATACCGCTAGAAAGGATAATGGGCTTTTGTGTGCGAGCGGCTTTTTCAATCAAGTCTAAATCAACGATTTCAAAACTAGCGATTTTATACATGGGGCAATTTAGGCTCTCTAAAAGCTCTAAAGCTTGTGAACTAAAAGGCGAGCTAAAAATGCCTAAACCAAGCTTTTTAGCCAACTCAAACAATTCAGCATGCCACTCTAGGGGGGTAGAAGCCTTTTGATATAATCCATACAGATTTTCTTTATCCCATAAAGTGCCTTGAATGATGAAAGGATCTTCTTTAGAGTTTAAAGTCATGCAGCTTGGCGTGTAGGTTTGGAGCTTGACAAAATCCGCGCCGCTTTCCTTAATGGCATGAAGGCTTTCTTTGGCTAGGTTTAGATCCTGGTTATGATTAGCGCTCAATTCAGCGACAATTTTAGGGCGTTGTAACATTTTTATTTTTCCTTAATTAAAGATTCTTTTTCTAAGCGATAGACTTGAGAGCAAGTGAAGGCTAAATGCTCATCATGCGTGGCTAAGACTAACGCCCCTTCGTTTTCTGTAATGTAATTTTGCAGCATGCTGATGACTTGATTAGCGCTAGTGGTGTCTAAATTCCCGGTGGGTTCATCAGCGATAATGATTTGGGGTTTTTTAGAAAGCACTCTGGCGATGCTTAAGCGTTGTTGCTGGCCGCCGCTCAATTCGCCCACGCCTTGTTTTAGGGTGTGGGCTATGCCTAATTGTTCTAAAAGGGAATGATTTATTTCTTGCTTGGCTAGGATTGAAGCGACTTGCAAGTTTTCTAAAGCGCTAAAACCCTTAAAAAGGTAATGCGATTGGAAGATTATGCCCACTTTTAAGCGCCGTAATTCCAAAAGCTTTTTGGAATTTAAGGCATAAATATCCTGGTGTTCTAACAAACCGATCGTCCCACTATTGGGTTTTAGCATGGTGGCTAAATGGCTTAAAAGCGTGCTTTTACCGCTCCCACTCACGCCTAAAATCGCTAGGCTTTCTTTGGGCTTGATGTGCAAATTCACGCCATTATAAAGAGGCTTTTCAAAAGCATGAGAAATATTAATCGCTTTAATCATTATCGTTTCCTAAAAAGAATATCGCCTAATAAACTAGGGTTTAGAATGTAAGAAGTTGAAAAGTTCGCGCTGTGCAAGATGATTTTATCATAACGCCTTGCATAGTATTTTAAAAGCGTTTTTTGTAGGGTGGGTTCAATGCTTGGGCTAAACCATGCGTTATTGCTCATCACTATAAAAATTTTTGAAGGGCTGTTTGAATAAGCGGCTTTGGAAGTGCCTTCATAGCAAATTAAAGGGCGAAAAGTGAAATCGTCTAATGTGAAATCGCTGAAACTAGAAGCGTTGCGGTATAAATAAGCGCTCTCGCCAAAAAAGAGTTTTTCAAGGGGTTTTTGAAGAAACTTGGGTAAAGGCATGGTCTCGCCAAAGGGGGCTAAGATCACTTTATCAGCGATTTGAACGCTTTTTTTAGAAAATAAAAACGAGCTGTTATAAAGGTTATAGCCTTGAGTCCGCAATGTCCCTATTAAAATAGCAATATTATCGCTTAAATCTTCTAGCTTAGCTTTAAAGAGGGAGTTTTCTAAAGCGATAGGGTAGGCGGTCTCTGGAAAAACAATCAGGGTTTTTTGCTTGCTTTGAGCGAGTTTGATTTCTTTAAGGATGTTGTTTTCAATATTGTTAAGGTAGTTTGAATCAAATTTCAAATCTTGGGGCGTTCTTGTAGAGACTAATTCAACATTTCCAACCTTTTTTAAATCGCTTGTTTTAAAACCATTAAAATCCAACGCGCCAAGCAGCAATAAAACCCCTATCATTCTGTGTTTTTTAAGATTTTGAGCGCTCAAAAAAATGCAAGCCAAAAAAACAAGCCCTAAAGATAATTTATCCACCCTAAACACGCTATAAGAAAAAAAGCTATCTGGGACTAACCAATCAAATCCAAAGGGGTGGATAAAACTAGAGCCTAAAAAACTCAAAAGCCTGAAATAGGGGTTTTCAAAATAGAGCAACAAATAAAATAAAACCCCATAAACTAACGCTATTAAAACAATGATTAAGGGCAATAAGTAAGTGAAATCCGAGTAGCGAAAGCTTAAAGCGCACCAATAAAACAATAACGCCCCCACGAAAAACCCCAAAGCAAAAGCACTATTTCTGGGGGTTTTTAAAAACGCTAAAATGCTTAAAGGGGCTAATAGGCTTGTGAGTATGATAGAAATATAGGGGTTTTCAATCGCATAAGCGTCTAAAACAGCGTTCACATACACGCTTGAAACAAACATGCATGCCAATAAAAAAGCGTTTTGATTGAACAGAATAAGACGCATGGCTAGATTTTGAAACCTTGAGATTGTTTTAGTGTATTATAGCTATATTTTAATTTAAGAATTTTAGATTGATTTTTTTAAGGGTAGTTTTTTTTAAGTTGTGTTATTATTTTCAAATTTCAAGCCTAAAGAGCGTGAATTGGCATGATTTAAGAATGATGGGTGTTTGTTTTAGAACGCTGCGACTATCCTTATATGAGATAGAGATAATGAGAGAAAGGTTTGGGTTTAGGGTTTGAACTATATTGATTTGGCGTTACTTGTGGTAGTGGTAGCCTTTGGGATTAGGGGGTTTTATCATGGCTTCGTGAGTGAAATAGCAGCGACTTTGGGGATTGTGCTTGGCGTTTATTTGGCGTCTCGCTATTCTGTGGCTGTTGGGAATTTATTTTCAGAGCATTTGTATGATTTAAGAAATGAAACCATGACCAATCTCATTGGTTTTTTACTGGTGTTGGCGTCCATTTGGGTGTTTTTTTTAGCTCTTGGAGTGTTGCTAGGCAAGGTGTTAGTCTTTAGCGGTCTAGGCATTATAGACAAAGCGTTAGGGTTTATTTTTTCATGTTTGAAGACTTTTTTAGTGCTTTCTTTCATCCTTTATGCACTCTCTAAAATGGATTTAATGAAAGACGCTAACGCCTATTTGCAAGAAAAGAGCGCTATTTTCCCCACCATGAAAAGCATCGCTAGTAAGATCATGCGCCTTGATGGCGTCAAACATGTGGAGAAAAACCTTAAAGACAACCTTGAAGAAATGAGCGATGAAGTTAAAAATAAAGAATCTATTGATAACGCCAAAGAATCTTTTAATAAGGCTACGGATAAGGGCGTAGAAGCTTTAAAAGAAAAGGCTAAAGATTTGCCTAAAAACATGCTAGAGCCAAAACACAATAAATCTAACCAAACCCCACCAATCCCAACCCCATCTAATAAAGAACCCCTATAAAGGCATCACATGTTTTCTAACCAATACATCCAACAACGCATCCATAAAGCCAATAGCTTGAGAGAAGAAGGCAAAAACCCTTATAAAAATGGCTTGAAACGGAGCCTCACCAACGCCGCTTTTTTAGAAAAATACGCTTATGTTAAGGATTTAGAAGAGCCTAAAGACAAAGAAAAATGCGAGAGCGTTGTAGGGAGGGTCAAGCTCTTGCGTTTAATGGGTAAGGCATGCTTTATTAAAATTGAAGATGAAAGCGCGATTTTGCAAGCTTATGTTTCGCAAAATGAATTGAACGATGAATTTAAAAGCTTGAAAAAGCATTTAGAAGTGGGCGATATTGTGTTGGTGAAAGGCTTCCCTTTTGCTACCAAAACCGGTGAATTAAGCGTTCATGCCCTAGAATTTCATATTTTAAGCAAAACCATTGTGCCTTTACCTGAAAAGTTTCATGGATTAAGCGATATAGAATTGCGTTACCGCCAGCGCTATTTGGATTTAATCGTCAATCCTAGCGTTAAAGATGTGTTTAAAAAACGCAGTTTGATTGTTTCTAGCGTGCGGAAATTCTTTGAAACGGAAGGGTTTTTAGAAGTGGAAACCCCCATGATGCACCCCATTCCTGGCGGGGCGAACGCAAGGCCTTTCATCACTTACCATAACGCTTTAGAAATTGAAAGGTATTTAAGAATCGCTCCAGAATTATACCTCAAACGCTTGATTGTGGGGGGTTTTGAAGCGGTGTTTGAAATCAATCGTAATTTCAGGAATGAGGGCATGGATCACAGCCATAACCCCGAATTTACGATGATTGAGTTTTATTGGGCGTATCACACTTATGAAGATTTGATTGAACTTAGTAAGAGGCTATTTGACTACTTGCTAAAGACTTTGAACTTACCTTCAAAAATCATTTATAACGATATGGAAGTGGATTTCAACCAAACGAGCGTGATTTCCTATTTGGACGCTTTAGAAACAATAGGGGGCATCAGTAAGGATATTTTAGAAAAAGAAGACAGGCTTTTGGCTTATTTGTTAGAGCAAGGCATCAAAGTAGAGCCAGATCTCACTTATGGTAAATTGCTCGCTGAAGCGTTTGATCATTTTGTAGAGCACCAGCTCATTAACCCCACTTTTGTAACCCAATACCCCATTGAGATTAGCCCCCTAGCCAGACGCAACGATAGTAACCCTAATATTGCTGACAGGTTTGAATTGTTTATTGCAGGGAAAGAAATCGCTAACGGCTTTAGCGAGTTGAATGATCCTTTGGATCAATTAGAACGCTTTAAAAATCAAGTGGCTGAGAAAGAAAAAGGCGATGAAGAAGCCCAATACATGGATGAAGATTACGTGTGGGCCCTAGCCCATGGAATGCCCCCCACTGCAGGGCAAGGCATAGGCATTGACAGGTTGGTGATGTTACTCACTGGGGCTAAAAGCATTAAAGATGTGATTTTATTCCCAGCGATGCGTCCTGTTAAAAACGATTTTAATGTGGAGAGTGAAGAATAATGGCGTATTTTTTAGAACAAACGGATAGTGAAATTTTTGAATTGATCTTTGAAGAATATAAGCGGCAAAATGAGCATTTAGAAATGATAGCGAGCGAGAATTACACTTTTCCTAGTGTTATGGAAGCTATGGGAAGCATTTTAACGAATAAATACGCTGAGGGCTATCCTAACAAGCGCTATTATGGAGGCTGTGAAGTGGTGGATAAAATAGAAAGCCTAGCCATAGAAAGGGCTAAAAAGCTTTTTAATTGCCAGTTCGCTAACGTGCAAGCGCATTCAGGCTCACAAGCTAATAACGCTGTTTATCACGCCCTTTTAAAGCCTTATGACAAGATTTTAGGCATGGATTTAAGCTGTGGAGGGCATTTAACGCATGGCGCTAAAGTGAGTTTAACCGGCAAGCATTATCAGAGCTTTTCTTATGGCGTGAATTTGGATGGCTATATTGATTATGAAGAAGCGCTAAAAATCGCTCAGAGCGTTAAGCCAGAAATCATTGTGTGCGGGTTTTCAGCCTATCCAAGGGAGATTGATTTTAAGAAATTTAGAGAAATCGCTGATGAAGTGGGAGCGTTACTATTAGGCGATATAGCTCATGTGGCAGGGCTTGTGGTAACCGGTGAGCATGCCCATCCTTTCCCGCATTGCCATGTGGTTTCAAGCACCACTCATAAGACCTTAAGAGGGCCTAGAGGGGGGCTTATTTTAACCAATGATGAAGAGATAGCGGCTAAGATTGATAAAGCGATTTTTCCAGGAACTCAAGGCGGGCCTTTGATGCATGCGATTGCTGCTAAAGCGGTGGGGTTTAAAGAGAATTTAAAACCAGAGTTTAAAGCTTACGCGAAATTAGTGAAATCTAACATGCAAGTTCTCGCTAAAACATTAAAAGAAAAAAACCACAAATTAGTGAGTGGTGGCACTTCTAACCATTTGCTTTTAATGGATTTCTTAGACAAGCCTTATAGCGGGAAAGACGCTGATATTGCCTTAGGGAATGCCGGAATCACTGTGAATAAAAACACCATTCCTGGCGAAACGCGCAGCCCTTTTGTAACGAGCGGGATAAGGATTGGATCAGCGGCATTAAGCGCAAGGGGCATGGGAGCTAAAGAATTTGAAATCATAGGGAATAAAATATCAGATATTTTGAATGATATTAATAATGTTAGTTTGCAATTGCATGTGAAAGAAGAATTGAAAGCCATGGCTAATCAATTCCCTGTGTACCAGCAGCCTATTTTTTAAGGGAGTCAAGATGACAGAAATGGAATTAAAGCTCATTAAGATAGACACAAGCCATTATTTTGAAAAAAAACCAGGCTTGGGGGAGAGAATGGATTATGCGGGTCGTTGCTATTATAATAAATTCCAAAGAGTGAATGCCATGCTCACAAGCTCGCTCATTCAAAAGCATTTGAAAAGGGAGATAGAAATCGCGCACAATCTCATCTTGCGTAACGATAAGGTGGAAAACATTGTGTTTGATTATAACGGGAGGAATCCGGAGCGTTTTTACCATAAGGCGCAGTTATTGCTTCGTGAGGAAGGTTTTATGAATTTTACCGCTTATAACACGAAGACGCCAGGGCATTTGCATTTGTATGTGCATAAGGGGCATACGGAATTGGGCGAGGGCGAGAGGTTGATTAAAACCTTATCCATGAAATTAGCGCAAGGATTGCCTAAAGAATGGAAGGTCTTCCCTAGCAATGAATGGCCTAATGAATTTAATATTTTAGCTTTACCTTATGAAGTGTTTGCAAAAGAGCGCGGGAGCTCTTGGGCGAAGCATTTATAACCATTTTTGAAAGGATTTTTGATGTCAGAAAAAGAAAGACTGAATGAAGTGATTTTAGAAGAAGAAAATAATGGGGGTGGTACTAAAAAGGTGTTTTTGATCGTGGCTATAGCCATTATCATTTTAGCGGTGCTTTTAATGGTGTTTTGGAAAAGCACGAGAGTCGCTCCTAAAGAGACTTTTTTACAAACCGATAGCGGGATGCAAAAAATAGGCAACACTAAAGACGAGAAAAAAGACGATGAGTTTGAAAGCTTGAATTTAGATCCTTCCAAGCAAGAAGACAAGCTAGACAAAGTGGCGGATAATGTTAAAAAACAAGAAAATGATGTGTTTAACATGCCCACTCAAACCGATCAAACTCAAACGGAGATGAAAACAGCAGAAGAAAAACAAGAAGCTCAAAAAGAATTAAAAGCTGTTGAGCACACTAGCGCTCAAAAAGAATCTCAAGCTGCGACTAAAAAAGAAACCCCCCATAAAAAGCCTAAAGCAACCCCTAAAGATAAGGAAGCTCATAAAGATAAAGCTAAGCATGCGGTTAAAGAGCTAAAAGTCAAAAAAGAAGCTCATAAAGAAGTTCCTAAAAAAGCCAATTCTAAAACCACTCTTACTAAAGGGCATTATTTGCAAGTGGGGGTTTTTGCGCACACGCCCAATAAAGCCTTTTTGCAAGCGTTTAACCAATTCCCCCATAAGATTGAAGATAGGGGGGCTACTAAACGCTATCTCATAGGCCCGTATAAGAGTAAACAAGAAGCCTTAATGCATGCCGATGAAGTCAGCAAAAAGATGACTAAACCGGTTGTCATAGAGGTTCGTTAAAGATTTTACAAACTTAAAAGAGTTTAGCGTTAGTCAAGCGATAATTTCTTGTGATGCACTCTTAGGGGTTAGAGGGATTTATGGGGGAGAGTTTGCAAAATACCCCTATTTTCTTAAGAGTTTTGTATAAAACTAAAATAAAGTAATCCCATTTAAAAAATAAAGAGCGTTATGAATTTAATGGATAGCAAAGAATATGACGGCTTTTTAACTAGCAAGCAAAATATAAGACGGCTAAAACAAAGCAATAGCATTTAGTAAAGTAGGGGTAAGAGGTAAAAAATGGAAAAACATGCGTTTTAAATCAAACATTCATACCCACTACTAGCAGTCAAGGAGAAGTAACAAACCCAGACCGCATGAAAGAATTGTAATATAAAAAAGATTAAAACAGCTTTTAAGACTATCAATCCATATGATTTTACCAAAAAGAAAGCATCAGTCATTTTAATAGGTTTTTTAAAATTAGCTATAATCAAGGCTTTAAAAAAGACATAATCCTAAAAAAAGAGTTTTAACATGTTAGAAAAATTGATTGAAAGAGTGTTGTTTGCCACTCGTTGGTTGCTAGCCCCTTTATGCATTGCCATGTCGTTAGTGCTGGTGGTTTTAGGTTATGCGTTCATGAAAGAGTTGTGGCACATGCTCAGCCATTTAAACACGATCAGCGAAACGGATTTGGTTTTATCAGCCTTAGGATTAGTGGATTTGTTGTTTATGGCAGGGCTTGTTTTAATGGTGTTGCTCGCCAGTTATGAAAGCTTTGTTTCTAAATTAGACAAGGTGGATGCCAGCGAAATCACCTGGCTAAAGCACACGGATTTTAACGCTTTAAAATTAAAGGTTTCGCTCTCCATTGTAGCCATTTCGGCGATTTTTTTGCTCAAACGCTACATGAGTTTAGAAGACGTTTTATCCAGTATCCCTAAGGACACGCCTCTATCGCATAACCCCATTTTTTGGCAAGTGGTGATCCATTTGGTGTTTGTGTGTTCAGCGCTTTTAGCCGCCGTTACCAATAATATCGCTTTTTCGCAAAATAAAGGGCATTAAAAGTTTTAAAGCTCTCTTTCAGGAAGGACTTTAGACCATTCTTTAATCAAGCGCAAAAAGAAGGAAGTGTCAGGCGAAGTTTTTTCATGGATTAAAATGCCTTCTTCCACCGCTTCCCAAATCACTCTATGCCGATACACCACCAAATGCCATGATTGTTGGGCATGATCTTTAAGCGACAAACGCACCCTTTTAGCAAAAGACGGGTTGTCAAACAAAACCGCGCTTTCAGTGTTGATGTATGCAGAGCGCGGATCAATATTGAAACTCCCTAGAAGCGTTAAATTGTCATCAAAAACAATCGTCTTGCCATGCAAGGAATGTTTGGTGCTGAAGCGCCCTTTAATCTGGCGGTTGAAAAAATCGTTTCGTATTTCATAGACATTCGCACCCATTCGCACTAATTGGTTGCGATACCTTTCCCATGCCCCATAGACCACTATCGCATCAGTAGATGAAAGGGAATTGGTAAGGATGTTCAATTCAATCCCCTTAGAAATTTGATTTTTAAAGATTTTCATCATCTTTTTGCCTGGAATAAAATACGATGAAGCGATAAAAACGGAGTCTTTAGCGTTTTTAAGGGCTTTCTCAAAAGCGATTTTGATGGGCGAATACAAGGGCGTGTCAATTTTTTTGGGTGAATCGGCTAAAAAAATGGCATTCCCATAATAAATGGGGTATTGGTATTTTTGGAAACGATCTATAAAATCATTGACTTTTTTTTCAAACTGGTTTTTGTCTTCGGCGCTGATAGGGATTTTTTCATGGAGTTTAGCGATTTCTTTAGCGTTGTTTTTGAGCCTTTTATGGGTTCTTAATAATGAAACAGGGATAGAGCGGTGGAACCTCCAATAGCGTTCAAAGCTTTCTTTGGCCTTTGAAGCAACCCCCCCAAAAAACAAAGCGTCTAAATCTAAAAAATTCGTGTCTAAATCGTTATCAAAATAATTGTCCCCAATATTGCGCCCCCCTATAATGACAGCGAAATTATCCACGATGAAAAGCTTGTTGTGCATGCGTTTTTTAATGCGCTCATAATCCGCAAGCATTTCAAAATAACGCAAGCCTTTATTGCGGATATAGTAGGGGTTAAAAATTTTCACCTCAATGTTTTTATGGAAATTTAAGAGCATAATATCTGAAAAATCCGAATACACTCCGTTATCGTCTAAAAGAATGCGCACTTTCACCCCACGATTGGCCGCATTTAAAAGCTCTTTAGCGATCACTTGAGAGGAAAGATCGTTCTTATAAATATAAGTTTGCATGTCAATGCTTTTTTGGCTCATCCTGATAAGACCCACTCTATGCAACAGAGCGTCAAAGCCGTCTTCTAAAAGAATGGCCGCGCTATGGTTAGGGTTTTCTTTCAAATTTTTAGCATACAAGCTCCCAATGGTGGTAGTGTAGGGATCATAAGAGATAGGGGGGCTTGAAATGGGAGTCTTATAGACTAACCCAAAACACCCATTAAAAAAAAAGACGCTTAAAAAAACTAAAAAGATTTTCAAAAACGACCCACTAAAAGAAATTAGCGGCTTTTACCCACTTTCAACATTCGGTTACGCAAAGTAGCGATACTGCTTTGCAAGGGTAATTCTTTAGGGCAAGTGTCATGGCAAGCGATCAAGCTCATGCACCCAAAAACACCATCATCATCGCCCACTAACTCATAAAAATCGTCATCGCTTCTTTCATCGTGGCTGTCAATCATAAAACGCATGGCTCTGTTCATGCCAGCAGCTCCAATGAAATTAGGGCGCATGAGTTTAGTCCCACAAGAAGCGATACAGCACCCGCATTCAATACACCTGTCTAGTTCAAAGACTTCTTGGGCTTCATCAGGCTCAATCCTTTTTTCCGGCTTAGTAATATCCACTTCTTCTTTAGAATGCGCCCAACTCTCCACCCTTTTAGTCATATCGCCAAACCAATCGCCCGTATTCACGCTCAAATCTTTAATGAGTGTAAAACTGGGCATGGGCATGAGCGTGATCACCCCGCTTTCAAAACTAGAAGTTAGGGTTTTACAAGCCAGTCTCGGTCTCCCATTAACCATCATCGCGCAAGAGCCGCAAATCCCAGCGCGGCACACAAAATCAAAGCTCAAATCCGGATCTTGATGCTCTCTAATGAGGTTTAAAGCGATAAAGAGCGTCATGGATGGCGTTTCTTTCAATTGATACTCTTTAAAATGCGGCTTACTCACTGCACTTTGAGGGTCAAATTTTAGCACTCTAACTACAATCGTTCGTTCATTATCACTCATGGTGTTCTCCTTTTAAATTAGCGTTGTGTTGGTCTAATAAATCATGGACATTGAAAGAATACAAATGTTCCCCCCTAGCCCTCACTTCTTCATCTTCTAAACGCATGTTCCTAGCTTTGTATTTTTCTTGCAATTCAAAAGGCATGAGCGCATGCTGGACTTCTATCCTGTCTTTTCCAAGCTTTTCTAGTTCTAAAATCGTTTTCAAAATCTCAGCGTCGCGCTCTTCTTTTTTGGGGTGGGGGATGAAATTACCCTTTTTGCCATAGCCCCTAAAATCAGGGCTGATTTCCATTTTCATCACATCTAATTCTTCGTATTCAATCGTGGGCATGTCTTGTTCAGCGTTAGGCCAGCTCGCTAAAGTCCGATTAAGCCATTTTTCATCATCTCTTTTAGGGTAATCAATCCTTGTGTGAGCCCCTCTGCTTTCGGTGCGCAGTAACGCCCCTTGAGTGATACAAAGCGCGAGTTTGAGCATTTTTTTGGTGCGGTAAGCGTCTTCTAATTCGGGGTTATTGTGTAAAACCTTGTTTTTCACGCAAATGTTTTTGGAGCGTGCATAAAGCTCTTGCAATTCTTTAAGGGCTTCTTCTAATTTTTTGCCTTCTCTAAAAACGCCCACTTTTTCATCCATGACTTCTTTCATGCGTTCTCTGATTTCATACACGTCTTCCTTGCCTTCATTATGCAATAAAAAATGTATATAATCTTGGCTTTCTTTAATGAAAGCTTCAACTTTTTGGGTGTTGATTTCAATTTGCACTTCCAAACAATGCGACGCGAAATAATCCCCTATGATCATGCCAGCGACCACCGCTTCACTCACAGAATTTCCCCCCAAGCGGTTAAACCCATGCAAATCCCAACATGCCGCTTCGCCCGCACAAAACAAGCCTTTTAAATGGGTTTCGCCTTTAGGGTTTGTCCTAACCCCACCCATAGAATAGTGTTGCATGGGTTTTATGGGGATCCAGCCTTTTTGTTTGGCCATCGCTTGCCCGTATTCAGGCTCATTAGCGGGCATTCCTTGCATGTTGTCTTTGGTTTGCTCTTCGCTATCAGCCGGATCAATGCCCGCAAAAGTCATGGCAATATCACGCACATCTCTCAAGTTTTTTTCCACATGGTTACGCCCTAAAATAGCAATATCCAGCCACACATGATCCCCATAAGGCGATTTGGCTCCATAGCCTTTTTGGATATGCTCTAAAATCCGCCTTGAGACCACATCCCTACTCGCAAGCTCTTTTTTTTCCGGCTCATAAGCGGGCATGAAGCGTCTGCCAAACTTGTCTCTTAAAACGCCGCCATCGCCCCTACAACCTTCAGTCATTAAAATCCCGCTAGGCACTAAAGCGGTAGGGTGGAATTGCACCGCTTCCATATTCCCTAATTTAGCCACGCCGGTTTCTAACGCGCTCGCCGCCCCAGCTCCGTCGCAAATCACAGCGTTAGTGGTGTGTTTATACACGCGCCCATAACCTCCGGTAGCTAAAAGCGTGCCTTTAGAAACATACGCTGAAATTTCGCCGGTGATCAAATCCCTTACCACCGCCCCGTAGCATTGATTATCATGATGAATGAAAGCGAGCATGTCCTTTCTGTCTTGAATATCCACTTTGTGGTGTAAGGCTTCATTAGCGACCGCATAAAGCATGGTATGCCCTGTGGCATCAGCCGTAAAGCATGTGCGCCATTTTTTAGTGCCGCCAAAATCACGGCTTAGAATATAACCATGCCTGTCGTCTCTTTCGGTAATCGTAACATGCTCACCATTGACGACCGCAGGCCTATCGCCCTTTTTAATCCTAGTCCAAGGCACCCCCCAACTGGCCAATTCCCTAATGGCTTTAGGGGCAGTGGTTACAAACATCCTAGCCACTTGCTGATCGCACCCCCAATCGCTCCCCTTAACCGTGTCTAAAAAGTGCAAATCTTCATTATCGCCCTCGCTTTTTTTAGCGTTCGCAAGGCTCGCTTGCATGCCCCCTTGAGCGGCTGCAGAGTGCGAACGCCTGACAGGCACTAGACTTAAAACGATGGTGTTTAAACCCTTTTGTTTGCATGCGATACTAGCCCTTAACCCGGCCAATCCGCCTCCAATAATTAGCGCATCACAATATGTTATTTTCATTTTCTACCCTTATTCTTTGTGGAATTTCCCATCAGCTTCTATGGCTTCTTGCATGGTTTTAATGCCATTGTCCTTATTTTCTAAACCTTTTTTAATGTAAGCCCCATAGGTGCAAAGCCCTAAAACAATGAAAAACACGCTCATCGCCCATTTGACTTTTCTCAAGCCTTGAATGCTCACATTTTTAAACCACCCCCATTTA
>NZ_SFZZ01000066.1:0-4693 GCF_011140715.1 Helicobacter pylori | reverse complement strand
ATAAAGAATAAAGAATAAAGAATAAAGAATAAAGAATAAAGAATAAAGAATAAAGAATAAAGACCTAAAAATGCCTAAAAGCGTTTTTTACAATCAAACTAAAGAGTCTGGTTGTAAGCGACAACTTTTTAAAGAATAAAACTTTCTAACAACATTTCTTAGCGCTCTTTAGAGTTTAAGTGCAGTTTAGGGATTTTAAAAAACTTCATAAACTACTTCCTTTTAAAAGAAGCTTAGATAAGAGTTCTATAAATAATTATATTCGCTAAAGAATAAAACTTTTTTCTTAAATCCATGTTTAATTGATGCGGACTCTTTTCTCACCAAAGGTATTAAACTTTCTAAAAAATTGGATTTTAGATCTTATGTTATGATTTTAAGTTTTATTTTATCGCTTCAGATCTTATGTTATGATTTTAAGTTTTATTTTATCGCTTCAGATTTTATTTTATGATTTTAGATTTTATTTTGTTTTCAAACTCGTTTTCTTAAAACCCTAAAACCTTTGAATAAAAACCCAAAAAACTAAAAAATACCGACACTATATAAAAAAAGCTTCTTAAACAAAGTAAAACATACCAATGCGTGTTATTAAACCATTAAAAACAATAAAAAAACTTAAACAAAATAAGCAAGCAAAAACCTTTAAATAAAACAATAAACCCCCAAACCAAAACAACTAAAAATAAAAAAATGAAAAAAGCAACAGAAAAATAAAACACTGAAATATAATCAATAATGAAATCAGATAAAAAGCAAGACTAAAAAACATTTCCCTATCCCTGCACCGACCTACATTCCCACTCTTGAAAAGAGCAGTATTATCAGCGATGAAGAGCTTGACTTCCAGGTTCGGAATGGTTAACTGGGTAGTTCCTCTTCTCTAAAGGCACAAGGAAAAGGGAGCTAAAGATAAATCGCATTTACCCTTAACTCCCCTTTCTCTTTATAGGGAGCTGTTTTTAACAAAGAAGATCGTTAATAGCCTTTAACTTTAAATCATTGAGAGAGTATCTCATTCTACTTAAAATTTATAATATAAAAGTCTTTATAAAACTCCAACTCTCTTACACTCAGTAAGGCAGTGGTAACTTATCCATGCTCTATTGCCGTTATCTTATACAAAAAGCAAAAAACAAGCCAAACGCTCTATTAGTAGTAGTCAGCTAAACGCATTACTGCGCTCACACATCTACCCTATCAAGCACATAGTCTTTGTGCGAGCTTCAGGGAAAGTTCATCTTGGAGTTGGCTTCCTGCTTAGATGCTTTCAGCAGTTATCACATCCGTGTGTAGCTACCCAGCGATGCTCTTGGCAGAACAACTGGTGCACCAGTGACACGTCCATCCCGGTCCTCTCGTACTAGGGACAGCTCTCCTCAACTTTCCTACGCCCACGGCAGATAGGGACCGAACTGTCTCACGACGTTCTGAACCCAGCTCGCGTACCGCTTTAAATGGCGAACAGCCATACCCTTGGGACCTGCTCCAGCCCCAGGATGCGATGAGCCGACATCGAGGTGCCAAACCTCCCCGTCGATGTGAGCTCTTGGGGGAGATCAGCCTGTTATCCCCGGGGTACCTTTTATCCTTTGAGCGATGGCCCTTCCACACAGAACCACCGGATCACTATGACCGACTTTCGTCTCTGCTTGACTTGTATGTCTTACAGTCAGGCTGGCTTGTGCCATTACACTCAACTTGCGATTTCCAACCGCAATGAGCCAACCTTTGCAAGCCTCCGTTACTTTTTAGGAGGCGACCGCCCCAGTCAAACTACCCACCAAGCATTGTCCTGCCTGTGGATAACACAGGCCAGTTAGCTAACAGAAACATCAAGGGTGGTATCTCAAGGATGGCTCCATAAGAGCCAAAGCCCTTACTTCAAAGCCTCCCACCTATCCTGCGCATGATATTCCCATTAGCAGTGCTAAGTTGTAGTAAAGGTCCACGGGGTCTTTCCGTCTTGCCGCGGGTAGGAGGAATTTTCACCTCCACTACAATTTCACTGAATCTCTGGTTGAGACAGCTCCCATCTCGTTACGCCATTCATGCAGGTCGGTATTTAACCGACAAGGAATTTCGCTACCTTAGGACCGTTATAGTTACGGCCGCCGTTTACTCGGGCTTCAATTCAACGCTTCATCTTGCGACTGACGCATCCTCTTAACCTTCGAGCACCGGGCAGGCGTCACACCTTATACTTCCTCTTACGAGTTGGCAAAGTGCTGTGTTTTTGGTAAACAGTCGGGAGGGACTCTTTGCTGAGACCACATCGCTGTGGCACACCTTATCGCGAACTTACGGTGCTAGTTTGCAGAGTTCCTTAACCAGAGTTCTTTCACGCGCCTTAGAATACTCATCTCATCTACCTGTGTCGGTTTGCGGTACGGACGACTATGGATATGCTTAGAGGCTTTTCTTGGCACGACGGTATCAGCGATTCTCCCTTTGTCCTAAAAGGACTCAAAGAGCCTGTTTGGGTTTCAAATACAGAGGTGGATTTGCCTTCCCTCCAATCTACGCCCTTAGACTAGCGCTTCCATCAGCTAGCTCGCTTAACCCTATGCGTCCCCCCATCACGCTCCATAGTCGGTATTGGAATATTAACCAATTTGCCATCACCTACCCCTTTCGGACTCGGCTTAGGACCCGACTAACCCTACGATGACGACCATCGCGTAGGAAACCTTAGATTTACGGCGGATACAATTCTCATATATCTTATCGTTACTCATTCCTGCATGCTCACTTCATACCGCTCCAGCACTCCTTACCGGTATACCTTCAACGCTGGTATGAACGCTCTTCTACCACTGTGTTTAACACAATCTACAAATTCGGTGTCTATCTTAGCCCCGTTATATTTTCAGCGCATGACCACTAGACCAGTGAGCTGTTACGCTTTCTTTAAAGGATGGCTGCTTCTAAGCCAACCTCCTGGTTGTTTGAGTAGCCACACATCTTTTTCCACTCAGAATAGAACTTAGGGACCTTATTTGGTAGTCTGGGTTGTTCCCCTTTTGACGATTGATTTTATCACCCACCGCCTGACTCCCAAGATACGATAAAAGGTATTCGAAGTTTGATAGGGTTTGGTACCGCGGCGAGCAGCCCTAGCCCAATCAGAGCTCTACCCCCTTTTATTATCACTTGAGGCTATACCTAAATATATTTCGAAGAGAACCAGCTATCACTAAGTTTGTTTGGCCTTTCACCCCTATCCACAGCTCATCCCAACCCGTTTCAATGGGTACGAGTTCAGTCCTCCACGCGCTATTACACGCGTTTCAACTTGGCCATGGATAGATCACTTAGCTTCGGGTCTGCAGCATCTGACTTGTTCGCCCTATTAAGACTCGCTTTCGCTACGGCTTCGCATTCGCTTAACCTTGCCAGATACCACAACTCGCAGGATCATTATGCAAAAGGCAGTCCATCACCCTGATAAATCATAGGGCTCTGAATGATTGTAAGCAGATGGTTTCAGGTTCTATTTCACTCCGCTCACTGCGGTTCTTTTCACCTTTCCCTCACGGTACTTGTTCGCTATCGCTCAAAGAGTAGTATTTAGGGTTGGAGAGTGGTCTCCCCGGCTTCAACCTGGATTTCTCGTGTCCTGGCCTACTCTGGATACTGCTACCTAAGAACGCCTTGTCGCATACAAGGCTATCACTTTCTATGGCTTACCTTTCCAGGTAACTCTGCTAAAGCGTTCTCTTGGATGTTGCAGTCCTCAACCCCGAATGCAAGCACTCGGTTTGCCCTTTTCCCCGTTCGCTCGCCACTACTTAGGGAATCTCGTTGATTTCTTTTCCTCTAGTTACTGAGATGTTTCACTTCACTAGGTTCGCTCTCTATTAAAGAGTAACTAATATCTCTATTAGTTGGGTTGCCCCATTCGGACATCTACGCATCAAAGCTCCTTGACAGCTCCGCATAGCTTATCGCAGTCTAGTACGTCCTTCATCGCCTCTCTTTGGCAAGGCATCCGCCATCTGCTCTTAAAAGCTTGTTTTAAATTTTAAAATATCCTTTAAAACCCGCCCTTTTATAATGAATAACGACAATTGCACGAATATTCTTCAGCACTACCACTGCCTTAATGAATATAAGACAGAGTTATTGTAGTTTTACTTTACTTTTACATAGGCTATTAACAATATTAAATCAAATAACTTCGTTTTTCTTTAAAAACCCGCTATAATCGCTCTTAATGTTAAACCCTTTAAAGAAGACTAACAATGCTTGATCCCTAATCTTTTTTAATCGCCAAGTTTTATCAGCTAAGGAGCTTTTTATTGTTGAAAGCTTTTAGCTTTTATAATAATTTAACTTGAACTTGTTTAAAAGCTTTTTAAGCTTTTATGGCTTGTTTGAGTTGTTTCAAATTAAAGAACTTTTTAAAGCTTGTCTTTAAAAACGAAATGTAATTATAGACATGCAATGCTTAAATTTTGCTTAAAGTTTTTAGAATTTGAAAGAAATGGATAAAAGCGGTTTGGAATGATTGGAAGGGGGGGTGGAATAAAGCTTTAAATCAATAAAGCTTTAATAAAATAAAGCTTTAATAAAATAAAGCTTTGAATCAATAGAGCTTTGAATAAATTAAGATAAAACGCATCGCAAAATAAAACATTTCAACATTTCATAAGATAAAAAGATAAAACGCATCGCAAAATAAAACATGTCA
>NZ_SFZZ01000065.1:0-4111 GCF_011140715.1 Helicobacter pylori | reverse complement strand
GATGCGTTTTATCTTTTTATCTTATGAAATGTTGAAATGTTTTATCTTACGAAATGTTTTATTTGATGACATGTTTTATTTTGCGATGCGTTTTATCTTTTTATCTTATGAAATGTTGAAATGTTTTATTTTGCGATGCGTTTTATCTTAATTTATTCAAAGCTCTATTGATTCAAAGCTTTATTTTATTAAAGCTTTATTTTATTAAAGCTTTATTGATTTAAAGCTTTATTCCACCCCCCCTTCCAATCATTCCAAACCGCTTTTATCCATTTCTTTCAAATTCTAAAAACTTTAAGCAAAATTTAAGCATTGCATGTCTATAATTACATTTCGTTTTTAAAGACAAGCTTTAAAAAGTTCTTTAATTTGAAACAACTCAAACAAGCCATAAAAGCTTAAAAAGCTTTTAAACAAGTTCAAGTTAAATTATTATAAAAGCTAAAAGCTTTCAACAATAAAAAGCTCCTTAGCTGATAAAACTTGGCGATTAAAAAAGATTAGGGATCAAGCATTGTTAGTCTTCTTTAAAGGGTTTAACATTAAGAGCGATTATAGCGGGTTTTTAAAGAAAAACGAAGTTATTTGATTTAATATTGTTAATAGCCTATGTAAAAGTAAAGTAAAACTACAATAACTCTGTCTTATATTCATTAAGGCAGTGGTAGTGCTGAAGAATATTCGTGCAATTGTCGTTATTCATTATAAAAGGGCGGGTTTTAAAGGATATTTTAAAATTTAAAACAAGCTTTTAAGAGCAGATGGCGGATGCCTTGCCAAAGAGAGGCGATGAAGGACGTACTAGACTGCGATAAGCTATGCGGAGCTGTCAAGGAGCTTTGATGCGTAGATGTCCGAATGGGGCAACCCAACTAATAGAGATATTAGTTACTCTTTAATAGAGAGCGAACCTAGTGAAGTGAAACATCTCAGTAACTAGAGGAAAAGAAATCAACGAGATTCCCTAAGTAGTGGCGAGCGAACGGGGAAAAGGGCAAACCGAGTGCTTGCATTCGGGGTTGAGGACTGCAACATCCAAGAGAACGCTTTAGCAGAGTTACCTGGAAAGGTAAGCCATAGAAAGTGATAGCCTTGTATGCGACAAGGCGTTCTTAGGTAGCAGTATCCAGAGTAGGCCAGGACACGAGAAATCCAGGTTGAAGCCGGGGAGACCACTCTCCAACCCTAAATACTACTCTTTGAGCGATAGCGAACAAGTACCGTGAGGGAAAGGTGAAAAGAACCGCAGTGAGCGGAGTGAAATAGAACCTGAAACCATCTGCTTACAATCATTCAGAGCCCTATGATTTATCAGGGTGATGGACTGCCTTTTGCATAATGATCCTGCGAGTTGTGGTATCTGGCAAGGTTAAGCGAATGCGAAGCCGTAGCGAAAGCGAGTCTTAATAGGGCGAACAAGTCAGATGCTGCAGACCCGAAGCTAAGTGATCTATCCATGGCCAAGTTGAAACGCGTGTAATAGCGCGTGGAGGACTGAACTCGTACCCATTGAAACGGGTTGGGATGAGCTGTGGATAGGGGTGAAAGGCCAAACAAACTTAGTGATAGCTGGTTCTCTTCGAAATATATTTAGGTATAGCCTCAAGTGATAATAAAAGGGGGTAGAGCTCTGATTGGGCTAGGGCTGCTCGCCGCGGTACCAAACCCTATCAAACTTCGAATACCTTTTATCGTATCTTGGGAGTCAGGCGGTGGGTGATAAAATCAATCGTCAAAAGGGGAACAACCCAGACTACCAAATAAGGTCCCTAAGTTCTATTCTGAGTGGAAAAAGATGTGTGGCTACTCAAACAACCAGGAGGTTGGCTTAGAAGCAGCCATCCTTTAAAGAAAGCGTAACAGCTCACTGGTCTAGTGGTCATGCGCTGAAAATATAACGGGGCTAAGATAGACACCGAATTTGTAGATTGTGTTAAACACAGTGGTAGAAGAGCGTTCATACCAGCGTTGAAGGTATACCGGTAAGGAGTGCTGGAGCGGTATGAAGTGAGCATGCAGGAATGAGTAACGATAAGATATATGAGAATTGTATCCGCCGTAAATCTAAGGTTTCCTACGCGATGGTCGTCATCGTAGGGTTAGTCGGGTCCTAAGCCGAGTCCGAAAGGGGTAGGTGATGGCAAATTGGTTAATATTCCAATACCGACTATGGAGCGTGATGGGGGGACGCATAGGGTTAAGCGAGCTAGCTGATGGAAGCGCTAGTCTAAGGGCGTAGATTGGAGGGAAGGCAAATCCACCTCTGTATTTGAAACCCAAACAGGCTCTTTGAGTCCTTTTAGGACAAAGGGAGAATCGCTGATACCGTCGTGCCAAGAAAAGCCTCTAAGCATATCCATAGTCGTCCGTACCGCAAACCGACACAGGTAGATGAGATGAGTATTCTAAGGCGCGTGAAAGAACTCTGGTTAAGGAACTCTGCAAACTAGCACCGTAAGTTCGCGATAAGGTGTGCCACAGCGATGTGGTCTCAGCAAAGAGTCCCTCCCGACTGTTTACCAAAAACACAGCACTTTGCCAACTCGTAAGAGGAAGTATAAGGTGTGACGCCTGCCCGGTGCTCGAAGGTTAAGAGGATGCGTCAGTCGCAAGATGAAGCGTTGAATTGAAGCCCGAGTAAACGGCGGCCGTAACTATAACGGTCCTAAGGTAGCGAAATTCCTTGTCGGTTAAATACCGACCTGCATGAATGGCGTAACGAGATGGGAGCTGTCTCAACCAGAGATTCAGTGAAATTGTAGTGGAGGTGAAAATTCCTCCTACCCGCGGCAAGACGGAAAGACCCCGTGGACCTTTACTACAACTTAGCACTGCTAATGGGAATATCATGCGCAGGATAGGTGGGAGGCTTTGAAGTAAGGGCTTTGGCTCTTATGGAGCCATCCTTGAGATACCACCCTTGATGTTTCTGTTAGCTAACTGGCCTGTGTTATCCACAGGCAGGACAATGCTTGGTGGGTAGTTTGACTGGGGCGGTCGCCTCCTAAAAAGTAACGGAGGCTTGCAAAGGTTGGCTCATTGCGGTTGGAAATCGCAAGTTGAGTGTAATGGCACAAGCCAGCCTGACTGTAAGACATACAAGTCAAGCAGAGACGAAAGTCGGTCATAGTGATCCGGTGGTTCTGTGTGGAAGGGCCATCGCTCAAAGGATAAAAGGTACCCCGGGGATAACAGGCTGATCTCCCCCAAGAGCTCACATCGACGGGGAGGTTTGGCACCTCGATGTCGGCTCATCGCATCCTGGGGCTGGAGCAGGTCCCAAGGGTATGGCTGTTCGCCATTTAAAGCGGTACGCGAGCTGGGTTCAGAACGTCGTGAGACAGTTCGGTCCCTATCTGCCGTGGGCGTAGGAAAGTTGAGGAGAGCTGTCCCTAGTACGAGAGGACCGGGATGGACGTGTCACTGGTGCACCAGTTGTTCTGCCAAGAGCATCGCTGGGTAGCTACACACGGATGTGATAACTGCTGAAAGCATCTAAGCAGGAAGCCAACTCCAAGATGAACTTTCCCTGAAGCTCGCACAAAGACTATGTGCTTGATAGGGTAGATGTGTGAGCGCAGTAATGCGTTTAGCTGACTACTACTAATAGAGCGTTTGGCTTGTTTTTTGCTTTTTGTATAAGATAACGGCAATAGAGCATGGATAAGTTACCACTGCCTTACTGAGTGTAAGAGAGTTGGAGTTTTATAAAGACTTTTATATTATAAATTTTAAGTAGAATGAGATACTCTCTCAATGATTTAAAGTTAAAGGCTATTAACGATCTTCTTTGTTAAAAACAGCTCCCTATAAAGAGAAAGGGGAGTTAAGGGTAAATGCGATTTATCTTTAGCTCCCTTTTCCTTGTGCCTTTAGAGAAGAGGAACTACCCAGTTAACCATTCCGAACCTGGAAGTCAAGCTCTTCATCGCTGATAATACTGCTCTTTTCAAGAGTGGGAATGTAGGTCGGTGCAGGGATAGGGAAATGTTTTTTAGTCTTGCTTTTTATCTGATTTCATTATTGATTATATTTCAGTGTTTTATTTTTCTGTTGCTTTTTTCATTTTTTTATTTTTAGTTGTTTTGGTTTGGGGGTTTATTGTTTTATT
>NZ_SFZZ01000064.1:0-31181 GCF_011140715.1 Helicobacter pylori | reverse complement strand
TTGAATTTGTATTGGCTTAAAAACTCGCTCT
This sequence comes from Helicobacter pylori, assembly GCF_011140715.1. GTDB lineage: Bacteria > Campylobacterota > Campylobacteria > Campylobacterales > Helicobacteraceae > Helicobacter > Helicobacter pylori_DA. The sequence goes on along the minus strand of NZ_SFZZ01000064.1, from coordinate 31,150 downwards.
TGTTTTTGACATTATAGCCTAAAGTGTTTTTCACGCTCCCTCCCCCAGTAACTGGCTCTATAGAATTTAAAGCGTCATAGAAAGCGTTCCTTATAGGAGCGTTAGGGTTGCTTGCGACAAAACTCGCAAACCCTCTTTTCAAAGGATCGCTCTCATCATTCACCACTGCGCATAAATGGGGGTGGTTTTCTTTAAAATGATGGGTGGGCTTTTTTAAAGCATAAAGGCTGTCAGGTTTGAGTTTGTAGGGCGCGGTGGTGTCATTCACGCTCTCGGCTTTATAATGCAAACTGGCATAATATAAAGGCATTCTCAAATAACGATTGTTAAAGTCCAATTCATCAAAGCCTATGGCGTAATCAAAGAGGTTGAAATTAGGCGATTCGTTTTCACCGGTGTAAAACACCCTTTTTGCGTTTTGGTAGGATAGGATTTTTCTGGCTGATCCAATAGGACTGCCAAAGACCAGGTCTGCGGGTTCGTTAGGGTTTTGGTGGAGGGTGATTGTGTAGCGTTGGCTTAAGATGAAATACAGAGCGCTCTTTTTAAATTCTTCAGCGCCTCCCCACCAATTCGCCACAGCGATTTTTAGGGGGGGGGGGAGATTTAAAAGTAATTTTTTTTTAATTGGAGCGCTTTCTATAAAGGCGTCTAATAGGGGCTGGAACATGGCTATCCTTTAAATCAATTTAGGCAAACTCAAATGGCGTTTGAAATACGCCAAGATCACAAGGATAAAAGGTATCGCTACCAAAAAGTATAAAAAAGTAGGGATCGGCAAGGGATCGCCTGCGGCATAGCTGTGCAAGCCAGAAAGGTAGTAATTCACGCCAAAATAAGTCATTAAAACCGAATAAAACCCTAGCACGCTGCTGCTCGCTAAAATAAAGGGCCAATTTTGAGAGCCTAAAAAACGCAAATGCAAGATCAAGGCATAGACGCAAATAGAAATCAACGCCCAAGTTTCTTTAGGGTCCCACCCCCAATAGCGCCCCCAAGATTCGTTCGCCCACACCCCGCCTAAGAAATTCCCGGCCGTGAGCATGAACAGGCCTAAAATCATGCTCATTTCATTGATAGCGCTAATGGAGAGAATGGTTTTGTCCAAATTGAAACGCCCTTGTTTGCGCAAGATAAACAAAACCAAACTTAAAATCCCTAGCACAAAACACAAGCCCAAAAAGCCATAACTGGCGGTGATGATAGAGACATGGATATTGAGCCAATAAGATTTCAACACCGGCACTAAAGGGCCGATTTGAGGGTCCATAAAGCCTAAATGAGCCACAAAGAGCGCGATACCGGCTAAAAAGCTAGAAGCCGATAGCGCGAGTTTGGAGCGTAAAACAAACCCTGCGATAACAGAAGCCCATGCGATATAAAGCATGGACTCATAAGCGTTGCTCCAAGGCGAATGCCCGCTCACATACCAGCGCAAAACAAGCCCCATAGAATGAGCGATCGCACAAAGCAAGATAGCCATATAAAGGATTTTAGTGGGCCAAATATTTGGAATCGTGTTTTTAACAAGAGAGCTGATCACAACGATAAAAAGCAATAACCCAAGAAAGATATAAGGCAAGGTCAGGCGGTTAAAAAAATTGGTGTGGTTTAAAAAAATTTCAGAATCCACTTTAGAAGAGGGCAAATAGAGGTTTTTGGCATGCTCTTGTTGGTAAATGCTTAAATCTTTTAGGGTTTTTTCCACTTTGTCCCATTGATTGGTTTTTAAAGCGTCATCAAACCCGCTAAAAATATTTTTTAAAAACGCCGTTGCCACGCTTGAAATTTCTTTATTAGGGCTGTTGATCGCTTCAATGGGCGAGAGCCAAGCGGTGGTTTTATCGCTAGGGAAAATGCGTAAAAATTGAGCGCTAAAAAGCGTATAGACTAAGTTGATTCGTTCATCTACTTTTAAGACATCTTTATCCAACTCGTTGCGCACGTTAGGGGATTTTTGATTGACTTCTTCAACCAGATTTTTTAATTTATACCCACGGCTATCAAAAACATCTCTAAAAGCGATACGGCTTTCGTCTAAAGGCGTGCCAATAAGCTTTCTTAAGGCTTTAGTGGAAGTGTAAATCATCTTAATACTGCGCCAATCATTGGGGAAAAACATGATCCCTAAAAGCACCTGCATGGCGTTTAGCCCTTGAAAATCATCTTTTTTTAAAATCTTATGAATGTATTCAATGCTAATAGTGTCTAAAGGCTTGATACGCCCGTCAAAATCCTGGACTTGAAGCCTTTGAAAGGCTTTTAAGTGGTCTTTGGAATACTCTCTTAAATGCTTCAAACGCTCTAAAATCGCGCTTTTAGAATCTTCTTTATTAGCGGGATTTTCTACGCTTTGTCGCTCAATTTTAGCGCTTTTGCCCCCATGCATGTCAATTTGTCCTTCATTGGCGAACGAAGAAGTAAAAGGGCTGACTAGAATTAAAGCGAATAAGAAACTAGCAACTTGTTGGGATTTTAAAAAGCGTGAAAGCTTTAAAAAACGCCCATTTTTATCCAAAAGCAACCACAAAGCCCCCAAAATAAGCATCGCATACCCTAAATAAGTGGGGATTTTACCCGGATCTTTATTGACAGAAAGGATCGTGCCTTTTTCATCCGTATCATAGGAAGATTGGAAAAAGCGATAACCTTCATAATCTAAAACATGGTTCATAAAAATCCTATAAGGCTTGATTAAAGTGTTATCCAGTTTCAAAACTTCCACTTCTGAAGCGTAAGATGAAGGACTCATAGAGCCGGCGTAACGCTCTAATTCAAAACGCTTCAATTTGATTTGAAAGGGCAATTCAATGTAAGCGGATCCAAAACTTAAAGAGAGCTTGTCGTCTTTAAACACCTCGCTTTCTTCTATGCCTTCATTCCTGTTGTTTTTAATGAGGTTGAATTTGTGGCTCACGCCATTATAGGTCGCTTTTAACACTAAAATGGTAGCGTCATCTTTTTTAATAGCGTTTTGCTTGTAAATCTCTAAGGGTTCTAAAATCAAAGGCTTGTGATCTAAAGTGGCATGAATAGGTCTTAATCGTTTAGAATGATAAAAAGTTAAAGGCGTTTTTAAAGAAAGTTTTTTTTCGTCGTTTAGGGTGATATTAAGGTAAGTGTCCGCGCTTTCAAAAGAGCTTTGCGCGCTATTTTCTCGCACATGCATAAGCCCTTCTACGCCAAAAAAACGCGTGATGGCTGCCCCTAAAATGATGAAAATCAAGGAGCTGTGGAAAAAAAGGCTCGCATACCTCTTGCGCTCCAAAGCTTTAGATTTAATGAATGTGCCTATTAAAACCACCAACAAATACGCATGCAAGAAATTGAACCAAGGGGTGTTATACACAATAGCCTTACTCGCGCTCGTGCCGTAATCGTTTTCTATAAAAGTGGCTATCGCACACGCTAATGCATAGAGTGCGATTAAAGGGATAGCGACCCAAAAAGAAGCCAGCAAAAAAGAAAGCAGGCTTTTGAGATTCTTCATTAGACTTTCCTAGCTGGATTTGCTTTTAGAAAGGTTGGTTTTATACTTGATGTAAGCCTTTAATTTTTTAGTGAGATCCTCATCGTTTTTTGTGTCTTGATACTTCCCATCGCCGATAAATTCTAACACGGCTAAAAATTGCGTAGAGGGCATATAGCCGGGCAATTCATAGATGGTTTTACCGGTTTTATCGGATAAAACAATCGTAGGGGTGGATTGGACGGCATAAATTTGCGCTAATTCTTCTGTGGACATTTTGATTTCTTTTTCATCATTTTTATCCTTATCGCCAACCTTAAAATTATGCTCTTTGGAGTAGCTGATATTGACATAGTAAGCACTAAAATGCTCTTTAATATAGTCGTGCAATTCTTTGACATTTTTGAGATCTTTTTTAAACCTTTCGCAATAGGAGCAACCATTACGCCCAAAAACTAAAAGCATATATTTGTCATTGGGGCTAATAGACTTATTGTCTAAAAAAACATCTTCTAAACCGGCGTAACTCTTTTTGTCTATATTGTCTCGCTCATCGTTCAATTCTTTGGAGCTTTGAGAGCCAGAGCTTAAAAGATTTTCATCTAACTTTTCTTTATTGTTGGATTTGCAAGCGCTTAAAAACAGCGAAATCAATAATAAAACGCTTAAAAATTTCTTGGAAACATAAGAAAGTGAAAACATGTAATAACCTTTATTGTTTAATAGATTTGAAAACTCGGTATTTTACTATAATAATCGCTTTTTTATGCAGATTTCACTCACTTTTAAGGTTTTTCACTAATTCAATGATAAATTTTGCAAACTCTATGGAATCGTTTAAGCATGGACAAACCAAATATTCCTTAATTGCCAAGCGCTCTGCCATCAAGCGGTATTGCATGTCTAATTCATAGATCGTTTCAGAATTATCAATCGTGAAAGCTAAAGGATAGATGATAATACGAGACTTGCGGTGCTTTTCTATCAATTCTTCAGTGCTTGGCTCTAGCCATTTCATAGGCCCTAGCTTGGATTGGTAAGAGAGCAAAACCTCTTTAAAAGGGATATTTTTTTGTTGCATCAACTCTTTTAACAAACTCACATGGTGTTCGCATTCTTGCTGGTAAGTATCGCCGGCATCAATAACGCTTTTAGGCAAGCCATGGACGGAAAAGATTAAGACAAAATCCTGGCTTTTGCGGTTGTTTAGGGCGCTTAAAATCGTGTTTAAAATGATTTCATTAAGCTTTGTGCTGGCATAAAAACGCTCTATCACTCGCACTTTGGGGCGGAAAGTTTCTAAAGATTTGAGAGCGCTAAAAGCGTCATTGAAACTAGAAAGGGTGGTGGTGCTAGAATATTGCGGATACATGGAAAAAAACACCAAACTTTCTATTTCTTTTAAGGCTAGATCTTGTAAGACCATAGACGCATAAGGGGGGGTATAACGCATCGCATAAGTGTAAAAACGAGAAGGATCTAATTCGTTCAAACGCTCTGTAAGGGCGAATGTGATAGGCGTTAAAGGGGATTTGCCTCCTAATTTTTCATAGATTTTTTTGGATTTTTCTATGCGGCTATTGACGATCATTTTACCCACCATCTTACGCATGAAATTATTTTTAATGGTAAGGATAAAGGGGTCATCAAACATGTTTTTTAAAAACACCCCCACTTCATAAAGGCTGTTAGGCCCTCCCATATTCAAAAGAACAACCGCTTCTTTAGGGGATTTTGCGGCGTTATTTTCTAAATTATTAAGCTTTTCATTGATCAAATTCATTGGTGCATGCTAAAATAAAACGATTAATAAAAAATAAATCGTTAGAAAGAAGTTAATGTTAGAGATGAGTTTGCAAGCATTAAATACACAAGATTCTTCTGTGATGGCTCAATCCTTGCTTGTCCATGCCTTTTTTGCCGCTTTGCTCGCCCTAGCCTTTATGATCAATCTTTACACCCTTTTTAAAGAAAAGAATTTTATCCAATTGAACAAAAAAATCTATCTTGTCATGCCAGCGATTTACATTCTTTTAAGCATCGCTCTTTTGAGCGGGATTTTTATTTGGGCGATGCAACAATTTGAATTTTCTTTTAGTGCTGTTGCCATGCTTTTAGGGTTATTGTTGATGCTTATTGCAGAAATCAAACGCCATAAAAGCGTGAAATTCGCTATCACCAAAAAAGAACGGATGGAAGCCTATATCAAAAAGGCTAAAATCCTGTATTTTTTAGAAACGATTCTTATTGTTGTGTTAATGGGCCTTTGAATGCGTTTTGTCTATCACCCTTTAGCCAAAGAGCCTGTTTTAAAAATAGAAGGCGAGAGTTACACGCATTTATACCGATCAAGGCGTATCAAAAGCGCGAGTCGTTTGGATTTAAGAAATTTAAAAGACGGCTTTTTATACACCTATGAGCATGCAGAAATCACTAAAAAACACGCCCTTTTAAGGCTAGTGGGCGCGCAACCATTAGAGATTATGGCTAATAAAAAAACGCATTTGATTTTAAGCGTGATTGAAATCAAAAGCGTTGAAAAAATCCTACCCTTTTTAAATCAGTTAGGCGTGAGCAAGTTGAGTTTGTTCTATGCGGATTTTAGCCAGCGTAATGAAAAAATAGACAGCGCCAAATTAGAGCGTTTTCAAAAAATTTTGATTAATTCTTGCGAGCAATGCGGCCGCAGCGCTTTAATGGAATTGGAAGTGTTTTTAAACACTAAAGAGGTATTAAACGCCTACCCTAAGGCGAGCGTTTTGGATTTTAACGGCGAAATCTTACCCGCAAGCGCGGATTTTGAAAAGGGTATTATCATAGGGCCTGAAGGGGGCTTTAGCGAGCAAGAAAGGGAGTGTTTTAAAGAGCGTGAAATTTATCGCATCCCGTTAGATATGGTGCTAAAGTCTGAGAGTGCATGCGTGTTTGTAGCGAGTATCGCACAAGTTTAGGGGGTTATTGGGGATTTTAACCCCTAAAACACCCACCCGTAATTAAAAAACACTTTAAAATGGCTGCCCCCTTCATTCAAAACAACAGAGTCTGCATAGATGCCATTATTAGAAGCGATCTTAATACCGCTTTGGATTAAAGGAACGCTAATGCCTATGGAATATTTAGAATGCTTATAGCGGTAATTAAACCCAGTAACTATATCTAAATTACCGCTTCCTTTGACTTGATTGAAAACATAGTAGCTATTGTATAAGCCCCTTAACCCCCCAAACACCCCAAAAGAGGAAGCAAAAACTTTTTTAGTGGGATTGCCTTGCTTTTTATTAGCATAATTGGTGATGAAATCAAACAACACATCCATTCCCCCACCATAGCTTAATTGCTGAATTTTTTCATCGTTAGCCTGAGCGTAGTTGTATTTGATGATGCCATAATAGGCTAACCCGATGTAGTCATTGAAATAATGTTGGTAGCCTATTTTAACATTAACCCCTAAAATAGGGCTTCTAAAATTTTTACTTGAAGAGCGGTAAGTGGTGGTGGAAGTGGTGGAAAAATTTTGCACGATCGCGCTGACCATAGAGGTTGCAAAATTTTGTGCATTCAACCCGGCGTTTAAATGGTTGGTTTGGCTGTTTAGATTAGCGAAATTGATGGGGAGGGCGTTTTGATTGATGAGCTGTTGCCAAACAGCGGTGGTAACCCCTATAAGCCCAGCGGGGACTTGAGCGCAATTGGTGTAGATGGAATTGGGGTAATTGCTAGGGAAAGCGGGCTGATTTTTGCCACCAAAACGAGAGCAAACATCATAGTCGTAACCATCCTGATCTCGCACTTCATGCCCGTTACTAAATTCTAGCTCTTCTTTGCCGTTTTTCTCCACTTCATGCCCGCCCTCACAGCGCACCTCTGGCCCATCTCCTTCTTGGCACAAACGCACTCTTTGATAAGTCATGTTCCCATTATGCGTATAGCCTTTAGTGTGGCTAAATTCATGGATAATGTCTCTTAATTCCACAATATCAACTTTGTTCAAAGTTTTACCAAACAATTTTTCAGGATTTAAGGCAGAAGCTTCTATCCCCAGATTACCATCATTATCATCAAGTTCATACCCTAGCCCTAAAAACCCTGATTTCATGATGTTCACTTCAAGATTGATCGCTCTTCTAAACGCATCTATAACGGATTGTGGGGTTAGCACATATTTTTCATAGATGGGAGCGACACGCCCGTTATTGAAAGGATTCACGCATTTAGGAAAGTCAGATCCGCATTCTGATGGGCTGTTAGAAAATTGGAAAGGAGCGTTTAAAACGGCTTCTTCCCACGATTTGGAGTCAAACACCGCAATCATATCTAACATTAAATTGGTCAATTCTTCTGCGGTTTGTGGGGTGAAATCTGACACACAATCATTGCAATTACCTTTAAAATTGTTGGTATCGGCGTTTTCATAACTCATCGTTACATTGGTCGTGATTTGGCTGAGCTTTTCAAACAAACTTTGCGTGTTAGCGTCAGAAAATTGTGTGGCAGTGGCTTGAAGTTGTTGGTAATTAAAGCTATCAGCTTGTTCAAATTCTGAATCATTAAACAAGCTTGCAGGCAAAATGATTTGAGAATCTTTGGGGATAGTCTCTATCACGCCTAAATTGACCACCTTGCCTTGAGCGTCTTTAAAACTCAGTTCAACATTGTTTAAATTATAAGGCAGAAAGTTTTGTATGGTTACGCTCCCATTAACCATATTCGCATACACAGGGTTTTGAGAATAAAAAGTTAAGCCATTTTCTATATTGTTCGTGGTGAATAAAGCCGTTGCGTTTTTTAAAATGGTGCTTTGGGGTATGTAGTGTTTTCCGTAAGCGCTTTGTGGGGTGGCTGTATCGCTTTTGTTTTGTTCTTTGGGTTGCTCTTTAGTTTGGGGGTGGGTTAGGGGGTTTTCATAGACTTTTTGGGTGTTTTGGGTGTTTTGGGTTATTGTTTGTCCTTTAGTTTGCGTGCCTTCTAATAGCCCGGTCTCAAACCCGGCTTCTACAAAAAAGCCGTCTTTTTGGTGTTTTTGAAAGGCTTCTAAAGGGTTGAATAAGCCGATTAAGGATAAACAAATCGTTTTACTAACGAGCCTTAACATGGTATTTTCCTAAATTTCCTAAATGGTTTAGCGTTTTGTTCTCAAAGAGTCTGTAACTCAATAAAACTGAAGTTTCGTATTATAATACATTTTTAAGAAATTGCGGTATTGTTTGTATTAAAAAATAAACAACGCCCAAAGGATAAATGCTTTTATCTTTCTCCAAATCACTTCAAAATTTTAGGCAAAGTGATGCCCACTTGCCCTTGATACTTACCGCCTCTGTCTTTATAGCTTTGCTCGCACACTTCATCGCCTTGTAAAAACACCACTTGCGCGATCCCCTCATTGGCATAGACTTTGGCGGGTAAATTGGTGGTGTTAGAAATTTCAATGGTGATATAGCCTTCAAATTCCGGTTCAAAAGGCGTAACATTCACAATAATCCCACACCTGGCGTAAGTGCTTTTGCCTAAACAAATCGCTAAGGTGTCTTTAGGCATTTTAAAATACTCTATCGTATGGGCTAGGGCGAACGCGTTAGCGGGCAAGATAAAAAAGCCCTCTTTACTCGCATCAATTTTAGTCGCGTTGTTAGGATCAAAGTTTTTAGGGTCAATTAAAGCGTTTTTGTTATCAAAGAGCATGAACTCACTCCCCACCCTAATATCATACCCGTAACTGCTCAAACCATAGCTGATCACATTTTTACCGACTTGCTTTTCGCAAAAAGGGCTAATCATGCCATGCTCTAAACTCATTTTTTTAATCCAAGAATCCGCTTTTAATCCCATACGCACAAAGCCTTTAAAGTTTGTTAATAATTATGTTATTATAACAATAATTTTTTGCTAAAAACGCTTATAGAGTGAGATTATGTGTTTGTGGCATATTTTAAAATAATATTTAAGGAATAGATCGTTATGAACCTTTCTGAAATTGAAGAGTTGATCAAAGAATTTAAAGCTTCTGATTTAGGGCATTTGAAATTAAAGCATGAGCATTTTGAGTTGGTTTTGGATAAAGAATCCGCTTATGCGAAAAAAAGTGCGTTAAATTCCGCCCATTCTCCAGCCCCCATTATGGTAGAAGCGAGCATGCCAAGCGTTCAAACCCCTGTGCCTATGGTATGCACCCCTATTGTGGATAAAAAAGAAGATTTCGTGCTTTCGCCTATGGTAGGTACTTTTTATCATGCGCCCTCCCCTGGGGCTGAGCCTTATGTCAAAGCGGGCGATACGCTTAAAAAAGGGCAAATTATTGGCATTGTGGAAGCGATGAAAATCATGAATGAAATTGAAGTGGAATACCCTTGTAAGGTGGTTTCTATTGAAGTGGGAGACGCTCAGCCGGTAGAATACGGCACGAAACTCATCAAAGTGGAAAAGCTTTAAAACCCATGAATAAAGAAAATAAAAAGGTGGAAAAAAAAGAACTCTCGCGCATTTTGATCGCTAATAGAGGCGAGATCGCTTTAAGAGCGATCCAAACCATTCAAGAAATGGGTAAAGAATCCATAGCCATTTATTCGATCGCCGATAAGGACGCCCACTACCTCAATACGGCTAACGCAAAAGTGTGTATAGGGGGGGCAAAATCCAGCGAGAGTTACTTGAATATCCCTGCGATCATTAGCGCGGCGGAATTGTTTGAAGCCGATGCGATTTTCCCTGGGTATGGGTTTTTGAGTGAAAATCAGAATTTTGTAGAAATTTGCTCGCACCATTCCTTAGAATTTATTGGCCCGAGTGCAAAAGTCATGGCTTTAATGAGCGATAAAGCTAAAGCCAAAATCGTGATGAAAGAAGCCGGCATGCCTGTGATTGAGGGCAGCGATGGGTTGCTTAAAAGCTATCAGGAAGCCGAAGAAATCGCTGATAAAATCGGTTATCCTGTCATCATTAAAGCGACCGCTGGTGGGGGCGGAAGGGGAATGCGCGTCGTAGGAGATAAATCCAAATTAAAAAACCTTTATCTAGCCGCAGAAACGGAAGCTTTGAGCGCGTTTGGCGATGGGAGCGTGTATTTAGAAAAATTCATCAACAAACCTAAGCACATTGAAGTCCAAATTCTAGCCGACAAGCATGGCAATGTCATTCATGTGGGCGAAAGGGATTGTTCGGTGCAAAGACGCCAGCAAAAGCTCATTGAAGAAACCCCGGCGGTGGTTTTAGAAGAAGGCGTGCGTAAGCGTTTGCTAGAAACGGCGATTAAAGCCGCTAAATACATTGGCTATGTGGGGGCGGGGACTTTTGAATTTTTGCTCGATTCTAACATGAAAGATTTTTATTTCATGGAGATGAACACTCGTTTGCAAGTGGAACACACCATTAGCGAAATGGTGAGCGGGTTAAACCTCATTGAATGGATGATTAAAATCGCTCAAGGCGAAAAATTGCCCAAACAAGAAAGCTTTTCTCTCAAAGGGCATGCGATAGAATGCCGAATCACGGCAGAAGATCCTAAAAAATTCTACCCAAGCCCGGGTAAAATCACTGAATGGATCGCCCCTGGTGGGGTGAATGTGCGCCTTGATTCGCATGCGCATGCCAATTATGTCGTGCCTACGAACTATGATTCCATGATAGGCAAGCTCATTGTGTGGGGTGAAAACAGAGAAAGAGCGATCGCTAAGATGAAAAGGGCTTTAAAGGAATTTAAAGTAGAAGGCATTAAAACGACCATTCCTTTCCATATTGAAATGCTTGAAAATGCGGATTTCAGGCAAGCAAAAATCCACACGAAGTATTTAGAAGAAAATTTTTAAGTTTTAAGGATTTTCTTAAGCATGATTTAAGGGTTTTAAGCGGTCAGAAGGAATCGGCATTAAGTTTTATAATTTTGTAGTAAAATTTTTTCATGCAAACCCTGTTTAAAGAAATTACCTCTAAACGCTATGTCAATGGCAATGAGATGAAAGAAAATTCTAGCAATGTTCTAGATCAGTATTTCACTAAACCTAGTGTGGCTTTAAAATGCTTCCAAAAAGCTTGTGAAGTTATTAAAAAATACGAAAATCCAGATGACTTTATTTTTTTAGAACCAAGTGCAGGCGATGGGGTGTTTTATGACTTGTTTCCTAAAGATAGACGCATTGGCATAGACATTGAACCTAAAAGAGATGGTTTTATTCAATGCGATTTTTTAAATTATAAATTGCCTGCGCATCAAAAAGTGATTTGCTTGGGCAACCCTCCTTTTGGGCATCGTGGGGTTATGGCGTTAGAATTTATCAACCATGCTAGAAATTGTGATTTTGTGTGTTTTATCCTACCCATGTTCTTTGAAAGTCAAGGAAAAGGCTCTATTAAGTATCGTGTGAAAGGTTTAAATCTGCTTTATAGCGAACGCTTAGAAAAAAATGCGTTTATAGACTTTAAAAATAAAGAAGTGGATGTGCATTGCGTGTTTCAAATTTGGAGTAAAAAGTATCAAAATAAAAAAAGTGAATTTTCTTGGTATAAGAATCGCCATAAAGAACCCTTTGGCGAATATATCAAGGTTTTCACGGTTTCATTGGCTAAAAACAGAGAATGCGGTAAAGAGTGGATTTTTAATCAAAAAGCGTCTTTTTACATTTCATCAACTTTTTATAAAAGCACACAAATTGTAGAAAACTTTGAGGAAGTTAAGTATCAATCTGGTATTGCTGTGGTATTTACTAGCGCTGACAAGGTTTTAAACGCTAAATTAAAAAAACTATTCAAAGAGATTGATTGGACAAAATACGCAAGTTTAGCGACTAATTCTTGCTATCATTTAGGTAAAAGCCATATTTTTCAAGCCCTACATGATCATTTGGATAGCTTAAAGGATAATTGATGGACTTAGAACAAACTTTTTTAAAAATTATTGAAAAAAAACATGAAGAATTGAATTTGGGGCAAGATTACAACGCTATTTTTTCAAAAATTAGAGATTTTGAAGCCAACGCTATAGGGCAGATTGGCGAAGAGTTTTTAAAAAGTGCGCTTAACGCTATAGATGGAGTGATCAATGATGGCATTATTCATGATGAATACGATATTATGACAAAAAGCGGTGTGTCTTTTGAAGTCAAAACAGCACGAAAAGGCAGAACCAACAACACTTTTTTAGTTCAATGGTATAAACCCACGATACAACTATGATTTTTTGATTTGCTTAGGAGTGTGCGAGGACCAATTACTTTATAGAGTTTTTAAAAAAGATGAAATCCATTACATTCATAAAGAAAGAAAATACTTTATGAAACAAAATGAATTTAAAAAGCAATTGGTGCCAATGAATCCTGATAATCAAGTCAATGATAAACTCACTCTCAATATTAAAGAATTGAAAGAAATTACAAATCTCATCAAAGAGTTAGAAAGGGTTTTAGAGTTAGATTAATATTTTTAGATAGAATTAAGTGGATTAAAATATTTTTAGGAATAGAGTTTGCTTATCTTGTCTTTAAGAAATAAAATGAAGTGGAGGATAGGATGTCTAAGATTTCAAACAATTATAACCCGTCTTTGATGGTAAGGGATTACCATACCCAAAGGGTTGGTTCGCATGCAAGAAAAGAAGAGAATAAAGAAATTCAAAATCTTTCAGAGAATGATGAAAAAATCAAATTAGCCAAACAAGCTAAGCAGGATAACCTAGCCATAGGGGATTTAGAAAGCCGTCTCAAAAGCTTAAAAGGCATGGATAAAGACGCTAAAGAATTGGTGGGGATTTCTAAATCTTACGCTCATAATAATGAAAAAGATCGAAGCGATTTTGAGCGTTTTAAAAGCCGTTTGGACAAAGCGATTGATTCTTTCAACCAAAAATCAGGCAATGATAGTTTGAAACTCCCTAGCAATATTGATATTGATGACACGAAAGCTTTGGAAAAATTTTCAAAATCATTAGAAAGTGAAAAAGAAAGCATTCAAAACTCTTTGCACCAGTGGAAAAAACAGCTCGCTGAAACGAATCATTTAAACAAGGAATACAACACCTTAGATAAAACGAGACTGAACGCTCAAAAATTCCAAGATGTCCATGACACAAGCAAGATCACCCCATCTCGCTTGCAAGACTTGCTCGCTTGAAAGAGTTTGCTTATAGCGAGCCTTGTTTAGATGAAGAAGATAAAAAGGCTGTTTTAGAGGTTTTAAACTCTAAACAACTCACGCAAGGCAAATATTCTCTCTTATTTGAAGAAGCTTTGTGCGAGTTTTTGGGCGTTAAGCATGCACTGGTGTTTAACAGCGCGACTTCAGCCCTTTTAACGCTCTATAGGAATTTTAGCGATTTTAACGCTGATTGCAATGAAATAATCACCACCCCTATAAGCTTTGTAGCGACGGCTAACATGCTCTTAGAAAGCGGTTATAAACCCGTATTTGCCGAAGTTAAAAACGATGGCAATATAGATGAATTGGCCCTAGAAAAGCTCATTAACGAAAAAACCAAAGCCATAGTGAGCGTGGATTATGCCGGTAAAAGCGTGGAAATAGAAAGCATTCAAGAGCTTTGCAAAAAGCATTCTTTGAGTTTTCTTTCTGACAGCTCGCATGCTCTAGGGAGCGAGTATCAAAACAAAAAAGTAGGAGGCTTTGCGTTAGCGAGCGTGTTTAGTTTCCATGCCATTAAGCCTATCACCACGGCTGAAGGGGGAGCGGTCGTTACTAATAATAGCGAATTGTATGAAAAAATGAAATTGTTTCGCTCTCATGGCATGCTCAAAAAAGATTTTTTTGAAGGCGAAGTCAAAAGCATAGGGCATAACTTCCGTTTGAATGAAATCCAAAGCGCTTTGGGTTTGAGCCAGCTTAAAAAAGCCCCCTTTTTAATGCAAAAAAGAGAAGAAATCGCTCTAGTTTATGATAGGATTTTTAAAGATAACCCTTATTTCACCCCTTTACACCCCTTGTTAAAATACAAAAGCTCTAACCACCTTTATCCTATTTTAATGCACCAAAAATTTTTTACATGCAAAAAACTCATTTTAGAAAATTTGCACAAGCGTGGCATTTTAGCCCAAGTGCATTACAAGCCCATTTACCAATACCAGTTGTATCAACAGCTCTTCAATACAGCCCCATTAAAAAGCGCAGAGAATTTTTATAACGCTGAAATTTCCTTGCCTTGTCATGCGAATTTGAATTTAGAGAGCGTTCAAAACATCGCTCATAGCGTTTTAAAAACTTTTGAAAGTTTTAATAGAATAAGTTCCATTCAGGGCTTCAAATTTTAATCATTAAGAATGGTGCGGAAGAAAGGAATCGAACCTTCATGCCTTGCGGCGCTAGATCCTAAGTCTAGTGCGTCTACCAATTTCGCCACTTCCGCACACCGCACGCCATCGCATGCATTAAGAAGTAGAAAATAAAGAAGCAGTATTTTAGCTTTTTAATCCTTTAAAAATACTGAAAAATTGAAGTTTTTTAAAATTTGGAGTTTTTTTTGGCTTTTAGGGGGTTTTAAATTCTTTTAAGGTATTCTAACAAGACTGTATCATTGAGATAGTTTTAAGGAAATTAAGGAACACAATGGAAGTTTCACGCAAGAAAATTTACAACCCCAATTCTACAGAAAGTGTGAATGAAAGAAAGATTTTTGGGGGTAATCCTACAAGCATGTTTGATTTGAATAAAATCAAGTATCAATGGGCGGATCATTTGTGGAAAACGATGCTCGCTAACACCTGGTTTGCCGAAGAAGTGAGCATGAATGATGACAAAAGGGATTATTTGAAATTGAGTGCAGAAGAAAAGATCGGCTATGACAGAGCCTTAGCGCAACTCATTTTTATGGACAGCTTGCAAACCAATAATTTAATTGATAATATCAATCCCTTCATCACCAGTCCCGAAATCAATTTGTGTTTGGTGCGTCAAGCTTATGAAGAAGCCTTACACAGCCATGCGTATGCGGTGATGGTAGAAAGCATTAGCGCGAATACTGAAGAGATTTATGACATGTGGCGTAACGATATGCAATTAAAAAGCAAGAACGATTATATCGCGCAGGTGTATATGGAATTAGCCAAAAACCCCACAGAAGAAAACATCCTCAAAGCGCTTTTTGCTAATCAAATTTTAGAGGGGATTTATTTTTATAGCGGGTTTAGCTATTTTTACACTCTGGCTAGGAGCGGTAAGATGCTAGGCTCAGCGCAAATGATTCGTTTTATCCAAAGAGATGAGGTAACGCATTTGATTTTATTCCAAAACATGATCAACGCTTTAAGGAACGAAAGAGCGGATCTATTCACGCCAAAATTGATTAATGAAGTCATAGAAATGTTTAAAAAAGCGGTAGAAATTGAAGCCTCATGGGGGGATTATATCACGCAAGGCAAGATTTTAGGGCTCACTTCAAGCTTGATTGAGCAATACATCCAGTTTTTAGCGGATAGCCGTTTGAGTAAGGTGGGTATCGCTAAAGTTTATGGCGTCCAACACCCCATTAAATGGGTAGAGAGCTTTTCAAGTTTCAATGAACAGCGCTCTAATTTCTTTGAGGCTAGGGTGAGTAATTACGCTAAAGGGAGCGTGAGTTTTGATGATTTTTAAGGGGCTTGTTTGAATAGTATCAAAAACCATTTGATGTGTGAAGAAATCCATAAGCGTTTCAATTTGCACCCCAAAGTGAGAAAAGCTATGGAAAGCATTGAAAGGGAGGTTTTTGTGCCAGCCCCTTTTAAACATTTTGCCTACACTTTAAACGCGCTTTCTATGCAAGCGCAACAATACATTTCTTCGCCCCTAACCGTAGCCAAAATGACGCAATATTTAGAAATCGATCATGTGGATAGCGTGCTAGAAATTGGCTGCGGGAGCGGCTATCAAGCGGCGGTGCTGTCTCAAATTTTCAGGCGCGTTTTTAGCGTTGAAAGGATTGAAAGCCTGTATATAGAAGCGCGTTTGCGCCTTAAAACTCTCGGTTTAGACAACGTTCATGTCAAATTCGCTGATGGGAACAAGGGCTGGGATCAATACGCCCCCTATGATAGGATTTTGTTCTCTGCTTGCGCTAAAAATATCCCTCAAGCGCTTATTGATCAGCTTGAAGAAGGCGGGATATTAGTCGCACCCATTCAAGAAAATAACGAGCAAGTGATCAAACGCTTTGTGAAGCAAAATAACGCCTTGCGCGTCCAAAAAGTGTTAGAAAAATGCTCGTTTGTGCCTGTTGTAGATGGGGTGCAATAAAGATTAAGGCATGATTAAACACTATCTTTTCATGGCGGTTTCGCAGGTCTTTTTCTCCTTCTTTTTAGTGCTGTTTTTTATCTCTTCTATCGTGTTATTAATCAGTATTGCAAGCGTAACGCTCGTGATTAAAGTGAGCTTTTTGGATCTAGTGCAACTCTTTTTGTATTCCTTGCCAGGAACCATTTTTTTTATTTTGCCGATCACTTTTTTTGCGGCTTGCGCTTTAGGGCTTTCAAGGCTTAGCTATGACCATGAATTGTTAGTCTTTTTCTCTTTAGGGGTTTCGCCTAAAAAAATGACTAAAGCGTTTGTGCCTTTAAGTTTGTTAGTGAGCGCGATTTTATTAGCGTTTTCCCTCATTTTAATCCCCACCTCTAAGAGCGCTTATTACGGGTTTTTGCGTCAAAAAAAAGACAAGATTGATATTAACATAAGAGCCGGTGAATTCGGGCAAAAATTAGGCGATTGGCTCGTGTATGTAGATAAGACTGAAAACAATTCCTATGATAATTTAGTGCTTTTTTCTAATAAAAGCCTCTCTCAAGAAAGCTTCATTCTGGCTCAAAAAGGCAATATCAACAATCAAAACGGCGTGTTTGAATTGAATTTGTATAACGGGCATGCGTATTTCACTCAAGGCGATAAAATGCGTAAAGTTGATTTTGAAGAATTGCATTTGCGCAACAAGCTCAAGTCTTTCAATTCTAATGATGCGGCTTATTTGCAAGGCACGGATTATTTAGGTTATTGGAAAAAAGCCTTTGGTAAAAACGCTAATAAAAATCAAAAACGCCGTTTTTCTCAAGCGATTTTAGTTTCCTTATTCCCTTTAGCGAGCGTGTTTTTAATCCCCTTATTTGGCATCGCCAACCCACGATTCAAAACGAATTGGAGTTATTTTTATGTCCTTGGAGCGGTTGGGGTTTATTTTTTAATGGTGCATGTGATTTCTACGGATTTGTTTTTGATGACCTTTTTCTTCCCCTTTATTTGGGCGTTTGGCTCTTATTTGTTGTTTAGAAAATTCATTTTAAAGCGTTATTAAATGCGTTGTTTTAAGGCTACTATCGCTTATGATGGGGCGTATTTTCTAGGCTATGCCAAACAGCCTAACAAACTCAGCGTTCAGGATAAAATAGAGGGTGCTTTAAATGCGCTAGGGATTAAAAGCGTTGTGGTTGCGGCTGGGCGCACGGATAAAGGCGTGCATGCGAACAATCAGACGCTGTCTTTTCACGCTCCAAAACACTGGAATGCCGCTAAATTATTTCATTATCTAGCCCCCAAACTCGCCCCGCATATTGTCTTAAAAAAACTAGAAGAAAAAAACTTCCATGCGCGTTTTGACGCTCAAAAAAGAGCGTATCGTTACCTTTTGACGAAGAATTTAAAAACGCCTTTTTTAGCGCCTTATATCGCTTGCGGGGATTATGGCTCACTAGATGCGCTAAACATTGCTTTAAAGCAATTTATAGGCAAGCATGATTTTTCCATGTTTAAAAAAGAAGGCGGTGCTGCAACCAATCCTAAACGCACTATTTTTAACGCTTTGGCTTATACAGCCTTTATCATGGGGCATGAGTGCGTGGTGTTTAAAATCATTGGCGACGCGTTTTTACGCTCCAGCGTGCGTTTGATCATTCAAGCATGCGTTCAATACTCCTTAGAAAAAATCACGCTCGCTGAAATTGAAATGCAAATCCATAACATCAAAGCCACTATAAGAACGCCCATAATGGCTAATGGCTTGTATTTGCACAGGGTGTATTATTGAAATCTTAAAAGGTGTTCTTCCCAATCTAGAGCGCTTTTGATAATGGTGTCTAGGTTGTTATAAAGGGGTTTGAAAGGGGTGTTTTGTAAGATTTTAGAATTATTAGCAATAAGGCTTGCTGGATCGCCCTGTCGTTTGTCTAAAATTTCCACTAAAAAATCCTTATTTGAGATTTCTTTAACCTTTTCTATCACTTCTTTCACGCTATGGCCTTGATTGTAGCCGACATTATAGATCTCGCTCTTATTTTTTTCTAAAAGAGTGTGATAGCTCGCTAAATGCGCGTTAGCCAAATCATCTACATGGATATAATCCCTAATACAAGTGCCATCTCTTGTGGGGTAATTGGTGCCAAAAATCCCCATTTTTTTCCTTTTCCCCACCGCGCATTCGCATGCGATTTTGATCAAATGCGTGGCGTTAAGCGTGCGTTGCCCCAAAGTGTAGGGGGTGGTATAATCATTGTGCATGCATGCCCCAGCCACATTGAAATAACGCAAGATAATGCATTTAAAATCCGCTACTTTAGAAGCGTCTAACAAGATCCTTTCGCTCATCATTTTAGACGCTCCATAAGGATTAATGGGGTTTAAGGGGCTTTCTTCATTCAAACTGGAATCAGACTCGCCATAAACCACAGCCGTGGAAGAAAAAATAAAACGCTTGATTGCATGTTTTAAGCAAAGTTTGACAAGCCCTAAAGTGTTGAGCGTGTTGTTAGTGTAGTATTCTAAAGGCAAGCGCATGGATTCTTCTACTGAGATTTTAGCCCCAAAATGCAAGACAGCTTCAATGGGATCTTTTAGCTGTTGCTTATTTAAAAAGGCGTCTAATTTTTGTGTTTCATTCAAATTCGCTTGAATAAACGCAACCCTATTAGGGTAGTAACGCTCTAACGCTTTGATATGCTCTAAAAAACCGGTGCTTAAGTCATCTACAATAATGATGTTTTCTGTGGTTTTTTCTAAAAACGCCCTTGCGGTATGCGAGCCTATATAACCGCACGCTCCTGTGAATAATAATGCCATAAAACCCCTTTTAAAATGAAAAAATAACAACTATTATAACATTTTAATCCCATTTATCATTTAAGGATTTCTTAAGAAAATTTAATTTATAATTTCATCTTTATTGACTTTAAAGGGCTTATAGCTCAGGTGGTTAGAGCGCACCCCTGATAAGGGTGAGGTCGGAGGTTCAACTCCTCCTAAGCCCACCATTTCTTTTACAACCTTTGGGGAATTAGCTCAGCTGGGAGAGCGCCTGCTTTGCACGCAGGAGGTCAGCGGTTCGATCCCGCTATTCTCCACCATTGTATTCCTCTTTTTTGATACAACTCTTTTCATCATCGTGTTAATCATATTTGTTTAGGAAATTCTTGAGCGATCAGATTATCTTTTTTAACACTGCAAGTCTTTTTAATTAAAATTCAAAGATCAAGTTGGATTGAGTTTTTTAGATTTTTGTTTGCTTTGTTCTTTATATTGCACAAAATCTCTTTTGCTTTGTAATCTTTCGCTTTCTATCTTTGGCGGCTTTATCGGCTTATATTTGTTCTAGGGGGCTTAAAATTTTAGGGTTTTGGGTTTTTCAATGATTGTAAGCGTGTTGTTACTAAATTGTGGGTTTTGAGCGCTCAATTCTTTATTATCTCAATTCAAGCCTTCCGTTAAGGCTTTAAAAAATATTAGAAACCATGACAAAACAAGCTAATATATTCCATTCAATTTATTTCAAGGACAAACAAACATGAAAAAATTTCTTTATACCATACTCGCGCTTCTTTTAATCGGCCTTTTAACGGCCTATCTTATCCTTTTTACAGAATGGGGGAATAAAATCATCGCTTCGTATATAGAGAAAAAAATCAACCCGAACGAGCGTTATTTGAGCGTTAAAACCTTTAAATTGAGATTCAACTCTTTGGATTTTAAAGCTCAAGCCAACGACGATTCCACGCTCATTCTTAAGGGGGATTTTTCACTTTTAACGCAAAGCGTAAATTTGGATTACCATATAGATATTAAAAATTTACGCTCTTTCAAGGATTTGATACCCTACCCTTTAAGGGGGGCTATTGTTACTTCTGGGAACATTAAAGGGCATAGAAAAGCCCTTGTGATTCAAGGCGTCTCTAATGCGGCTCAATCCCACACTGCCTACAACGCCCTTTTAGATGATTTCAAGCTTTCTCACTTAAGTTTGAACGCAAAAGACGCCAATTTAGAAGCTTTGCTTTATTTAATCAACCGCCCCGCTTATGCGAACGCAAAAGTGTCCTTACAAGCGGATTTTAACTCTCTAAAGCCCTTAGAAGGGCATTTGATCCTAACAGCTAATAACGCTTTAATCAATAACGCCCTAATCAATCAAATCTTTCATTTAAACCTTAAAGACACGCTCGTTTTCAACCTCTCGCACTCAAGCGATTTTAAAGAAAACAAAGCCATCAGCGATACCACCCTAACTAGCCCTTTAGTTAATTTCACAGCCCTAAAAAGCGAATATTCTTTCCCTACTTTAAAACTCAACGCCCCCTACACTTTAGAAATACCCCATCTAGCCAAACTCCAAAACATGATCAACCACCCCCTAAAAGGGAGCTTGACTTTAAAAGGCGATATAGAGCAAAGCCCCAAACTTTTAAAAGTCAGCGGCCATTCAAATTTACTAGACGGCGCGCTAGACTTCACGCTTTTAAATAAAGATTTGAAAGCCCGTTTTTCCAATATTTCCACTTTAAAAGCCTTAGAATTATTCCATTACCCTAAATTTTTCCAATCCATTGCAGACGCTAACTTGGATTATGACCTTATCGCTAAGCAAGGCGTATTGAAAGCCAATCTCAAAAACGCAAGATTCCTCAAAAATGCATTCAGCGATTTCCTCTATTCCATTTCTCGTTTTGATATTACTAAAGAAATTTATCACGATGCCAATCTGGTAAGCCAAATCAACCAGCAACGCCTGCTCTCTGATCTCAGCTTAAAAAGCCCCAAAACCCAATTGAAAATCCATAACGGCTTGTTGGATTTAAACACCAAACAAATGGACATGCTCATGGATGCGGAAATCTTAAAATTCATTTTTAAAATGAAACTTCAAGGCAGCATGCACCAGCCAAAATTTTCCCTCATTTTAAACGAAAAAGCCATTCAGCAAAACCTGCAACAAGGCTTGAAAGAAATCTTGAAAAACGACACCCTTAAAAAAGGTTTAGATCATTTGCTTAAAGATGATAAGCTCAAAGAAAAGCTTGAAAAAGGGCTTAAGGGGCTTTTTTAAAATTTTAAAGGATAGAAATGGCGCACATTTTAGTTAGCGGGGCGACTTCAGGGTTTGGGCTAGAAATCGCTAAGGCGTTTTTACAAAAAAACCATGTGGTTTTTGGCACAGGGAGGCGGCAAGAGAATTTACAAAAATTGCAGCTCGCTTACCCTAAGCGTTTCATTCCCTTGTGTTTTGATCTTAGAAACAAGCTTGAAACTAAGCGAGCGCTAGAAACTATTTTTTCCATTACGGATCGCATTGACGCTTTAATCAATAACGCCGGCTTAGCACTAGGCTTGAACAAGGCTTATGAATGCGAGTTAGACGACTGGGAAATCATGATAGACACGAATATCAAAGGGCTATTGTATCTCACTCGTTTGATCTTGCCCTCTATGATAGAGCATGACCAAGGGACTATCATCAACCTTGGCTCTATCGCTGGCACTTACGCCTATCCTGGCGGGAATGTCTATGGAGCGAGCAAGGCGTTTGTGAAGCAATTTTCTTTAAATTTGCGAGCGGATTTGGCTGGCACTAACATTAGGGTGAGTAATGTTGAACCCGGTTTGTGCGGCGAAACAGAATTCAGCATGGTGCGCTTTAAAGGCGATAAAATCAAAGCCCAATCCGTCTATGAAAACACCCTTTACCTCAAACCACAAGACATTGCTAACATCGTGCTATGGATTTACGAACAACCCTCGCATGTCAATATCAACCGCATAGAAATCATGCCCACAAGCCAAACTTTCGCTCCCCTACCCACCCATAAAAACCCTTAAGGGGTTTAAAGAATAAATTTAAACTTTAACAACTCTTTAAGTTTCAAAAAAAGGGGATTTTGGTTGTTTAAACTCATTATCTTAAGGGGATAGGAAGTATTTTGAAATTATTCTCCCCTACTCCCCTAAAACCTCCTTTTAAATCCCCTAACCCCCTAAAATTTCGCTTTTTAAAGCCGTTTGATCAAGCCTTATTCAAACTAAACTTTGATCTTAAGCTGCTTGAGGATATCGCACGCCCCTTTAGCACCCAATTTACAGCCTTTTTTAAAGTTTTCTATGGCTTGCTTTTCATTCCTTGTTACGCCTTCGCCATTGTATTGCATGGCCCCTAAATTGAAACACCCTCCGCCATTTTCCAATTCGCATGCCTTAGAATAACGAGCGAGAGCCTCTTTAAAATTCTTCGCTACGCCATCGCCATGATGATACATATTCCCTGCGTTAAAGCACCCCGGGCTGTCTTTTAGTCCGCAAGCTTTATCATACGAAGCGAGCGCTTTTTTCAAATCCTTAGGCGTGCCTCTGCCTGCATCATACAAGCTCCCTAATATCGTGCAACCATCGCCATCGTTCAAATCGCACGCTTTAGTGAAATATTCCACCGCTTTTTTAAAATCCCTAGTAACCACTTTACCATCATGATAGATCCCCCCCAAGCTCGCGCACCCTTCGGCGTATTTCAAATCGCACGCTTTAGAGTAGTATTGCAAGGCTTTATTGGTGTTTTGGGACACGCCTTGCCCGCTATAATATAAGTTCCCTAGCAAATGACACCCATTACTGTAATTTAAATCGCAAGCCTTAGCGTAAAAGGAAGCGGCTTTTTTCAAATTCTTTTCCACCCCATGCCCTTGATAATAAAGCACCCCTAAATTAAAACACCCGCTATTTTCTTTCAAATCGCAAGCTTTTTCAAAATATTTCTTAGCTTGAGTGAAATCCTGCTCTTTGTAGCTCTTTGCCCCCAAACCCACAAGCTCTTTAGGGTCTTGCTCTGCCATTAGCCCCCCTAAACACAACGCACCCAAACACAAAACCCTAAAAAGGGATTTTTTGACATTTTCTAACATGATGTATCTCCTTATTAAAAATTTTATTATAGTGTTATTAAGCAAATACAAAACGCCATGATCTCTTTGTTATCTTAAAGCTAACGCTCGCTTACAAATTTCTGTGATCTTATCCCACTCTTTGTTTTGAATCAAATTTTTAGGGGTAAGCCAACTCCCCCCCACGCACAAAACATTTTCTAAAGCCAAATAAGAACGCATGTTATCTGCACTAATCCCCCCAGTGGGACAAAATTTCACCCCTTTAAAAGGGCCGTTAAAAGCGTTTAAAAGCTTAACGCCCCCACAATACTCTGCCGGGAAAAATTTCAAAGCATTATAGCCCCATTCTAAAGCTTGCATGACTTCACTACTGCTAGAAACCCCGGGTATTAAAGGCATGCCTTTTTTCTTTGCGTGTTCTAAAAGCGTTATCGTAAGGCCCGGGCTAATCAAAAACTCTGCCCCCCTATTTTGCGCTTGCTCTAATTGAGTAAGATTTAAGATCGTGCCAGCACCCACGCGCATTTTTGGCACATTCTTAGCGATAAGCTCTATGGCTTCTAAAGCGCAACTGGAGCGCAAAGTTACTTCTATGATTGGAATACCCCCCTCTATCAGGCTTTGCGCTAAAGGTACAGCGTCGTTTAAATCCTCAATCACCACCACAGGGACAATGGGGCTGATTTGTAAAACTTCTATTATTTTATCTTGCATTTTATCTCCTTTATATTTTTATACCTTTATGCCAAAACTCATGCCGCCCTCTTCAGCCGTATTAACATTCAATCTCAAACTCGTAAACAATTCCCTACCCAGCCCAAAAGTAGGCTTTTCTAAATTTTCTAAGGTTTCTAAAAACAAGGGGTTGATGCCCCTATTTTCAAAATCCTTTTCAAGCACATTCAAGGTGTTATTAGGAGCGTCTAATTCTATCAAATCGCCATCTTTAATCTTAATGATCGCCCCATTTAACGCTCCCTCAGGGCTTAAATGGATCGCGCTAGGCACTTTCCCACTCGCCCCGCTCATGCGCCCATCTGTAACGAGCGCGACCTTATAGCCCATATCCTGTAAAGCCCCTAAATTCGTGGTGAGTTTGTGCAATTCTGGCATGCCATTAGACTTAGGCCCTTGGAAAGGCAAGACCGCCACAAAGTCCCTTTCTAATTCTTTATTTTTAAAGCGTTCTAAAAATTCGCTTTGGGTTTTAAAAACAATCGCTCTAGCCTTAACTTTCCTGTGCTCATCTTTAATGGCTGAGATTTTAATCACGGCCCGCCCTAAATTACCCTTTAAGATTTTAAGCCCCCCATTAGCGGCAAAAGGCTCACTAACAGGGCGTAAAATGTCCGTATTCAGGCTATGATTGATGGCGTCTTTATACACCAATTGGTCGTTTTCTAAAAAGGGGGTTTTGGTGTAATTTTGCATGCCTTTTTGCGTTTCTGTATCCATAATGGTATGAGTGTCTTCAAATAAAAGCCCCTCTTTTAATAATTCTTTGATCACAAACGCTAAGCCCCCACACGCTTCAAAAGCGTTCACATCCGCTGATCCGTTAGGATAGACTTTAGCTAAAAGGGGTATGAGATTAGAAACAGCGTCAAAATCGTCCCAATTAAGGATCACCCCACACGATCTAGCGATAGCGATCAAATGCAAAGTGTGGTTAGTAGAACCTCCTGTTGCCATTAAGCCTATAAGAGCGTTAAGAATGCTTTTTTCATCAATGAGTTTGGCTAAAGGCAGGACTTTCCCGCTCGCTAATCTTTTGGCGCTCTCTTCTACTAAAACCTTCCGTAAGGGGTTGTTAGGGTTGATAAAGCTAGAATTAGCCACATGCAACCCCATAAACTCCATCATCATTTGATTAGAATTAGCCGTGCCATAAAAAGTGCAAGTGCCCACATCATGATAGCTTTGCATTTCCACTTTTAAAAGCTCTTCTCTGTTGATTTTTCCCATTGCAAAATCTTGGCGTGCTTTGGCTTTTTTATAATTTTCTATCCCGCTCACCATAGGCCCGCTTGGCACAAACACGCTCGCTAAATTCCCAAAACTTAACGCTCCTATAAGCAAGCCTGGCACAATCTTATCGCACACGCCCAAAAAAAACGCCCCATCAAAAACATTATGGCTTAACCCTACGGCGGTGCTTAAGGCGATCACATCTCTGCTGAATAAGCTCAATTCCATGCCATCATAACCCTGCGTGATACCATCACACATCGCTGGCACGCCACTAGCGACGCTCGCATAAGCGTTATGCTCTTGCAACTCTTTTTTAATCAAGTCAGGGTAATTTTTAAAAGGTTGGTGGGCTGAAAGCATGTCGTTATAAGCGGTGATAATCGCAAAATGCTTTCTTTTATGCGAACCTAAAGGCATTTTTAAATGCTCTGGCATGCTCGCTGTAACATGCGCAATATTCGCGCAACCCAAGCTCTCAATCTTGGGCTGGTTTTTAGGGTTAAAGATATTTTCTAAATAAAGCTCTCTGGTTTTTTTGCTACGCTCTGTAATTTTTTCTTTGATTTGTTCTAAAGAATGCTTAGGCATGAACACTCCTTCAATTAAGATTTAATATATAATAATAACTTAAAAACACTATAAAAGGGTTACTGATGTTGGATTTTGATTTGGTTCTTTTTGGCGCGACTGGGGATTTGGCCATGCGAAAGCTCTTTGTTTCGCTTTATGAAATTTATACCCATTATGGTTTTAAAAAAGATTCTAGAATTGTCGCATCGGGGCGTAAGGATCTATCCAATGAAGAATTTTTAACGCTCCTTTGTGAAAAAACACAACTGCATTCAAGAGAAAAGGGTGAGGAATTTTTAGCCCATATCAGTTATTTGTGCGTTCGTTTGGATAACCCTAAAGACTTTGAAGAATTGAGTAAAATCGCTACAAAAAATAAGCCCTTGATCTTCTACTTTTCTATCTCCCCTAGTTTTTTTGCAACGACCGCTCAAAATTTAGCCCAAAACGCGCTCAATCACGCTAACACTCGTTTGATTTTAGAAAAACCTTTAGGGCATGATTTAAAGACTTGTAAAGAAATTTTCCAAAGCATTAGCGCTTTTTTTAAAGAAGAGCAAATTTTTAGAATCGATCATTATTTGGGGAAAAAGGGCGTTCAAAATATCCTTGAATTGCGCTTGAATAACCCTATCTTAAACATTTTATGGGATCAAATCAGCGCGGTTGAAATCTGCGTGTATGAGACTTTGGGGGTGGAAGAAAGGGGCGAATTTTACGATAAAATCGGGGCTTTAAGGGATATGGTTCAAAACCATCTCTTGCAAGTTTTATCCCTTATCGCTACAGATTTACCCAACGATTTAAAAGACTTAAGGAAAGAGAAAATCAAAGTTTTAAAAACCTTACAACCCCCTAAAGACTTTAAAAAACAGGTTATTCGGGCCCAGTATCAAGGCTATAGAGATGAAAATAAGGTCCATAAAGAGAGCCAAACAGAGACTTTTGTCGCTATTAAAGCCTTTTTGGATACGCCTAAATTTAAAGGCGTGCCTTTCTATCTTAAGCACGCTAAAAAAATGCCCCATAACCAAGCGAGCGTGAAAATCCATTTTAACGCAGTCAATACGCTAGAATTTTTCCTCTCTCAAGATAAAATCACCCTCACCCTAAAAGACAATCAAAACCCCCTTATTTTAGAAACCCATAACAAACAAGAATTTTTACAGCCCTACGCTAAATTGCTCTATGATGCGATACAAAATAACCACAACAATTTCGCCCACCAGTTGGAATTAGAAGCGTCATGGGTTTTTATTGACACGCTCATAGAGGGTTTTATGAATAACGCCACGCCCTTATACTCCTATGAAAGCCATAATTTAAACGAATCAGAATTTTTAAAACCACTCTATCAATAAAAGGGATTTTCATGGGTTATCAATTGTTTGAATTTGAAAATTTAGAAGATTGCCACAAGGCTTTAACAGAGCGTTTTAAAGAATTTTTTAACGCCGCTTTAAAAAAGCACCATCAAGTTTCTATCGCTTTTTCTGGAGGCCGTTCGCCCATTAGCTTGTTGCAAAAATTGAGCGTTTTAGATCTCAAATGGCATGAGTGTTTAGTCAGCTTGGTGGATGAACGCATTATAGACACAAGCCACAAGGATAGCAACACCAAATTATTGCACGACCACTTGTTGCAAAATAACGCCTTAAACGCTTCTTTCACCCCGCTTTTGCCCAAAAAGATTTCTGGCGATACAAACGAACTTTTAGATTTTGCTAACCAGCATTTCAAACAGCCCCATTTAGCCATTTTGGGCATGGGGACTGATGGGCATACGGCTAGCCTTTTTCCTGAAACAAGCGCTTTTTTAAACGAAGAAAAAGAAAATATCGTTTTGACTACGCCCGCTAACGCTCCTTATGAGCGCTTGAGCATGTCTATCAACGCCTTAGAAAATTGCGAAAAACTTTTCTTAAGCATTAGCGGAGTAGAAAAAAGGGAGGTTTTAGAAAAAGCTTTAAAAGAAACCGCCCCCTATTCTCTGCCGATTGCTCGGATTTTACACTCTAAAAAAGTTACCACGGAGGTGTTTTATGCCAAAAACTGAAACTTACCCAAGACTCTTAGCCGATATTGGCGGCACGAACGCACGCTTTGGTTTGGAAGTCGCCCCACGACAGATTGAATGCGTTGAAGTCTTGAGGTGCGAAGATTTTGAAAGCTTGAGCGATGCGGTGCGATTTTACCTTTCTAAATACAAAGAAAGCCTTAAACTGCGCCCTATTTATGGCTCTTTTGCTGTGGCTACGCCCATCATGGGGGATTTTGTCCAAATGACTAACAACCACTGGACTTTTTCTATTGAAACGACACGGCAATGTTTGAATTTAAAAAAACTGCTTGTCATCAATGATTTTGTCGCGCAAGCCTATGCCATTAGCGCGATGCAAGAAAACGATCTGGCCCAAATAGGCGGGATTAAGTGCGAGATCAACGCCCCTAAAGCGATTTTAGGGCCAGGAACGGGGCTTGGGGTAAGCACTCTTATCCAAAACAGCGATGGCTCTTTGAAAGTCTTGCCCGGTGAAGGAGGGCATGTGAGCTTTGCCCCTTTTGATGATTTAGAAATTTTAGTGTGGCAATACGCCCGCTCTAAATTCAACCATGTGAGCGCGGAAAGGTTTTTGAGCGGTAGCGGCTTGGTGCTGATTTATGAAGCTTTATCCAAACGAAAAGGCTTAGAAAAAGTGGCGAAATTGAGCAAGGCTGAATTGACCCCACAAATCATTAGCGAACGCGCTTTGAATGGGGATTACCCTATATGCCGATTGACCTTGGACACTTTTTGCTCCATGCTAGGCACGCTCGCTGCTGATGTGGCTCTCACTTTGGGGGCTAGAGGGGGCGTGTATTTGTGCGGGGGGATTATCCCACGATTCATTGATTATTTTAAAACTTCGCCCTTTAGAGTGCGCTTTGAAACGAAAGGGCGCATGGGAGCGTTTCTCGCTTCCATCCCTGTGCATGTCGTGATGAAAAAAACTCCCGGACTTGATGGGGCAGGCATTGCGTTAGAAAATTATTTACTGCATGATAGAATTTAGCAAATAGTAGCGCTTTAAGATAAAAGCGATTAGCGCAAGGGGTGCGTTTAAGCGTGCCAAACAACGATACCATATAGCCAATAACTATCAAATTAGTTAAACTTATAGAAACATAAGCAAACCACAAAAACGATATAATAGCGGTATTTTAATGAAACAAGGAGTTTTAATGAGAGTTCCATCTAAAGGTTTTGCTATTTTTTCTAAAGACGGGCATTTCAAGCCCCATGACTTTAGCCGCCATGCTGTAGGCCCTAAAGACGTGCTGATTGACATTCTTTATGCAGGGATTTGCCATAGCGATATTCATAGCGCTTATAGCGAATGGAAAGAAGGCATTTATCCCATGGTTCCTGGGCATGAAATTGCTGGGGTCATCAAAGAAGTGGGTAAGGAAGTTAAGAAATTTAAGGTTGGCGATGTGGTGGGCGTGGGCTGTTTTGTCAATTCATGCAAAACATGTAAGCCCTGTAAAGAACACCAAGAGCAATTTTGCGCCAACCATAAAACGGTATTCACTTACGATTGTTTGGATTATTTCCATGATAATGAACCCCACATGGGCGGATACTCTAATAATATTGTCGTGGATGAAAACTATGTGATTAGCGTGGATAAAAACGCTCCTTTAGAAAAAGTAGCCCCATTATTGTGCGCGGGCATCACCACTTATTCGCCCTTAAAATTTTCTAAGGTTACTAAAGGCACAAAAGTGGGCATCGCTGGGTTTGGTGGGCTAGGAAGCATGGCGGTCAAATACGCTGTGGCTATGGGGGCTGAAGTGAGCGTTTTTGCAAGAAACGATCATAAAAAGCAGGACGCTTTAAGCATGGGGGTTAAACATTTCTACACAGACCCCAAACAATGCAAAGAAGAATTGGATTTTATCATTTCAACCATTCCTACCCATTACGATTTAAAAGACTATCTCAAGCTCTTAACTTATAGTGGCGAATTAGCCCTTGTAGGGCTCCCTCCTGTAGAAGTTGCTCCAGCACTCAATGTTTTTGAATTTATCCATTTGGGAAATCGTAAGGTTTATGGCTCATTGATTGGGGGCATTAAAGAAACCCAAGAAATGATGGATTTTTCTATCAAACACAATATTTACCCTGAGGTGGATTTGATTTTAGGCAAGGATATTGACACGGCTTATCACAACCTAACCCATGGGAAAGCGAAATTCCGCTATGTGATTGACATGAAAAAATCGTTTGATTAAAGGCTTTGGCTCTAGCTCTTTTTTAAGAGCTTGAGTTGGATTAGGATTTTTTTGGCTAGTGCATGGAGTTTTAGGATTTTAAGGGTTTTACTAATAAGACTCTTGAGTGGTATGAGAATGCAGTATTTAAATAGTCTTCGCCTTGCGTTTTTAGGAATCTCATAAATGTGCAAAAAATAATGTTTTAAAAAGGTCTTGAGTGCGTCATGGGCAATCTGTTCTTCTACTTTCCATAAAGGAAAGTAGTAATGATAAGCGGCAATGCCATGGTAGTAATGCCATTTTTCTCCACCTATCTCCCCACTCCCTGTGATCAAATAAGACCAATCGCTCATAAATGGGGTTTTAGCCAAAGCGTTCAGCCATAAATCCGCTTTCAAACCAAAAGGATATGTCCAAGGCTTGATTTGAAAATAAGGATGAGAGTCATATTGTATAACGATAGGTTCTCTTAGGGCTTGTTTAATGGTGTTATGATAAATTGCATTGGCCACGCCCTTTAGATGCTCTTCAGAAAGCCTATAATAGTGTGGGAAAATACAATACTCTATTTTTAATGGCGCGATCTTTGAACGACAAAATTCTGTCAATTGCGGTTCTTTATCTATTTTTTGCGTGCGTATAATCTCTAATATTTTTTTACAAAATTGATTTTTTCGCTGGTAAGTTAAGTTGCAATAAAAAAAGCCTTCATACGGGTATATTTTGTCATAAACCCCATAAAAATAATTCTCATCATTTTCTTTAATGTTTAAGAAATCAGCGCTAAATTCAT
>NZ_SFZZ01000063.1:0-20518 GCF_011140715.1 Helicobacter pylori | reverse complement strand
AACTAGCGGACCGAGTGTTAAGGATAGGACTTCTACTCCTAAAGAGCCTAAAGAAAAAGAGGACAGGTTTAAACTCTCTTTTGCTTTTAGAGATAAAGATAGGACTAGCTTTGAGATTGTGGCGGAGGATTATACTCTAACCGATAGAAAAAGCCGACTTGGTGTTTTAATGTCGCCCATGTTTTTTGAGGGTAAAGGTAGTCAAGTAACCGCTATCATTTTAACCGCTTTAAATTATGCGAAAGGTTTGAATAAACATAGCGATGCGGAGTGGCGTGCTATGATTGATAACCGAGATGAGGAAAAATGCGAGCTTACGACACTTGATAATTTGGATAGAGTTGGGACGACTTTATTCTGTGGCGTGATTAAAGAGTATGCGGAGGGTAATAAGGAGTTTGAAAAAGAACTTAACGACTTTTCCCCTGATGGTTTTTGGGCTATGACTTTACCTAAAAACAAAAATGAGGCGTTGTTTATCGCTCAATTGCTTTGCGATGGAGGGATCAATAAATATGGGTTAAGCTGTGCGGGTCTTACTGAAAACTTGTTAAAAGACATTTTTAACAATATTGGACTAGCAACTGCTGAAGAGGTTGATGAGCATCTCGCTAATTTAGATAAAGAGGAGGCGGAGTTAAAAGAATAACCCCCCCCTACTCTCTTGTGGGGGGTCTCTTTTTTTAATCTCTCTTTTATTCTTTGATTTTTTTATTCCCTCCCTAATCTGTCCATTTAATTTGGAATGGCTTCAATTTTAAAACCCCTCTTGCGCGTTATTTCGCATTCAAAAGGCGTTTTTCTTTAAATTCCTGGTATTCTTTGATCGCGTAATTCACAAAGGGCTTGATTGCAATCCCGCCCCTAGAGGCAAAATCCCCATACACTTCCAAATACTTTGGCTCTAGCAATTGGACTAAATCTAGCAGTATCGTATTGATGCAGCTCTCATGGAAACTCCCATGGTTTCTGTAACTGAATAAATAGAGCTTTAGAGACTTGCTTTCTACCATTTTATCTTTAGGGATGTAGCGGATAAAAATCACGCCAAAATCTGGTTGGGAAGTGATCGGGCAAAGGCTTGTAAATTCCTTGCACTCTAGCGTGATTAAGGGGTCTAAATTAGGGTTTGGGTTAGGGAAAGCTTCTAGTAAATCGCTATTGTATTCAAAAATATAGGGCGTTTTAGCGCCTAAGGATTTGAGGTTTAGTTCAGGGGTCATTAATCTTTCCTTGATTTAAGTTATAATAAGGCTATTTTAACCCATTTTTTAGGAAACTCATGAACCAACGCATAGAAACGATTACGGCTTTATTAGATGAAAAAAAGGCTTTTGATATTACGCACATTGATTTATCTAAAACCCCCTATTTGGTAGAAGATGTCATTATCGCTACCACGCTAGCGAATAAGCATGCCCTTTCTTTACTAGATGCGCTTAAAAACACCCTTAAGCCTTTAGGGGAAGTCTTTTACCAGATAGATGAGTCTAATGAAGAGTGGATCATTTTGGATTTAGGGGATTTGATGATTCATCTTTTCACCGAAGAATGCCGTAAAAAATTTGACTTAGAAGGGTTTTTGAACGCTTATAAAAGGGAGATTCCTTATCAAAACGCCTAAAAAACTCATCGCGCTTCTAGGGCCTAGCGGGAGCGGGAAAAGCGCTCTTTCTATTGAATTAGCCCAAGAATTGGACGCTGAAATCTTTTCTTTGGACTCTTTGAGTATTTATAAAGACATTAATATCGCTTCGGCTAAACCCAGCCTGAAAGAGCGAAAAAATATCAAGCATTACGCCCTAGATTACCTTAACATTGATGAAAAAAATAACGCTCCTCTTTTTAAAACCCTTTTAGAGGACGCCATGAGAGTATCCTCTAAAGAGATTTTACTCATTGTGGGAGGGAGCAGCTTTTACCTCAAATCCATTTTAGAAGGTTTGAGCGATACGCCAAAAATTAGCGGTGAGGAGGTTGTAAAAATAGATCGAGAAATTGCCACTCTTTCTAACCCTTATATATTTTTAAAATCCATTGACCCTAACATGGCTTTTAAAATCCATCCAAACGACACTTACCGCATCCATAAGGCTTTAGAAATCTTTTATGCCACCCGCACGCCCCCAAGCGAGTATTTTAAGGCTAACCCTAAAAAACCCTTTGAGCATGCTATCTCATTATTCGCTCTGTCTGTTGAAAAAAACGCGCTTCATAACAATATCAAACAGCGCACTAAAAACATGCTCCATTCAGGGCTTATTGAAGAAATCAAAGCCCTTTATATTAAATACCCTAAAGATTCGCAGCCTTTTAAAGCTATAGGCGTTAAAGAGAGCGTTCTTTATTTAGAAAAACGACTCACTTTAAAGGAATTAGAAGAAACGATCATTTCTAACACCATGAAATTAGCCAAGCGCCAAAACACTTTCAATAAAACCCAATTCAATAACCTTTACACAGGGAGCGTTAAAGAAGTTAGGCATGCGATTTTAAAACACTCAAAAAGCGATACAAAAAAGCGATAAATGGATACGCAAAATTTACCCGATCAAATCATCCCTATTTTTATGAGTTTTGATAAGAATTACGCGCTAGGGGCAGGAGTTTGCCTTTATTCTTTACTCTCCCATGCGAGCAGGCACACAAGCGCGATAGACTTTAGCCCCTTAAATCAAAGCAACAAACTTTTAGGCACTAACATCGTGTATAAAATCCATTGTTTGGTTAAAGGGGTAACTTTAGAGCAGCAAAACAAGCTTTTAAAAACCCTTGAGCCTTTTCAAAAATTCGCTTCATTAGAGTTTATCAATATCGATTCGCTCGATCATTCCATAGAAAGCTATCTCAATGAATCTTGCTCCAAGCGTTATGGCGGGCTTCTTGTTTTGTGCCGGCTCTTGCTCGCTTCGCTCTTCCCTAATTATTCTAAAATCATTTCCATAGATGTGGATACGGTGTTTTTGGGCGATGTTGCAAGCGCTTATTTTGCACTGGATAACGACCCCACTAAATTGCTTGGCATGGTGAGAGACACCTTTTCTCACCTTCCTTTTGAAGCCTTTTGTGATTTTATTGAGCGAGCTTGTAAGAATTTTAAGATTGATTTTTCACGCTTTAGTCCAAACGAATTACAACGCATCCATCAGGGCTTTAACATGGGCTTTTTGGTAGCGAATTTAGATTTGTGGCGCGAAAATGGGTTTGAAAAGATCGCTTTAGAGTTTTTGAAAAATAGAGGGAAAGATCTTTTCTATCCTGAGCAGTGTTTAATCAATATGGTGTTTTTAGAGCGTATTTTAGAATTGCCTATTTATTATAATTGCTATTCTGACTTTTTCAAAGAGCACTACCCTAAAAACATCATCATGCTCCATTTCATCCAATACAAGCCGTGGCGTTCTGTCAGTTCTTTAAACGGGCGTTTGATTTGCTATGAAGCTGAAGCGGGTTTTTGGCTTGCAAACCTTTTTTGCACCCCTTTTAAAAACGATTTTTTTAAAGAACGCCTTGAAATGGCTAAAGACCAACAAATGCAATCTTTTAAAACCCACATCCGATCAAAAACGATCAGGGATTATTTTTATTTTAGGATAAAAAATATTTTGAAAAAAGTTTTCAAACTTTCTTAAAGGGCATTCATGGAAAAATTATTGAAGTTTTTAAAATTCTTTGCCAATAGCGCCATTTTATTTTATAGTATTATGTAAAATCATAGGGATATAGGGGGTATTTTGCGATACCCTAACCCATAAGAACGCTTTTAAAAAAGTTATCACCCAATTAAAATAAAGCCTTTCCTATTTTTATAGCATCAGTGATCTATAAAAAAGCTTTCATGCCTACGATGATTTTTTAGTGTTCCAAAGCCCTTGATGCCCCAAAAATTCTTAGAGCTTATTAAGAACATAAGGATTTTAGGATTGCCATAGCTCTAAATATTTATCATATGGAGAATGTTTTAAGTTGTTTGTGCGTTCCCAAAAAATAGGAATTCTTAGCGTGTCCTTGTGGGCAATACATTCCAATAAAGCTAATTTTGAAATTTCCACTCCCCTAGAATTTGTCCCACTTTTAGGAAGTTTAAAATAAAATTCTTTACCTTTAGTTATTAAAACTTCTTGTTGTGTGGCACTAGGAATATAGTAAAAACCTCCCTCTTTTCCCCAACAAACATACACAAACAAAATGCCCGCATTTGGTTTATAACTCTCTATAAATTCTTGTATTTTTAAAACATCAGTAGTCCATATTAGCTTAATGTTGTTCAATGTTTGAGCGGTTTTAATAGAATAAGGCTTATTTAAAACAATTACATCTATCTCTTTTTGTGTGATAGCTAAATCAGTTTGCACATTCTCTTTACCAAAATAATAAAGCATAAGAGCAATAATTACCCTTTCTCTAGCTGAACCAATCTCCATTCCTAATTTACCATCTCTGCTGTTTTCACTTTCTACAAGCTGAAATAAATAAGGTAATTTTTCTTGTATTTTTAATATTATTTTCTCATCATTGAACAACGTTTGCATATAAAAATTCCTTTATTCCCTGTGCTAAATGCCATGCAAAGACAGGTGGCACAGCGTTACCAATTTGCCTATAAGCTGATGAGGTGCTAGGGTAAAAAATAAAATTATCTGGGAAACTTTGAATGCGTGCGACTTCTCTTGCACTCAAACGCCTATGATTATTATAGTGGTATTCAATATTGCCATGATGTTCGGCTCGCATAGTAGGAGCGTAGGTATCTTTGTTGATAGCATTATTGCCTTGTCCTTTATTGCGTTTAGCCTTAGAATAAAAATGATTAGGCATAGCCCCTTCTGTTAAGTTTTCCAAATCTTTCAATATTTCATACACAAAAGGGGCATGACTTTTCTTTAATATTTCAAAACTAAAAGGCTCTTTAAAGTAACTTTCATTAACGCCTACCACAATGACTCGCTCTCTTAATTGCGATACTCCAAAATCGCTTACTTTCAAACATGCAAAATTAACCATATAGCCTAAGTCTTTAAAGCTCTCCAAAATCTTTCTAAAAGTATTTCCATTGTCAATATTTAAAAGACCTTTTACATTTTCAGCAAGAAAAATTTTAGGTTTTAAATCCTTTACACATCTAATCATGCTCTCATAAAGTCGCCCCCTTTCACTTCCTAACCCCTTTCTTTTGCCGGCAAAACTGAAATCTTGGCAAGGAAAACCACCCAAAACAATATCAGTGGGCATCAATTTATCAAAATCAACTTCCTTAACATCTTTGCATTCAATATGTGCGTTAAAGTTCCTTTGATAGGTTAAAACAGCATTTTTATCCAAATCATTGGCATAAATTATCTTAAAAGGATTTTTAGCATAATGCCGATTTAAAAAGTCAAACCCTCCACAAAATCCCAAATCCAATCCTCCGCACCCACTAAATAAAGAAGTGATTGTAAATTCCAACCAATAATCCTTGTATAAAATTTCTCTATATTCTATCATGGGTTTATTTTAATCTGATTGAGTGCGAAAACTTCATTTCAAAACCATATATTTTGACACACACTCAAAGATAATGAGTAAGTTGCTTGACCTATTGCTTTATCAAGTGCTATTGCTGAGAAAGTTAAAAGGTGGAATCAAAAACTATACTGAAAACAATCTCTTAAATCCATATATCTTAAAAACCATGTTTTCGGTTAGCCTTTTTTCCTAATCTGGCGTTAGCCTTTTGTTTAGTGGGTTATAATTTTTATTTTTAACTCTATTTTAATGGAGTGTTGGTTATAAAATTTCACATAAAGCTTTCAACCCTACCTTAAAATCTTCACTTCTTCTTCTAAATGGATGCCGTATTCTTGTAACACTCTGGTTTTGGCGAGTTCTATCAAAACTAGGGCTTCTTCAAATTCTGCGCCCCCCAAATTCACCAAAAAATTCGCATGCTCTTTGGCAAAGCCCACTCTTTTTAAGCGATAACCCCTTAAGCCCGCACCCTCTAAAAGCCTGCCCGCATAATCGTTAGGCGGGTTTTTGAAACAGCTCCCAAAATTAGGCAATTTGGGGTGGCTTTTGCGCATGCTTTTACACGCTTTTAAAACCTCTTCTCTAAAGCCATGCGTTTTTTTAAACCTCGCCCTTAAAACAACGCCATTGAATTTGCTGCTGCGATAGCCCAGCCCCAAAGCTTCTTTTTCTAGCCATTCGCCATTAATGCAAGCGCTTTCTAAAACATTTTTTATTTCAAATTCTTTCATGCCCGCATTCATTTTAACTAACGCCCCTAAAGTGCCAGGCAATTGCCCTAAAAACTCCAAACCCTCTAAATCATTCGCCCTAAAATAATTAAAAATTTTAGAAGAATTCGTCGCTCCCCCTACCTCAACCCACTCACCCTTATCGCAAATATAATCGTAATTCTTGCCTAATAAAGCGAGATTTTTTGCGCTAGGAGCGATTAAAAGATTGTTCGCTAAACCGATAATCTGGTGTTCTTGAGAGATTTCATGATCGTTTTCTAAAACGCTCACTTTTAAAGGCGTACCGATTTTCACGCTGCTGTAACGGGAAAAATCAATAATGGTTTCTAGCATTTCTAGCCTATGATTTTAGGAATGAGCTTGATTAAGGTTTTGGTGTAATCTAAAAGCATGTTAGTCATCCACGGCATGGTTAAAATCAGCACCCCAATCACGGCCAAAATCTTAGGCACAAAAGACAAGGTCATTTCATTGATTTGAGTGGTCGCTTGAAAAATACTGACTAATAGCCCCACCACCAAGCCCGCTAATAATACCGGTAAAGAAATCATCAAAGTGATTTTATAAGTCTCAATGGCGAGTTTCATGAGTTGTGATTCCATTATATTCCCTTTATTTTAAGATTTCTTCTAATTGCTGAAAGCTTGTTTCAAAAGGCTGCAAAGCGTTTTCATCTTGCGCTAAAAATTGCTCCATTAAAGCCTTTTTCTTAATCGCTTCATCAAGCTCTTTATCGTTCCCCATTTGATAAGATCCGATGCGAATGAGCATTTCATTTTCTTTCAATAACGCATACAAACGGCGGAATTTTCTCGCGCAAAGGTTTTGAGACTCGCTGATGATGTCTTTAGCCACCCTTGATGCGGAGTTTAAAATATTAATAGGCGGGTAGATCCCATAGTCGGTTAATTCCCTGCTTAAGACAATATGCCCATCTAAAATACTCCTGGCTTGATCGGCTATGGGATCGCTCAAATCATCGCCCTCTACTAGCACGCTAAAAAAAGCCGTAATGCTCCCCTTATTTTCTTCCTTACCCGCTCTCTCCATCAATTGAGGCAATAAAGAAAGCGCGGATGGGGGGTAGCCTTTGGAAGTGGGCGGTTCGCCTAAGGCCAAACCGATTTCTCTTTGAGCCAT
The DNA here is from genome assembly GCF_011140715.1 of Helicobacter pylori. Classification (GTDB taxonomy): domain Bacteria; phylum Campylobacterota; class Campylobacteria; order Campylobacterales; family Helicobacteraceae; genus Helicobacter; species Helicobacter pylori_DA. The sequence continues at coordinate 13,133 of NZ_SFZZ01000063.1, read as the reverse complement.
AGCGAAACGAGTCACTGAATCCATGATAAACAACACATCTAGCCCTTGGTTTTTAAAATACTCCGCCACGCTCATCGCGCAAAAAGCCCCGTATTTGCGCATTAAAGGGCTATCATCGCTCGTGGCGACCACCAACACGCAAGAGCTTAAATCCCCTTTCAAGTTTTTCTCTATAAATTCAGGGATTTCTCTGCCCCTTTCCCCAATCAAAGCGATCACTTTAATCGGCGCTAAGCAACCCCTAGTGATCATGCCCATTAGCGTGGATTTACCCACCCCAGAGCCGGCAAAAATGCCCAGTTTTTGCCCCTTACCGCAAGTCAAAAGCCCATCAATGCTCTTCACCCCCACGCTAAAAACCTCATCGATCAAACCTCTTTTTAAAGGGGCTATAGGCGTTGTGATCACAGGCGCTAATCGCTCATAATCTAGCGCCCCCTTATTGTCAATGACTTGCCCTAAAGGGTTAAGCACTCTCCCTAAAAGATTACGGCCCACAGGGAAATTCAACCCCTCTTTTAAAAACAGCACCTTATCGCCAGCCCTAGCCCCCTCTATAAAGTTAAATGGCGTGAAACCAAACTGCTCTTTTTCTGCCACCACCACCATTCCCACGCATTCGCTGCCATCGCTTTTTTCAATCTTCACCACATCGCCCACAGATGGGTTAAAGCCATCCGCATAAACGATATTGGGCATGATTTTTTTCACGCTCCCGTAGCGAGGCGATAGATCAAAATGTTGATTCAAGCGGTTTTTTAAGGATTTTAGGGGCATTAAAGCTCTCTAGTCCATAAGACTTCAGCGATTTGGCGCTCATTGTTGATTCTATTCACATGCACAATCACATCAATCGCGCTTTTAAAATACGCGCGCATCAAATCCTTATCCAAAGAATGCGTATAACGCATGCTCAAATTCAGTGAAAGGGCTTCTAAAGTGTTTTGAGCGCTATTAGCATGAATGGTTGAGAGCATGCCCTTATGCCCGGTGTTTCCTAAACGCAAAAAGAGCGCCGCATTTCTCGTGTCAATCTCGCCCACAATGAGCCTGTCCGGGTTTAAGCGCATGGCCATATTGAGAGCGTCTTCATAATTAAAGCACCCGTTTTCTTGCTTGCCCACTAAAAGCCCCACGCAATTGCTGAACGCTTTTAAATCCAATTCTTGGCTGTCTTCAACGCTCACCACCCTTTCATCTTTATTGACGCAGTCTAAAAGAGCGTTGAGTAAGCTTGTTTTACCGCTTGAAGTCTCCCCGCTAATGAGGATATTATGCCCTTTTAGGGCTAAATTTTTCAAACCCTTTGGATCGCTTGCTTTGAAAGTGAAATCGTCTAAACTTAAGGGCTTAAGCCTAGGCACACGGATATTGAGCGTGATTTGATTATTGGTAGTGATGCTAAAATGATTCGCGCTCACCCTATAGCGTGTGAAAGGGATAGAGCAATTTAAAGTGGGGTGTTCTTCATCAAAAAACAACCCCCTAAAACTGGCCAATTGCTCGCAAAATCTCAATAAAAACGCCTTATCAAAAAGCGCATGCCCTCTTTTTTCTCGTGTGTTATTGACTTTATAAAGCCAAAGCTCTTGCTCGGTATTGATGATAAGCTCGGTGATCCCGCTTTCTAAAAAAGGGGTGAAATGACCAATTAGGGCTTGTAAAACTCTATGGGTTTGTAAAGTTTCCAAAAGCCCTATCCTTTTATCATCGCTCTTTTAAAACCTCTTCGCAGCGCTTGCATGGGGTGTTTTCCAACTCGCTTTTAAAACGCCAACACCTAGGGCATTTATAAAAGGGGGCTTTAAAGAGCGTGAATGTTGGCGTCTCGCTCAATTTTTCTTTTGCAACCCCCACAAAGCTCACCATCAGCAATTCTTCTATCAAATTTTCATGCAACGCTTTTTCTTTTACTTCAATAGCGCACTCTAACGAATTTTTGATCACGCCTTCTTTTTTCAATCGGTCTAACTCTTCATTAAAGGCAGAACGCAAGGCTAAAACGGCTTCAAAATTTTCTGGTTTTTTAAACTCTTTAAGGTGGAGTTTTTCTAAAATATTAATGCCTTTCAAATCAAACACGTCTTTGGCTTGTAAAAACGCGCAAAGCACCTCGCTATGCTCTAAAACTTCTTCAATCGTGTGCGTTAAAATCGGGGCTAAAAAGTAGCACAATTGACTAGCCACAGCGAGTAAGACCATTTGAATAGCTTGGCGTTTTTTATTGTTTTTGCTATCGCAATACAAGCTATCCTTACAAGCGTCTAAATAAATCCCACTCAATTCATTGGTAACAAACGCCATTAAAATATTCAAGCCCTTCACCAAATCATGCTCTTCAAACGCGCTATTGACTCCAGCGCTTATCGTTTCTAAAGCCTCTAATATAAAATGATCTAAAGGGCTGAAGTCATGGGGGCGTTCTAAATTCTTGAGATCCATATCGCTAAAATTGGCGAGTAAGAATTTTAGGGTGTTGCGGAATTTTTTATAATGCTGTTCTGTTTGAATGAAAAAGGTTTGAGAGACCCTTAGATCGTTTTGATAGTCATTAAACGCCACCCACAAGCGCACCACATCGCTCCCATGCTTTTTGAGCAAGTTGTCCAAAGACACCACATTGCCCTTAGATTTACTCATTTTCTCGCCCTTTTCATCTACGATAAAGCCATGCGTAATGACTTTTTTAAAAGGGGCTTGGTTGTTTAAAACACAACCGATTAGAAGCGAGCTTTGAAACCACCCCCTATGCTGATCGCTCCCTTCTAAAACCACATCGCTAGGGCTTTGCCCCTTTTCTCCATGGTAGTCTTCTAAAACCGCCTTAAAGGTGCTACCGCTATCAAACCACACGTCTAAAATGTGCATGATTTTCTCATAATGCTTGGCGTTATCTTGATAGCTAGGGGGCAATAAATCTTTTACGCTGTATTCCCACCACACATCACAGCCTTTTTTTTCAAAAAGGTTCGCCACATGCTCTAAAACTTCGCTTTCAAAACAAGGCTTATTCGTGCGTTTGTCTATGAAAAAGGCCAGTGGCACGCCCCATTTTCTTTGCCGGCTCAAGCACCAATCAGGGCGGTTTTCTATCATGGTTTTTAGGCGGTTTTTCCCGCTGCTTGGCACAAATTCCACCTTTTCAATCGCATTCAAAGCCACTTCTCTTAAGGTTTTTTGAGAGCCATCATTTTGGATGAAAGGCTCATCCATTAAAATAAACCATTGCGTGGTCGCTCTGTAAATCACAGGCTTGTGCGTCCTCCAGCAATGCGGGTAGGAATGCTCAATCTCTTGCTCTAGCAATAAAGAATCGCCCAATTGCTCTATAATGCGTTTTTGAGCCTTAAAAACATGCTCGCCCAAATAGCTTTCATCTAATAATTGGTTATGGATAATGCCCTCATCATAGCAACCCTTTTCATCTACAGACATTAACACTTCTAAATTATATCTTAAGCCTAAATAGTAGTCCTCTTCACCATGCCCTGGTGCGGTATGCACGGCTCCTGTGCCGTCTTCTAAACCGACATGCTCTCCTAGAGTGATTAGGGAATCTCTTTGGTTTAAAGGATTGGTGGCCTTCAAATATTCTAAATCATTGGAATTGAATTCATGCGTGATCGCATTATCCACCACCCCTAAAGCGGCTAATTTTTCATGCAAGGCTTTAGCGACTAAATAGCCTTTTTGGGTGAGTGCATAAACAGCGTCTTTTTTCAAAGCGATCGCCACATTCGCATACAAAGTCCAAGGCGTGGTCGTCCAAATTACTAGGCTTGCTTTTTTAACCTTTAATTTTTCTAAACTCTCCTTTTTCAAACCAAACGCCACGAAAATGGAGGGCGATTTTTTCATCTTGTATTCCACTTCAGCTTCCGCTAAAGCGCTCTCGCATGCATAACTCCAATAAATAGGCTTGTGGCGTTCTTTCAAAAGCCCTTTTTTAGCCACTCCCACTAAAGCCCTATAAATGCTCGCTTCAAATTTAAAGTCCATGGTTTTATAAGGATCTTCAAAATCCCCCAAAACGCCTAATTGCAAAAACTCGTTCTTTTGGATTTCTAAAAACTTCTTCGCATGATCTCGGCACTTTTCTCTAAACAGCGTGGGGTTTTCTAGGCTCGTTTTTTCTTTTTCCAATTGTTCTAAAATTTGCTGCTCAATGGGCAAGCCATGGCAATCCCAACCGGGCGTGTAATAGATTTTCTTCCCTTTAAAATATTCTCTTTTAACGACAATGTCTTTCAAAATCTTATTTAAGGCATGCCCTAAATGCAAATGCCCATTCGCATAAGGCGGCCCGTCATGCAAGGTGAAATCCCCATGGTTATCTTTCCTATTTTGCATGCGTTTGAACGCTTGTTGTTCTTGCCATTTAGCGTAAGTTTTAGGCTCATTGACGCTCAAATTCCCTTTCATAGAAAAGGTGGTTTCATTTAAGTTTAAGGTGTCTTTGTATTCTTTCATTATATTATCCTTTGCTTTATTATTCTTTTGTTTTAGGAGCGATATAAAGGTGCGTGTCTTTTCGCGGCACATTTTTTAAAGTGGGGATTTGTAAAATCGTGTATTCTTCTATCCCTTTTAAATAATGCAAGCTAATCGCATCGCCTATTTTCACTTCTTTACTGGGCTTAGCGCAACTCCCATTGAGCCACACCGCCCCCACATTGCACATATCTGTCGCTAAAACGCGCCGCTTCACTAAACCCACTGATTGTAAAAATTTGTCTATTCGCATGCGTTTATTTTACCCTATTCTTTAAGTTTTTATCCATAACTTATAAGGGTTTTAGTTTTAGCATGTTAGCATTCAGCCACCACTCTTTTTAAGGAATTTGCTTGAAGTTTCATGCTGTGAGTTTATTATTGGCTTTTTTATTAGCCTCTTGTTTGCCCCCTAAAGGCCATCATTCTGGTTTGGTGAATCTTTATATCGCGCATCAAGGCCAAAGCGTGCGCACTTATTGGCGTAAAGTGGATAGAGGAGTTGTCGCCAAACACAATGAAACGCTTGAAAAAAACCCCAAAACAAAGCTCAAAGACCCTAGGGGGCCTTTATTCATGCTGGGGAGTGAGCGCTTCATGCTTTTATGGAAAAACCGCTACGCTTTAGCCAAAGTTCAATCGTTCAGGCTAGAGCCTGGGTTTTATTACTTGGATTCTTTTAGCGTGGAAACTCAAAAAGGCATCTTGCAGAGCGCTCCTGGCTATTCATACACTAAAAATGGCTATGATTTCAAAAACAACCGCCCCTTTTTCCTAGCCTTTGAAGTCAAACCTGACAGCAGGATCATTCTTCCTAGCGTGGAATTGAGTCTGATTAAAACCCCTAGAGGCTTTTTAGGGGTGTTTTTATTTGACAATAACGAAAAGGGGGCCAATACCCAATGGATTGAAGGGAGTTTGAATTTAAAGCTTAAAAACGCTTCTTTTAAAGACGCATGGGGGTTGGAACAATGAAGCATGAAGCGATCGTTCGCTTTTCGTAAGCCCTTTATGATTAGATTGTAAAAAATGCTTAAAGCATTTTTTAGATTTTATTACCCCTATTCAATTACAAAGTCATTAAATTTTTAAAAACTTTTAAAACCGATAAACATAATCCGCGCTCCAAGTAACATAGCTTTCAAAAATGCCCCTAGGGGTTTTTGCTTGTAAAACCCTCACACTTTCGCAACTCTTTAACTTTTTTAAAGAACAACTAGGAGGTCGCCATGGATGCTCGCACTCAATTCTAGCGTGTGGTGCTTATCGCCCATCCTTAGCCCTAACGAACCATAGCCCTGAAATTGCGCTAATTGCGCTAATATATCACCAAAATCTTTAAGAGCCTTGGCTGTTACGCTCTCACCCCCTAGCCCAGCCCCTATAAAATAACCGATGAAAAACTTCTCATTTTCATACACATTGTGTAAAAAATCCATAAAAAAGCTGTAAGTTGACATTGTTATCATACCACCAGTAAAAAAAGAAACAGGACTTATTATGGGTATCACTCCAAATAAGTATTGTTGGTATTTATCTTTTTCCATGTAATTGCCCGCTTTATAGGAATATTGGAACCCTCCCCTAACGCCAAAACCCATTTTTTTAATCTTAACAGGAGCGGCATACTGATACCCCACCTTAAAATTAAAGCCGTTTAAGATTGTGCTGGGATCTTTTCTTTCTAAGAGTCTTCCACCAAAATTGAAGTGAGAGTGAGGTAGCAAAACAAAACTATCTTTATAAGCTAAATTCCATGAAAACATCCCGCTATAGCCAAGACCGGCAAAAAAAGCGCTTTTATCCGCTCTTTGATGTTTAGCCTTAGCTTTTTCTTCCGCTAAAGCTTCTTGAACCTTCTTTCCAACGAGTTCATTAAGCTCGCCCTCATCTATAGCGTAGCTAAAATTAAACCCTAGCACAGAATAAAAAGCCAAAAATAAAAATTTGGGTTTTAAAAAATGGGGGGGTAACTTGCATACCGGTTTCTTGATTGAAAAATTGTTTTAATATTTTGAATATTGTAAAATGTTGAAGCTTAAATTAAAAGTCTTAACAATATTATTGGATAAAAATTTACTTTTTATAGGCATTAATGAGTATTTTTAACATTAATGAGCGTTTGTAAAAATAAAAATCAAGCGTGTCGCGGTGGCTGGATTGGATTTAATGGGTTTGATTAGAATGGGTTAGAATTAAATGATTGTATCTTAAAGTCAAAGCCAGAGACAACCCTAGTCAAGTTGCCCCTAGCCACACCGATATTACTCGTGATGCCCGTGGCAACAACCTTCTTCTTGATGATGACTATCGCTAGTGCTGCAACAACCTTCTTCATGATGAGAGCTGTGGTGGTGATGGTGGTGTTCACCGCCATGATAGTGGTGGTGGTGTGTGTGGTGATGGTGGTGGTGGTGCCCGCCGTGTTGTTCTTCATGGTGTGCCATGATGACTCCTTTGATTAAAAATTTAAATTCTAGCTCACTGGCTAGGATTTTATTCTACAATATAAAATCTAATTAATTGTTAATGAAAGAAAATTTAGCGCTAATTTTTAATCTATATTCCCTAAATTTTGAAAAAAGAGTTTTTAAATTTATTGGGAGAGTTTTTTCTCCCTCAATTGCCCACAAGCCGCTTCAATATCCAAAGCTTTAGACTCTCTAATGGTGCATAATAAGCCTTTAGAGTTTAAAAAATCCGCAAACATTCTAGCGCTCTCTAAGCTAGGGCGCTCAAACTTAGAGCCTTCATGCGGGTTGAATAAAATCAAATTCACTTTGGATTTAATGCCGTTTAAAAGTTTTAAAAGTTTTTTAGCGCAATCCAGGCTATCGTTTAAATCTTTGATCAAAAGGTATTCAAACATCACTCTTTTGCGCTGCTCTAAAGGCCATTTTTTTACTTCATTCAAAACGCATTCAATATTGTATTTTTTATTCAAGGGCATTAAAGATGAGCGCGTTTTGTCATCTACGGCGTGTAAGGATATGGCTAATTGCACGCCTAAGTTTTTGCCCGCTAAAATGGGGATTTTATCGGCTACGCCACTAGTGGAAATCGTGATTCTTTTAGGTGAAATTTGCATGCCGGTATTAAAAATCTCAATCGCTTTACACACCTCATCTAAATTGTTCAAAGGCTCGCCCATTCCCATAAAAACAATATTGAGCGCTTTTTCAATGGGGAGGTTATTGTCTTCTTTAATGAGTAGGGCTTGCTGGATAATCTCGCTCGCTTTTAAGTTTCTTACAAAACCGCCTTTTTGAGTGAAACAAAACGAGCAACCCACTTGACAGCCGATTTGACAAGACACGCATACGGTGTATTTTTCCCCCTCTAAAATAGCGTTGGTTTCTTCATCAATCTTTTTATCCTTCATTTTCAACAACACCGCTTCAAAAGTGTGGTTGTCTTTTAAAGATTTAAAAAGGTATTTTTTAGAGCCATCAACGCTCTCTCTCACATGTGTGATTTCTATCGTGCGCAAAGTAAATTCTTGCTCCAAATAAGCGATAAAATCTTTTGAAAAATTATTTTGCATGTCTTTAAAGCTTGTTTTATACTTCGCATAGAGCCACAAATAAAGCTGTTTAGCCCTAAAGCTTGGTTTTAAAAGCTGACTCAATTCCTTTAGAGTGAAATCATAAATGCTCGCTTTCATGCTTTAAGCCCTAATTCTAAAAGTTGGTGCAAGTGCAAGACCCCTAAAACCTTATTGTGATCATCCACGCACACTAAAAGCTGGATCTTATGGCGCTCTAAAAATTCTAACGCTTCTAAAAGAAGAGCGTCTAAATTCTTAAAGCTTTTAGGCTTTAAAGTGGCAAAACGCTTCACTTCGCTCTTTAAGTTAAGCCCTTTCAATAACGCCCTACGGACATCGCCATCGCTCAAAATCCCCACAAGCTCGTTAGCCTCATTGACTAAAATCGCGCTGCCTAAGCGTTTTTCACTCATTTCTATGAGTGCATCTTTAAAGCTTGTGCTAGGAGCGATTAAGGGGAGGTTCGTGGTTTGCAACAAGTCTTTAACCTTGACAAAAAGTTTTTTGCCTAAAAGCCCGCCCGGATGAAAGGAGGCAAAATCTTCTTGGCTAAAGTTTTTCGCTCGCATCAAGCATGCCATTAAAACATCGCCTAACGCTAGAGTTAGGGTAGTGGAAGTCGTTGGAGCGGTGTTAATCGGGCAAGCTTCTTTTTGAATTTTTAAGCTCAAATAATAATCGCCGAGTTTAGAGAGCGAGCTATTAGGGCTTTTAGTGAAAGTGATGATCTTATGGCTTAAGCGTTTTAAATGGCTCACCAGATTCAATAATTCCAAAGACTCGCCCCCATAGCTAATCATTAAAACCACATCGTTTTTTTCCACCATGCCCAAATCCCCATGCATGGCTTCTGTGGGGTGTAAAAACGCGCTTTTGTTACCGGTGCTTAGCATGGAAGCCGCGATTTTTTGCGCCACTAAAGCGCTCTTACCCACGCCCACTATCACAAGCTTACCCCCTTTTTCTTGGCTTTTTAAAATGAGCTTGACAATGGCTTCTAAATCGTTAGGTTTTTGGAATTGCTTAACGCTTTCTAAAAGCGCGCTCGCTTCATCTCTTAAGACTTGCGCGGCGATAGCGTTATAATCAAGTGGCATGGACATGACAAATGATAGCCGGGTATTTTCTAAACTTTTTAAAGAGCGCTTTTCTGATGAAATTACGGGTGTGATCTTCTAATTTTTTAGGGCTATTCAAAATTTCGGCGTTGCTGGATTTTAATAACAACTCTAATTCCCCTTGAATTTCTTTAATCAAATGCTTTTCATCTTTAAAGCCCACAAGCCCCAAACTAGAAAATTGAGAGCTTTCTAAAAGCGCTTGTTTGTTTTTACTCACAAAAATCGTAGCGGCAAACACCCCAGCGCTAGCGACTTCTTCTCTTTGTTGCACAATGCCTGTATCAATACTCAAATTGCTTTGGTTATCCACATAGCTTTTACCGCTTTTAATCGTGCCCACTTTTTTAATGAACGCAGGGCCAACTTCCACCTGATCGCCATCTTCCATTAAATAGATATTTTTTTCAGGCACCCCGCAAGAAATAGCGGTTTGCTTGTGGCGCGCGACATGGTTATATTCCCCATGCACGGGTAAGAAAAACTTAGGCTTGATGAGTCTTAACATGAGCTTTTGCTCTTCTTGGGCGGCATGCCCGCTCACATGGATATTGTCAAATTCTTGATAAGCCACTTTAGCTTCTTTTTTGATCAAGAAATTCAACACCGCTGAAACGCTCGCTTCATTGCCAGGAATGGCTTTAGCGGAGATGATGACTAAATCGTTGGGTTTGATAGAGATGTGGCGGTGTTCATCAGTCGCCATGCGATAAAGCGCGCTCATGGTTTCGCCTTGCGAGCCAGTCGTTACGATTAAGATTTCATTGTCCGGGTATTTAGCGACTTCATTAGCCTCAATAAAAGATTGATAAGGCAAATGGATATAGCCTAATTCTCTGGCGATGTCTAGGTTTTTTTCCATAGAGCGCCCGATCACAGCGATCTTGCGGTTGTATTTAATGCCGTATTGGATGGCTTGATACACCCGGTGGATATTGCTAGAGAATGTGCTCATAATCACCCTCCCTTGCGCTTCTTTAAAAAGCGTGTCAAAAGCCGGCGCTATGGTGCTTTCACTCGGTGTGGTCCCGGATTTATGGGAGTTGGTGGAATCGCTTAAAAGAAGCATCACCCCCTTTTCGCCATAGTACGCTAAACGATACAAATCCGTGGGCAAATTATCCACCGGGGTGTGATCGATTTTAAAATCGCCGGTGTGGATGATCGTTCCGGCTTTAGTTTGGATCGCTAAAGCGCTGCTGTCAATGATAGAATGCGTGATGTGGATCCATTCAATGATAAATTCGCCCACGCTAATGGGGCAACGCTTTTCTACGATTTTAAAATACGAGCGGTATTTTTTCAAACCATGTTCATCAAACTTGCTCCCAATCAGCCCCAAACTCAAGGGCGTGCCATAAAGGGGGAATTGCAACTCTTTAAACAAATAAGGCGTAGCCCCTATGTGATCTTCATGGGCATGGGTGATGATAATGCCAGCGATTTTGTCCTTGATTTGGTGCAAGTAGGAAAAATCCGGGATTAAAATATCCACGCCAAATAGCCCTTCTTTAGGGAAGCTCATGCCCACATCAATCACGATCGCGCTTTTTGGGGTTTCAATGACCATCATGTTCCCCCCAATCTCGCCCAAGCCCCCTAAAGGCGTGATTTTAACGCTCGCTTTAGAGTTTAGATTCATCTTATAATGCGGGTTTAAATGCTCCACCTGGATCTTGTTATTAGCTTCAACGCCCTTTTTTAGCTCCTTATGAAAGCCTAAAGTCCCTCTCTCATTCACATGCAAAATTTCCGTAACGCCCTCTACTTTGTTGTTATCCAATTCTTCTTGGGCGTAATTTCTGGTCTTTTGGGGGGTGTGTTTAGCTTTGTGGTGGTTTGGTTTTTTGTTGGGGTGGCGCTCTTTTTTATGGTGTGAAAGCGCTTCATGGTTTGAAGACTCTGCGTTTTTTTGTGCGTTTTCTCTGAAACGCTTTTTGCGGTTGGTGAATCGCTCAAACGCTCCGGCTCGCATCCCATGATGAGCTTTTGAATTTTCACTGCTGTTTTCATGGTTTTCATTATTTTGGTTGTTATCAGTCATAACGATTATTCCTTTATTTCAATTTTTATCTTTCAATTTTTAAAAAGGCGTGCTAGCCTTTTAAAACGGATTTTAAGAGCTTGAGATAATCTTTTATCTCAGACGCTCTCACGCTTGTTGGTTGGTTTTCTAACGCTAAAAAATCTAACACCTTATCAAGCTTTTCTCTATAAGAAACGCTTTTTTTAAGATTGTTTGAAAGCGTCTTCCTAGGAGATGAGAAACAGGCTTTCAAAAAATCTTCTAATGTTTCAAACCCTTTTTGTAGGGCTTCTTCAAAAAATGACGCTTGGAGTAATGAAGCTAACGCCTTTTCTTTCAGCGGCTCTTTAATCACTTCAAACACGCTAGAAAACACCTTTGGAGGCGGGCTAAACGCGCTAGGCGGCACATCAAACAAAAGGGTAACATTCCCTATTGCTTGAGCTAAAACGCTTAAGGCGTTCTGTGAATCTTTAGCGCAAAATTTGAGCGCCACTTCCTTTTGTGTCATCACCAATAAACCCCTGCATTTAGGGTCTTTGAGCGCATTTAAAACAAGCCTAGTAGCGATATAATAAGGCAAATTAGAGATCAAAAAATAAGGCTCTTCTTCTTTTAAAAAAAGAGCGTCTTTTTCCACTAATTCTAATGCAAAAGGCTTTTTTTGCGCCTTTAGTTTTGATCGCATTTTTTCGCACAAACTGCTATCTATCTCATAAGTCTTTAAAGGATAGCGATCCAACAACTTAAGAGTCAAATCCCCTAGCCCCACGCCAATTTCAATTAATTTCAATGGGTTTAAGGGGGGCAAAGCATCAACAATTCTGTCTAAAAACGACTCATCCGTTAAAAAATGCTGTCCTAAAGACTTTTTAGCTACTACCATAAGAAGCACTTCTAAAACTCCTCATATTATACCTTAAAAAGGGGATTTGTCTTTCCTTTTTAATGCAACTTCTTTATTATAGCTTTTTTCATTCAAAGATGTTGGTAGTTTTGACAATAGAAGCGCTTAAATTGGTGCTCGTATTAAAAATTAGTATTAAAATCTTTTCCGTTAATAATTGGTTAGATTTTGCATTATAAAATGAAATCCTAGCCAATGAGCTAGAATTTAAATTTCAATTAAAGGAGTCATCATGGCACACCATGAACAACAACACCAAGCACAACAACAGCAACAACAGGCTAACAGCCAACACCACCACCATCACCACGCACACCACCACCATTATTATGGCGGCGAACACCATCACCATAACGCGCAACAACACGCCGAACAACAAGCAGAGCAACAAGCTCAACAACAGCAACAACAACAAGCACACCAACAACAACAGCAAAAAGCGCAACAACAAAACCAACAATATTGATTGGGGCGTTTGTGGGGGCGGCCTTAGGGCTACTCCTAGCTTTTAGCTTTTAACTCTTTCTTTTAATTTAAACTAGCTCTTTTAACTCCATTAGATTTTTAAACTTTTAAAATCTCTCTTTTGATGATTGTCAAATGGCTCTGTTTTTTATCCAATAAAGATAAGCTTATTCATTGAGTGGTCGTAATGGGGCGTAAAACTTTGTCTTGCGTATTTGGTGCGATCTAGGGGTGTTTTAATGGGGTTTGTTGTAGGATTTCATCACGCCCCATAGTTACGATATGGGGCAAATCCTATGTCAAAAGGAGCATGCCATGAAACACAAAAGTGGCAAACGCTCTTGGAAAACATTATACTTTGAGTTTGCTTTTTTGGGGCTTAAAGTGATCGTTTCTGTGAAACGCTGATTTTTCCAAGAGCGTTCCCTTAAGTTTAAAAGCTTAGGGGTTTCCTTTAAAAAGCGGGTTTGTCCTTGACTTTTGGGGCGTTTATTGTTTCTTTATATTTTCATTCACATTTTTTAATCTTGTTTTAGCGTTTGTAAAATGAGGAGTTTTAAGGGGGTTTGTTGTAGGATT
>NZ_SFZZ01000062.1:0-4887 GCF_011140715.1 Helicobacter pylori | reverse complement strand
AAACCTGAGTTAAGCTCTCAATTAGTGGCTCACAAAGATAAAAAAGACGCCAAAAAACCTAAAAACTCAGTGGCCTAATGGCTTTGACTCTAAAAAAGCGTTTTTAAAAACGCTTTTTTGGATACTATTCTATAATTTCCTACCATTTTTTAAAACCTTTGATGGGATTTATCGCTCTTCTCACGCCTTTAAAAATAAAGTTTAAATCTTTTATATACACAGAGTTTTATCAATATGGTTGCGTTTTTAAAAAAAGCCCATGAAGGGCGTTTAAGACTCTTCTAAAAGAGTGTGAGCGGCTTGAAGGACTTCAAGGGGCGTGATAGATCGCATGCACAAATGGTTTTTTTCATTCTTTAAAGGGCAAACTCGTTTCTTGCAGGGCGCACAGCTTAAATGGTGGTTTAACACAATCGTTTTTTGAGCTTTATAGGGGCGAGTCTCTTTTTCATCAGTGGGGCCAAAAAGAGCGATTAAGGGGGTTTGCACGCTAGCAGCCACATGCATGGGGCCGCTATCGTTAGTGATGAATAAATCCAAAATTGCGATGCGTTGTATCAATTCTTCAATGCTTGTTTTCCCGCACAGATTGTAAGCGTTATGGGATAATAAGGGGTTTTTCAATAAGTTTTTAACGGATTTTAAAATCTCTTCAGAAACGATAGTATCTTCTTTAGCCCCAAAAAAATAAATTTCATGCCCTTCTTCTAACAAAACAGCAGAAACTTCAGCGTAATAAGAAGCTGGCCATCTTTTAGCGCTCCCATAGCTTGCGCTAGGGTTAAAGCCGATTTTTTTAGGGGTGTTTGGGGTGTGAGTGGGGAGGTTAAAGGCTAATTTTAAGGGTAAAACGCTTTTTTGATCCAATTCTTTTTTTAAAAATTGCGAAAACAAAAAGCAATACTTTTCCACTTGATGATACTCTTTAGGGGCAGCAGTTACCGCATGGCTGAGAAACAAAGAACGAAAAAATTGAGCAAAACCGATGCGGATAGGCGTTTTTGTCGCATAGAGCAAAAAAGCGGAATAAAAATGGTTGTTTAATGCGATCGCTATATCGCAACGCCCTATTTTTTGAGCGAGTTTGTAAGTGGCTAATAGCCTGAAAAAGGATTTTTTGGTGTCATCTATGAAAACGGCTTCTATTTTTTCATCTTTTTTGAAAAGTTCGCAAGTGATTTGTGGGCCCACTAAGATAAAATGCGCATTAGGGTAGTGGTGTTTAAGGGTGTAAAAGAGCGAGCTTGCCATCACCCCATCGCCTAACCAATTAGGCAAACGCAATAAAATACGCATGCGTTTGGGCGCATTTACGCTCATCAATAGCCCTTTTTTAAAGATTTTAAGCTAAAATTTTAGCATACAAATACAAGGAAATGGAATGATTACCCCTAAAGTGTTGAGCGGGTTTAAAGACCGCTTGCCTAAAGATGCGATACAAAAAGCCCAATTGCTCGCTAAAGTTTCAGTCGTGTTTCAAAGTTTTGGTTTTGTGCCGATTGAAACCCCTCATTTGGAATACGCTGAAGTATTATTGCCTGATGCGAGCAGCGATATTCAAAAAGAAATTTATCGTTTTAAAGACCATGGGGATAGGGATGTGGCTTTAAGGTTTGATTTGACCGTGCCATTAGCCCGCTTTGTCTCTTTGCACCACCAAATATTAGGCATGCCCTTTAAACGCTACGCTATAGGCAATGTCTTTAGGGGCGAAAGGGCGCAAAAAGGGCGTTATAGGGAATTTACGCAATGCGATTTTGATTTTATAGGGAGCGAGAGCTTGGTGTGCGATGCTGAGATCATTCAAGTGATCATCGCTTCCTTAAAAGCTTTGGATTTAGAAGATTTTTGCGTCTCTATCAACCACAGAAAAATTTTGAATGGGATATGCGAATATTTTGGGATCTCTCAAGTGAATGAAGTGTTGCGCATTGTGGATAAATTAGAAAAAATTGGCTTGAATGGGGTTGAAGAAGAACTAAAAAAAGAGTGTGGTTTAAAACCAAACACCATTAAAGAGCTTTTAGAAATGGTTCAAATCAAACAAAACGATTTAAGCCATGCGGAATTTTTTGAAAAAATTGCTTATTTGAAAGACTATAATGAAAATCTGAAAAAGGGCATACAGGATTTAGAAAGGCTATACCAGTTGCTAGGGGATTTGCAAATTTCTCAAAACCTGTATAAAATTGATTTTTCTATCGCTAGGGGATTAGGGTATTATACAGGGATTGTGTATGAAACCACGCTTAATGGCATGAAGTCTTTGGGGAGCGTGTGTTCAGGGGGTCGTTACGATCATTTGACTCAAAATTTTTCTAAAGAGAATTTACAAGGGGTGGGGGCTTCTATTGGGATTGACCGATTGATTGTGGCTTTGAGTGAAATGCAATTATTAGACGAGCGTTCCACCCAAGCTAAAGTCTTAATCGCTTGCATGCATGAAGAGTATTTTTCTTATGCAAACCGCTTAGCGGAGTCTTTAAGGCAAAGCGGGATTTTTAGTGAAGTCTATCCAGAAGCTCAAAAAATCAAAAAACCCTTTTCTTATGCTAATCATAAAGGGCATGAGTTTGTGGCTGTCATTGGCGAAGAAGAATTTAAAAGCGAAACTTTAAGCCTGAAAAACATGCATTCAGGCATGCAGTTGAATTGCTTGAGTTTTTTAAAAGCCCTTGAAATCATTGGAGAAAACGATGAAGACTTATAATGTCGCTATTGTTGGGGCTAGCGGGGCGGTAGGCCAAGAGCTGATTAAAGGTTTAGAAAACTCTTCTTTCCCGATTAAAAAATTTGTCCCGCTCGCCAGTGCTAGGAGTGCCGGCAAAAAGATTAAAGCTTTCCATAAAGACTATGAGATTTTAGAAACCACGCATGAAGTTTTTGAAAAAGAAAGAATAGATATCGCCTTTTTTAGCGCTGGGGGGAGCGTGAGCGAAGAATTTGCCACAAGCGCTGCAAAAACGGCCTTAGTGATTGATAACACGAGCTTTTTTAGATTGCATAAAGATGTGCCTTTAGTCGTGCCTGAAATCAACGCTAAAGAAATTTTTAACGCTCCTTTAAATATCATCGCTAACCCTAATTGCTCCACCATTCAAATGACGCAAATCTTAAACCCCTTACACCTCCATTTTAAGATAAAAAGCGTGATTGCTAGCACTTATCAAGCCGTGAGTGGGGCAGGGAATAAGGGCATAGAGAGTTTAAAAAATGAGTTAAAAACCGCATTAGAATATTTGGAAAAAGACCCTGCTATTGATTTAAACCAAATCTTGCAAGCCGGGGCTTTCCCTTACCCGATCGCTTTCAATACGATCGCTCATATTGACACTTTTAAGGAGAACGGCTACACCAAAGAAGAGCTAAAAATGGTGCATGAAACCCATAAAATCATGGGCGTGGATTTCCCTATCAGCGCGACTTGCGTGCGCGTGCCGGTATTAAGGAGTCATAGCGAGAGTTTGAGTATCGCTTTTGAAAAAGAATTCGATCTTAAAGAAGTCTATGAAGTTTTAAAAAACGCCCCTAGCGTGGTTGTTTGCGATGATCCTAGCCATAATCTCTACCCCACGCCCTTAAAAGCGAGCAACACGGATAGCGCCTTTATAGGGCGCTTGAGGAAGGATTTGTTTGATAAGAAAACTTTGCATGGCTTTTGCGTGGCGGATCAATTAAGAGTGGGGGCAGCCACCAACGCGCTCAAAATCGCCATGCATTACATTAAGAACGCTTGAGCTTATTCAAAGATAACAAAGATGAATGTGCATGCGCTTGAATTAAGGATAAGGATCAATCTAGCCCAATCTCTCAAAAAGAGCTTTAAGTTACTAGGCTTGCGATGTTAAACAAGGGTGTAATTGAATTTCTCAAGGCTTGATTGAGAGAAATGCTAATATTTGGTAGGTCAAAAGGAATATAAAGGCTTACACTCAAGCAGAGAGTGAATGTTTAGCTAGCGAGTTATTGCCTATTATTCCCTTTAAAAGGGTGTGAGTTTAAGGTATAAGGAAAACTTGTATCAAGTTTTGTTGGAATGGATTAGAAAAATCTGATTGGATTGACCCTTACAATTTTTCAAACCCATCGTTTAATAGCGATTAAATATGGCTATATACACTACAATAATAAGATTTTGAAAGGTTGGTAATGGAATCAGTAAAAACAGGAAAAACAAATAAAGTTGGCAAAAACGCAGAGACAGCTGACACAAAGGCAAATAAAGAGACTCATTTTAAACAAGCGAATGCCATTACAAATATAATCAGATCAGTTGGTGGGTTTTTTACAAAGATCGCAAAGAGAGTTAGAGAACTTGTAAAAAAACATCCCGAGAAAAGCAGTGCGGCATTAGTAGTATTGACCCATGTTGTGTGCAGGAAAGCGAAAGAATTAGACGATAAAGTCCAAGATAAATCCAAACAAGCTGAAAAAGAAAATCAAATCAATTGGTGGAAATATTCAGGATTAACAATAGCGACAAGTTTATTATTAGCCGCTTGTAGCGCTGGTGATATTGATAAACAGATAGAGTTAGAACAAGAACAACAAAAGACAGAACAAGAACAACAGAAAACAGAACAAGAAAGACAAAAGACAATTAATACACAAAAAGATTTGGTTAAAGAACAAAAAGATTTGGTTAAAGAACAAAAAGATTTGGTTAAAGAACAGAAAGATTTGGTTAAAGAACAGAAAGATTTGGTTAAAGAACAGAAAGACTTGGTTAAAGAACAGAAAGATTTCATTAAATACGCAGAACAAAATTGCCAAGAAAATCATAATCAATTCTTTATTAAAAAAGGAGGAATTAAGGCTGGTATTGCTGGTATTGCTATAGAAGTAGAAGCTGAATGCAAAACCCCTAAACCCACAAAAACCAATCAA
>NZ_SFZZ01000061.1:0-479 GCF_011140715.1 Helicobacter pylori | reverse complement strand
ACCACGATTTAATGAGCGCTAAAATCAGGGTTTTAAACAAATAAAACGCCCCAAAAGTCAAGGACAAACCCGCTTTTTAAAGGAAACCCCTAAGCTTTTAAACTCAGGGGAACTTTGGCTAATACATTACTTTTCTATAGAAAAGACCACTTTAAACCCCTTAAAAGAGATTTTAATGTATAATACTAACCAAGAGTTTTTATCATGTTTTTTTCGCATGATAAATCCTTTCAAGGTAGTTTGCCCCATATCGTAACTATGGGGCGTGATGAAATCCTACAACAAACCCCCTTAAAACTCCTCATTTTACAAACGCTAAAACAAGATTAAAAAATTGAATGAAAAGATAAAAAAATAAAACGCCCCAAAAGTCAAGGGCAAACCCGCTTTTTAAAGGAAACCCCTAAGCTTTTAGGCTCAGGGGAACGCTCTTAGAAAATCAGCGTTTCACAGAAACGATCACTTTAAGCCCCAAAAAA
>NZ_SFZZ01000060.1:0-98269 GCF_011140715.1 Helicobacter pylori | reverse complement strand
AAAAAAAAAAAAAAAAAAAAAAAAAGGTTTTTGTAGCGTTTCTAAACAAATATTAAACCAGTAAAGGTCATTTTAAAAGAAATGAGGTTGTTTGAATGGGGGTAACTATAAAAAAAAGGGGTTTTTTTAACTTTGATCGTTTGGTTTGGTTGTTTGAGATTTGTTGTAAAAAGGATTTTTTCTTTGGATTTATTTGTAAATTTTGTTGTAATAATGATTTTCTTAAGGAGATAAAAAGGTTTTGCAATCATTTTCCCCAAACACTCAAGGGTTCTTTAAAAAAGCGGGGCTATCCTTGAGTTTTGGGGCGTTTGCATGCGGTTATTTAAAAAGCTTGGTGCGAGTTTCTCACTCTTTTAAAAAGGATTTGAGCGTTTCTTAAAACTATCACCAACGCTCTGTTAGGGCAAAATTAGGACAAAGCCTAATCCCCTACATAGACTTGTCTTGGGCGCGTGATCCTGGCTTGCGGGCTTTTGACATGCTCTAATAATTGAGCGCACCAGCCCACGGTTCTGCCAATGACAAACACCGGCGTGAAGAAACGCACCGGGATTTTTAAAGCCCTTAAGATCGTGCCGGAGTAAAAATCCACATTAGGGTAGAGATTCCTTTCAATGAAATACTCGTCTTTTAGTGCGATTTCTTCCACTTTCGCGGCGATTTCGCTCAAGCGTTCATCCATTTTAACGCCTTTTTGGTGCAGTTCGTCTTTTAGACCTTTTAAGATTTTGGCGCGCGGATCGTAGCTTTTATACACCCTATGCCCAAAGCCCATGAGTTTGAAATTATCGTTTTTGTCTTTTACGCGCACGATGTATTTATCCACATTTTTCACATCGCCGATTTCTTCTAATTGTAAAAGGACTTTTTCATTCGCTCCGCCATGCAAATGCCCCCATAAAGCGCTAATGCCCGCGCTAATGGCGGCATAAGGATGCACGCCGGTGCTAGCGACATTCCTTACCGTGGTAGAAGAGGCGTTTTGCCCATGATCAGCGTGCAAAGTTAGGATTTTATCAAAGGCTTCCACTTCTAGGGGCGTGATTTCTACTTCGCCTTGAGTGGTGTGTTTTAAGCGGCTATAAGGGTAACCTCTCAGCATGAAAAGGATATTTTCCACATAAGAGCGTGCGATATCCGGATAAATAATGGGTGCTCCCACTTCGTTACGATAGCAAATAGCCGCAAGCGTGGGGATTTTAGCGACAATCCTTCTGGCCATAGTCTGGTAATCTTCTTCAGTGTGCATGTTTTGGTGCGTGGAATAAAGGGTGGATAAGATAGACACCCCGCTAGAGAGTTTCGCCATAGGGTGGGCGTTGCTAGGGAAAGCTGAAAACATGTTGAGTAAGCTCTCATGCACAAAGCTTCTGTGGCGTAGTTCCAATTCAAACTCTAGGCTTTCATCTTGATTTTTGGGTAATTCCCCTGTGAGTAATAGTCTACACACATCTACATATTTGTATTTGGCGACTAAATCTTCTATCCTATGCCCTCTGTAATACAATTCGCCTTTTTTGCCATTGATATAGCTGATCTTAGATTGGCACCCGGCGGTAGAAGAATACCCTGGATCGTAAGAAAAAAACCCGGTCGTTTCAAAAAGCTTGGAAAAATCCACCGCTTTAGGCCCACGAGTGCATTCAATCATCTCAAATTCGTAGCGTTCATTATTCTCATTATTGATTAAAGTAACAGACATTGTGATTTCCTTAAGTTTTGATAATATTCAACTCCTAATTATAAGCCAAAAAATTAAATGATTTCTTTTAAAAACATTTCGTTTTATTTCAAGTTATTCCTAACCGCTACTTTTAAACACGCATTCAAAAAAAGATTTTTAAGGGTTATATAGTATTTTTGCGCTAGTATAGTTACTCAAACTTTAGAAAAAGGATAGACAATGGCTTACAACCCTAAAATTTTACAAAAACCTAAAGAGGGCGAAGAAATTACGATTAAAGACAACAGATTGCATGTGCCAAATTACCCCATTATCCCTTTCATTGAGGGCGATGGCATTGGATCGGATATTACCCCAGCGATGATTAAAGTCGTGGATAGTGCGGTTCAAAAGGCTTATAAGGGCGAGAAAAAAATCGCATGGTATGAGGTGTTTGTGGGCGAAAAATGCTATCAAAAATTTAAAGATCACAAGGAATTAAGCCCCGAAGAGCAATGGCTCTTACCGGACACTATTGAAGCGATTAATCATTATAAAGTCTCTATTAAAGGGCCTTTGACCACGCCTATTGGTGAGGGGTTTAGATCTTTGAATGTAGCGTTACGCCAAAAAATGGATTTGTATGTGTGCTTGAGACCGGTTCGGTGGTATGGGAGTCCTAGCCCGGTTAAAGAACCACAAAAAGTGGATATGGTGATTTTTAGAGAAAATTCTGAAGACATTTATGCGGGCATTGAATGGCAAGAAGGTAGCGCGGAAGCGAAAAAACTCATCCATTTTTTACAAAATGAACTAAAGGTTAAAAAAATCCGCTTCCCTGAAAGCAGTGGCATAGGGGTAAAACCCATTAGTAAGGAAGGCACAGAGAGGCTGGTTAGGAAAGCGATTGAATACGCTATTGATAACGACAAGCCAAGCGTAACTTTTGTGCATAAAGGTAACATCATGAAATACACCGAAGGGGCGTTCATGAAATGGGGCTATGCGCTCGCTCAAAAAGAATTTAACGCTCAAGTCATTGATAAAGGCCCATGGTGTTCTTTGAAAAACCCTAAAACCGGTAAAGAAATCATCATTAAAGACATGATCGCTGACGCGTTTTTGCAACAAATCTTATTGCGCCCTAGCGAATACAGCGTCATTGCGACCATGAATTTGAATGGGGATTATATCTCTGATGCGTTAGCGGCGATGGTGGGGGGTATTGGTATCGCTCCTGGGGCTAACCTCAATGACACGGTGGGCATGTTTGAAGCTACCCATGGCACCGCTCCTAAATACGCCGGGCTGGATAAAGTCAATCCGGGGTCTATTATTTTGAGCGCGGAAATGATGTTAAGGCATATGGGCTGGGTGGAAGCGGCTGATTTGATCGTCTCTGCGATGGAAAAAGCGATTAAGAGCAAGAAAGTAACTTATGATTTCGCTCGTTTAATGGATGGGGCTAAAGAAGTCAAATGCTCTGAATTTGCTAGCGTGATGATTGAAAACATGTGAAAGAGCGTTTTTTAAGCTCTGGTGTTTGAATGCGATTGTTAGGCTAATACTATCATAAGGAATGAAATTGATAAAATTTGTGCGTAATGTGGTTTTATTCATTTTAACAGCGATCTTTTTAGCGCTCATGCTTATAGTGAGCTATTGCATGCCCCATTATAGCGCGGCTGTCATTAGCGGAGTGGAAGTCAAAAGAATGAATGAAAATGAAAACACGCCCAATAATAAGGAAGTAAAAACCCTTGCTAGAGATGTCTATTTTGTGCAAACTTACGACCCTAAGGATCAAAAAAGCGTAACCGTCTATCGTAACGAAGACACGCGCTTTGGCTTCCCTTTTTATTTTAAGTTTAATTCGGCTGATATTTCAGCTCTCGCTCAAAGTTTAGTCAACCAGCAAGTGGAAGTGCAATACTATGGTTGGCGGATCAATTTGTTTAACATGTTCCCTAATGTGATTTTTTTAAAGCCCTTAAAAGAGAGCACTGACATTTCAAAACCCATTTTTAGCTGGATTTTATACGCCTTGCTGTTAGGGGGCTTTTTTATTAGCGTGCGTTCTGTTTGCACTTTATTTAAGGGCAAAGCTCATTAATTCTTTCAGGCTTTGTTGGAAAATCACAATGGGGTTATTGGAGCGTGTATTAAAAAGCTCAATATAGGGCAAGCTGATGCTGTGAAAAGCGGTGTTGTTTTCCCTCAAATTGATAGCGATTTGATAGTCTAATTGGTGGGATTTCAATAAAAAGTCATTCAGCAAACAATCATTAATCAAGCCCAAATTGTCATGGCTGATCAAAAGCATTTTGGCTTTTAATTTTAGGGCCAAATCCAGCATGTTTTCTTCTAAAGTGATAGGCACGCATAGCCCCCCAGCCCCTTCAACGATGACTAAATCATAAGTTTTGGTGAAATTTTGGAGGCGTTGGGTTAAATTGTTCGTGTCAATGGGGGCGTTTGGATCTTCTTCTTGTTGGGCGATGAGGGGGGCTGAAGCTTTATGATAACGATAGAATGAAATGTCTTTTAAGGTTAAAGAGCGATCCAAAAGGCGGTTATCTTGCAAGAATAGATGCGCGTCGCTAAAGCGGTTGGTTGCATCATTGATGCCGGTTTCAATGGGCTTTAATAGAATCGTTCTAACGCCACAAGCGTTGCAATACTGGGCTAATAGCCTAGCGCATGTGGTTTTTCCGGCATTGGTGTTAGTCGCACTGATAAAGAGCATGGTTTAACCTTTAAATTTATAGTCGTTACCTCTAAAGTGATAAGCGCCATCAAAGATTTGAGAAGTCAATACATTTTTGATTTGTGGTAACTTCACATTTTTAAGTGCTTCTCTTGGGACTTCAATGACTAGTCTCTCAAACGCTTGGTCATTTAAAGGGTTATCAATATCAAAAATGAAACTTAAGATATTGTGGAGTGAGTTGTAGGTGATTTTATCAATTAACGCATAAGTTAGTCTAACGCCCTCTGCTTGCTCTATGGCGGTAACGATGCTTTTAGATAGTCTAGGGCTGATGCTATCAAGCTGTGTCGCTAAATCTGTCGGTGAGATGAAGCAATACCCTGCATCGGTGTCAATAGTGTTAGCAAGCACTTTAGCTAATAATGTCCTACTCACTTTTTTGCCTTGTCGCATAGCATTGACAAGGTTATTGACTTGAATGTTTCGCTTCATACCTTGTCGGTAGTCATCGCTTACCGCACATTTTCGTGCTTCTATGCGTTTAATCGCATTTTCCTGTCTTTTTATCATTTCGTCTAAAAAGAACTCTTTAGGGTGTCCATACCCACGAGTGATTTTCTGTAATGCCTTAATATTACCTCTAATGTCCTCGCCAACACTCTCTATACCCAATTTAGAGTAATCAAAAGGCATACAAGTCGCTTTTAATTCTGTCTTAACGATTTTATTAAGAGCGAGTTTATTAAGACCGATACCCTCTTTATACCTAGAGAGAAAAGTATAAACGCTGTCATTTATGCGTGTGAGAGCTTGTGGTAAGTCGCTAGGGACTGAAAATTTAATCCCTGTGAATTTAGCCCATACCTTACCAAAACTATTAGGGCTAGAGCTTATCAAATCTATCCTATAAGTCTTATTCTTATTAGCCATTAATTGTCCGCCATAGCAAATCGCTGCTTGTCTGAATTGTTTGCCCCATATCAATAAGTGGTTTTTCAAATCAAATGTGCTACTAGGTTCGTTTTGGAATACGAAAAAGCTAACCTCTTTGTCTGGTAAAATATTGTCTTTAGGGTTGTCTTTCCAATATCCTAACACTTCAATATAACCAATGAAATCTCTGTCAATATTCAATATGTCTTTTAGCTGTTGTGTCCTTGCCATATTTTCTTTTCTAGTGTAGCGATACCTCTCAACAAATTTATCACTAGACATAAGGTCTCTCATTGTGGCGTTTTTCTTAAAGAATTTGTCTGCATAAAAATTGCCTAATTTGTTATAGAGTGTCGCATAAATGTTCTCAATCATATCTTTGTAATTTTTAAATTTTGTGGTTTCTTTACCATTTTCAGGTTGTGGGTGAAAGAAATCTACAACTTTAATAGGGTCGTATGGGTCTAAATCCACAGATTGACTTAACCAATATTGAGCTATTATGTCCGCATTTTTAGGGTCTGCTCCGCTCTTATAAGCATAGATTAGAGCGTTTTGTTCTTTTTCGGTAAAGTCTTTATAAAAAGCGTCTTTAAAAGGTCTAAACGCCGAGATAGTCCCAAAAGGTAGTCCGCTCGCAATCTTTTTATAAATGCTGATAAGATTAGAACTCTCAATTGTAGAGCCTTTAATCGTTTTGTGGCTCATATCATATTTAAGTCGTGAGATTTCATCGCCAACAGCATCTAAAAACTTGCTTAAGGGCATTGCCTTACCAAGCACCCTAACGCTAGGTTTATTTTGTCTAGCTAATTTCTTGTCCGCTAACGCCTTATCAATAGATGCTGTCAAAGATAAAGAAGTGTTTCTTTGTGGCTCATCAACAAATTCTAAAAAGTCGTAATTCAATAGCATTTTGTGTCCTTTTCTTTAAGCGAGATTGTAGCGCTTTATCTTTGAGCTTTCAGCGGGTCATTAGGGTTTATTTGGTATAATACCAAAACTTCATTTAAGGTTGGTTCTTATGAATATTTTATTTGGGATTAGCGACACGCAAGAATGTTATAACGCTATTAAATTCGCTGTCAAATTAGCCCATTCGCTTAAAGAGGTCCGTTTCACTCTATTGCATGTGAGCATGGAAGTGTTTATTTATAGCGAAAGCGGGATGATGGATTATGGCCAGACAGAAGCCTTAGAAGAAGAAAAGGCTAAGGCTTTGTTAAAGCAATTTGAAGACGCTTTCAAAAAAGAAAATATAGAGTGCGAGAGCGTTTTAAAAAGCGGTGATTTGATTGATGTGGTTTTAGAAATGGCTAAGGATTATGATTTGTTATTGATCGGAGCGAGCGAATCTAATTTGTTGTATCGTTTGTTCATTTCGCACCAAAATAGCTTGGTTGAACAATCCAGTATCCCTGTTGTGATCGCCAAGTAGCATGGATAAGCGGCATGAACATGAAAATGTATAACATACCCACCCCCACCATGGCGCAAGTGATCATGGTTGATGACCCCATTACGACAGCGGAATTTGTCATCTCTGCTTTGAGGGATTTTTTTGACAAGTCTTTAGAAGAGGCCAAAGCCCTCACATCAAGCATCCATCGTGATGGCTGTGGGGTTTGTGGCGTCTATCCTTATGATATTGCCAGGCATAGGGCAGCATGGGTTAGGGATAAGGCCAGAGAGCTAGATCTCCCCTTAAAATTATTGGTAGAAGAGATAAAATAATGGCTAAATTCAATCAAGATCTCAATGAAGTTCTAAACCAAGCTTTAAATTTAGCCCTAGATCTTAACCACGCCCTTTGCACCACAGAGCATGTGCTACTAGTCATTTTAGAACATGAGAGCGGGGAAAAGATTATTGGCGCTTTAGAAAGAGATGACTATGATAAATTAAAACAAATCCTTAAAGACTATTTGTTGCAATATGTGCCTTTAAAGAGCGATCCAGCCAAAATGCCTGCTAGGAGTTTTGTGCTATTAAGAATGCTTAAAAGAATGTATGCGAGTTGTTTTGAGAGCGTGGGCGTGGAAGAATTGCTTATTTTAATGCTGGATCACCCCGATTGTTACGCTTCAAAACTCATGGATAGTTTTGGCATCGCTCGTTTGTATTCTAATCCTGCTTTATTGGATTTGGACAACCATGGTATTCCTAATGACATTAATGATAATGAAGAAGCGCCCAAAAACACTCCCCTAAAAAAATACGCTAAAAACTTAAGCGCTTTAGCCCAAGACAACGCTTTAGATCCAGTCATTGGCAGAGAAGAAGAGATTTTAAGAGTGATAGAAATTTTAGGGCGCAGGAAAAAGAATAACCCGCTTTTAATTGGCGAAGCGGGCGTAGGAAAAACCTCCATCGCTGAAGCTTTGGCTTTAAAAATCGCTCAAAAAGAAGTGCCGGAGTTTTTGCAAGAATATGAAGTTTATTCTTTGGATTTGGCTTTAATGGTGGCTGGGGCAAAATACAGAGGGGATTTTGAAAAACGCTTGAAAAAAACGCTCAAAGAAATCCAACAAAACGGCCGTATCATTTTATTCATTGATGAAATCCACACCCTTTTAGGCGCAGGGAGCAGTAACGCTGGGAGCTTGGATGCAGCGAATATATTAAAGCCGGTTTTAACGGATGGGGGTTTGAAATGTTTAGGAGCGACCACTTTTGAAGAATACCGCAGCGTGTTTGAAAAAGACAAGGCTTTTAATAGGCGTTTTTCAGTCATAAAAGTTGAAGAGCCTTCTAAAGAGGCGTGTTACTTGATTTTAAAAAAGATCGCTCCTCTTTATGAAGAACACCACCAGGTGCGTTATGATGAGAGCGTGTTTAAGGCATGCGTGGATTTAACGAGTGATTACATGCATGATAAATTCTTGCCGGATAAAGCGATTGAATTATTAGATGAGGTGGGATCGAGGAAAAAAATCAACCCCAAAAAGGGCAAAAAAATCGGTGTTGATGACGTGAAAGAAACGCTCGCTCTAAAGCTTAAAATCCCTAAAATGCGTTTGAGCAACGATAAAAAAGCTCTTTTAAGGAATTTAGAAAAATCGCTTAAAAATAAGATTTTTGCCCAAGCAGACGCGATCAGTCTTGTCAGCAATGCGATCAAAATCCAGCATTGCGGGCTTTCTGCAAAAAATAAGCCTGTGGGGAGCTTTTTATTCGTGGGGCCTAGTGGGGTGGGGAAAACAGAATTGGCTAAAGAATTGGCCTTGAATTTGAATTTGCATTTTGAACGCTTTGACATGAGCGAATACAAAGAAGCCCATAGCGTGGCAAAGCTCATTGGGAGTCCTAGCGGTTATGTGGGGTTTGAGCAAGGGGGGTTATTGGTGAATGCGATTAAAAAGCACCCGCATTGTTTGCTGCTTTTAGATGAGATAGAAAAGGCCCACCCTAATGTGTATGATTTGTTGTTGCAGGTGATGGATAAAGCCACTTTGAGCGATAATTTAGGCAACAAGGCGAGTTTTAAGCATGTGATACTGATTATGACTTCAAATGTGGGGAGTAAGGATAAGGACACGCTGGGGTTTTTTAGCGCTAAAAACGCCAAGTATGATAAAGCCGTTAAAGAGCTTTTGACCCCTGAATTACGATCCAGGATTGATGCGATCGTGCCGTTTAATGCGCTCAGTTTGGAGGATTTTGAACGCATTGTCTCTGTGGAATTAGACAAATTAAAAACCCTAGCGCTAGAGCAAGATATAGCCTTAAAATTCCATAAAGAAGTTGTGAAATTCATCGCGCAAAAAAGCTACCAAACGACTTTAGGAGCGAGAGAGATTAAAAAAATCATTCACAATGAGATCAAAACCCCATTAAGCGATCTACTGCTCTTGCAATCGCTTAAAAAACCTTGTAAGATCGCTTGCTTGCTAGAAAAAAACCAATTGGTTCTAAAAGAAATCAAGCGCGCACAAAAGGTGAAAGAAAATGACTTTTGAAATGCTTTATAGTAAAATCCATAGGGCTACTATCACAGACGCTAACCTCAATTACATAGGCTCGATCACCATAGATGAGAATTTAGCCAAGCTGGCTAAGCTCAGAGAGGGCATGAAAGTGGAAATCGTGGATGTCAATAACGGCGAACGCTTCAGCACCTATGTGATTTTAGGGAAAAAAAAGGGCGAAATTTGCGTCAATGGCGCAGCGGCCAGAAAGGTGGCCATAGGCGATGTGGTGATCATTTTAGCTTATGCGAGCATGAATGAAGATGAAATCAACGCACACAAGCCGAGCATCGTGCTAGTGGATGAAAAAAACGAAATTTTAGAAAAGGGTTAGAGATGGATTTCAGTCAATTGGGCGGGTTAAGCGGGTTATTAGACGGCATGAAAAAAGAGTTTTCCCAACTAGAAGAAAAGAATAAAGACACGATCCACACTTCCAAAAGCGGTGGGGGAATGGTGAGCGTGAGTTTTAATGGGTTGGGGGAATTAGTGGATTTGCAAATTGATGACAGCCTGTTAGAAGATAAAGAAGCGATGCAAATCTATTTGATGAGCGCTTTGAATGACGGGTATAAAGCCGTAGAAGAAAACCGAAAGAATTTAGCCTTTAACATGTTGGGGAATTTCGCCAAGTTGTGATGCTTTATAAGACCCTTATCGTTTTTATCGCTCTGTTGGGTTTTTTGAATGGTTTAGGGGCTTATGATTTCAAGCATTGTCAGGCGTTTTTTAAAAAAGCGAGCCTTCAAAAAGGGGGCGTGGCTTTAAAAGAACTGCCTAAAGGCGTGTATTTGTATTATTCCAAAACCTACCCCAAACACGCTAAAGTCATCAAATCCGATCCTTTTATAGGGCTGTATTTGTTGCAAAGCGCACCAAGCGAGTATGTTTATACATTAAGGGATTTGGACAAAGACGCCCTTATAAGACCCATGGCTAGCATAGGGGATAATCAAGCCACAGAAGCGCGATTATTAGTGGGGCAAAAAGGCTATGACCGCTACGCTCAAATTTCACAAAAGATTCAAAAAAATGGCGTTATCAGCAATATTTGCTATCAAATGCTAGGGCTAGGGGTAGGGGGGAATGGCTTTATGGAAACGAAATTTATCAAGCGCTTTTTAAACCAAAAAGAGCCTTATTATGGGGATATTGGGGTGCGTTTAAAAGAACATCATAAGCGTTTAGTGGTAGTGCAATTTGATCCCTTTTTCCCTAAAAACCCTTTTTTAAAAAACGATGAAATCCTAGCGATCAATGATTACAAGATCCATTCGTTAGCGGAGTTTGAATGGGTGGTGAGCAATCTTAAATACCAAAGCCTTGCCAAAGTGAAAATCAAACGGAACCGCCAAATCAAAGAAGTAACGCTCAAAGTCAATAAGCGTTACGGAGGGTTTTTACTCAAAGACACTTTTTTAGAACGCTATGGCATCGCTTTAGACGAGCGTTTTACTATCACTAAAATAGGCAATCATTTGCCCAAAGGCCTAGATTTTTTAAAGCTTGGGGATAGGATTTTATGGGTGAATTATAAAAGCGTTTCGTTCAACCCGAAGGCTTTAAGAGAAGCGTTAAGCGCGCCTAAAATTGAATTACTAGTTTGGCGTAAAGGCTTTGAATTTTACATTAAAGTCCGTTGAAACATTGATGAAAAATGACGCTTATGAGATTATCCTTTCTTGGTTTATCACGCCTCTCACGGCGATTTTAGGGCGTTTCGCTGAATTTTTCCTCTACACCTTGCATGCACAATTGGTGTTTAATAGCGTGGTCGCTTTGGCGTTCATGCTCTTTGCTTACAGGAGTTTGAAAGAACAGAATTTCTTCAGCGCTAGCGCGCTTTTAGAAGCGTTATTATTTGTGGGGTTTTTTGCGCTGTTTAATTACGCTTTGAAAAACCCTTCGCGCTTTTATGAATTGTTTCAAAACGCTATTTTTATTGCGCCTAACATGATCACGCAAAGCCTTTCTCAAAGCTTGAGTAACTTTTCTAACCACGCGCTTTCTTTAGATTTTATCTTCAATCATGGTTTTTATGCCCTTAGTTTCATTAGCGATTTGAGCCATAATGAAATGTCCGTGTGGCTTTTTTTAAGCATTTTGCAAGCGCTTTTTTTGAGTGTGCTGTTTGCGATCATCATTTTAGTGTATTTGGAAGCGCATGTGTGGTGCTCTTTAGGGGCGCTGTTTTTAGCGTTTGGGTTTTTTAAAAACTGGAGGAGCGTTGTGATTATATGCCTTAAAAAATGCTTCGCTCTTGGGTTTTACAAGCCTTTTTTGTTGTTGGTGGGGTTTTTGAACGTGTCGGTTACTAAGGCGTTAATGGACGCTAGCATGCAAGAAAAACAAGACTTAAGCTTTTTATTGGTGGTGGCGTTATTTTTGTGTTGCGTTTTTATCATCGGCGTACCTTTTTTCATCAACGCTTTGTTTAGGGTGCAAAACAGTCTCAAAGAAACTTACAAACTCGCCACCAATTTGAGCGCTAACCTCACTCAAAGCGCTTTGCAATCTTTACAATATATCACGACCTCGCCCGCTCCCTCTAGCGTTTCTTCTTCTATGAACGAAAGCGTCTCTAAAGAAAAAGAAACGCATTCCCCCACATTTAAGGTAGAAACCACTCAATTAGATGTAAAAATCCCAAATTTCAAGCAAAAAAAGGTTAAAAAGGATACAATAAATACAAAAAATGAATTTTAAATAAATGGGAATTTAATGAGAATTTTTTTTGTTATCATGGGACTTTTGTTATTTGGTTGCACCAGTAAGGTGCATGAGATGAAAAAAAGCCCTTGCACCTTGTATGAAAACAGGTTAAATCTCGCATGAAAGAAAAGCCTTTCAATAGCGAGCAGTTGATCTATTTAGAAGAGCTTTTAAGCCACCAAGAAAAGCATTTAGAAAACAAGCTTTCTGGTTTTTCGGTGAACGATTTGGACATGCAAAGCGTGTTTCGGCTAGAAAGGAACCGCTTGAAAATCGCTTACAGGCTTTTAGGTTTGATGAGCTTTATCGCGCTTATCTTAGCGATCGTTTTAATCAGTATCCTGCCCTTACAAAAAACCGAACACCATTTCGTGGATTTTTTAAACCAGGACAAGCATTACGCCATTATCCAAAGAGCGGATAAAAGCATTTCCAGTAATGAAGCGTTGGCTCGTTCGCTCATTGGGGCGTATGTGTTAAACCGAGAGAGTATTAATCGCATTGACGATAAATCGCGCTATGAATTGGTGCGCTTGCAAAGCAGTTCTAAAGTGTGGCAACGCTTTGAAGATTTGATTAAAACGCAAAACAGCATTTATGCGCAAAGCCATTTAGAAAGAGAAGTCCATATCGTCAATATTGCGATCTATCAGCAAGACAATAACCCCATTGCGAGCGTTTCCATTGCGGCTAAACTTTTGAATGAAAACAAGCTAGTGTATGAAAAGCGTTATAAGATCGTATTGAGTTATCTGTTTGACACCCCGGATTTTGATTACGCTTCCATGCCTAAAAACCCTACCGGCTTTAAAATCACTCGCTACAGCATCACTGAAATCGCGCCGACTAATAGGGGCGATTGATGCGTAAGGTTTTATATGCCCTCATGGGCTTTTTGTTGGCTTTTAGCGCTTTAAAAGCCGATGACTTTTTAGAAGAAGCGAACGAAACAGCCCCGGCGCATTTAAACCACCCCATGCAGGATTTAAACGCCATTCAAGGGAGCTTTTTTGATAAAAACCGCTCAAAAATGTCCAACACTTTGAACATTGATTACTTTCAAGGGCAAACCTATAAAATCCGCTTGCGTTATGCGATGGCGACCTTATTGTTTTTTTCAAAACCCATTAGCGATTTTGTTTTAGGGGATAAGGTGGGCTTTGACGCAAAAATCTTAGAAAGTAACGATCGCATTTTGCTCATCAAACCCCTACAAATTGGCGTGGATTCTAATATCAGCGTGATTGATAATGAGGGTAAGATTTTTTCTTTCTATGTGTTTTCTACCACTTTCACTAGCTCCAAACACCCTAATTTACAGGTTTTCATAGAAGATAAAAATTATTATTCTAACGCTTTTTTGAAGCCCCAAAAAGAAAATAAAGAAAATGCCCTTGAAAACGCCCCCACAAACGACAACAAGCCCTTAAAAGAAGAACCCTTAAAAGAAGAAAAAGAAGAAACCAAAGAAAAAGAAGAAGAGACTATAACTATTGGCGACAACACCAATGCGATGAAAATCGTTAAAAAAGACATCCAAAAAGGCTATAAGGCTTTAAAAAGCTCTCAAAGGAAATGGTATTGTTTAGGGATTTGTTCTAAAAAATCCAAACTCTCCTTAATGCCTGAAGAAATCTTTAACGACAAGCAATTCACTTATTTCAAATTTGACAAAAGATTAGCGCTCTCTAAATTCCCGGTGATTTATAAGGTCGTTGATGGCTATGATAACCCGGTGAATACAAGGATTGTGGGCGATTACATTATCGCTGAAGACGTTTCGGCTAAATGGACTTTAAGGCTGGGTAAGGACTATTTGTGTGTCCGTTTTGTCAAAAGGGGTAAAGATGAATAAGTGGCTTAAGGGGGCGGTTGTTTTTGTAGGGGGTTTTGCAACGATTACAACCTTTTCTTTAATCTACCACCAAAAGCCAAAAGCCCCCCTAAATAGCCAACCCAATCTTTTGAATGACGATGAGGTGAAATACCCCTTACAAGACTACACCTTCACTCAAAACCCACAGCCAACTAACACAGAAAGCTCTAAAGACGCCACCATTAAAGCCTTACAAGAACAGCTCAAAGCCGCTTTAAAAGCCCTAAACTCCAAAGAAATGAACCATTCCAAAGAAGAAACTTTTACTAGCCCTCCCATGGATCCAAAAACAACCCCCCCTAAAAAAGATTTTTCTCTAAAGCAATTAGATTTATTAGCCGCTCGCATCACCCCTTTCAAGCAAAGCCCTAAAAATTACGAAGAAAACCTGATTTTCCCCATGGATAACCCTAATGGCATTGATGGTTTCACTAACCTTAAAGAAAAAGACATTGCCACTAATGAAAACAAGCTTTTACGCACCATTACAGCGGATAAAATGATACCCGCTTTTTTGATCACGCCCATTTCTAGCCAGATCGCTGGTAAAGTGATTGCGCAAGTGGAAAGCGATATTTTTGCAAGCATGGGAAAGGCTGTTTTAATCCCCAAAGGCTCTAAAGTCATAGGCTATTACAGCAACAATAACAAAATGGGCGAATACCGCTTGGATATTGTATGGAGCCGCATCATCACTCCCCATGGCATCAATATCATGCTCACTAACGCTAAAGGGGCGGACATTAAAGGCTATAACGGCTTAGTGGGGGAATTGATTGAAAGGAATTTCCAACGCTATGGCGTGCCGTTACTGCTTTCTACGCTCACTAACGGCTTATTGATTGGGATCACTTCAGCTTTAAACAATAGAGGCAATAAAGAAGAGGTGACTAATTTCTTTGGGGATTATCTTTTATTGCAATTGATGAGGCAAAGCGGTATGGGGATCAATCAAGTCGTGAATCAAATTTTAAGAGACAAGAGCAAGATCGCCCCCATTGTGGTGATTAGAGAGGGGAGTAGGGTCTTCATTTCGCCCAATACTGACATCTTCTTCCCTATACCCAGAGAGAATGAAGTCATCGCTGAGTTTTTGAAGTGACTTAAAAAATGCCCAATTAAAAACGCTATAATAACCCTAAAAAACAAAAGAGAGCCTGACAAGAAAACGCATGAAAATTAAAAATATCTTACTGAGTGGGGGGAGCGGCAAGCGCTTATGGCCTTTAAGCCGTAGCCTATACCCTAAGCAATTTTTAAAGCTTTTTGACCATAAAAGCTTGTTTGAATTGAGTTTTAAAAGAAACGCTTCCTTAGTGGATGAAACGCTCATTGTGTGCAATGAAAAGCATTATTTTTTAGCCCTAGAAGAAATAGAGAATGAAATCAAAAACAAAAGCGTGGGTTTTTTATTAGAGAGCTTGAGTAAAAACACCGCTAACGCCATTAGTTTGAGCGCTTTAATGAGCGATAAAGAAGATTTACTCATCGTTACGCCAAGCGATCATTTGATTAAAGACCTTCAAGCGTATAAAAATGCGATGAAAAAAGCGATTAATTTAGCCCAAAAAGGCTTTTTAGTCACTTTTGGGGTGAGTATTGAAAAGCCCAACACGGAGTTTGGGTATATTGAAAGCCCTAATGGTTTAGATGTGAAGCGATTCATTGAAAAGCCAAGTTTAGAAAAAGCGATAGAATTCCAAAAAAGCGGGGGTTTTTATTTCAATAGCGGCATGTTTGTTTTCCAAGCGGGCGTTTTTTTAGACGAACTAAAAAAGCATGCCCCCACTATTTTAAAGGGGTGCGAAAGAGCGTTTGAATCGTTAGAAAACGCGTATTTTTTTGAACAAAAGATCGCTCGTTTGAGCGAAAAGAGCATGCAAGATTTAGAAGACATGAGTATTGATATAGCCTTAATGCAGCAAAGCCACAAAATCAAAATGGTAGGATTAAACGCCAAATGGAGCGATTTAGGGAATTTTAACGCTCTTTTTGAAGAAGTGGCTAACGAGCCTAAAGAAAATGTCAGCTTGAATCAAACGCCTGTTTTTGCCAAAGAAAGCACAAATAATTTAGTGTTTTCTCATAAAGTGAGCGCTCTTTTAGGCGTTGAGAACTTAGCCATCATTGACACTAAAGACGCTCTTTTAATCGCTCATAAAGACAAGGCTAAGGATTTAAAAGCTTTAGTGAGCGAGATAGAAACAAACAACCAAGAATTGTTGCAAACGCACACTAAAGTGTATCGCCCTTGGGGGAGCTATGAAGTCTTGCATGAGAGTGGGTGTTACAAGGTTAAGATTTTAGAAGTCAAACCAAACGCTAGGCTTTCTTTACAGAAACATTTCCACAGGAGCGAACACTGGGTGGTGATTAGCGGGATGGCGAGCGTGGAGTTGGATCACCAATCGTTTGAATTGCAAGCTAATGAGTCCACTTATATCCCTAAAAACACCCTACACCGCCTGGCTAATTACGGCAAAATCCCTTTGATTATCATAGAGGTCCAAGTGGGCGAGTATGTCGGTGAAGACGATATTGTAAGGGTTGATGACGATTTTAACAGACAGAATCAAAACGCCTAATAAAGGAAATTTAATAAATAAAATTCAATAAAGGAAAAATAATGAAAGAAAAAATCGCTTTAATCACCGGGGTTACCGGGCAAGATGGGAGCTATCTGGCTGAATACTTGCTCAATTTAGGTTATGAAGTGCATGGGTTAAAAAGGCGCTCTTCTAGCATCAACACTTCTAGGATCGATCATCTGTATGAGGATTTGCACAGCGAACACAAAAGGCGTTTTTTCTTGCACTATGGGGATATGACCGATAGCTCTAACCTCATCCATTTAATCGCTACCACTAAGCCCACAGAGATTTATAATTTAGCCGCTCAAAGCCATGTGAAAGTCTCTTTTGAAACCCCCGAATACACCGCTAACGCTGATGGTATTGGCACGCTAAGGATTTTAGAGGCCATGCGGATTTTAGGGCTAGAAAATAAAACACGATTCTATCAAGCCAGCACGAGCGAATTGTATGGCGAAGTCTTAGAAACCCCGCAAAATGAAAACACCCCCTTTAACCCACGAAGCCCCTATGCGGTCGCTAAAATGTATGCCTTTTACATCACCAAAAATTACAGAGAGGCCTATAACTTGTTTGCGGTTAATGGCATTCTTTTTAACCATGAGAGTAGGGTAAGGGGCGAAACTTTTGTAACCCGTAAAATCACACGAGCCGCTAGCGCGATAGCGTATAACTTAACAGATTGCTTGTATTTAGGGAATTTGGACGCTAAAAGAGACTGGGGGCATGCCAAAGATTACGTGAAAATGATGCATTTAATGCTCCAAGCGCCCATTCCACAAGATTATGTGATCGCCACAGGGAAGACCACGAGCGTGCGCGATTTTGTGAAAATGAGCTTTGAATTTATCGGCATTGATCTAGAATTTCAAAATACAGGGATTAAAGAAATCGGTTTGATTAAAAGCGTTGATGAAAACAGAGCGAACGCTTTACAATTAAACTTAAGCCATTTAAAAACAGGCAAAGTCGTGGTGCGTATAGACGAGCGCTATTTCAGGCCTACTGAAGTGGATTTGCTCTTAGGCGATCCCACTAAGGCTGAAAAAGAGCTAGGCTGGGTTAGGGAATACGATTTAAAAGAGTTGGTTAAGGACATGTTAGAATACGATTTAAAAGAATGCCAGAAAAACCTTTACTTGCAAGAGGGGGGCTATACTTTAAGGAATTTTTATGAATGAGATTATTTTAATCACCGGCGCTTATGGCATGGTGGGGCAGAACACGGCGTTGTATTTTAAAAAAAATAAGCCTGATGTTACTTTACTCACCCCTAAAAAGAGCGAATTGTATTTATTGGATAAAGACAATGTTCAAGCTTATTTGAAAGAATACAAACCTACAGGCATTATCCATTGCGCCGGGAGAGTGGGGGGCATTGTGGCGAACATGAACGATCTTTCAACTTACATGGTTGAGAATTTACTGATGGGCTTGTATCTTTTTTCTAGCGCTTTAGATTTGGGCGTGAAAAAAGCCATTAATTTGGCGAGCTCTTGCACTTACCCTAAATTCGCCCCCAACCCTTTAAAAGAAAGCGATTTATTGAACGGCTCTTTAGAGCCAACGAATGAAGGCTACGCTTTAGCCAAACTCTCTGTGATGAAGTATTGCGAGTATGTGAGCACTGAAAAAGGCGTTTTTTATAAAACCCTAGTGCCTTGCAACCTTTATGGCGAGTTTGACAAGTTTGAAGAAAAAATAGCGCACATGATACCAGGGCTTATCGCTAGGATGCACACCGCTAAATTAAAAAATGAAAAAGAGTTTGCGATGTGGGGCGATGGCACGGCTAGAAGAGAATATCTAAACGCTAAAGATTTAGCCAGATTCATCGCTCTCGCTTATGAGAATATCGCTCAAATGCCTAGCGTGATGAATGTCGGCTCTGGAGTGGATTACAGCATTGAAGAGTATTACGAAAAAGTCGCTCAGGTTTTAGATTATAAGGGCGTGTTTGTGAAAGATTTATCCAAACCAGTGGGCATGCAGCAAAAGCTTATGGATATTTCCAAACAAAAGGCTTTAAAATGGGAATTAGAAATCCCTTTAGAGCAGGGCATCAAAGAAGCTTATGAGTATTATTTGAAGCTTTTAGAGGTTTGAAATAAAATCAAGGCTCTTATGGAGCTATAAAAACGCTCCGCTATTAGGCGTTAGGCTAGCGGTAGTTGCGATATTGTAATCGTTTTAGCTTCAAACAAACTTTGAGTCATTAATGGGGGTTTGGTCGCTTCGCTCTCAATCTCAAACGCTTTCAAAAAGCGAGGTATGTTGCTATTCTGATTTTTCATAAAGAGCTAGGGAGTGGGGGAAGTGGGGGGGCTTTTTCTATGAGTCTCATTATCGCTTGCTTTGCATGAAAAATAAACCCCCAAAGGGCTATGACAATAATTTCTAAATTGTATTGTCTGTTTCAGATTGTTAGTTTGTTTTTATTTTGTAGAAATCATGACATCATTTTCTAGCAAATGTAAAATCCCAAGTCCCTTTATCAGTCTTAACGCTAATTTCTTTGACATACCGACAAAACGATGGAATAATGCGAAACTCATAACTATTGCCAAATCCTAGTTTTCTATCAATCCTACTGATCCCACCACAATCCCCACGATTGATTTTTGTGCTCAATATAGTGATACTATCAACATTTGAAATGATGCTTATCCAATAAAGATGACTCCTAGGAACTATTTCAATCTTTATTGGTGGTTTTTCACTAGCACTACACTCTACAAAAAACACAGCAAACCCAAAAATGACTACTAATACCAAGCCCGCTTTTTTATAACCCGCCACTAACACCCTCTTATTGTAAGTTTTCTCAAATGGATTGAGTATAGTAGACTTAGACTTAGCTTAGGCGATCTCTAAAAAAATTTAGAGATCAAAGGCGGTAGGGTTTTAAAAAGCGTCTTAGTGTTAACAAATCCTAGGCAATAATTCGCCCTCTGGCATCTCTAAAATCCTTTCAAAACCCCATGCGTTCTTTAAAACCACGCTAGGATAGGGGTTTTCAAACACTTTGCCAATCACGCAAGCGTTTTTGGCTTTCTCGTTACTTTTTAAAATTTCTAAGGCTTTAGGGGCGTCTTTTTGATTGAGCGCTAAAACAAACACCCCCTCATTGGCTAGCGTGTAGGGTTCTAGCCCTAAAATCTCGCAAATCCCTTTAGTTTCTTCTTTTAAAGGGATTTTTTCTTCTTCTATAACAATTTTCACTCTGGAGCTGTTCGCCCATTCATTCAATACGCTCGCTAAACCGCCCCTAGTCGCATCTCTTAAAGCATCAATTTTGAGATCGCTTAAAAATAGGGGTTTTAATAAGGGATAGAGCAGTTGGCAATCGCTTTCTAGATTGGTTTTGAGCTTGATTTCATGACGCATTGCAAACAGGCTTGCCCCATGATTGGCGATAGTGTCGCTTAGGATAATGGCTTGCCCTTGTTGTAAATGGCGCGAAGAAATCCCTGGCTTGATGATTTTGCCAATACAGGTTGTGTTGATGAAAAGCTTATCCACGCTCCCCTTTGGCACGACTTTAGTGTCTAGGGAGAGGAGTTTTAAGTTGGCTTTAAACAATTCTTTTTGTATGGATTGTAAAATTTGTTTTAAAAGAGGGATTTCTAAGCCTTCTTCTAAAATAAAACCCATATTCAAATACAAAGGTTCGCCCCCTTGCACGCTCACGTCATTCGCGCTCCCGCAAACGCAAAGCTTGCCTATATCGCCTCCATTAAAAATTAAGGGCGTGATGACAAAACTATCCGTGCTCACGCAATATTCCCCACTAGCTTCAAATTTAGGGGCGTCTTCACCAAACGCAACAATAAATTCTTTTAAATAGGGCATAAAGATCTGCTCAATTAAAGCGTTTGTTTCTTTCCCTCCGTTCCCACATGCTAGAGTTACGCTGTCCATTTTTATCCTTTTTTGATGATTGTAGGGTTGAAATACGCCATTAAGGCTTGACCGATAGGGATACTGCTGTCATTAGGGGGGAAATGCTTGTGGAAAAAATACTGCCTTTTTAGCCCCCTCAATCGTTTGGCTAATTGTTCGCACAATAATTGATTACAAAACACGCCCCCACTGCACACCACCACATGCCCTTTAAAAGGCGCAATCAAAGCGGCAATGATTTCTACTAAGCTGTTAAAAAATTTCTTAGCGATGCGTTTGGGTTCTAAAACGCCCAAATCCTTTTCAAACGCTTGATAAAATTCCTTCAAACCCACCACGCTGTTTTTGATTTCAAAAGGGTAAAAAGCGATCTCATCGCTTTGTAGGGCTAGATTTTCTAAAACCTGTCCGCTCTCGGCTTCAAAACTAATCGTCCCCACTAAATCCAAACTAAACGCTACTATATCAAACAAACGCCCTATGGAATTGGTGGCGACGCTTTGAATTTTTTTGTCATGCATTTGTTGGAAAATTTCTAATTCGTCTTTTTTAAAATGCTTTTGAACACGCCTTAAAAGCTTGTTGAGTTGGTGCTTTAAAGCGATTTCTAAAACCAGGCGTTTAGGCTCTTTGATCGCTTTTTCCCCCCCTAAAAGCAGAAATTCTTCAAACCTGGCTATCTCTTCAATGCGTTCAAAATCCCCCACAAAACACTCCGCCCCATAAATCTTATTTTCATAAGCCCCACTCCCATCCCAGATGATGCCTATAAAAGGGTTGTTTAAATGCGGGTCTTGCAATAATGCGTCTAAAACGCTCGCTAAAAAGTGGGCATGGTGGTGCTGGACTTGCAACAAGGGCGCATTAAAACCATAAGCCATTTGAGTGGTGGTGTAGTTTTGATGCTTATCGCAAGCTAAGATGGTGGGTTTAAAATCATAGGTTTTTAAGAAAAAATTCAAAGTTTCTTTAAAGTGCTTTTCATTTTCTAAAACGCTCAAATCCCCACAAAAAGGCGAGAGTAACAAGGTAGAAGTTCCACTATCCAATAAGCTAAAATGCCCTTTTTGCTCCGCTCCAAGCGCTAAAATCTTTTTTTGCGAATCATTAGAGCGTTTAGGCAAAGTGAGATAAAGGGGGGCAAACCCCCTAGCCAAACGCATGGGGCGAATGATATTATCCACGCGCTGCACAATGCTATCATCAATCCTGTGGATGATGGCGCGATTGTGCGTGAGCTTAAAATCAAAAATGAAACTCAAGGCGTCAATCTCAGTCTCATCACTCGCTAAAGGGAGGGAGCTGAAATTCGCGCTCGTGAACACAATAGGGAAATCCAATAAATCTAATAATAAAGCATGCAAAGGGGTATAGGGTAAGATGACGCCATAAAAGGGGGAGTTTTTAGCGATATTAGAGGCTAATTGCGTGTTAGGTTTTTTACGCGCTAAAAGAATGGGGGTGCTTGTGGAATTTAAGCTTTCGCATTCTAATGCACTCAAAAACGCATGCTGTTTGGCTGTGTTTAGATCTTTAAACATGAGCGCGAAAGGTTTTAGGGGGCGGTTTTTTAAAAGCCGTAATCTTTCTATGGTTTGAAAATTCCTCGCATCGCACAAGAGGGCAAAGCCTCCCAAACCTTTAAGAGCGATGATTTTACCTTTTTGAATGTCTTTAGCGCATTCTAAAAGAGCGTCATCATTCTTGAATCGCTTGTAATTGAGCGCGATACCGCACTTTTTGCAGCTGATGCCTTGAATGTGGAAGCGCTTATTGGTGGGGTCTTGATAAATAGAAGCGCAAAAATCACAGAGTTTGAAAGGTTTTAAGGCGGAATTTTCTCTGTCATAGGGCATGGCGTTTAAAAGGCTGTATCTCGCCCCGCATTTCGCGCAAGAATTGAAAGCGTAATAAAAATAGGGGGAGTTTTTATCTCTAATCTCGCGCAAGCAATCCTCACACACGCCTAAATCTTTAGGGATTTGACTGAGCAAATTTAAGGGGTGGTTCTTGCTTTCTAAAATCCTAAAATCATTGAAATGAAGCGCCTTATCATAGGGGCTAATAATGATTTTTTCCACCAACGCTAAAGGGGGTAATCCTTTTTTTAGGGCGTTTAAAAAAGACTCTGTTTTGTGAGCGGGTAAGACAATCTCTAAAGCCACTTGGGTGTTACGCACAAAGCCTACAAGCCCTAATTTTTGAGCCAGGGTATAAACAAAAGGGCGCATGCCCACGCCCTGAACCACGCCAAAAAGCGTGATTTTATTCAATAAAGCTGCATCGTTACACAATGCAAACTCCCATGCTGTTTGATTAGAGTGTTGCAATCAACCCCTATCACTTCTAAGGGCGTGTGTTGTTTTAAGGTTTCTAAAATGAGCGCGTCTTTAGGGTCGTTGTAAGTGGGGACGATTAAAGCGTTATTGCACAATAAAAAATTCACATAAGTCGCTGGCAAGCGTTGTTGGTTTGCATCATAAATGGCTTTGGGGATTTCTAGGGGGATGAGTTTATAAGGCGTGCCGTCTAGTTTTTTAAAGGTTTTTAATTCTTCTTGCATTTTTTTTAAGGCTGTGTAATGCTCATCGTTTTCATCTTCGCATGCGCTATAAACAATGGTGTCTTTATTTAAAAAACGAGCGAGCGTGTCGGTATGGCTATCCGTATCATCGCCTTTTAAATAGCCATAAGAATACCACAGCACTTGTTTAGCCCCTAATTCCTTTTTAAGCATGTTTTCTATTCCATTTTGATTCAAATGGGGGTTACGATTTTTTTCTAGCAGGCATTGGGTGTTGGTTAAAATGCTCCCAGCCCCATCGCTTTCTATGCTCCCGCCCTCTAAAACATAGGGCATCGTTTTTAAAGGGTGTTTTAAAAACCCTAAACTTTTGAGTTTGAAATTCACCTGATTGTCTAAATTGGACGGGTATTTTAACCCCCAGCCATTAAAACCAAAATCCAAGCACTCTAAAACGCCATGATTTTCAATACTGATCGCTCCAAAATCCCTAGCCCATGTGTCGTTAGTGTCAATCCTTGCGATCTCTACACCGGGTAAATCTTTAAGCGTCTCATAACCGATAGTGTCGTTAGCATGGACGCACACTAACACTTTAGCGTGTTGGGCTATGGTTTGAATGATGTTTAAAAAACTTTCCCTAGCCTCTTTGATGCAATACGCCCAGTCGCCAAACTCATGGGGGAAAGCCATTAGAATCGCTTGGATTTTTTCAAACTCCGCTAACATTCTTTTCATTCAAAATATCCTTTTAAATAACTATAACACAATCTCATTCAAATAGCGTTTTTAAAACAAATTCAAACGCTTTTTAGCGGTTTGAAAATATTCTTTTTCGGATTCTATACCGATAAAATTCCGTTCTAAATTTTTGCACGCTAAACCGGTGGTGCCGCTCCCCATGAAAGGATCCAGCACGATGTCATTAGGGTTTGTGTGGATGGAAATGATTTTTTCCATTAAAGCTAAGCTTTTTTGCGTGGGGTGTTTGACTCTTTCAAGCCCGCTCACCACAGGGCTTTTTAAGATCAAAGGCCGTAAATATTTTTCATTTTTGGGTTTATTAAACACCCACTTGGCTTTCTTTTTAACCGCCCACAGGGCAAATTCCGTGTCTTGGACATAGCGCCGGTGGATGTTTCTTGGCATGGGATTAGTTTTAACCCATTGGATGAAGTCTTTGACTACAAAGCCGTTTTCTTCTAAAAAATCAGCGATATAGCTTATAAACCTGTAAGAGCAAAAAATCACCATGCAGCCGTTTGGATTGACTAAGGGGGCGTAGCGCTTGATCCATTCTAAAAGCTTGAAATTTTTATCCCATTCCCCAAAATCTATGCCTTGCCTTTTAGCGCTCTTTAGGGTGGAAAAATTGTTTTTAACCGAAATGTTGTAAGGAGGGTCTGTGATGATCGCATCCACTTTTAAATTTTGCTGGTAAAAATCCTTGATGATTTCAAAAGCGTTAGCGTGATGGATTTGTATCATTTCTTGCGCTTTTTAAGATCGCTTTGCCTAAAGCTAGGGCTAGAAGAGGAGGCACAGCGTTACCGATTTGCTTACAAACGCTCGTTTTATTGCCATAAAAGATATAATTATCGCTAAAACTTTGTATCCTAGCGGCTTCTCTGGGCGTGATAGAGCGGTGCAATTCAGGGTGGGAGTTGGTGCCATTGCTTGGAGTGTCAAATCGTGTGTCTATGGTGGGGCTTACTTTATTCCAATTCAAACGCCCCCATGTGCTTTTGAATTGCTGTTTGCCATGCAAGTTTTTAGGCAAACATTCTTTGCCTTGCTCTTTATTAATAAGCTTTAATTTCTCTAAAGCGGCTTGCGAGTGGTTGGTGGCCTGGTGGTTGTATAATTTAGGGCTATCCTTTCGCATCAAGGCTTGATAGCTTGATTGGATAGGGTTTAAATAATCGCTTTCAAACGCCCCCTCATTAGAACAAAGATAGGCTAAATCGCTTATCGCATCTTGAACATTCACGCTTTGAGAAGGTTCTAAAAGATTAAAATCAAAACTAAAACGACTAGCCCCCACAATAAAAGCCCTCTCTCTGTTTTGAGGCACGCCATAATCTTTAGCGTTTAGGATCTGATAGCTTAATTGATACCCTAAAGCATTCAATCTTTCTTTAAT
This sequence comes from Helicobacter pylori, assembly GCF_011140715.1. Taxonomy (GTDB): domain Bacteria; phylum Campylobacterota; class Campylobacteria; order Campylobacterales; family Helicobacteraceae; genus Helicobacter; species Helicobacter pylori_DA. The sequence continues at coordinate 73,243 of NZ_SFZZ01000060.1, read as the reverse complement.
TTCTTCTAAAAAATAGCCTTTAGCGCAAGAGATGAGGTTTTTCACATTTTCAATGATAAAAATTTCTGGTTTTAAGGCTTTTACTATCTCTATATATTCTAAGAATAAAAAATTCCTAGGGTCTTTTAGCCCTAAATTTTTCCCTTTATTAGAAAAGCCTTGACAGGGAGGCCCGCCAATGATCATGTTGATTTCTAATGTTTGGGCTAGTTTGATGACTTTTTCTTTAATTTCAATTTGAGTGATGTCCCCACAAATACCTATAGCGTTTTTATGGTTGTTTTCAAAAGTGGTTAGGGCTTGTTTATCGCAATCTAGTCCTATTAAAGCATCAAACTCTTTTAAACACTCCAACCCAGCGCTAAAACCCCCAGCCCCACAAAATAAATCTAAAATTTTATAATTCATTTCAAGCTTTCATAAATACAATTAATGAGCGTTGGAAAATCATCGGTTTCAAAACGCAATTGCGCAAACTCTAAGTTGTCTTTGTTGCGTTTTAAAATCTTTCCAATCAAGCGTTTTTGAAACCCTTCTGCGCTAGCCCCCTTTTTTAAAGCCCTATGACAAGTAGGGCAAAGTTTAGCGAGATTTTCTAAAACATCTAATTCTTTATTTTTGCCTAAAGAAATCACATGGTGTATTTCAGTATAGTAGGAATCAGATCTTTGAGTGATTTGATATAAAGGTAAAGAAAGAAAACTTCTTTCTTTAATGTCATAATCATCACAGCATGCACTGCAAACATTAGGCGTTGAAATACGATAAAAATTGATGATTTTGCTATCTCGTTTAAACTCCTCACTCTTTTGAATCCATCCTAACTGTTCCCTTAATCTTTCAATGCTTTTATCATCTAAATCCTGTTGATAAATATTTTTCAAATAAAAATGAGCGCGTTCTGTAAAGCCATTACCATGATACTTTGTTGTTGGCGGATAGTTTAATTTATAATAAATACCATCATAAATAAGGGTAGTTTTAAAAACATGATGAGCGATTCGCGCTTTATAGGGGTTAAACAGACCGATATGGTATAAATACCAATCCAAATAAATCCTGAATTGAGCGTTTCGTTGGTTAATGCCTTGCACATGTTCATGCTGTAATTCCCTAAAATTAAAATTCAGCGCTTCGCTAGGGATAGTGAAAAGATCGATTAAATAATGGAACTTGTTAAATTCTAAAGGGCTATGAAAGAAGTAATCTGAAGTTAAAAAATTTCGTTGCGTATCAATGCTGCCCCTGCTTTCAAAAAAACCGCTTAAAAAGCGTTTTTGATTGAGAGTCATTAAATTCATTAAATTAGAGCGGTTAAAAAAGTCGTTGTCTATGAGCGAGTTTAAAAGTTTCTTGTAAAAAGCGTTTTCGTCTAAATGCAAGTCGTTTTCTAAAATAAAAACAAAAGTTCCTTTGATTTTTGTAACGCTCTCTTGATTGGATTGCCAAATTGGATGCACGCTTAAAGTATTGAGAGCGTTTAAAACCTGCACTTTGCTTTCTTCATAGCCATGGACAAATTTTGAAGACTTGTAAGAACACACCCCATAAATACAACCATTTTTAATTTGGAAACGGCTCAACAACACCCCTAAATTAAAGGGGTCAATATTGTCATTTAAAAAGTGAGAAACAAGCAACAATAACCTTTCATTTTTTAAAGGATTATAAAATAACGCTCATTAGTTTTTGTTTAAAGGTTTTATCATACTGCTAATGCTACCAACAGAGCATGATTTAAAAAAATTTCAATCTAAACTCTCATCAAAGAGCTTTAAGTTAAAAGACTTACGATATTGAATAAGTGCATAATTGGATTTCTTGGGAGTGTCATTTAAATTTTTAAACACATCATAGGGTTTTTAGCATTCAAAAATAGGTTTGCAAAAGAATACAATCATATCAATTAACATAGTGAGTTTTTTGACTCCATTTAAAAGAACACAAATTTAGGTATAAAGAAAACTTGTATCAAGTTTTATTGGAGTTATCTTGACCTGATACAATTTTAAAAAACAAGGAAATCATAAAAATTTTGAGAAACAAACAAGTCTTTTGTTATTGTTTCAAGCTTGTTTTTGCAAGCTTGGATAGCCAAATCGGAATTATCAATGCCTATAAATTTTCGTTGCAATAAAAACGCAGATTTTAAGGTTGTTCCAGAACCACAAAAACAATCTAAAACAATACTATCTTTATTAGAAGAGGTTTTAATGATTAAGTCTAATAATTGAGCGTTTTTTTCTGTAGGGTAGCTTGGATATTGTGGGTCTTTAAATTCCCAGATGTCTTGGACTCTTTTGCCAACTTGTTCTAAGGCATAAATTTTTTTTCTAGGGTTATTATTGTTAGAATACTCAATCAAACCTTCTTTATCCCAACGCTCAAGTGTGGCAATATCAGTGCGCCAATGCCGCCCTTTTGGAGGTAGCATACCTTTAAATGCTTTAGAACATTCGCCACTTTCCACTTCTCCTGGAGCATGTATTGGAACGGTAGTGTAACGCCTTTTGTCTTTGTCAATTTTAGGGAATCGTTTTTCTAAATCTTGTGGCGTATAAGGGATCTTAGGTTCGTTAAAAATGGGATTTTTTCCTTTAGAGTAAAATAAAATCATATCTTTTATGTTGCCATAGCCCATCCTTTTAAAATTTTTAGGATTGCACTTTATGCGTGTGATTTCATTTCTAAAATTTTGTATGCCAAATATTTCATCTAACATCACCTTAACATAATGCCCTATCTTACAATCTGTATGCACATAGATAGAGCCTTGTTCTGAAAGCAATTCTTTAAGCAATACCAGGCGTTGTTTTAAAAATTCTATAAAATCCATACCCACTACTTTGTCACTATAAGCAATATCGCCATTCTTAGAATTGCTAATTGTGGTTGCTCTGCCATTTGTGATAGTAAAATGATTGTTTGTAGCAAATGGAGGGTCAATATATATCAAATCTATTTTTCCTTTTAGGTTTTTATCATTTAATAAAAAAAGTAGAGCGATTGCATTTTCTGCTTGTATCAATAAGTTTTGCATTTCTCTCATTTAAATTTGATATAAAAATTCTCGTAGCACTAACGCGCTCATAATATTATAGTTTTTATAAGTAGTATCTAGCAATTTACGCATTTTATTATTGCTTTCAATATATAATACGCCATCTAAAATAGCCACTTTAATTGCTTTGATGTTGGGCGCTTCAATTGTGCTAATAGTGTCGTTAAATTGAGCGTTTTGGTGTCCTCCAAAATCAGTTAAAAATTTGGCTTCGCCAATAATATACTTTTTGTTAAACCTTGCCACAAAGTCTAGCCCTTTATGATGGTGATAATTTAAATGAGATTTGGCAAATTCTGCCATGATATTATCGCTTGCTCTTAAAATGGCATCGTTTTCATTCGCTATAAAATCATTTAAATCTACAGGCTCAACACCTAAAGATTTATTATTGATCCAATCTTTAAACATAGGACCGATTTGGCGGTTTGTTTCTTTTGGTTCACTGCATTTTTCAAAAATTTTATTAAGCCCCATTTCATACAATCTCCCACAAATACGATTGATTGTTCTTGGATTGCGTTCTAAGGCACTTTTATCCCGTTTTAAATAAGCCATATAACTATCTTTAATAGGGAATAAATCTAAATTAAGCAGTTCAGTTATTAAGGCTAAATTGTCTTTTGTTTAAAATGATATTCAACATTAGACCAAATTTTTGAATCAATTTCTCTCAAACCTTCTGGAATTGTAGGATATACTTGAAACAAGTCATCCAAATAGGAGCGTTGATTAGCGTATTCTATGCTTAGCTTTGTCCAATAATTCACCAATTTAACCTTTTTGAAAATAGTTTCACTGCGTGGATTGTAACAAAAATATTGCTTAAATTTCTAAAAACAATTTTAGGATAAGAAGTGTTTTTGATTGAAAAATAAGTTGTTAAAGTTCGCTATTTTATCAAATAAATACAACCATTTTTAATTTGAAAACGGCTCAACAACACCCCTAAATTAAAGGGGTCAATAGCATTTAAAAAGCGAGAAACAAGCAACAATAACCTTTCATTTTTTAAAAGGATTATAAAATAACGCTCATTAGTTTTTGTTTAAAGGTTTTAGAATTGATTATCTCATCATAGAGTATCGTCACTCAAATTTTGCCCTAGCCCCAGAAAATAAAGAAATATAAGTTAAGGTTTGATTAAAGAGCATAAGGGGGATTTAAAGATTGGATCAAACTCATTTGAAGCGCCTCAACGCCTCAAGCTCTCAATTTCTTTAAGCATGGTTTCAAAAGCCTCTTTAGTGCCTGCTCGCACGCTAGAAAACAAACTAAACACCACAATAGCTACGCTCGCTGCAATAAAGCCCGGAACGATTTCATAAATATCCAAAAAGCTTTTGCCAAATTTATCGTATAAAATCACCGTGCTAGCCCCAGAGAGCATGCCAGCAATCGCGCCAATGCGTGTCATTCTTGACCAAAAAAGTGAAAACAAAATCACAGAGCCAAAACTCGCGCCAAAACCAGCCCATGCGTAACTCACGATACTGAGAATGCTAGCGTTTCTATCCGTTGAAATGAAAAAAGCGATGCAAGCCACCCCTAAAACCGAAAGCCTAGAAATAACCATCACTAATTTTTGCGGGGCGTTTTTATTGAAAATCGTCGCATAGAAATCTTCAGCAATGGTAGAAGAGCTTACAAGCAGTTGCGAACTGGCCGTGCTCATCACCGCCGCTAAAATCGCACTCAACAAAATGCCTGTGATCCAAGGGTTAAAGAGCAATTGACTCATCACAATGAAAATCTTTTCAGGATCTTGTAAGCTCAAATCAAATTTATGCACATACGCAACGCCTAAAAGCCCCATAACGCATGCCCCAATCAAAGAAATAACCATCCAAGAAATCCCAATAGTGGTCGCTTTAGGCACATCTCTAATGGAGCGGATAGACATGAAACGCACTAAAATATGGGGTTGCCCAAAATAACCCAAGCCCCAAGCGAGGCTTGAAATAATAGCGACTACGCTAGAGCCTTGCAAGAAAGAAAGGTTTTCAGGCTTGATCTCTCTAATGATTTTAATCCCCTCTCCAATCCCACCAAGATGGATTGTCATAACGATCGGCACCACGATTAAAGCGCTCATCATCAAAAGCCCTTGAATCAAATCCGTCCAGCACACCGCCTTATACCCTCCTAAAAAGGTGTAAGAAACAATGATCAGCGTGCCAATGCTTAAAGCGTAGTTGTATTGAATGCCAAAGGTCGCTTCAAAGAGTTTAGCCCCACTCACTAGCCCTGAAGAAATGTAAAAAATAAAAAAGATTAAAATCACAAAAGCTGAAATCAAGCGCAAGATGTGTTTGTCATCGCTAAAGCGCGTTTCAAAATAATCTGAAATGGTGATGGAATTAGCGATCACGCTCGTATAAATGCGTAAGCGTTTGGCCACAAAAACCCAGTTGATGAGCGCTCCTAAACTCAACCCTATGGCGATGTGCGAGTTGATTAAGCCTCCCACATATAAAGCTCCCGGTAATCCCATTAAAAGCCACCCGCTCATATCACTCGCCCCCGCGCTCAAAGCGCTAATCACAGGGCCCATAGAGCGATCGCCTAAGAAATAATCTTCAGTCGTTTCATTTTGTTTGTAAAAATAAAAACCAATATAGAGCATTAACAGCGAATAAACGACAAACATCGTAACAATAGGGGTGCTTAAAACAACATGTCCCATTTTGATCTCCTTATTTAATACAATATTTATTTGTCAGCACAACATGAATTGCGGCAAGGGTGTTGCCTTAAAACCCTTGAGCCTAAATTCCCGTAACGATGATACGAAATGCTAACCGATCGCTCCAAGTGGTAATACAGCAATTCAAAACGCCCGTTCAAGCAGGGTTTAGCCGTGGCTAAAACCATCCCTAGAACGCTCGCTTGTTCGTGCAATAAATCCAAATCGCTTTTTAAATAACGGACACGATTGAAAGCATGCAATTTTTCGCTAAATTTTTGCAAGCTTTCATAAACGATAGGGGCGTTTGCTCGGAGCGTTTTTAAGCATTCTAAAAAAAAGGTTAAATCCTTGTTCGTTCGTTCGTTTTCTATACTGAGCGTTAAAGGGATTTGAGAAATGAGACATGCCAAAGCCACGCCCAACATATCGCTTAAGGTGTCCTTTTCGGTGATGCGATAGCCCACGCTTTTAACTTTAGTATAGGAAAAAAGGTTGTCTTCGCCTCTGATTTTGACATAGTCTCTAGCTTGGCTGAATTCATGCTTGTAATGATAAGCGTAGCTCTTTGCCATAAAAATCGCGCGCTTCAACTCATGCGTGTGTTCGTCATAGCCTTTTTGAGTTAAGTTTTCTAAGGCTTCGCTTAAGGGGTTTTTTAAGGCGTGTTCATCTTCTTCTTCTTGATGGATATTCACAAATTGCGTGATATAGTTGAAAATGCCTACTTTCCTCCCAAACCCCACAGCGGATTTTTTAACCCCCCCAAAAGGCTGGCGCAAAACGATCGCTCCTGTGGTGGGTTTGTTGATATAGATATTACCGGCTTCAATGCGTTCTAAATAATATTCCCACTCCCTTTCGTCCAAAGACTCTAACGCACTAGTCAGCCCGTAACCGGTAGAATTGACTATTTCTATCGCTTCGTCTAAATCTTTTGCTTTCATCACGGATAAAATGGGCGTAAAAAGCTCAGTTTGGTGCGTGAAATCGCCTTTTTTAGTGCCGTATTTGATGCTTGGCTTCATCAAATAGGGGTTATCATCAACAAAGCTTGCTGGGATTTCGTAATTTTCATAGCTTTTCAATTCATCTATGGCTTTGATGACTTTTTCATTAGGTTTGTCCGCTAGAGCGCCAATTTTGTTTTTGAAATCAAAAGGATCGCCCACGCTAAGGCTTAGAGTCGCATCTATTAGAGTCTTTTTAAAGTTTTCATCTTCATAGACTTCTTTTTCTAACACTAAAAGCGAAGTGGCAGAACATTTTTGCCCCGAATTGCTGAAAGCTGAATGGATGACATTTTTAATCGCTTGATCCCTGTCTGCCATTTTGCTCACAATGGTGGCGTTTTTACCGCCCGTTTCAGCGCTCAAGGCTAGAGTGGGGTTAGCTTCTAGCATTTTATAAGCGGTGTCTTCGCCCCCAGTTAAAATGGCAAATTGGATGCTTTCATCTTTTAAAAGGTGTTCGCTAATATCGCTCCCTTTAGAGGGCAAGTAAATGAGCGCATCTCTAGGCACGCCCGCATCCCAAAAGCACTCACAAAGCTTATAGCCGGTTACGCTAGACAAACTTGAGGGCTTGTAAATCACCCGATTGCCAGCGGCTAGGGGGGCAGCGATAGTGCCTACAGAAATGCCCACAGGGAAATTCCATGGAGCGATAACCACGCCCACGCCTTTAGGGGTGAATTGCGTTTTTGTGTTTTGCTCTTGTAACACCCTTAAGCTATAAGGGTAAAACTCTAAAAAGTCAATGGCTTCGCTCACTTCAGCGTCCGTTTCAGCGAAAGTTTTACCCACTTCTAAAGCGGAAATCCCTACTAAATCGCCTCTCCTTTCTCTAAAAAGTTGGGCGGTTTGACTCAATAAAGCATGGATTTCTGTGAAGCTTTTTTGACTGAAATGACTCTTATCGCTTTTAGCCACTTCTAGGGCTTTTAAAATCGCTTCTTTATCCGCTAAATGCACGCTGGCGATTTTTTTATGATGGATTTTATCAAAGACTTCTAAAGGGGTTAGATTAGGATCTTCAAACCTCCCATCTATTTCTGGGTAAAGCTCTAAAATAGGGGCGTTATGCATTTTCTCGCGCACTTTTTTAGCCCATTCTCGGTTGGCTTTTAAAATAAAATCGGTATCGCTTTCGTTTTTAAAGGAGTGGTTTGGGTAAGTGGTATGCCCAGTTTGTTTGGCGTTCCTATCTTGAGTCCTGTGGGTGGCATTGTCTAAAGTAGCGATTCCTTTAAGGCTGTTTAAAAAGCGTTGCTCTTGGTCTTTCCATTCGCTCGTGCCTACTTTGAGATTGAAGAAAGCCTTCATGAAATTATCGCTTGAGGTGTTTTCATCTAACCTCCTCACCAAGTAAGCGATCGCATTGTTAAAATGCGCTTCATCGCACACCGGTGCATAAAGAATGAGTTTGTGCATCTCTTTTAATTCCTGGCTCGCTTGCAAGCTCATGCCCTCTAGCATTTCAAAGCTAAAATGCTCCAACACAACAGGGTCGTTAAGGGCATGGATGCGCGTATAAACGTAAGCGATTTCAAAAATATTATGGCTCGCTGCACCGATATGAATGTATTTATAATTATCGCCCTCTAAAACAAAATCTAACATTTTATTGTAATTAGAATCGGTGTCTTGTTTACTAGAAAATGTGGGTAACGCCCAGTCTTTCATAGAAGCGATAGTCTCTTCGCTCTCCATGTTCGCTCCCTTAACAAAGCGGATTTTAATGGGCTTTAACCCTTTTAAAACCCTTTCTTTAGAAAAAGCATGCAGTTTTTTCAAATACTCATAAGAATCAGGGATATAAGCTTGCAACACAATACCGGCGTTCAAATCAAATTTAGCGATAGACTCCATAAACGATTCCACCGTAAGCTCTAAATCCCTAAATTCCTCCATATCCAAGTTGATGAATTTAGGCATGCCTTGCTTTTTTTCTTCTTCTAAAGCTAGAGCGTAAAGAGCGTCTAAGCGTTTGACAATCTCTTTTTTAGAGTATTCAAAATCAAGGATATTGATTTGAGAAAAAATCGTCGTGATTTTAATGGAAATGTATTGGATGTAGTTGGATTTTAGGGCTTGAGAGTATTTTTCAAAACGCGCATTAGCTTCTTCTTCGCCCAAAACTTCCTCGCCGATAAAATTCACATTCAAAATGATTTTTTCATTTTTTCTTTTTAAAATCCGCTCTTTTAATTGACTCTCTTCTTGATCCAAGACCATCGCTTTCGTGTCGCTTCTGATTTTATTGACAAAGAAAGGCACGCTCATATCAGGGAGCATTTTCCCAAAGCTTAAAAACCCCATTAAAAGCAATTTTTCAAACGGAGAAAAAATCTCACGGCTTTTGTATTTGTCTAAAACATGCTCAATCATTTCAAAGCGGGCTTTATTATCCAAGCATCTAAAACTCCGATCCATAAGCTCTATGAGCATGACTTTGTTTTCAGGGTTGTTTAAAAGCTTTTGCATTTTAGAGTGGAACGCTTTTTCTTGCTCGCTCAAATGGTTGCTGATACTATCTTGCAGTTTTTTAGCTAATTCTAGTGAATCGTCAATGATTTTTTGCATGAGCTTACCTTTTATTTAAGAATTTGGCTTGATTGTAGCATGTTTTAAGCGGGTTTTTTAAGCGGTCATTTTTAATAATGCTTTTTAATTTGTGATTGTTCTCATACTAAATGAATTTAATTATTAAAATTGATTTTTTTAAAAGTGGTAATTATTTACCGCTTAAGACAAAAATTAGAGGAGTTTTTTATCGTTTAAAAAGTTCATTTACTTTTCGTTTAAAAATGAATTTTATCATTCTCGCCGTGTAATTTAAAAGCTTCAAACCAATGAAACGATTTTGAATTAAACGGATTGACAAAAATTTTACAAAACAAAGGATATAAAATGAAAACAATTAAAAATGGTATTATGATCGGCACACTCGGCGCGTTGTTATTGAGCGGTTGCTCTAGCTTTGATGCTCAGCGTTTCGCTTGTCTCCCTAAAGACCATTCTTCAAAAGACGCTTCCACCAAAAAAGAAGCGCAATACATGCCTAAGGGCTTTTTTGACCCTTATTCTTCTAACTTAAACCACTGGGATTCTACATTCTAGGGGTTTGTTAGAGGGGGCAAAAAAAAAGGGGGGGGAAAATAAAGCTCATTTTGAGTTTTCTCAAATTACAATAACAACCTTTTTAACACTGATATAATATAAAAAAGGAGATATTCTTATGAGTGGTGTTCATATTGTAGAAAATACGAATAATGAGAAAATAGAAAAACCAAATATTTCAAATCCCACTGCTTCCACCCCCCAATAATAATGAAGAGCTTTTAAAAACTATTACAGATCTTAAAGATCGCATTCAAAAATTAGAAGATCTTAAATTAGAAGACTTTGAACCCCTTAGAAAACTCTCTCATTTTATAGGCTCTTTCTTTCCGCTTGGAAAATCTTCTAACGACACCCAAGAAAACCCAAAAGACGCTTTAGAATTCACGAATTTCCACGAGAAATACACCAAGCCGACTGAAGCCACCGAGCTAGTTGAAACAAATCAAAAGCTGACAGCAGAAAAAGAAAGGCTAACCAATCAGCTTAACGCATCACAAAAGCAAGTGAAAGCGTTAGAACAATCTCAGCAAGTTTTACAAAATGAAAAAGCCGATCTGACCAACGAAAACACCAAGCTAAAAACAGAAAAAACAGAGCTGACTGAAAAAATTAAAGCGCTAGCCATAGAAAGAGATAAGCTTATCGCATCGCACCAAGAAAAAGCCGATCTTGACTTACACAACAGGCGTTTAGCGAGCGCAAACCAGGATTTAAAACGCCAAAACAGAAAATTAGAAGAAGAGAACATGGCGCTCAAAGAGAGGGTTGATGGCTTGAAAGAGCAACCCTAAAAACAACCAAAACCATAATTAAAGGAGAAATATCATGGTAACACCCTTACAGAGTTTAAGACTGCCTATTAGCCACCCGTTAGTAGAGATTTTGTGCGAGCTGTCTTTAAACAATAAAGCCGCATTCAATGAAGAAGCTCCGATTAATTTCAAAAAAGAAGTGTTAGAAGAAGAGAAAATCAAGTTCAAGCAAGCGTTAATAGCACTTCATGCGATTGTCAATAATGAGGCTTCTTTAAGGTATCTTTCTGATGAGAATCAAAAATTCATAGAGGATTTAGCGCAAGCTAAAAAGATCGCTAATGAGCAAATAGAAAAAACCTTAGAGATCGTTTCTTATAGCGATGTGGATGTGGATTTTGAATCGTTTAAAGAAATGATGCTTAATGTGGATAACATAGCGGTAGGCCTTAAGAGTTATTCTCAAAGCTAATTGCTTGATTTAAATGGAGGGCATTGGGATTTAGAGGCGCCTGGCTTGTCTAAAGAAAGCGTAACCTTTAGGTTTGATAATTTAGACTCTAGCGGCAAAGAAATGAACTTCTATGCGCGCTCAAGTTTGAAGGATTTAAACAAGGGCGTTGTCGCTATTGACTTTGGGACTAAAAGCACGACTGCAGCCTATATGGATAACAACGGAAAATATCGCTTGCTCTCTATTGGCGGGCTAGTAGATGACGCAAGCCCTACAAAGTTTGAAAACCCTACGATCGTGGAGTTCAGACACAAAGAAAAGTTTCTTAAAGATTACAACGCTTTAGATCACCGCCCTTTCACAGAAAAGAACGATATAGAAGTGGCGCAAGAAGCCCAAAAAAACGCTGCAGGCGTTAAAGGCAATGATTTGTATCGGTTTTTTTCTCAATTGAAGCAATGGGCTGGAGCGGATGAAAAACGGAATTTTAGGGATTTAGAAGAGGATTTTTCTTTAGAAAGCTTCACTAATTGCACGGGTTTTAACCCCATAGAAATCTACGCTTACTACATCGGCCACTGCATCAACAACATGGAAAATGGCGTGTTTTTGAAATACTTTTTATCCTACCCCATCAAGTATGAAAAGCATCAGGCTGAAAAAATCAGAGAGAGTTTTGAAAAAGGCTTGAAAAAATCCTTACCCAGGCATGTTTTTGACGATGAAAAAACGGCTAAAATGTTCAAAGTGGAACTAAGAGCGAGCGAGCCTTGCGCGTATGCCATTAGCGCTTTAAAAAGCTATGGGTTTTTTAAATCAGAGAAGTTAGACAAGCCGGTTTATTACGGGGTGTTTGATTTTGGGGGCGGGACGACGGATTTTGACTTTGGCAAATGGGAAAAAAGCGCTAGCCCTAAATTCTTTTTACAAAATGACGCATTTTAGCAGCGGAGGGGATAAATATTTAGGCGGTGAAAATTTATTGGAATTGTTGGCTTTTGAAGCGTATGCAAAAAATTTTCAAACGCTGAAATCAAAAGACATTGTCATCGCTAAGCCCAACTATGACAGGATCGATACGCAACGCTTTGGATCGTTTATGCAAAACTCCAGGGAAGCACACTTGAATTTGCAAGAGATCGCTTCTAAATTACGCCCTTTTTTAGAAAATCTAGACGCTGATATTATAGAAGCGATAGAAGAAAATGAAAACTTTGAGATAGAAAATTTTGAAAAGGATCTTAAAACCCAGCTGTTGGATAGGAATGGGGTAGAAACAGAATGCGATCTCCAAGTTGATTGCAAAGAGCTTTTAAGCCTTTTAAAAGGCAAGATCAATGAAAGCGTTGCCAACTTCTTTGCCGGATTTTCTAAAGTGATGGCTGAAAACATTGATGATCAGTGTCGGGCGTTTCATATTTTCTTAGGCGGGAATGCGAGCAAATCGGTGTTGGTCAAACAAGCGTTTGAAAACGCCAAAGAAAAGCAGCTCAAAGATTACCAGCAAAAGACTTCTAAAGATGATTTCACATTCATTCTTTATGAGCCGCTAGGCACAGAAGCCTCAGACAAACAGATTTTAGAGCTTACAGGAGAAGATGTCTCTAACACGCCCGCTTATTTGAAGCCCACTTGCAAAACCGGGGTGGCTTTTGGGCTTTTAGAGAGCAGGGACAAGGCTCAAGGGATTGAAAGACCCTCTATAAGCTCCAACCCTGTGTTTAAATACGATTTGGGTATTGAGATAGAGGGGAAATTCCACGCTAAAATCCATAGGGATTCTTTAAAGCCTAATGAATACCAGATTTTCCAAACTAAAGAGGAATGGGGAGGCTTTGATGAGTTAGAGATACGCTATAGCGACAAAGCCCTAGCCAATACCAACACTCTAAACATTAAAGATACGCAAATGATTTCCATAGCGTTAGAAGAGGTTGAAGAAGTGGATGTGAAAGTGTGTTGCGTGGATTCCCAAAGCATTAAAGTGGGGCTGTTTAAAGACGACCAATTGATCTATGAAAGCGAGGTAGAAAAATTATGATGACTAAGAACGCTTATGCGTTTGTCGTGATTGAAAAAAGCATTATGGTGTTTAAATGCGCCAAAGACAAGGGGCTAATCCCTATCACGGAAGGCTTTGCGCCTTTAAAAGAGGGCTTTTTGAAAAATTTTAAAGAGCGTTGCAATGTGGAATTTTTAGAAAATTTAGACCTTTTGTTTTTGTATGACTACCCGTTTTCAAGCGAGGTTTTTTCCTTGTGTAAGGAGTTGAAAAATTCCATTTGGGACAGAAAGCTTGTGGTAGCGTTAGTGGAGGCTTTGGAGAGTTTTAAGGGTTTGAATTTGTCTCTTAAAATAGAAGACAGGTATTCTAATAGCCTGGGTAATGGCGCCAAAAAATTGCTCACCAACGCTGATTTAGGGAGCAACCACAAAACGATCGTGATAGACAGCATGAAAACATACCACCAAAGCCAGCAAGAAAAATACAAAAGAGAAAGAGGCGAAACGCTAGAGGTTCGCCCCACAACACCCCCTAGCTATGGGGGTGGGAGCATTAGAATCAGCGGCGATAAAAAGCCTGATTCCAATGAAGAAAATTTTTAAAAGAAAGGATAACCGATGAGCAAAGTGCAAATGGATACCGAAGAGGTCAGGGAATTTGTAGGGCATTTAGAACGCTTTAAAGAGTTACTAAGAGAGGAAGTGAACAGCTTGAGCGGCAATTTCCATAATTTAGAATCATGGCAAGACGCTAGGAGGGATAAATTTAGCGAGGTGGTGGATAACTTGAAAGGCACTTTCAATGAATTTGATGAGGCCGCACAAGAGCAAATCGCATGGCTTAAAGAGAGGATTAGGGTTTTAGAGCAAGATTATTAAGGGGTGGTTTATGGCTGAATGGAAAACGGACACAGAAGAAGTCAAAAAGGTTGTTGAAAAATGCAGGGATTTTAAAAGATCCTTGCAAGAAGAAAAATGCAGTCCATTTATCAAAAACCTTGATAGTTACGCGCTAAAAATCATAGTAGAGTGCAGAAAAATTGAAATGCAATTGGAAAAAGCCATAGGAAAATTAAACGCAGCCAGAAAAAAGCGAAGTGGTTTTTGGGGATCTGTTTTAGATTTTTGTGGAGGTGTTTGTGATGCAGTCTCAACTATTTTCCCTCCTGCTAAATTAGGCGCTGAAGCTTGTGAAAAGGGCTTAAACCTTATGGAAGACAATATAGAAAAATGGGAACACAATGTAAGGTTATTAGAACAAGTGCTTGAAATCTACTCCACTCAAGCCAAAGCGAGCGTGGAGCTTGTGGAGGGGGCTTGGGAGAGCGTTAAAAAGAGGTTGCATTTTTATACCGATAAACACCAGGAATTTATCAGGCGTTTGAAACAAGCGAGCGATGCGATAGATAATGAATACAACTTTCCAACCCCAGGCGTTTTAATGGAATACGATTTTGAACGGCCTACTTTCTCTTATAGCCCTAAAAAAAGCGTTTTTAATGAGCGCTTGAAGGATTTGAGGGAAGATTTTAGCGCTTCTTTATACGCTGATTTGAAAAACAGAATTAACGCTTCTTCTAATCCAGATCGCGCTAAAGCGTCTAAAGAGCATGGATTGGATTTGATGAGCGTTGATTTTGAGAGCTTGACTTTAGCCAAAAATCGTTGCGTTAAAAATTGTAAGAAAGCCTTACAAGATTTTGCAGAAAAAATCAAAGAATCCCCCAACGATTTGAACGCTGTGAATGAAGCTTTTGATAATTTAGAAACAGAGTTGGAGCACGCCACAGAAAATTTGAGCCAAAAAATAGCGCCCATCTTAGAACGGAATGAAAATTATACGCAAAAAGCGTTGGAGTATAGAGAGTTTTTAGAAAAAGAAAAAGAGGGCTTTATTGTAGATGAGCAAAACCCCTACCCTGATGAGATCAGATTCAATGATTTGCGTTTAGCGGAATTTGATAGCGTTTTTAGTGCCATTGCGCCTTTAGAGAATTTAGATAAAACCGCATGCGCTCATCATGCCCTAAAGGCTTTACAAGCCGCGCTTAAAGACAACGATTTGGGCTTTGATGCGGCAGAGTTGGAACAGATCGCAAAAGGATTCATTCCTAGGGGCTATTTGTGGCATTTTGACGCGAATGTTTTAGGGAATGTGGCGTTGGTGAGAGAAGAGTTATTATTAGGCGTGAAATACACGAAAGGATATTCACTATGGACAGAATTTCTACAGAAACAGAATTGAATTGGGAATTTGTAGAGCCGCTCAATGAAAATGCGTTGAGCGATCTAGAAGAGCGGTTGAAAATAGGCTTTAGCGATGCGTTTAAGGACTTTGTCAAACGATCAAACTATGGTTTTAGCCAATGGCGATCTTTTATGGTGGGCAATAAATCTTACACATTCAAACATGTTTTGAATTTCAATTTAGAGGGCTTGTTTGTTGATTTCATGCAAAGCTTGAAAGAATGGTTAGAGCCTGAAGAAATCATCTTTGCTAATGACGGGTATGGGGGGTATTATCTTTTGAATACGGCTAGTGATGTGGTGCTGTTTTTAGACACTGATGATGGCTCAAAACATGCGCTGTTGCACCTTAAAATGTTTTTAAAAAAATTAGAATCAAGGGGTTAAAATGTTTTCTCATAAAGTTTATTTGGAGGGTTGCACCCTTGAATTAAGAAAGATTTGCGATGATTTTATAGAAAATGCCATGCAAGATGATTTAGGGCAGAAAATCAGAGATGA
This sequence comes from Helicobacter pylori, assembly GCF_011140715.1. Taxonomy (GTDB): domain Bacteria; phylum Campylobacterota; class Campylobacteria; order Campylobacterales; family Helicobacteraceae; genus Helicobacter; species Helicobacter pylori_DA. The sequence goes on along the minus strand of NZ_SFZZ01000060.1, from coordinate 57,414 downwards.
GGTGTTAGAGGACATGCTAAAAATCGCGCATGATTTAGAAAATTTAGAGCAAGACACGCAATACCAAAGAAGAAGAATTGACGAGCAAATTGAAGAAGCCAAGAGCTTGATGAAGAAAATTGATAGGAATTTCCATTCACAGAGCGAAATTGATAAGCTTGTGCGTGAAGCTAAAGATCATGAAAAAGAAGCCAATAGACACTATGATGAATACTTGAAATCTAAGGATAAAGAATGATTGGAATCAATACCTTGTTGCAAAAACTGGATGATGCCCTAGATAAAGTTGTCCATCAAAAAGAGAGTTTTCTCAAGCCGATCGTTTCAGAAATAGAGGAATATCAAAAGAATATCAGGCAAATCCAAGCGCAATTCACAGACGCGCCGCAATTCAATGAAACGAAAGCTTACCCCCAATTTTTAAGCTGTGGTTTATTGGAAATTAAAGGCAAAAATGGCACTAATACAGATTTTTGCTTGCCTAAAGTTTATCCTTTCCCCCCTAAAAGCTTGTATATCGAGCATGAAAAAGACGGGCAGTTTTTAAGAGAAATGCTCATGCGCTTGCTATCTAGCGCGCCTTTAGTGCAATTAGAAGTGATCTTAGTTGATGCACTGAGCCTAGGGGGCATTTTCAATTTGGCGCGACGGCTTTTGGACAAGGGCAATGATTTTATTTACCAACAAAGGATTTTAACCGAAAGCAACGAAATAGAAGAAGCCCTAAAGCATTTGTATGAATATTTAAAGGTTAATTTGCAAGAAAAATTGGCCGGCTTTAGAGATTTTGCGCATTATAATGAAAACGCCAAAGACCGCTTGCCTTTAAAAGCACTTTTTTTAAGCGGGGTAGATGCTTTGAGTAAAGACGCGCTTTATTATTTGGAAAAAATCATGCGTTTTGGCTCTAAAAATGGGGTTTTGAGTTTTGTCAATTTGGAGAGCGAAAAAAACAATCAATCCGCAGAAGATTTGAAACGCTATGCGGAGTTTTTTAAAGATACGACAAGTTTTGAACGCTTTAAATACCTTAATGTAGAAATCATCAATGATCATGGTATCCAATCCCAACACATGAAAGACTTCGCTGATAAAATTAAAGCGTATTACGAGAAAAAGAAAGTAGTCAAAAGCGAGTTGAAAGCCTTACAAAAAGACGAAGAATTTTGGACTAAAAGTTCTCAGTCTAAAGTGTCTGTGCCGGTGGGGTGGGATATTAACCATAAGGAAGTGTGTTTTGAAATCGGTAACGAACAAAACCACACGCTCATTTGCGGGCGCAGCGGGAGCGGGAAATCCAATTTCTTGCATGTGTTGATCCAAAATCTAGCCTTCTACTACGCGCCCAATGAAGTCCAACTTTTTTTGTTAGACTATAAAGAGGGGGTGGAATTTAACGCGTATGTAGCAGATCCCGCTTTAGAGCATGCAAGGTTGGTGAGCGTGGCGAGTTCGGTCCCTTATGGCATCACTTTCTTGAAATGGCTTTGCGATGAAATGGAAAAAAGAGCCGATCGGTTCAAGCAGTTTAAGGTGAAAGATTTAAGCGATTACCGAAAGCATGAAAAAATGCCCAGACTGATTGTAGTGATTGATGAATTTCAGGTGCTTTTTAGCGATAATAAATCCACTAAAGCGGTGGAGGGGCATTTAAACACCCTGCTTAAAAAGGGCTGCAGCTATGGGGTGCATTTAGTTTTAGCCACTCAAACCATGCGCGGTTCTGACATTGATTCAAGCTTTAAGGCTCAAATCGCTAACCGCATCGCTTTGCCTATGGATGCAGAAGACAGCAGTAGTGTTTTGGGCGATGATGCGGCTTGTGATCTTGTCAGGCCAGAAGGCATTTTCAACAACAACGGAGGGCATAGAAAATACCACACCAAGATGAGTATCCCTAAAGCCCCCGATGATTTCAAATCTTTTCTCACAAAAATACACGCTGAATTTAACCAAAGAAACCTAGCACCCATAGATCGTAAAATCTATAATGGCGAGACGGCTTTAAAAATGCCCAACATCCTTAAGGCTAATGAAATGCGTTTGCATCTGGGCAAAGAAGTGGATTATGAGCAAAAGGATCTGATAGTGGAGTTTGAAAACAACGAATCGCATTTGTTGGTGGTGAGCCAAGATTTAAACGCTCGCATCGCTTTAATGAAACTCTTGTTCCAAAACATTAAGAGCACGAACAAAGAATTGGTTTTTTGCAATAAAGAAAAACGCTTGATAAGGTCTTTTGATGCACAAAAAGAATACGGCATCACGCCTGTAGAAAATATTTTAAGCGTTTTAGACACCGCTATGAATCCTAATAGCGCACTTGTGATAGACAATCTCAACGAAGCGAAAGAATTGCACGACAAAGTAGGGGCGGAAAAGTTAAAATCGTTTTTAGAAAAAGCCACAGACAACGAGCAGTATTGCGTCATTTTTGTGCATGACTTTAGGCAAATTAAAACTAATTACCATTTTGACAAGTTAAAAGATTTGTTAAACCACCACTTCAAGCAATGCCTAGCCTTTAAGTGCAATGGGGAAAACTTAAACGCTCTCAAAATCGGTTTACCTTCACAAAGCGAACTCAACGCGCTCTTCAGAGAGCTTTCTAAAGACAGCGTTACTGAGTTCAGGCCCTTCAGCTTATAGGGTCAAAAAAGGGGGGGTTAAAAAAAGGGGGGTTAAAAAGACTAAAGGGATTTAATCTTTTTGAAGCGCTTTTAAACCTTTGGCGTAATCGTTTGCGTGATAAAGCGAGCGATTTTTTCTCTTAAATGCAACAAGGGTTCTGAGCCTTTCGCTAAAGCTTTCAAGCATAAATGAGAACTAGCAATCTCGCTCACGGCTCCATCCACTCCTTCGCTCTCTTCAATCAATGCTCGCGCGCCAGACAGCTCTATGGGGCAATTGACAAGCACCAGATTCAAATAATGCGTGTAGCCATCAAACATGCACATGTTTGTCATGTCGGCGGTTTTGGGATCTAAAATCGTATTATCATAATAGATCGGTTGGTTATCTTTTAAAATAGAGATTTTAGTGTGCAAGCGGTTGAATTGGAACAATTCGTTTCGTGCCACTCGCCCAGCGACAATGATTTCACTATAAAGCAATTGGGAGCCAGAGTGTAGAGAAATCGTGGTATTGCCCTTAAAGTGCGCGTTTTCAAAGGGGATTAACGGGAAGGGCGCGAAGTCCAAAAAGGCGTTTTCCCCCACAACGATATGCATGTCTCTGCTAGCAAACCCGTCTTCAGTGTTATGGATTTTTTCAAAGGATTGCGAAGTGATCCTTAGCTTGCAATTTTGACCGATGCTTAATTGCATGTCTTGTGCATCGCCTTTCATTAAGCCAGGGCTTACCGCTAAAAGCATGATTTCAGCTAAATCGTCTTTAGGGTAAAAGGGTGCCATGAGCTTAAAGGGGGGCGTGAAAAAATTGTCTTCAATCACGCACCGCCCGTCAGCCCCTATTTTGGTTTTTAACCTGAGCTTGGATTCTTGAGCGTAAGTGTTCATCAATCTTCCAATAAAGCGTTGCGCTTAATCCAAGCGATCACATCATCTAGGCCTTCTTTGGCGCGGATATTCGTAAAAATAAAGGGCTTTTCGCCGCGCATTTTTTTAGAATCCCTTTCCATGACTTTCAGGTCCGCTCCCACATAGGGGGCTAAGTCAATTTTATTGATGACAAGCAAGTCTGAGCGCGTGATTCCTGGGCCGCCTTTTCGGGGGATTTTATCGCCCTCAGCCACATCAATCACAAAAATCGTAAAGTCCGCTAGCTCTGGGTTGAAAGTCGCTGAAAGGTTGTCGCCTCCGCTTTCAATCAAAAGCAATTCCAAATTAGGGAAACGGCCATGCATTTCTTCTACGGCTTCTAAATTCATGGAAGCGTCTTCTCTAATAGCGGTATGAGGACAGCCTCCTGTTTCTACGCCAATAATCCTCTCTCGTGGCATCACCGAATTTTTACACATAAACTCTGCGTCTTCTTTCGTGTAAATATCATTAGTGATAACCGCCATGTCGTAATCCTTTGACATGTGGCGCGTTAAAGCTTCAATCAAGGCGGTTTTACCGCTTCCTACAGGACCACAAACTCCAATTTTTACCATAAAATTCCTTTCAATTTGAGATTAAAATTCAAGACATATAAAGGCGCGAGTATAAACTCTCATGCTGCATCGCCTTAATGTCGTTTTGAACGCTTGCCGCACACAGGTGGCTTTCGTCTAATTCTAGGGTTTTTTCTATGAGCTGGTTAAAAGGGCTTTGCAAGCTCAATAAGATTTTTTGCCCATCGTTTTGAGATAGTGGGACGCTTTTAACGCAGTTGATCACCATGTTAGAAGTTTGCGCATAAAGATAATGCCTTAAAGCCTTTTTCAATTCAATGTTCAAACTCGCCGCAAAAACGCCATAGCTAGTGGCATGGGTGGGATCTTTGGTTTGTTGAGCGTAAGCGTTAAAAAATGCACCCATGTCTAATTCGTTCATGGCTTGTAAGGTTTTAATGAAACGATTGCCTAGCTTTTGATTGGCTAATCGCAATTCCATGGGGCTTGTGGATAGCCTAATGACTTCTTCAACCCCTAAGATTTTTTTTAAATCCTGTTGGAGAGCGCTTTCATAGGTTAATTTCAAACTCAGCATTTCCGTATAAAGGAACTGGCTAGAGAGATTGGCTTTTAAATATTCTAAAGCGCTTTCTTTATTGGTAACCTTTTTTTGCTGGATGTAAGTTTCTAGCCCAAAAGAATGCGTGTAAGATCCAATAGGGAATACCGCATCATTGACTTGCAAGATCAGAAATTCATTATCCACATGAGCATTGTTGTCTGTCTTTGGAGTTTTTGGGGGCATACCCACGCTTTTTTTAGTGCTTTTCACGCTCTTTCCTTTATCCATTCTGTTATTTTTCTATTTCTTTTTTATTTCATGACCACTTTAAAATCGCTCGCTAGTGAGACCTTAAAATTAGGCTCACTATGGGGCATGCTCACGGTTAAGCGTTCTTTGGAATCCAATTTTGAACTTAAAACACGATTTTGAACCCCTAGCTTTTCTAATAACGCTAGCGTGGGCTTTTCAAATGGTGTTTTAAATTCAAATTGAGACTCGCCATAGTATAAAGCCGCATGGCGGTTTCCTATTTCGTAGCATATTTTTGCTACTTCTGCCACGCTCTTAGCTTGGATGTGAATGACTTCAGAATCCAAGATATTAACGGCGATAATTTCCTTCTCTTCTTTAAATAAAATATCCCCTTGAGAGAGACCCAACTTGGGAGCGTCTTTAAGGCGTATGGCTATGTCTTTGCCTTGCCTGGTTTTAAAACGAGCGATTTTTTTCCTCGTTTCAAACCATTCCAAATCCACATAATCCACGCTGAAATCCAAGGGGTTTAAATCCCTTAGATTGCCCATTAAACGCTCTATGATCATCTCACACCCAGTGTTGGATAAAGAGTAACCAAGCAGGGATCCAAGCGGTTAAAATACCCTCAATGATAGCAAGCCATGGAGTGAATTTCCCTAAAGGGATTTTCAAGATGTTTTCAATGAAAGCGGTAAGCCACAAAACACCCCAAGCCAACCAAATGATCGCCCACCAATCGCCTTCAGTGATGCCTAACACTTTGTGGTCATCAAGCATATCGCTATAGTGGGATAAAATCGCAGCAGGAACAGTGTTGATCGCTACGAATAAGCTATACCAAGAATACGGCCTCCAATCCAAACCAAAAGTGTGGTTGATGGCCGCATACAAGTAAGTAAAACCAAACAATAACCCAGTCGCTGGCCCATAGAAACTAGTCAAATGGTGCGATACTTGAGCAATATCTTCGGCACCTTCTACAGGGGCTGTAGGGTGGAGCGCGGAATAAGTGATGACAACCACATTACAAACAATGGAAAGTCCGCCCACAAAAAAGTTCATCACCGCAGTGCTTTTAGGATCGACTTTGGTTAATCCGCAAATCCCGTTGCTGATTAAAACAATCCCAACATATAACAATACAAGTCCTAGCATTGCCTTTTCCTTCCAAACAAAAATTTTTACAACAAACGCACCTTACGAATAACTTTTGTTGCTTGAGCTAATCATAAAGAAAAATAGTAAATTGACAAAAAATAAAACAAAAAAATAAGCCCCTAACTTTTAATAAATAATAAAAGTCAGAGAGCTTAAAAACTAAGATTTAAGGAGAAACGCTCCTTAAAATCCTAGAAAATTAAAAATCCTAGAAAAATCCTAGAAAATGCTAAAGAGTTGCGCCAAGCTCACTTTATTGGCTGGTTTAGAAGTTACTTCTTTGCCATCCACGAACACATGGTAAGTTTCAGGATTGACTTCAATGTGAGCGGTAGTGTCGTTGAATTGCATGTCTTTTTTAGTGATATTTCTGCAATTTTTAACCGGCAACACTTGTCTTTCAAGCCCTAATTCTTCTTTAATGCCTTTGTCATAAGCCGCTTGAGACACAAAAGTGATGTTTGCATCGTATTTAGCTTTACCATGATGAGCGAACATTTCTCTGTAATAAACCGGTTGTGGGGTAGGGATAGAAGCGTTCGCATCACCCATTTGACTCAATGCAATGAATCCGCCTTTGATGATCATGTTGGGTTTCACACCAAAGAATGCTGGACTCCACAATACCAAGTCAGCCACTTTACCCACTTCTACAGAACCCACATACTCGCTAATCCCATGAGCGATCGCTGGGTTAATGGTGTATTTAGACAAGTAGCGTTTGATTCTGAAGTTGTCGTTATCGCCTTTTTCTTCTTTCAAGCGGCCAAATTCTTTTTTGTTTTTGTCAGCTGTTTGCCAAGTTCTGGTGATAACTTCACCCACACGACCCATAGCTTGAGAGTCAGAACTGGTGATTGAGAAAATCCCCATGTCATGCAAAGTGTCTTCAGCCGCAATGGTTTGAGGGCGGATCCTTGAATCAGCGAACTGGACATCTTCTTTAATGCTTTTATCCAAGTGGTGGCACACCATAAGCATGTCCATGTGTTCGGCTTCTGTATTCACAGTGAAAGGGATAGTGGGGTTAGTGGAAGCGGGAAGAATGTTGTGTTCACCGGCTACTTTAATAATATCAGGAGCGTGTCCGCCGCCAGCGCCTTCAGTGTGGAAAGTGTGCATAGTGCGCCCAGCAATAGCAGCCATAGTGTCTTCTACGCAACCAGCTTCATTCAAAGTGTCTGTGTGGATAGCGACTTGCACATCGTATTTGTCCGCAACATCTAACGCATGATTGATTGCAGAAGGAGTGGTGCCCCAGTCTTCGTGGATTTTAAAGCCAATCGCACCGGCTTCAATTTGATCAGCTAAGCTTGCATCGTTAGAAGCGTTACCTTTAGCCAAGAAACCCAAGTTCATAGAATATTCTTCAGCCGCTCTGAGCATCCATTTTAAATTTCTTCTACCTGGAGTGATAGTGGTTGCGTTAGTGCCATCAGCAGGGCCAGTTCCGCCACCAATCATGGTTGTTACACCGCTTGCAAAAGCTGTAGGGATTTGTTGGGGTGAAATGAAGTGGATGTGTGTGTCAATACCACCAGCCGTTACGATCAAGCCTTCACCAGCTAGCGCTTCAGTAGCAGGACCTACGCTAAGATTGTTTTTAACGCCATCTTGCATGTCTTTGTTACCGCCTTTACCAATGCCAGCGATTTTGCCGTCTTTAATACCAATATCCGCTTTATAAATACCGGTGTAATCCACGATTAAAGCGTTAGTGATGATTAAATCCAATTCTTCTTTGCTAGGGTTGTTAGATTGGCTCATGCCTTCTCTTAGGGTTTTACCGCCACCGAATTTAAGCTCTTCGCCATAAATGGTGTAGTCATGTTCTACTTCAGCGATCAAGTCTGTATCGCCCAATCTCACTTTATCGCCTGTGGTAGGGCCATACATAGAAACATATTCTTTTCTGCTAATCTTTTTCATTTCTTACTCCTTAATTGTTTTTACATAGTTGTCATCGCTTTTAGCGCCATGAAAACCACGCTCTTTAGCTCTGTGTAAAGCAATTTTTTTGCTTTCGTTATCGGCTTGCCTATCAACCAACGCATTAAATCCAAAGATTCTTCTGTTACCGCCAATGTCAATCAACTCTACGGATTTTTCTTCGCCAGGTTCAAACCTTACCGCTGTCCCGCTCGCAATGTCTAAGCGTTTGCCGAAAGTTTTTTCTCTGTCAAAGTCTAGGCATCTATTCACTTCAAAGAAATGGAAGTGTGAACCGATTTGAACGGGTCTGTCGCCCACATTTTTAACTTTCACGCTAACGGCTTTTTTGCCTTCGTTGATAGTGATGTCTTCATTTTTTAAGAACAACTCACCAGGAACCAATTTACCATTGGCCTCAATAGGGGTATGCACGGTTACGAGTTTGGTCCCATCAGGAAACATCGCTTCAATACCCACTTCATGGATCATGCTTGCCACGCCATCCATCACATCATCCGGTTTTAAAAGAGTGCGCCCTTCTTGCATCAATTCAGCCGCAGTCTTTTTACCAGCTCTCGCTTCTTCCATAATATGGGCACTAATCAAAGCTACTGCTTCTACATAGTTAAGCTTAATGCCTTTTTCTTTGCGTTTTTTAGCCAATTCTCCAGCGTAGTGGAGCATCAACTTATCTAACTCTTTTGGGGTGAGTTTCATCTCATTCTCCTATTCTTAAAGTGTTTTTTCCTTGAAGACATAACGCAATCAAGGTTGGATGTAATTGTAGCAATGTTTTGATTTACTAAGATTAACAGAAGCGTTCATTAACTAATTATTATTTAAAATAAATTAGTGTTATAGTTCTGAAGCGCTATAAAAGCGTTATTGGGAGCGCATTTAATACCCCTTTAGAATTTATAAAGATCAAAAACTCGCAAAAAAATGAGAATTAAAATTGGAGTGATAATGGTGGCCACGACTGGACTTGAACCAGCGGCCACTACCATGTCAAGGTAGTGCTCTACCAACTGAGCTACGCGACCTTTTATTAAAAAGGGTAATTATGCCTTAATTTTGTTTTGTTTTTGCTTAAAAAAGAATTGTCTTAACAATAAAACGCCCACACCCACATCTATCATGACATCAGCGAAGTTAAAAATAGCAAAATCAAAGCCATAATGATAATACACATAATCCACCACGCCCCCATGCACAAACCGATCCAAAACATTAGAAACCCCAGCGCCAAACACCATGCCAAACTCTATGGCATGGCTTTTAAAAAGCTCCTTTTGGCGCATTAAAAAGATAAAAAGCCCCAAAATCAAAAGGATTTGCAAGTATTTCAAACCCCCCTCTAAAAAACTGAGTAAGGAAAACGCCACGCCTTTATTGAATACTAAAACAATATCTATAACCAAGCTCTCATAGCGAAACCCCTCTAAAATAGCGTATTTAATCGCTTGATCCACGCCAAAAATAAGAAAAAAAACCCCTATAAAAACCAATAGGCTTTTTTTAGTGGTTTTTAGCACAAATGCCCTTCAAAAAACTCTTTTAATTTTTGCATTTTCAATTCGAGCAATTTTTCGTCTTTAGCTTCTAAAAGGATTCGTAATTTGTTTTCAGTGCCGCTATAACGGATCAAATGGCGGATCTCTAGCTGGTCTAATTCTTTTAAAAGAGCGCTATAACCTTTCAGGCTTTCTAAAGGAGGCTTTTTTTGGACATTCAAATTCACTAGGCTTTGGGGGTATAATTCAAAGGGGTTTAACGCAACAGAGCTCACAAGCTTACTTTCTAGCACTAACGCGCTCACTTGCAAAGCGCACACCAAACCATCGCCCGTTTTAGCGTAATCGCTAAAAATGATATGCCCGCTTTGTTCGCCTCCAAAATTGGCTTTGTTCAATCGCATGCATTCGCTCACAAACTTATCCCCAATCGCGCAATGCTTCAATTCTAAATCTTGGGATTTTAAGTATTCTTTAAGGGCTAAATTGCTCATGCTCGTGGCGACAATTGCTTGAGAAGAAAGGGCGTTTTTAGATTTTTGATAAACCCCTAACACCCCTAAAAGCTTATCCCCATGCACGATATTCCCTAAATTATCCACCACCACTAGCCTGTCAGCATCGCCATCAAAAGCAAAGCCTAGATCCGCGCGGTATTTTTTCACTTCCTGGCTCAATTGGTTAGGGTGTAAAGCCCCGCATTGCTCATTAATATTACACCCGTTAGGCTCATCATTAATCACTAAAACATCAGCCCCAAGCTCGCTAAAAACGACCGGAGCCACCTTATAAGCCGCGCCATTAGCGGTATCTAGAACGATCCTTAAATTTTGTAAATTCAAATGTTTGGGGAAAGAGTGCTTTAAATGCACGATATAGCGCCCTATCACATCATCTATCCTTTTAGCGCTACCGACGCTCTCGCCCACTTTATAACTGGAATGCAGTAATCCTTCATCATGAAAGATTTCTTCAATCGCTCTTTCTTCTTCTTCTTTGAGTTTATAACCATAAGAATTGAAAAACTTAATGCCATTGTCTTCAAAAGGGTTGTGGCTCGCGCTTATCATAATGCCCGCATCGCAGCGCATGTCTTCGGTTAAAAAAGCGATCGCAGGGGTAGGCATAGGCCCTATTTGAATCACATTATAGCCTATGGAAGTGAGAGCGCTCACTAAAGCGTTTTCTACCATATAGCCGCTTTTTCTGGTGTCTTTACCGATTAGAATTTTATTCGTTTGAGAATGTTTTTTAAAATACAACCCGGCAGCAATGCCTAAACGCATCACAAACATGGGGGTGAGTTTCACCCCTGCTTTACCCCTCACGCCATCAGTCCCAAAAATTTTCATCGTTATAAAATACCTTTTAAACTATTTTTAATCAATTTTTAGATAGAATTATGCCAAATTTTACATTACAAAGGGATTAAAACAAGGCTATGGCAAATCATAAGTCCGCAGAAAAGCGAATCAGACAGACCATTAAAAGAACCGAACGAAACAAGTTCTATAAAACTAAAATTAAAAATATCATTAAGGCCGTGCGTGAAGCCGTCGCTGTCAATGATGTAGCAAGAGCTCAAGAGCGTTTGAATATCGCTAACAAAGAATTGCATAAATTTGTCAGCAAAGGGATTTTAAAGAAAAACACCGCTTCTAGGAAAGTCTCAAGGCTTAACGCTTCAGTGAAAAAAATCGCTCTCGCTTAGTTTTGGGGCGTTTTTAACTTCTTTAAGCTCAGTAGTGGGTTTTTATTATTGGGCTTCTTTTTAAGTTTTGCGTTTTTTAGATTGTTGTATTTTTTATTCACATCTTTTTATAGGTAGTCTCGCATGTCCATTCTAGCCGAAAAGCTTTCTTCCATTCTCAAACGATACGACGAACTCACAGCCTTGCTTTCCAGCGTTGAAGTGGTTAGCGACATTAAAAAACTCACCGAATTGAGCAAAGAGCAAAGCTCCATTGAAGAAATCTCCATAGCGAGCAAAGAGTATTTGAGCGTTTTAGAGGGCATTAAAGAAAATAAAGAGCTTTTAGAAGACAAGGAATTGAGCGAATTGGCTAAAGAAGAGCTAAAAATTTTAGAAATCCAAAAAAGCGAGCTAGAAACTGCCATTAAACAACTCCTTATCCCCAAAGATCCTAATGACGATAAAAACATCTATTTAGAGTTAAGGGCCGGCACAGGGGGCGATGAAGCGGGCATTTTTGTAGGGGATTTGTTTAAGGCGTATTGCCGTTATGCGGATTTGAAAAAATGGAAAGTAGAAATAGTAAGCTCTAGCGAGAACAGCGTAGGGGGCTATAAAGAAATCATCGTTTTGATTAAGGGTAAGGGCGTGTATTCAAGGCTCAAATTTGAAGCAGGCACGCATCGAGTCCAAAGAGTCCCTGAGACAGAATCTCAAGGGCGCATCCACACTTCCGCTATCACGGTAGCGATCATGCCTGAAGTGGATGATGTGGAAGTTACCCTCAACCCTAGCGATTTAAAGATTGAAGTGTTTCGCGCTGGCGGGCATGGGGGACAATGCGTCAATACCACAGACTCCGCCGTCCGCATCACACACCTCCCCACCAATATCAGCGTGAGCATGCAAGATGAAAAATCCCAACATAAAAACAAGGATAAAGCCCTAAAAATCTTAAAAGCGCGTCTTTATGAAAAACAAATTGAAGAGCAACAACTCGCTAACGCCAAAGACCGAAAGGAGCAAGTGGGTAGTGGGGACAGGAGCGAAAGGATTCGCACCTACAATTACCCGCAAAACCGCTTGAGCGAACATAGAATCAATTTAACTCTGTATAGTTTAGAAGAAATCATGCTTTCAGGGAATTTAGATGAAGTGATCAACCCTTTAATCGCTCATGCTCAAAGCCAGTTTGAATAAGACCATTACTAAAACGATACGACAAAAGCGATAAAACACCCAAGTATTTTTTAAGATAGCCACCCGCTACTACCAAAAACCCTAAAAGCTCTAAATTTTCGCCCCACACAAAAATAGCGTAAAAGCTTCCATAAAATATAGTTAAATATAATTTTAAATTCTTTATATATATAAATACATTTTTAAAAAATAAAACGATTTATTTAACCCATTCTTAACGAAAAATTCACTTTTTTGTGATATAACTCAAAAGCTTAATATTTGTAAGAGCGAATTGTATTCTGTAGAAGCGAATGTATTCAAGGACAACTCTCAAATTTTGATGATCCCCTATATTTTTGCGCCATAGCATGAATGCAATAAAAAAAGAAATCCTTAGGATTTCTCACATTAAGGAGTTTTAAATGAAAAAAGTTTTTTTAGGTATGGCATTAGCCTTTAGTGTGTCTATGGCAGAAAAAAGCGGCGCGTTTTTAGGAGGGGGGTTTCAATATTCTAATTTAGAAAACCAAAACACCACCCGCACCTCAGGCGCTAACAATAACACCCCGATAAACACTTCAATGTTTAGCAGCAATCAAGTAGCTCTAACCCAAGAAACGCCAAGCGTGATCAACACCAATAATTACGGGCAAATGTATGGGGTAGATGCGATGGCAGGGTATAAGTGGTTCTTTGGTAAAAAGAAACGCTTTGGCTTTAGATCTTATGGATACTACAGCTATAACCATGCAAATTTAAGCTTTGTGGGGAGCCAGCTTGGAATCATGGAGGGCGCGTCTCAAGTGAATGACTTCACTTATGGCGTGGGCTTTGATGCGCTCTATAACTTCTATGAAAGTAAAGAGGGCTATAACACAGCAGGGTTGTTCGTGGGCTTTGGATTAGGAGGGGATTCGTTTATCGTTCAAGGAGAGAGCTACTTAAAATCTCAAATGCAAATTTGCAACAACACCGCCGGCTGTTCAGCGAGCATGAACACAAGCTACTTCCAAATGCCTGTTGAATTTGGTTTTAGGAGCAATTTTTCTAAACACAGCGGGATTGAAGTGGGCTTTAAATTGCCTTTATTCACTAACCAATTCTATAAGGAAAGGGGCGTAGATGGATCAGTAGATGTGTTCTATAAAAGGAACTTCTCTATCTATTTCAACTATATGATCAACTTCTAAGCCTTTTTCTTCTTTTCAATGGAGAGTTTTCTCTCTGTTGGTTTCTTTTTTCTTTTTTTTTGCGATATTTGTTTTGTTGGGGGTTAGGTTTTTGTTTAAGAAAGTTTTTTAAAAACTAAAGAAGCGTTTAAAACAGAACCTTTTGTTTTGGGATTTGATTTTTTACTTTGGCTTGTTTTCAAAAGTCATTTTGATTTCTAAAAATAGTCTATAATGCTCGCAAGAGATATTTTTTAAGGTTATCAATGAAAGCTATAAAAATACTTTTTATAATGACACTCAGTTTAAACGCTATCAGCGTGAATAGGGCGTTGTTTGATTTAAAAGATTCGCAATTAAAAGGGGAATTAACGCCAAAAATAGTGAATTTTGGAGGTTATAGAAGCAGCACCAAAGAGTGGGGAGCTACTGCTTTAAACTATATTAATGCGGCTAATGGCGATGCGAAAAAATTCAGCGCGTTAGTGGAAAAAATGCGTTTTAACTCTGGCATCTTGGGGAATTTTAGAGCGCATGTGCGTTTGAGGCAAGCCCTAAAATTGCAAAAGAATTTGAAATATTGCCTTAAAATCATCGCTAGGGATTCTTTTTATAGTTACCGCACCGGTATTTATATCCCCTTAGGCATTTCTTTAAAAGATCAAAAAACGGCCCAAAAAATGCTCGCTGATTTGAGCGTGGTAGGGGCGTATCTTAAAAAACAACAAGAGAATGAAAAGGCTCAAAGCCCTTATTACAGGAGCAACAACTATTACAACTCCTACTATAGCCCTTATTATGGTATGTATGGCATGTATGGAATGTATGGCATGGGCATGTATGATTTTTATGACTTTTATGATGGCATGTATGGCTTCTACCCTAACATGTTTTTCATGATGCAAGTTCAAGACTACTTGATGTTAGAAAATTACATGTATGCGATCGATCAAGAAGAGATTTTAGACCATGACGCTTCCATTAACCAACTTGATACGCCTACTGATGATGACAGAGACGATAAAGACGATAAATCCTCGCAACAAGCAAATCTCATGAGCTTTTATCGTGATCCTAAATTCAGCAAGGATATTCAAACCAACCGCTTGAATAGCGCTTTAGTCAATTTAGACAACAGCCGCATGCTCAAAGAAAATTCGCTTTTCCACACCAAAGCCATGCCCACTAAAAGCGTGGATGCGATAACTTCTCAAGCCAAAGAGCTTAACCATTTAGTGGGGCAAATCAAAGAAATGAAGCAAGATGGGGCGAGTCCTAATAAGATTGATTCGGTGGTCAATAAAGCTATGGAAGTGAGAGACAAATTAGACAACAATCTCAACCAACTAGACAATGACTTAAAAGATCAAAAAGGGCTTTCAAGCGAGCAACAAGCCCAAGTGGATAAAGCCCTAGACAGCGTGCAACAATTAAGCCATAGCAGCGATGTGGTGGGGAATTATTTAGACGGGAGTTTAAAAATTGATGGCGATGACAGAGACGATTTGAATGATGCGATGAATAACCCTATGCAACAACCTGCGCAACAAACGCCTACTAGCAACATGGACAACACCCATGCAAATGACAGCAAAGATCAAGGGGGTAACGCACTCATAAACCCTAACAGCGCCACTAACGATGATCACAACGATGATCACATGGACACTAACACCACTGACACCGGCAACGCAAACGACACCCCCTCTGATGATAAAGATGCTAGCGGCAACAATACCGGCGATATGAATAACACCGATACCGGCAACACCGACACTGGCAATACTGATACCGGTAACACTGATGATATGAGCAACATGAACAACGGCAACGATGATACGGGTAACGCTAATGACGACATGAGCAACGGCAACGACATGGGCGATGACATGAGCAACGCGAACGACATGAACGACGATATGGGTAACAGCAACGATGACATGGGCGATATGGGGGATATGAACGATGATATGGGTGGCGATATGGGAGACATGGGGGATATGGGCGATATGGGGAATTGAGATTAAACCCAATATCAAAAAGTGATAGCCAAAACTTTTAAGGAATATTTTTATCCCACTAGCACGAAAAAACTCCGTCTTTTAGGGTACAAGATGCAAGCACATAGCCGTTAGGCTATATTCAAGCTAAAAGATGACAAAATACCTCTAGTCTTTTTGGGGTAGGAAATATCCATGCAGACTTTAAAGAACAAAGCCTTTCGTGTTAGCATTCAATGGAATGTTTTAGTTAGAAAGCCCCTTGCTTTAGAAAGGGGCGGTTTCACAGTAAAAACGATTCTTTTAAGGTAATAGGGGGATATTTTGCGATGAATACCCCTTTTAAAGAGCCTTTTATATTAGCGTTCGTTAGGGCGAAAGCCCCTTACTTGAGAAAAAGGGGGCGGTTCCACCTTTCAGACGCTCAAAATTAAAGGCAGAAATTAAAATTTCTTCTTGCTCACGTCTTCTAAAATGTCTTGGGAGATCCCATCAATTTTAGCACTCACTTGTAAAGAATGATTAGCGATAGTCAAATTATCCTGCACATCTTGTTGCAAGGCGTTAATGGAACTGTGGATATTTTCTACGCCCTTGTTTTGCATTTTGATAGACTCAGCGTTATCGGCAATGCTTTGAACTAAAATATTGATATTGGCTTCAATCTCGCTGAGCGATTTTTGCGTCCTTTCAGCGAGCTTTCTCACCTCATCAGCCACCACCGCAAAGCCTCTGCCATGCTCGCCGGCTCTTGCGGCTTCAATAGCGGCGTTTAGGGCTAATAGATTCGTTTGATCGGCAATATCTCTAATCATATCCACCACGCTTTTAATGTCTTCGCCTTGAGAGATCATCTCTTGGCTTTTAGAATCAATTGTTGTGATAATATTAGTGATTTCTTCTAAGGATTGAGTGGTGTTTTTCAGGCTTCTTTCTTGTTTGTGAGCGGTTTTGGTTAAGTTATCCACGCAAGTTTTTAAATCCTTGGATTCATGATTGAGCGCGTTCGCAAACCCTAAAGAAGCTTTAAGCATGCTAGAAATTTCTTGCCCTAAAGTGTTGAGCGCTTTTTCCATGTTGGCTTTGGGGTTTTGGATGTGGTGGGTGAAATCCAGGTTTTTATAATGCTCTAGGGCGTTATTTAGGGCTTCAATATTGGCGCCAATTTGGTTACGAAAATACTGGATAATGCTATTAATCGTATTTCTTAAAGCTTGCAAATCTTTATTTTTAGGCACGCATGCGATTTCTTGCGTGAAATCCCCATTTTCCACATAATTTGTTACTTCAATGCTGTTTTGAATGGCTTTATTATCGGCTTGAATGTTTTCTTGGGTTTTAAGGATGTTCTCATTGATAGAAGCTTGCATTTGCCCGATTTCATCATAAGCGCTTGGGGGCGTTAGGCTTATGGCATGGTTATTTTTGGGGTTATTGAGCAAGTTGAAAAAATCATTTAGGGTGTTATTGACCCTACTGATGCGTTTGGTTATGAGATTGGAAACGATGATAAAGACTAAAAAGGCTAACACCAACACGCCTAAAATCAAAGTGGTGATAATAATGAATTTGGTGTTTGTGGCTTCTTTAAAGACTAAAGATTTATTGACATATTTCCCGATTGCCCAACGCCAATGATTGCCGTTATTCCCTTTTTCTTCAAAAAAATCAAAGGGCTGTATGGCTAAAAAGGTTTCTGTATTCCCGCTCAATGAATGGTAGCTCAAAGTGCCCGCTTCGTTTTTGTCATAATACTCCACAGCTTTAGCGACTCGCTTATCCGGATTGATAGCGCTTAAAATTTTATCTTGAATCTCACGATTAGGGTTGATTAAAAGCCTGCCGTCTTTCCCCATTAAAAAGGTGTTGCTCTTTTTCTTGCCTACCACATCGGTATAAAAAGCGTCAATGTTTAAAAAGAAATTCAGCGCGCCTATAATATTTTGATTCTTACCCATTAAGGGGAGGGTAATATCCATGCCATAGATTTTATCGCCATTAACCTCCTTATAATAGGGATCTGAACGGGTTATACTTTTGAGCGAACGGATTTGATTGATCATGTTTTCATTGAGCGTGGTATTAGGGTAGGCGATTTTTGAATCCATGCTCATGGCAGTGATAACTCGTTCGTTATTATTCGTATAAATCGCACTAACCAATAACACATGAGGGTTTGCCAGCAAAAACTCAGAGAGCATGCGCCTTTTTAGGGTGTCGTTGATAGCGCTATTTTCATCGCTTAAAAATTTTTCAAGGGTGTTAGCGCCAATAAAAATACGCTTCATAATACCTTGAATTTTAAAACTGACTAACTGAGCCTTTTTTTGCAACAATTCTGTGGCTTGGCTTTGCAACACGCTTTCAACCTTGTAGCTGATAATAACGCCCATAACAGCGCTAATGACAATAACAACCGCACACACCATCATGACGATTTTAGAACCAATTCTTGTAGATTTCATTCCCTTTGCCCTTTTAAAACGAATTGATAGAGAACGATTATTATACATTATTTTGAAACTTTAATAAAACAAGAGAGAAAAAAAGCAGAAAATGAAAGAGAGCCAAAGCTCCCCCAAAGGAGAGGCAAAAAGAAATAGAGATTACCTTTTGGAGAATTGCGGGCTTCTTCTGGCCTTTCTTTTACCATATTTTTTGCGTTCAACCACCCTTGAATCCCTAGTGAGCAAGCCCTTAGGTTTTAAAATGGCTCTAAAAGCAATATCATAAGCGTTCAAAGCCTTAGAAATGCCATGCCTTAAGGCTTCCGCTTGCGCTGAGTAGCCCCCACCAAAAACCACCGCTTTAATATCCACAGATTGTTCTTGTTTGGTTAAAAGCAAGGGTTGCATGACTTTCATTTTAATGGCTTCATGCCCGCCCAACCATTGATTCAGGCTTTGCTCATTGATACTCAATCCGCCTTTACCCGGAGTGAGCCACACTTTAGCGATAGCGGTTTTTCTTTTACCGGTAGCATAGATTTTTCTCATTTAGCGTCCTTTTTGCTAGTTTGTGCGGTGTGAGGGTGCTTATCATCACGATAAACTTTGAGTTTTTTAATCATCGCTTTCCCTAATTTCGTTTTAGGGAGCATGCCCCTAACGGCTAAGTGGTAGAGCTTTTCAGGGGCTTTTTCTAGCATTTCTTGGAGAGTCTTGCTCTTGGTGCTGCCAAAATAACCTGAATGGGTAAAATACTCTTTATCCTCTAATTTCATGCCTGAAAATTTAACCTTATTGGCGTTGATAACCACCACAAAATCCCCACAATCCATATTGGGGGTGTAAAAAGGGCGGTGTTTCCCTCTTAAAAGCACAGCGATTTCAGTGATCAAGCGGCCAAAAACTTTGTCCTTAGCATCTAAAACGACCCAATCACGAACGATGTCATTGACTTTAGCGGTCTTTGTCATAAGAATCCTTTGATAAAATTAAAGCACTCATTATAAGGAAATAAGCTTAAATATTGCTGAATTTAAGGAAAGTTTAAAGTTTAAAAATAGGGTTTTTTAAAAAATTTGTTTGATTGCTTTTGATTTTATAGTCAAACTCATTTCTTAAGTAAAACGCATTTCTTTAAAGGAATAGGGGGTATTTTACAATAGCCCTCTCCCACAGCCCCCAACTAAAACCCCCTAACCCCAAAAGACCGCTTTTTAAAGAGGCTATCACTTGCTTGTGCAAGCTCTTTTATTGTATTTATTTTAAAAAATGCCTTTAAGCTTTTTTAATTTTGTTACTCATGCTTAATAAGCCAAAGCCTTTATTTTTGCTTTTGGTTAAGCCTTTCTTCTATCTTTTTGATTTGTTGGCTCATTTTAGCGCTCGCGTTGATTTGATTGATGAGCATGTAAAGGTTTATCATCATCAAAAGCACCACCACAATCCCTAAAAAAAACACGATTTGAACGGCTTTTTTAGCGATTTCTCGGGCTTCTTGTTCGTTTTGCATGCGTTTTAATTTTCCAATTCTTCTGGGGATAAATCTTTATAAAAGCGTTCCAGTTCAAAGCTCTCGCCCAAATACGCAGCGATTTCTTGGGAATCCACAAGGGCGTTTTGCAAGCAACTCGTCGCGCCTGGAGAGGGGGTCATGTTGAAAGTGATGCCTTTATGGGTGCAAATCTTTTTTTCGCCTAATTCTAGCTTTCGCTTGGTTCTGTCTAAAACTTGCGGGCGCACTTCGCCAAAACCATGAGCGTATTCTAAATCTTCTAGGCTAAGAGAGGGGATGATTTTTTGAGCGTCTTTTAAAAATTTCCTTTTACCGATAATGGGCAATTCAAAAACCATGTTTTTAAACACATAATTACGGATTTCTTTATCGCTCATCAAATCAAACGCGATCTTAAACACATCTTTATTCAAATCCATTTTCAACAATTCCAAACTAATGCCCTTAAGCCAACATTTGTTGCGCTCTAATTTAGGCATCGTTAAAGCCGTAGGCCCGATTCGTGTTTTTCCTTTAATGACAGCATCAGGGTCGCCATGCACGGCTGCAAAAGGGAGTTTGGGGTTTTGAACGGTATAAACCTTACCCCTTAATAAATCCGGCACAAAATAAAAGCTACCCGCCACAGGCAAGCACCCTAAATCCAAGCCATAACCCATGCTCTGAGCCAAAGGCAAAGCGTAAGAGCCGGCATTGACTAGCACGAATTTAGCATACACTTCTTCAGCGTCTTCAGAAATGAGCGCGTAAGTGTCGTTGCGTTTTTCAATCTTTTTCACTTTGAAATTCAAAAACACCTGGTTGTTAGGCTTTAATTTCAGGGCTTCTTCAACGAAGTTTTCACTCAACTTCGCAAAATTCATGGTGCTCCAATCTTTTTGATAACCATGCCCAACAATGTTTTCATGCCTGTCTATGCCATTAGCCCCTAAAATCACATTAGGCTCTAATTCTTTAATCTTTTGCTTGTCAAATTCTTCTAACCCCACAAAGATTTCTTTAAAGGATTCGTAGCGTTTTTTCATGAACTCGCATTCTTCATCGCCCACGCCTATAGCCATTTTCTGGGTTTCAAAAATCACTTCATTTTGCAAGCCTTTATTGAGCGCGTATTGTCTGGTTTTATAAGCGCTCAAACGCACTTTTTTAGCTTTTTCAGGAGTGTAATTCGTTTCAATAGAGCCATCATGAATGGTTTGCGAATTAGCTTTAGCGCTGGAGCTGATTTGAGCCAATTTAGAGCATTTTTCCACGATAGCCATGCGCTTTAAGGAGCTGTATTCGCTCAAAGTATAAAAGGTCGCGCACCCTGAAACCCCACCTCCAATAATCACGGCATCAAATTCCATACTCATTGTCTTTCTCCAAATGTTTTAAATTGATAAATCGTAATCATAGTATAAGAAAATCAATTCGCATTCAAGGGGCTTGAAGTTTTATGGACAAAATCTTTCAAATCGCTCATTCCAAGCACCCTATCAATCAATAATTTCTTTTTAGAAAACGCCCCATTATGTTCTTCGGCTAGCCATAATGAAGTGATCACTACGCCTCCTATTTTATGGCTCAAGGTTTTAAAATGCTTTTGGGTTTGCACCGACCAAATGCTGTGAGCGACTATCGCTTGATGGTTGTATGCGCCCAAATAGAGCATGATATGCCCTTTGAGATAGATGAGCGTGCCAAAAGGCGTGGCGTTTTTAATAATGTAGTCTTCTTTTTCTTTGGCTTTCATGGAGCTTAAATCCACATAATTGTTCGCATAGCGGCTTTGCGCGTAGGAATTTCTGGGGAGCAAAATACCAAAATTAGCGAAACTATCCCTAGTGAAAGCCGAGCAATCCCTATTGCCCAATAGCCCACCCCAGCCGTATTTTTGCCCTAGCATGGTGTCTATAAAATACGCCATGTTCTCGCTAGTAAAAGCCTTAGGGAAAACAAAAAAATCTTTTTCATTCAAGATCACGCTTTGTAAAGCTGCATAACCCTTAGCGTCCTTCAAAAAACCATAGGCTTTCAATTCCTTTTTTGGGGGGTTTTGAGATGCGTTTTGACTTTGGGGGATGAGAGCGAACAATTCGCCCACCCTAGCATCGGTGTAAAAATCCCCATAGTCCGTATAAAGGGGGATCTTGTCTTTTATGGGCATGACATAATTTTTAAGCTTGGTTAAAAGCTCTATGTCTTTATCATGCATGTAAGCTAGATCGCTAACTTTGATCCAGCCATAAACAAAACTGCTTTGAATGTGGGCGTAAGTTTTATCTGTATTAAAATGCGTGATCAAAACCGGCGTGCCTTGAAAAATCAGCGAATTTTGATACCTATCAAAAGGATAGCCTTTTTGAGAAAGGTAATAAGGCTTGTTAGTAGGCACAGCCCTCACATCGCTATCTCGCACCACCACAGCCTTAATCTTAGCACTCGGGTAACGCTCAATATCCATGCTCTTAATCAGTCCATCATTGAAAGCTTTTGCGTTGGGCTTTAGATCTTCGCCATAACCGGTGGATTTATTCATTTCCTTAAGGATCCAAAACACTTCTTTTTTATTGCTTTTGACTTTCGCATCTAGCCATGGGGAATACCACGCTTTGAGGTAGCTCTCTTTTAATATTTCTTTTAACGCTTGGGGGTCAATGCTTTGGTTATTGTTACTGCCATTTTGAGAGCTTGCAAGATAGCTTGAAGCCTCTTGGGGTAAGGATAAATCTTTGAGCGTGAAATCCTTTTTCATGCAACCCACAAACAAAAACAAGAAAACTACAAGAAAATAACGCATGTTTTAGAGAAACCTCAACATCAAATGCGCAAATAGTTTCTTAAAATGCGCCCGTATTGCGGGCTTCTCAATTTTTTAATCGCAGAGCTTTCAATCTGGCGCACTCTTTCTCTAGTAACATTCAATTCTTTGCCGATTTCTTCTAAAGTCCGATCGCTTTCATCGTCTAAAAGCCCAAAACGCATGCGGATCACCGCTTTTTCTCGCTCATTCAACTGATCCAAAACGCTTTCAATCTGGGCTTTTAAATCTTCTCGCATGATGTGATCAATGGAGTTAACGATATTCTTATCTTCCACGAAATCCCCAAATTTGCCGTCATCATCATTGCCGACTGGGGTTTCTAAGCTGATAGGCTCTTTAGTAACCTTAATCACATTCTTCACTTTATCTAACGAAAGCCCCACTTCTTCAGCCACCACTTCTAAATCAGGCTCTTTGCCGGTTTCTTGAATGTGTTTGCGCATGACTTTATTGATGCGATTAATCGTGTCAATCATGTGAATGGGGATGCGGATAGTGCGGGCTTGATCGGCTATGGCTCTGCTGATGGCTTGCTTGATCCACCAGGTCGCATAGGTAGAAAACTTGAAGCCCTTTTCATGCTCAAACTTATCCACCGCTTTCATCAAGCCGATATTACCCTCTTGAATCAAATCCAAGAACGGTAAGCCTCTGCTCGTGAATCGTTTAGCGATGCTCACTACCAACCTTAAATTGGATTTAGCCATTTTGTTTTTAGCGCGATCGGAAATCAATTTCCCTCTTTTGATTTGCTCTAAAATCTCTTTTAGTTTGTTAGGGTCTAAATCAAAGCCTTCTTCGCTCGCCTCTTTAGTCAAAAAGAGTTTTTTGAGATCCATATACACGCTAACCATAGTCGCTTCTGGCACTTGAGCGATAATGTCTTCTTTAGTCATGTTAGTGATATTAGCAAGGATTTTTTTATGGTTAGCGATCAGAGTGTCATTGAATAAGGGCAGTTTGTATTCCAAGCGTTTCAACTCTTTTTCAAACCCATCACCGCTCTTTAAAGTGGTCTCCATCGTTTTGACTAATTCATTAATCAGTTTGCTGGTAGGCTCTAAATCATAGAGTCTGTCTTTAAGCGTTTGGCGTTTGTAAGCTAGGGTCAATGAACGCACTAACTCGTCTTCTTTTTCATCTATGGGGGCTTCAAGGGCTTTAAGCCATTCTTTTTTAGCCTTGTCTAGGGCTTTAAAACTCTCTTGGACTTTTTCAACGCGCTTCTTGTCTTTTTCGGAAACGACCTTTTTCCTTTCTTCGTTTTCTTCGTCTTCTTCGCCGTCATCATCTTTTTTAGGATCGCTCACGCTATTTTCATCGTCATCATCAAAGCTCCTAAAAAGCTCTTTAACCCTTCTTTCACGATTGATTAAAGCGTCTTTATACGCATAGATAAAATCAATCAAATACGGCACTGAGCAGATCGCGTCTAAAATAATGTCTTCGCCCAAGCGGATCTGCTTGCTTAATTCGATCTCTTCATCTTTGCTTAAAAGTTTTATATCCCCCATTTCACGCAAATACATGCGCACCGGGCTATCGCTTCTGCTCCACTCTAAAAAATCCTTTTCTTTCAAAAAGTCATAGCCATCTTCTAATTCTTCATCTAAAACTTTTTGCTTTTCTTCGGTGTTTTTAATCTTGTCAATCGCATTGAGTTTTTTAGCGTATTCTGAAGAGCTGACTAATTTCTTTTGGTATTTTTGGCACAATTCTTTGATTTTTTTGATTTGGGTTAGAGTGGGGACTTTCGTGCTGATTTGAATGATGGACTCATAAGAAACGCAATTGCCTAAGGAATTAGCGAATAATTCTTCTAATTCTTCATTGAAACTGAGCTTTTTAATAGGGATAGGTTCTTTCGCTTTAGCTTCTTTAATTTTGCTTTCTTTGGCTTTATTGTTTTTGTTTTCCTTATTATTTTCTTTAGCTTTATTTTCCTGTGTGGCTTCTGTTTTGGCTTCCTGTTTGGCTCTTTTGGGGGCTTTTTCTTCGTTAGCTTTCTTTTTCATTGGACACTCCATAAAATAAGAACCCATGCTTTCAATCAAAAGCTAGGTTCATAAGATAAGATACACCTATTCCTTTGTTATTTTACTAAAAGATAGCTTAAATTCTAATTATATTATTGGAATTTGGTTTTATTTCACCGAATATTGATCGCAAAACCATCAAAAAGCGTAACGCTAATTAAGCGATAGCCTTTAAAAAATGAGTTTAAATTAAAATTTAAACCCCCCTATTTTTAAAAAAGGGTTTTAATTGTCTGCGTTTAATAAAAACAAGCCCTAAAGCTCATCTACCATGCTTTTTAAAAATTTCGCTGAAGTGTGAGCGCTTTTTTCTAAAAATTCATCAAAACTCATACCGGCTTCTTCATCGGCGTTATCGCTAATGCTCCTTAGCACGCAGCATGGCACGCCAAATTTTTGGCACACAAACGCCACGCTCGCCCCCTCCATTTCCACCGCGCTCGCCTTAAACTCGCTAACTAAAAATTCTTTCCTTTCTTTGCTATGCACAAACTGATCGCCTGATGCGATGACGCCTTCTTTGAGCGCGATATGCTGCTCATTGGCGATCTTTTTAGCTAGGGCGTTTAAACTTCCGCTCGTTTCAATAAAAATCGTGCTTTCGGGGATAAACCCTAAAGGGTGATCAAACGCGCTCAAATCCACATCATGCTGGACTAATTTTTGAGCCACTAACAAATCATTGATTTTTAAATCTTTGACCAAACTTCCAGCCACCCCGCTAAAAAGCACCTTTTGAACGCCAAACGCTAAAATCATGCTCGTCGTGGTTAAAGTGGAATGCACCTTGCCAATCTTGCTATAAGCGACAACGATTTCCTTATTATGATAAACGCCTTTATGGAAAACATTCCCCCCTAAAGGGATTTCTTCAAAACCCACGCCAAACAATTCTAAAATAGGGGTTATTTCTTCTCTCATCGCCCCCAAAATGCCAATTTTTTGCACCGTTTTCTCCTAATTCACACGTATTCTTCTAAAAATTCAATGGCTTCATCAAGCCCTTTATTATCCCCCACGCTTATGGTGGGCTTGTTGCTCAAGCGCTTGTTAAGCCCCTTTAACACGCTCCCACAGCCTAATTCAAAAAAGACATCCACTCGGTCATTGTTGGATTTCACGCAGTCTTGATAACGCACCGGCTGAGTGAGTTGCAAGCTCAATAATTCAACGGCTTTGGCTTTATTGTGATACGCTTCATTAGTCGCATTGGAGATGATTTCAAAATGGAATTTATCTTTCAGGCTTTTTTCTAGCAATTCCTGGAATTTAAAAATCATAGGCTCTAAAAAAGGGCAATGGCTCGCCACGCTCATTTCTAAAAAAACCACTCTTTTAGCCCCCATTTCCTTTAAAGTCGGCTCTAGGGCTTTCAAATCGTCTTTAACCCCGGCTAAAACCACTTGCATGCCACCATTGAAATTCGCGCACCACACGTTTTTAGTTCTTTGGCACAAGCTTAAAAGGCTTTCTTCAGAAACACCCAAAACGACCATCATGGAAGCGTCTTTATTCGCACACGCTTCTTGCATCATTTTGCCTCTTTGGTGCGTGAGTTTAAGGGCTTTTTCAAAATCTAACGCCCCGCTCAAAGACACCGCGCTCACTTCACCGAGCGAATGCCCTAAAGCGAAAACGGGTTTTAACCCCCCATTTGCTTGCTTGTTGAGTAACTGATAAGCGATATAGCTCACTAAATAAATGGCAGGCTGGGTGTAAGCGCTCTCTTTTAAAAGCTCATTTTCTTCAAAAAGCGTTTTTTTCATATCCACTTTAAGCGTGTTAGAAGCCCTTTCAAACAATTCTTTGGCTAGGGTGTGGCTCTCATAGAACGATTTTCCCATTCCTATACATTGCGAGCCTTGCCCTGGAAATAATAGCGCGTATTGCATGGTGTTATCCTTTAAATTTTATTAATCCATAATTTAAAATTGTAATATAAAAGCCCTTAGTTTTGTTTAGAAACCATTAAAGTTTAAGGTTTATTTTAACTTATTTTTACTATAATTCTACTTTGTGAATGAGGACAGGTGGGTGAGTTGGCTGAAACCACATCCCTGCTAAGGATGCGTAGCCGTCAAGGTTACCGAGGGTTCGAATCCCTCCCTGTCCGCCAGCCTTTTTGCCTTTAAAAACTTTTTGTTTAGAATGTATTAACGAGAGACATATAGTTTCTAAGCATTCCTTTTACGACACTCCTTTTACAGATTTTACAAATACAAAATTTAGGTTGGGTGAAGAGAGACACCCAGCCTAAACCCTATCAATCCGCTATGGTATTTTCAAACATTTTGAGTATAATCGTTTCTGCTCATAATCGCAAAAAAGAAAGAACATGACTTACAGAGAATTAGGTAAAAAAGTTTTAGAACAAGCAGAGGAGCCTTTGAGCGCTGAAGAAATTTGGAAAAGAGCTTGTGAAATGGGATTGGATAAAGAACGCCCAAGTATAGGAAAAACACCTTGGTCCACAATTGGAAGTGATCTTGGTAAAGACAAGAAGCAATTTTATGTTGCACACAAAAAAGGAAAAACCTTTTTCTATTGGCTCAAA
Source organism: Helicobacter pylori (assembly GCF_011140715.1). Classification (GTDB taxonomy): domain Bacteria; phylum Campylobacterota; class Campylobacteria; order Campylobacterales; family Helicobacteraceae; genus Helicobacter; species Helicobacter pylori_DA. Next base: position 30,530 of record NZ_SFZZ01000060.1, on the reverse strand, counting down.
TCTCGTGAAAGAGAATTTCCTCCACAAGAAACCCCAGATTCCAAAGAAGAAGATGATGAACAGAGCGAGTGTTCAGACACAGCCGAAAAACAAAAAATCTCTTCTTATGAAGAGAAAGAAAAGAATTTGCACGAACTGCTTGTGAAATTCCTTAATGAAGATCCAAATTTCAAGCTTCTATGCAAAACCATCCGCCATGAAAAATGTAAAAAAGGCAAAGGGGGCGAATGCAAATGGAATTATCCTGACATCGTTGGCGTGTATTTTCCCTATAATAAATATTTTCCCTACAGCAGATATAAAGAAGAAACTTTGGAATTTTTACAGCATACCGGTCAAAAAAGACACAAGCTTTTTTCCTTTGAGCTTAAAGTTAAGATTACTTCTTCCAATCTGAAAAAAAGCTATTTCCAAGCGGTGAGCAATTCTACTTGGGCTAATGAGGGGTATTTGGTGGTTTTTAATATTGATAATGAGGTTTTAAATGAATTAAGGCGGCTCAACCAAAGCTTTGGTATAGGGGTTATCAAGCTAGAATCTGAGATTTCAAACTCCAAAATCTTGTTGCCAGCTAAAGAAAGAGAGGTTGATATACCCACACTCAACATGCTTGTAGAACGAAGTCTGGAGGATTTTAAGCCTTTTATGGAAAAGATTAACAAGCAAATTGAAAAAGGACTTGATACGGCAGTGGATATGGAGAATTTTTTTGATAAAGTGCTTGATGATGAAGCAATGCAAAAACACATTGAAGATAAAGGCATTAAAGCAGAATAAAAAATGAAAGCGCCCTGTCTTTCTCGCCCCATTTTTAAAAGCACAGACGAGCTTTTCACCCTTTATCAAGGGGATTGTAATGAGGTGTTGCCCCAATTTGAAAATCGGTTTGATTTGATTTTTGCCGATCCGCCTTATTTCCTTTCTAATGACGGCCTAAGCATACAGAGCGGTAAGATTGTGAGCGTCAATAAAGGCGATTGGGATAAAGAAAATGGGATTAACGATATTGATGAGTTCAATTACCAGTGGATCAACAACGCCAAAAAGGCTTTAAAAAATACAGGGAGTCTTTTAATCAGCGGGACTTACCACAACCTTTTTTCTTTGGGGCGTGTTTTATAAAAACTGGATTTTAAGATTTTAAACCTCATCACTTGGCAAAAAACCAACCCTCCCCCCAATTTCAGCTGCCGTTATTTGACGCATTCCGCTGAGCAAATCATTTGGGCGAGGAAAAGCTACAAGCATAAGCATGTTTTTAACTATGAGGTTTTAAAAAAGATCAATAACGATAAACAAATGCGTGATGTGTGGAGCTTCCCAGCGATCGCTCCTTGGGAAAAAGCAAATGGCAAGCACCCCACTCAAAAACCTCTCGCACTGTTGGTGTGCTTGCTTTTAATGGCGAGCGATGAAAATTCCCTCATTGGCGATCCTTTTAGCGGGAGCTCTACCACAGGCATTGCGGCTAATCTTTTGAAGAGGGAATTTATCGGCATAGAACAAGAAAGCGAGTTTGTCAAAATATCAATGGATAGGAAATCAGAATTAGACGCTCGCTATAAAGAAATCCGATCTAAAATCAAAGATTTAAATCTTATAAGCCCCTTTTTTAAGCCGCTTTAAGCGTTATACTTTTGGGATTTCACCTCAAAATGGGATTCTATTTTCACCCATTCCTTACAAAGGATATTCTCATGCCCAAAAAGCCAGTGTTTGGGGCCAATAATGATTTTTTCTGGATTGTTTATCAAATAAGCCGCCCACCAACTATAAGTGCTGTTAGCGATAATGCCATGCTTGCAAGATTGCATGAGCAGCATATCCCAATACGCCTCTTCTTCTTTATCCCTAGTGGTCATGTCCATAAAAGGGTAGCCAAGATCAAGGTTTTGCGTGAATGTTAAGTCTTCGCAAAACACAAAAAGCTCCATGCTTGGCACGCGCTTTGCCATATATTCAAGCGCCTTTTTTTGATAGTCAATACCAAGCTGACAGCCAATCCCCACATAATCCCCTCTTCTTATATGCACAAACACGCTGTTTTTAGCGGCTAAAATCAAAGAAAGCTTGCGGTGGTATTCTTCCTCTTTTTTTTTATTATTTTTATTATTTTCGGGGGGGGGTAGGGTGAAGGTTTGTTTGATTAAAGGGGATATAGCATCAAAATATCGTGGATCTTGAAAATAGCCATAAAAATAAGTCAAGCGGCTTGGCTTTAATAATTTAGGCTCGTATTCAAACACGATTTCTTGACTCACCCTATCAAACCCCATGCATTTGAGCGCCTCTCTTACTAGCTTGGGGAGGTGTTGCATTTTAGCTATAGCGATTTCTTTAGCGCTCGCATAGGGCAAATCAATAGGGAAAAGCTCTAATTGCATTTTCCTATCGCTCCAATCAAAAGAAGTAATATCTAACAGCACAGGCACATTAAGGTGTTTTTGCAAACTTTTAGCGAAAGCGTATTGAAACATTTGATTCCCAAGCCCCCCACAAATTTGCACCACCTTAAAAGCCATTCAATCCCTTTGTTTTTCAAATAAAACGCTCATTTTAGCTCATTTTAAAGCCCTTTTTCAATAAAAACCTAAAAAGTGGGGTAAGTAACGCTTTCAAATCATTTGAATTTTTTATTTGAAAAAGACGCGTATGAGGGTTCTAGCAAGCGTTCTTGGTATTCTAAAAGAATCCTGTCTTCGCTATTGAGCGAGTAGGCTTCATCGTATTTGCGCTTGATGATGCCCTTTAAAATGGTGTGCTGGACTTGGTATTTATCTTCTTTAAGCATTTCATCCACTAAAGCGTAAAGCTGAATGTCTTGAATGAGTAAATCTGAAATTTTAACGCTCTCTTTATCAAACAATTCTTCATTAGCGCAATATTCATTCACTAAAATAAGCACCCGGTTATACACATCCGATGCGATTTTAGCGTTTAGGGTTCTATAAATGTAATCTTTGATTTTTTTGAGCTGCTCTTCTAAATCTTCACTGGCCTTGCTCGCTAAAGCCAGAATGCTTAAGATTTGAACTAGAGTCATCATTCTATGGCTTAAAGAGCGGGTGCGCCATTTAATGAGAAGACGCATGAAATAAGACATTTTGACAGAAAGGCTACAAGGGAGGGTGTTTTTCTTGGGTTTTGGCATGTTTAGTTTCTTTTAAAAAAGGATTTTGTGGTTTAATTATATAACTTTAAAATTAAATCTAGGAGTATAGAGATGAAAACATTCAAAAAAGGCGTGGTCTTAGACGCTAAAAGCGTGGGGTTAAAAGCGCTAGAAGTTTTAAAAGAAGTGGCGGATTTTGATTTTTATGAGGTTACTTCGCCTAATCAAATCGTTGAACGCTGCAAAGACGCTGAAATAATGGTATTGAATAAAGTCGTTATCACCCAAGAGGTTTTAAGCCAATTGCCCAAACTCAAACTCATTTGCATCACCGCTACAGGCACGGATAATGTGGATATAAAAAGCGCGAAAGCTTTAGGTATAGAAGTCAAAAATGTGAGCGCTTATTCTACGGAATCTGTAGCCCAGCACACTTTAGCATGCGCGTTGTCTTTGTTGGGGAGAATCAATGACTACGATCGTTATTGCAAAAGCGGGGAATATAGCCAAAGCGATATTTTTACGCACATTAGCGGTATGAAAATGGGGCTTATTAAAGGGGGTCAATGGGGGGTTATTGGTTTAGGAACAATCGGTAAAAGAGTCGCCAAACTCGCTCAAGCTTTTGGGGCAAAGGTGGTGTATTATTCCCCTAACGATAAAAAAGAAGAGTATGAGCGCTTGAGTTTAGAGGAATTGCTTAAAACAAGCGGCATTATCAGCATTCATGCCCCCTTAAATGAAAGCACGCGCGATTTAATCGCTCTCAAAGAATTGCAAAGCCTAAAAGATGGGGCGATTTTAATCAATGTGGGGCGTGGGGGCATTGTGAATGAAAAGGATTTGGCTTTAACTTTAGAAACCAAAGATTTGTATTACGCGAGCGATGTGTTTGTGAAAGAGCCTTTTGAAAAAGATCATGCGTTTTTGAACCCAAAGATCCAAAACAAATTGCTTTTAACCCCCCATATCGCATGGGCGTATAGCGACAGCTTGAAAACCTTGGTAGAAAAAACCAAAGAAAATATCCAGGATTTTTTAGCTTCCCAAAAATAAACGCAAAAAAAAGGGGGTTTGATTGTTTTTAATGGTTATCAGACAATCTTGCTGGATTTAACCCATTAAGAAAAAAGCCTTTAAGGTGGATTGACCCCCAAAGGCTTTTATTAAAGGGGGCGATTACATCTTAGAAATATCAATTTTAAAGGTGTGGATTTCATCTTCTAAAAAGACTTTAACCACTACCACGCCTGGGGTTTTAAGGTTTTTGGTATCCACCACGACAAACCCTCCCTTAGCCTTGTTTTCAACGTTAAGGGTGTTTTTCTTAAGGTAATTGATCGCTAGGATTTTTAAAGCTTGGCGGCTTTCTTGCATGACTTCTTGCTCTTCTACATCATCCATCATCATCATGCCAAAGCCTGGCCCATACATGCCCATTCCCCCATACATCATGCCGTTATAAGCTAAAAAACTCCCTTGCCCGTAATAAAACATGGGCGGGGTGATCATATTGATATTATCAATAGGGGCGGTTGGCACGCTGATATTAAAGCTTTGTAAAATGCCCTCAAAATCAAAACTAGACTTCATCACTTGTCTCAGGCTTAAGACCGGTAAACTCGTTTGATTGATAGACACCGAAATGGCTTTACGGCTAAACACTACAGGTTTTCCCTCTAAAACTTGTGCCGCTACATACAGCACTAAGGGGGATTCATTCAAGCCTTTTAATTTGCTTTGGGCGATTTCTAACTGGACTTTAGATCTCGCTTGCGTGGAAGTCATCACTTGAATCCCATTATTATAGGAAGTAACATGCTCAGGCGTGATCTTATAGCTTGCGCAACCACTTATCAGTAAGGCTATCGCTACTAAAACGATTTTTTTCATCCAAACTCCTTTCATTCAGTTTAACTTTCGTTTAGAGTTTATTTATTATAGTGTGTTTTAACTTAAAATGTAACTTTTATTAAGGTTAAAAGCGTAAAAAAAGCTCTAATGCGTGTTTTCTAGCCACAAAAGAATAGAAGTTTTGATCTCATTGAGTTTTAAAACTTCTTGATGCTTGATCCCTCTTTCAAATAAATCATCAAGGCGCTGGCTATCCGGGGTATTGTAGCTGTTTTTAAGCGTTTCTAGGGCGGCTTTATCGTTATCGTTTTTCGTTTGCTCATTCAGGGCTAAAAGGGTGGTTTTAGGGAATTTTTCATAAGAGGCTGTGGCAGAAACAAGGGTTTTTTCGTTGGTTTTCAAGCTAGCGTTTAAAGCGGTGGCGGTGTGGGGGTCAATCAGGTATTGGTGCTCTGCATAAACTTCTTGGATCGTTTTCAAACAGGCTTCATCTGAGCAGCTCGCGCAAGAAAAATGCTCCTGTAAAAGGGCCAATTCTTTAGGCTTTAAGGCGTAAAATTTCTCTTCTTCTAAAGCTTGCATCAATTCTAGCGTGCGTTCAAACCCAAAAAGGCTAAAAAGCACCCTTTCCACATTAGAGCTTTTTAAAATATCCATAGCCGGCGAGTAAGTTTGCTTTAAAGAGCGATGAGTTAAATCGTAACGCCCTGTCTCTATAAACTCCCTTAAAACATCGTTACTGTTGGTTACGACCTTGATTTTAGCGATATTCAAGCCCATTTTTTGAGCGTAAAACGCCCCCAAAGCGTTCCCAAAATTACCGCTAGGTATGGCTAGGGTGATTTTTTCTTTAGAATTGATCGCGCCTTTTTTATACAATTCCAAAAAGCCCCAAATATGATAGACGATTTGAAAAGCGATGCGCCCAAAATTCACGGAATTAGCCACGCTTAATTTCAATTGGTGCGTTTTTAGGGATTCGTTAAAATCATCGTCTTTTAAAAGGTTTTTGAGCGCGTTTTGCGCATCATCAAAATCCCCACTCACCCCAAAAACCTTTAAATTGTTGGCGTTTTGGGTTACCATTTGGAGTTTTTGCACTAAGCTTGTGCCGTCTTTGGGGTATAAACACACCACAAAAACATTAGGCATGCCCGCTAAACTTTCTAAAGTCGCAGGACCGGTATCGCCACTCGTGGATACTAACACCAAATACTTTTCGTTTTTCCCCACCGCTAGATTAGAAAACAAGCTCGCTAAAGGCTGTAACGCCATGTCTTTAAACGCCAAACTAGGCCCATGGTAGAGTTCTTGGACAAAAAGCCTTTCATTGAGCGCAAAAATAGGGGCTGGGTTTTTAGGGTTATCAAAATTTTCATAGCGTTTTAAAGCGCTCGCCAGTAAATTTTTAGGGATTTCTAAATTTAAAAGCTCAAACACATGCTCTACTAATTCGCTATAGCTCAGATTCAAACAATCTTGCCATTCTAGCGTTTCAAAACGCTCTAAAGTGTAAAGCCCGCCTTTGGGGGCGTTGGGGTTTAATATTGCTTCAATAAAATCAATCTTTTTTTCTTTCAAAGAGCGCGTGGGGACAAAAGGCATGATTTTTCCTTTTTAATACTTTGGATAATTTTTAGTCGTAGCATACCCTAAAAGAGCGAATGCAACCTTAAAATGATTTTTTAATGAGAATGATCGATCGCTTTTTTTTAATTCAGTTTAATTTTGGATTTATGCTTATAATACTATAATGCGGTTTAAAATTTTGCCGCAAATGGGCAAAAAATTCATCATAGTAAGGTTGTGTTTTGTCTAAAGGTTTGAGTATCGGTAATAAAATCATATTGTGGGTGGCGTTGATTGTGATCGTGTGCGTGAGCATTTTAGGGGTGTCCTTGAACAGCAGGGTGAAAGAGATTTTAAAAGAAAACACCTTGCGTTCTATGCAAGATAGTTTGCATTTTAAGGTTAAGGAAGTGCAAGGGGTTTTGGAAAACACTTATACGAGCATGGGCATTGTCAAAGAAATGCTCACTAAAGACACCAAAAGAGAAATCAAAATCCAATTGTTAAAAACCTTCATTTTAGTCAATTCGCATGTCGCTGGGGTGAGCATGTTTTTTAAAAACAGAGAGGATTTGAGATTGACGCTTTTAAGGGATAACGATACGATTAAGCTGGTGGAAAATCCGTCATTAGGGAATGACCCTTTAGTGCAAAAAGCGATAAAAAATAAAGAAATTTCTAAAAGCTTGCCTTATTATAGGAAAATGCCTAATGGGGCGGAAGTTTATGGGGTTAATATTCTTTTACCTTTATTGAATGAAAACACTCAAGAGGTTGTAGGGGCTTTGATGATTTTCTTTTCCATTGACAGCTTCAGTAATGAAATCACTAAAAACAGGAGCGATCTCTTTTTAATTGGTGTTAAAGGTAAAGTGCTTTTGAGCGCGAATAAGAGTTTGCAAGACAAATCCATTACCGAAATTTATAAAAGCGTGCCTAAAGCCACTAATGAAGTGATGGCTATTTTAGAAAACGGCTCTAAAGCGACTTTAGAATACTTAGATCCCTTTAGCCATAAGGAGAATTTTTTAGCCGTTGAAACCTTTAAAATGCTAGACAAAACAGAAAGTAAAGACAATCTTAATTGGATGATCGCTTTAATCATTGAAAAAGACAAGGTCTATGAGCAAGTAGGCTCGGTGCGTTTTGTGGTGATCATAGCGAGCGCTATCATGGTGTTAGCCTTGATCATAGCGATCACTCTCTTAATGCGAGCGATCGTGAGCAGTCGTTTGGAAGTCGTTTCTAGCACCTTGTCTCATTTCTTCAAATTATTGAACAATCAAGCCAATTCCAGCGGTATTAAATTGGTTGAAGCGAAATCTAATGACGAATTAGGTCGCATGCAAACAGCGATCAATAAAAATATCTTGCAAACCCAAAAAACCATGCAAGAAGACAAGCAAGCCGTCCAAGACACCATTAAAGTGGTTTCAGACGTGAAAGCAGGGAATTTTGCGGTGCGCATCACGGCTGATCCCGCAAGCCCTGATTTGAAAGAGTTGAGGGACGCGCTAAATGGGATCATGGATTATTTGCAAGAAAGCGTAGGGACTCACATGCCAAGCATTTTCAAAATCTTTGAAAGCTATTCTGGTTTGGATTTTAGAGGCCGAATCCAAAACGCTTCGGGTAGGGTGGAACTGGTTACTAACGCTTTAGGGCAAGAAATCCAAAAAATGCTAGAAACTTCGTCTAATTTTGCCAAAGATTTAGCGAACGATAGCGCGAATTTAAAAGAATGCGTGCAAAATTTAGAAAAGGCTTCCAATTCCCAACACAAAAGCTTGATGGAAACTTCCAAAACGATAGAAAATATCACCACTTCCATTCAAGGCGTGAGCTCTCAAAGTGAAGCGATGATTGAGCAAGGGCAAGACATTAAAAGCATTGTAGAAATCATTAGAGATATTGCCGATCAAACGAATCTATTGGCCCTAAACGCCGCTATTGAAGCCGCAAGAGCCGGTGAGCATGGCAGAGGCTTTGCGGTGGTGGCTGATGAGGTGAGGAAGCTCGCTGAAAGGACGCAAAAATCCCTCAGCGAGATTGAAGCCAATATCAATATTTTAGTTCAAAGCATTTCAGACACGAGCGAGAGCATTAAAAACCAGGTTAAAGAAGTAGAAGAGATCAACGCTTCTATTGAAGCTTTAAGATCGGTTACTGAGGGCAATCTAAAAATCGCTAGCGATTCGTTAGAAATCAGTCAAGAAATTGACAAAGTCTCTAACGATATTTTAGAAGACGTGAATAAAAAGCAGTTTTAATGCTCATTCATATTTGTTGCTCGGTGGATAACCTTTATTTTTTAAAAAAGGCTAAAGAGGCTTTTGCGGGTGAAAAAATTGTAGGGTTTTTCTATAACCCCAATATCCACCCTTATAGCGAATACTTGTTGCGTTTAGAAGATGTGAAACGCACTTGCGAGATGCTAGAAATTGAACTCATTGAAGGCGATTATGAATTAGAAAAATTTTTAGACAAAGCTAAGGGTAAGGAATTGTTGGGGGAAAAAAGCGAACGCTGTTTTGAATGCTTTGACTTGCGATTAGAAACGAGCGCTTTGAAAGCCTTTGAATTAGGGGAAGAAAGATTCACCACCACCTTACTCACAAGCCCTAAAAAAGACCCTAACCAGCTCATCGCTAAGGGGCAACACATCGCGCAAAGGCACAATTTGGAATTTGTTGTGTTTAGAAACGATAATTTTGAACATTTTAAGAGCGAGTTGGATTTGAATTTGCAAGCTTTGGCGAGAGAAAACGAGCTTTACAGGCAAAATTATTGCGGTTGCCAATTCGCTTTAAAAATCCAAAAAGAATCCCAAAACAGAAGCCCCTTTGAGCTTTACTCGCCTTTAAAACGCCAGGTTTTACCCGCAAGTATTGAAGAAAGAACGCAAGTTTTTAGAGGATTAGAAGCGGCTAAAAAGAATGGCAATAAACCTTTTTTAGCCCAAAAAACGATCGCAACTTACCGCTTATTGAATGGAGGCGTGTGGCTTTCTAAAAATTCAAACCCCTTGAATTGTTATATTCTAGCACGCTCTAAAAGTAAGGCTAAAGTTAGGATCAACGATTTAAGGTGGGTTTTTTCCCAGCGTTTAAACGCGCTAGTAGGTTATAGCCAAAGAGATGAAACCTTGTTTTTAACTTTAGAAGGCCTTAACACTCTTATGGCAAAAAACTACGATAATTTAAAAGAGTTAAACCTTAACCCCTTAAGCTATGAAGAAGAGTTATCCTTAAGGGCGTTAGTGAGCGGGAGCGAGAGCGTTAATCCTATTATCGTGCTAGAAGAACGCACAGAAAAAACCCTTTTTGTAGAAATTAAAAGCATTTTTCAAGAAGAAAAGGTGTTTTATTTGCTCTAAGCTAAACTTTAATGGAGCGATAAATTCTCGTAATGAAAAATCATTAAAGTTGGTTTTAGTTATCCATGCTTGATGGGAACAAAACCTAAAACAATATATCGTTTAAAATATAAGCGTTGCGTGTAAGTAGGGGTTGTATTCAGTCAAAACATGCAAGTAATTTAAAGTTAATTTAAGATAATTAGGCACAATAGCCGTAAAAAATTTAAGGCTGTATTTGAAAACTCTATTTAGTGTTTATCTCTTTTTATCGTTGAACCCACTCTTTTTAGAAGCTAAAGAGATCACTTGGTCTCAATTCTTGGAAAATTTTAAAAACAAGAATGAAGACGACAAACCCAAACCCCTAACTATTGATAAAAACAATGAAAAACAGCAAATCCTAGACAAAAACCAGCAAATCTTAAAAAGGGCTTTAGAAAAAAGCCTTAAATTCTTTTTCATTTTTGGATACAACTATTCGCAAGCCACTTTTTCAACTTCTAATCAAACCTTGACTCTTGTAGCTAATAGCATAGGGTTTAACACCGCTACAGGCTTGGAGCATTTTTTAAGAAACCACCCTAAAGTCGGTTTTAGAATCTTTAGCGTCTATAACTATTTCCATTCTGTTTCGCTCTCTCAGCCTCAAATCCTAATGGTGCAAAATTACGGGGGCGCATTAGATTTTTCTTGGATTTTTGTGGATAAAAAAACCTATCGCTTTAGGAGTTATTTAGGAATCGCTTTAGAGCAAGGGGTGCTATTAGTGGATACGATTAAAACCGGTGCGATCACAACCATCATTCCCAGAACCAAAAAAACCTTTTTCCAAGCCCCCTTTCGCTTTGGTTTTATCGTGGATTTTATCGGTTATTTGTCTTTGCAATTAGGGATTGAAATGCCTTTAGTGAGGAATGTTTCCTACATTTACAACAACCATCAAGAAAGATTCAAGCCACGATTTAACGCTAATCTTTCTTTAATCGTCTCGTTTTAGTCTCCCCTTTCCCCCTTTTAAACAAGCCCATCACTTTCCTAGGGTATTTCAAAAGCATGGAAAAAACATTCGCTTGAATGCCGTTTTCTTGGCATGCTCTTATGTTTTCTTTATTCCTTAATAAAAGGCTTTTAAACCCACTTGCGCTAACCCCCCCAGTGCGCATCACCACTAACACTTCCTTCAAGTAAGAAAAGCTTATTTTTTGCACCACAAACAAGCGGATGATCATCTCAAAATCCGCTGAAATCTTATAATCGGTTTTGTATAGCCCATAGCGTTCATGAATGGCTTTTTTGACAAAAAGCGTGGGGTGCGCTGGCACCACGCCATAAAGCAAGGTTTTAGGGTTAAACTCCCCGCTTTCATAATAACGGACCACTTTTTCTAAACGATTGGGTTTGACAAACACCAGATCCGCATACACGCTATCGCAATGCTTTTTTTCAAACTCATGCACCACTTTTTCTACCACAAACTCATCAGCATAAAAATCATCGCTATTCAATAAAGCGATAATATCCCCACTAGAACGCCTTATGCCCTTATTCATGGCGTCATAAATGCCCTTATCTTTTTCACTCATCACGCAAGCGATTTTGTCTCTATATTTTTGAATGATTTCTAAAGTGCTATCCGTGCTAGATCCGTCTATAATGATGTATTCAATGTTTTTATAAGTTTGATGAAGCACGGAAAGAATGGTGTCTTCAATGGTTTTTTCGCTATTAAAACACGCCGTGATCACAGAAACTTTTAACAATCCAACCCTTTTTTGATAAACTGCCCCTGATTAAGTTTTAAACAAATTCACTTGTTTGTCTAAATTCATAGTCGTTCCACTCACATGCGTAGCGATGTTTAAAATATCTGAAGAATCAGCCAAAGTTTTAGAAGCCACTTTTTCCACTTCTACAAAATCGCTTACCATAGCTTCAATTTGGTGTCCGGATTTAGCGTAATCGTCCATGCTTTGATTGCTGTCTGACACGACTGAGCTTAAATTAGAACTCATTTTTTCGTAAGTTTCTTGCACGCTTTTACTCATATCGCTCAAGCGTTCCATTTTTTGCGAATTGAGATTCATTTGCGAACTCACGGCGTTGATTTCTTGGACAATCACCATGATAGTGGAATTGATTTCGGCTAAGGACTTTTGAGTGCGCCCGGCTAAATTCCTAACTTCATCAGCCACCACCGCAAAGCCTCTGCCATGCTCGCCCGCTCTTGCGGCTTCAATAGCGGCGTTTAGGGCTAAAAGATTGGTTTGATCGGCAATATCATTGATAATATCCAAAATGGATTTGACATCATCAGCGTTACGGCTTAGTTGCTCCACTTGGCTAGAGAGCTTCTCTTCAGTGTGCGCGCTCTCTATGATTTGAGAAAATAAATCCCCGGTCGCATCCTTACTCTCTTTGACAAGCCCTTGCGTTTCAATCAAACGCTTCCTTAACCCTTGAGACTGCTCTATGGAAATATTCATCATGTTCGCTACATCCGTGGCTTTATTTTTTACGGAATTTAGGGTGGTTGAGGAATCTTTCATGCTCTTTTGGGTTTCTTGCGCGATTTGGACTAATTTATCCATTGAAGTTTTATTGGAAGTGGAAATGCCTTTAATTTCTTCCATAATCAAGCGGGCGTTTTCCACAAACAAATTGATCCCACGGCCCACTTGCGAGATTTCATCGTTGCGATCACCCACATCAATTTTGGCTCTCAAATCCTTATCCCCATGGCTAAAAGCGTTGATTTTAAGGACCAGTTCATCAATGCGTTTCACGATCCTTAATTTAGCGTATATGAGCGTCAAAACCACTAACGCTATCGTCGCTGTCAGTATCCAAAGGAATAGTTTTGTGGTGTTTTCATTAAAAACCTTATTTACGCCTTCTTTGATCGCTTTATTTTCGGTGTTAATGTCAGTGTAATAAGAAGTCGTTGCGATCACCATTTGAGACATCTCATCATAATGCGAGTAGGCGAATTTTTTCTCCGGCACGCCCCCATCGTATTTAGGCATTTTATAATAAGTGTAGCCTCCCCCTTTTTTAGCCGCTTCCAAATACCCCCTAACATAATACACCCCATCAACGCTCTGAGCGTCAAGCCCTGATTGGCCTACGGTTTTAGGATTGACCGGATCAAACAGCACTACCCCGTTTTTATCCACCACCACCATATAAATCATGCCCTTATCGTCGTTAATGCGTTTGAAATAATCTAGTGCCATTTTTCTTGCAGTAGCATTGTCAAAATCTTTGTAATACTCATGAATGCCCTGTTCAATAATTTTTGTCATGTAAGCGAGCGTTTTTTCACGCTTTTTGTATTGCCCGGTTTCTAAATGCTCCATGAGTTGCACTAACACATCTTTTTGTATAACCTTTACAAAACCAATAAAAAGCCCCCCTAAACCTAAAAGAGCGGCTAGCACGACAAACATAATACGAGTCCCTAGCGAAGCAAATACTGAAGCAAACATCATTTATCTCCTAATAAATCATTTTTAAGTCAAACCCTAATTTGAGAGTTCANCCCCCCGAAAAATGAGTGGCGCAAAACAAAATTAAAATCCGGTTATTTGAAAACCGCCCAAAAAGTGAAAAGCCAACAATCTAGGATTATAGAACACCCTTTTTTAAGTTAGGCTTAAAAACAAAATAATAAAAATAAAAAATCTTATTCAACTTCACTTTCCTTAATGGATTTGACATTCAAAGTCCTCCCGTCTTTTGAAGTGGGGATTTTGACGCTCCCCTCTTTTAATTTTTCTGCCAATCTTTCCAACAACGGGTTTTTGAAATCGTAGTTGATGATTTCCCAGTTATGCTCCAATTCAGGCGTTACTTTCTTGCCTTTTTCTTCAGTGATGTATTTAATAATCAAATCCCGTATTTGCCCGTTATCTTGCAATGCATCGTAAGAATCATAATACCTATCAGCGTCTGTAACCAATTTTAATGTCGTGGATAATGTCCCGAATCGGTAATTGTTGATCGCTAATTTATACACCGCTTTAGGGTCAATTGGCTTTCCGTTAATTGTCGGATTAACGATTCTTTGCCCGGCAGGTTTGGTAACATCAACTTGGTATTTCACGCCAGAAAACATATCAAAATTATAGCCGCGAATGTTTTCATTGAAACTGATCGTCAAATCCCCTGGTTGCAACTGGTTGTAAAATCGGTATGACCATTCCATATATTTTAACAGATTTTCACCTGTTATATGCACTCCAATGAGCGTATTAGCGAACTTGTAAATATAGGCGACATCTTTTCTTTTGAAAGGCCCTTTTTTCAAATTCGCCCCAAAATTGAATAAGGCTGCCGCTGAAACATCGGCGTTTGCATAATATTTTTGCACTTTATTGATCAATTCTATCACCGGTGTTTCTTGCAATGCAGCGGTTGGCATCGTAGTGATTTTTTCTTCTCCTGTGATAAAATCAGGCCTATCAATAAAGGTTTTTGTCACTTCGCCGACCACTTCATTAGCGTATTCTTTTGATTTTTTATCCACATATTCATATTTTTTCGCCAATTCTTCATCTTCTGGTGCATCTTTTGTGGGTAAATTTTCAGTCGATATGGTTTTTTTCTTCGTTTGGGTGTCAAACACCACCACGCCCTTTGCCAGATAAGCCCCATACGCTCCAGGCTCAATGGTATGCACTTTCCCTACTTTGGTGTTATAAACCGCATGCTCATGCCCAGCAAAAATGATGTCAAATTGCGGGAATTTTTTCGCCAGATCCGGTATCCCATCGCCACCTTTCTCATCTTCTCGCCCCAAATGAAAAGCGCCAATCAAAATATCATACTTCCCTTTCAGCTCTTTCAAAGTCTTTTTTAACGCTTCTTCAGCGTCCAAAAACTTCAACCCTGCAAAATGTTCAGGCGTAGCGGCCTCCCAAGTGGGAATGTGCGGCACCACATACCCCACAACCGCCACCCTCACGCCATCAATTTTTTTAATAATATAAGGCTTCACAAACGGCTTATTGTCCGCAATTTTGATAATATTCGCGTTCACGACATCACCATTAAATCCCTTAATATTTTTCTCTAAAAAATCTTTACTGAAGTTAAACTCGTGATTCCCAAGCACACGAATATCAAATTTCAAATCGTTTTCAGCTCTAACTAGCGGGTGAATAGGCTCATCATTAAACAACTCCGCACTATTGCCTTGCAACAAATCCCCGCTGTCAATCAAAACCACATTTTTATTCTCAGCCCTTTGCTTTTTGATTAAAGTCGCAATCCTTGTCAAGCCGTTATTGGGTTTTTGTTCGCCAATCGCATAATCATACGAAAAAAGCCGCCCGTGAATGTCTGAAGTTTCCAAAAACACTATTTTGACTTCTTTTGCAGATATTGAAAGCGTTAGCGTTAAAAAGATGACCAAAATCAATTTTTTCATTGAAATCCTTCCATAAAAAAATCTTCATAGCATTATTTTTACATGAAACTAACGCTGATGCAATGATTTTGATTGGCATGTAACGCCTAAATGGGTAAAACGGATAAGGGGATAGGGGAGTAAAATCATTCCCCCCATTCATCAAACCCCCACTTCAGACCATTCAGCGCGTTTGTCTAAAAAAGTGCGCGCTAAATCCTGTGCGCCCTCTAAAGTGTGGTTAGCCGCCCAACCGCATTGCTTTTCATTGCTGGCAGGCACTTCTTTAGCCTTTAACACATCTTGCATCGTCTTTTCTAAAACCT
Organism: Helicobacter pylori; assembly: GCF_011140715.1. Classification (GTDB taxonomy): domain Bacteria; phylum Campylobacterota; class Campylobacteria; order Campylobacterales; family Helicobacteraceae; genus Helicobacter; species Helicobacter pylori_DA. Next base: position 14,904 of record NZ_SFZZ01000060.1, on the reverse strand, counting down.
CTAAAATCTCTGTGTAATTGTCATGGTTTAACACCGTGAGATAAAATCCCGTTTGGCAACCCATAGGCGACCAATCCACGACATAACTGGCATGGTTACGGATGATTTCAGCGACTAAATGCTCTAAAGAGTGCAGGCTTGGCATGTCCATGTGATCTTGGTTGGGCTGCTTGAAGCGCACATCGTATTTGACAATCACATCCCCATTAGCGCCCTTTTTGCGATCAGCGATACGCACATAAGGGGCTTTGACTTTGGTGTGATCCAAATTGAAACTCTCTACATTCATTTTCATGTTTTTAACTCCTTCATTCATAAATTGTAATGAAACTTTAGCCTATTTTAGCGAACGCTTGCTCTAAATCTTCTAACAAATCCTGTTCATGCTCAATCCCCACAGACAAGCGCACCAAACCATCTCTAATCCCGGCAGCTTCTCGTTGCACTTTAGGGATACACGCATGGGTCATTAGCGCTGGAACCCCCACCAAACTTTCCACCCCGCCCAAACTCTCGCCTAAAATGAATAATTTAAGGCTTTCTACAAAGGGAGTTGCCTCGCTGTCGTTTTTGAGGGTGAAAGAGAGCATCCCGCTAAAGCCACGCATTTGGGCTTTGGCTAGTTCGTAATTAGGGTGGGTGGGCAGGCCCGGGTAATAAACCTTTTCTACTTTAGGGTGTTTTTCTAAAAATTCAGCCACGCAAAGAGCGTTTTTTTGATGGGCCTCCATGCGTAATGCTAGCGTTTTAATCCCTCTTTGCAACAGCCAGCTGTCTTGAGGGCCTAAAACCCCACCGATAGCGTTTTGGAAAAAAGCGATCTCTTGGGCTAGCGCTTCATCATTAGTGGTTACAAGCCCGGCGACCACATCGCTATGCCCGCCTAAGTATTTTGTGCCGCTATGCACCACAATGTCCGCCCCTAAAAGAAGCGGGTTTTGGCAATAGGGGGTGGCAAAGGTGTTATCCACGATAGTGAGCAAACCATGATCTTTAGCGACACTAGCACATTGCGCTAAATCCGTGATTTTAAGCAAGGGGTTACTAGGGGTTTCTAAATAAAGGGCTTTGGTGTTGGGTTTGATAGCCTTTTTGATTTGGGATATATCGCTAGTGTCTATAATGGTGCAAGAAAGCCCGTTTTTGACAAGCACTTTATTAAACAAGCGGAAAGTCCCCCCATAAACATCATCGCCCAATAACACATGATCGCCTGATTGCAAGAGGGAAAAAACGGCGTGGATTCCGGCTAAACCAGAAGCAAAAGCAAACCCCTTAACCCCCCCTTCTAAATCGGCGATGAGCTCTTCTAAAGCAAAGCGCGTGGGGTTGCCTGAGCGAGAGTATTCATAGCCCTTATGGTGGCCTATGGCGTCTTGGCGGTAGGTGGAAGTTTGATAAATAGGCACGCTCACCGCCCCCGTTGTCGTATCCTCACTAATACCCCCATGGATTAGTTTTGTTTGCATGCGCATGGTTTTTCCTTTTTATGAATTTATAAATAAATACCTTTAGAAAGATAACGATCGGCAACATCTGGGAAAATGGTTAAAACCTGGCTGCCTTCAGGAAGGCGTTGCACTTCTTTCAAGGCAGCCGCAAAAGCGGCCCCGCTAGAGCTCCCCACTAATAAGCCGTTTTTCTTGGCTAACTTCCTAGTGTAGCTAAAACCCTCTTCATCTGAAATCGTTTCAAAGCTATCAATATCCAAATTTGCGAAAAAAGGAGGGATGAACTCCACGCCAATGCCCTCAATCTCATGAGGCCCAGGCTCTCCCCCATTCAAAATAGAACCCTCCGGCTCCACCCCAATCAAGCGAATGTTAGGGATGCGTTCTTTCAAATACCTAGCCATGCCTGCAAAAGTGCCACCACTCCCTATCCCAGCTACAAAGCTCGTAAAATTTGTGCCTAATTCTTGGACAATCTCAGGGGCTAGGGTGTGGTAGTAGGCTGCGGGATTATCAGGGTTTTCAAATTGCAAGGGCACATAGCTATTAGGGATACTTTCGGCTAATTCTTTACTTTTTTTAATGGCGCCAGAAATCCCCTCGCTAGTAGGCGTGTTGATCACTTTAGCCCCCAAAGCTCTCATGATTTGTTGTTTTTCTGTGCTGAATTTTTCCGGGACAACAAAGATGGTTTTGAGATGGTGCTTGAGCGCCACTAGGGCTAGAGCGATGCCGGTATTGCCTGCGGTAGGCTCAATAATGGTTGTTTTAGAAGTGATTTTGCCTGTTTTAAACCCTTCTTCTATAAGATATTGGCCTAAGCGGTCTTTAACGCTCCCTCCTGGGTTTAGATGCTCTAGTTTAGCGTAAATGGCGGACTTTAACGGAATGGGGTAATCCTTGTTAGTGAATTTAAAAATGGGGGTGCGGCCTATGGCGTCTTGCATTGTGGTGATAATCATCATTCCTCCTATAACAAACAATAAAATTCAATTTTGCGATTATGCCTAAACTCGTTAAATGGAATAAGTTTAGGATAAAATGTTGGTTTATTGAGATGGATTAAGGAGCTTTCAATGAAAACGATAGAATGGAATGAAGAGCAAAGAAAAGCGTTTCAAGACTTGTTAAGAGAATTTGTAGCGTCAATTGACGCCAAAGCGCAAGAGGAAAAGCAAACAGGCAAAACCCCAAAGATACCAAAGTGGGCTTCATACCAAAGAGAGTTGAACAAGTTTTTAACGCCATGGGGTTATGCGTGTAAAATCAGTCCTGGCTCTGGACTTTTATCCCATGGGCCATCCATCGCCTTTTGCCGTCAGGATATTTTAGGGGAAGAGTTTGTCAATGGTAAAAAACCAACCCCCAAAAAAGGTTTTTACCTTTGACTTGGTTACTATTGGCACAACGATTTTGAAAAGTTTTATCTTTGCATAGGTCGATCCACAGAGCAAGATGGGGAAAAAGAGTGTCAAAAATGCCCAGCGTATGATAAGATCATTATTGAAAACGCATGCTATCAAAAGCTCTATGACGATTTAGAAGCCGATCTTGAAAACATTACCAACGATTTTTTACGCTTTGCTAACGAATTTAATCAAATCCCCACTGCGTGTTTTGAATTAGAGCCATCTAGCACAAGCCATTAAGAAACAACTTGATGAAATAACCCCATACCAAAAAGGAACTCTCCCTTAAGGGATTTTCCTAAAATCCCACCAACGCTTTTAAGCTAAACCTTAAAAAAGCTATCGTTTGGTTACAATCAAGCTTTGATATTTGGATTAAAAACGCTATTTTTAGATTTTGCAATCAGTATCCCATTGATGAAAATGAGGAAAGCAAGCGGGTTTTGATTAAAACCGCTCGCTTGAAAGAAGTTTTAAAAGCGTTTTTACTCCACTTCCGCATCAATCACATCATCGTCTTTTTTCTTGGGCTGCTCAGCGTTGTTTTTATTCGCCATGGCTTCGCCTAATTTTTGAGCCGCTTGCGCTAATAATTTGGTTTTGTCTTCAAGCTCCGCTTTAGTAGCGTTATCGTTTTTGACGCAATCTTTAAGAGCGTTAATGGCGTTTTGGATCTCGTTAGCGTCGTTTTCATTCAAACTTGTTTTATGCTCATCAAGGCTCTTTTGGGTTTGGTGCGCCAAACTATCGGCATGGTTTCTCGCTTCAATCACTTCTTTTTTCCTAGCGTCTTCTTCTTTGTGCAATTCAGCGTCTTTCACCATTTTTTCAATTTCGCTATCAGACAACCCGCTAGAACCAGAAATTTTAATCTCTTGGCTTTTGCCGGTATTTTTATCTTGCGCTGAAACGGTTAAAATCCCGTTAGCGTCAATATCAAAGGTTACTTCAATTTGCGGCACGCCTCTTGGAGCTGGAGCGATGCCTTGCAAATCAAATTTACCCAAAGATTTATTATCCCTTGCCAATTCCCTTTCGCCTTGTAAAACCATAATGGACACAGCGGGCTGGTTGTCTTCAGCGGTTGAGAACACTTGAGATTTTTTCGCAGGAATAGTCGTGCCTCTATCAATCACTTTAGTCATCACGCCCCCTAAAGTTTCAATCCCAAGGCTTAAAGGCGTAACATCTAATAAAAGCACATCTTTCACATCGCCTTTTAACACGCCCCCTTGAATGCTCGCTCCCACCGCTACGACTTCATCAGGATTGACGCTTTTATTCAAATCTTTATTAATAAACGCTTTCACCCTTTCTTGGACTTTAGGGATACGAGTGGAGCCTCCCACCATCACCACTTCTGAAATCTCATTTTTGGTCAGCCCCGCGTCTTTGATCACGCTTTCAATTTTAGAAATCGTTTCTTCCATGAGATCTTCTGTCAAGCTTTCAAATTTAGCCCTAGTGAGTTTTTTAACCAAGTGTTTAGGCCCAGTAGCGTCTGCTGTGATAAAGGGCAAATTGATTTCAGTCTCCATCGCAGAGCTCAGTTCTTTTTTAGCGTTTTCAGCCGCTTCTTTCAGGCGTTGCAACGCCATCACATCGTTTTTAATTTCAATGCCCGTTTCGCTTTTAAACTCAGCCGCTAAGAAATCAATCACACGATTGTCAAAATCATCGCCCCCCAAAAACGCATCGCCCCCTGTGGCTAAAACTTCCACGACATTATCGCCTGTTTCTAAAACGGTAACATCAAAAGTCCCCCCACCCAAATCATAAACCATGATTTTTTCGCTCTCTTTTTTATCCAAGCCATAGGCTAACGCCGCGCTGGTAGGCTCATTGATGATCCTTAAAACGTTAAGCCCTGCAATCGTGCCGGCTTCTTTAGTCGCTTTCCTTTGGCTGTCGTTAAAATAAGCCGGAACCGTGATAACCGCTTCCGTAACGCTCTCGCCTAAATAACTTTCAGCGTCTTCTTTGAGCTTCATTAAAATTTTGGCTGAAATTTCTTGAGGGGTATAAATTTTACCTGAAATTTCAATCGCACAAGCCCCATTCCTATCCACAATCTTATAAGGCAAGCGTTTTTCAGCTTCTTTAGCCTTATCTTCATTAAACATTAAGCCCATGATTCTTTTAATAGAATAAATGGTCTTTTCTGGGTTGGTTACCGCTTGTCTTTTGGCGCTCTCGCCCACTAAAATCTCGCCCTTATCCGTAAAAGCCACAATAGAAGGAGTGGTGTTTTTACCCTCTTTATTCGCAATAATCTTTGCTTCATTGCCTTCATAAACCGCCATTGCGGAGTTGGTTGTCCCTAAATCAATTCCAATAACTTTTCCCATGCGTTATCCTTTCTTTTAAAATAAATGTTTTAATCGTTTTTAGCAATGCTCACCATTGCCGGCCTCAAAACCCTACCCTTATACTTGTAACCCTGTTGCAAAACCTGCACGATTTTCCCGTTTTCTTTTTCTTCGCTTTTGACTTGCATGATGGCATTGTGGAAATTAGGATCAAATTCTTCTAAGCATTCAATCCCTTCAATGCCATGCCTTGCCAAAACTTCATGCAGCTTTTCTATCGTAAGCTCCAAGCCTTTGGTTAAAGCGCTCTCTTTATTTTCTTCTGCAGCACTCTTATGAGCCCCAAGAAGCGCATCAATCACTGGCAATAGATCTAATGCGATTTTTTCATACGCATACTCTAACGCCATGCTCTTGTCTCTTTCTAAGCGCTTTTTCACGTTTTCAAAATCCGCATGCACTCTTAAATATTTTTCGTGCATTTCCTGGTATTTAAGCTCAAAATCTTCCTTGATCTCGCCTTCTTTTTCGCCCGCTTCTTGCTTTTCTCCACCTTGTTGTTCTTTGCAAGTGCAAGCCTTTTGATAAAATTCTGGCTCTTTTGGGCTTAAATGATCGTGTTCTTGATTGTGTTCATCTTTCATTATTCCTCCTTAGAAATCGTTTGAAAAAACCCTTCATAATCGCATTCCAATTTCCCCACGCAAAGCAGTTGCATCCGCTCGTTTTGAAATTCTATAGGGCGCGTTACTAGCATGCAATCAGGTTCTATAAAATGCAACCCTTTTTTGAAACGCTCCAAAACCTTACCCTCTAAAATGTCAAAAAATAAAGGGCTGTTTAAAAGCGTTTTTAACCCCATTAGATTAAAGCGCGTAATTTGCGTGTTGGAATACTCCAAACGCTCTAATTGTCTGGCCAAACTCAACGCATTGACAGAAGCAGCGATGGAGCGCACTTCTTTAACGCTCCTGCCCACAAGCTCCAATAAAAACTTCTCCATTTTAACGCTGTAACCCAGCGTGCAAGAAAACGCCAAAAAGTCCAAAATCAAAAAGCGTTTTTCGCACTCAATGACTCTTTCTAAACGCTCCAAACTGGGTTTTTTTAACAGCGTGAAAAGCCCGAAATTTTCACTCGCGCTTTTTAAGCGTTTTTCATTCACCTTTAAAACTTCAAAGCGCAACGACTTGTGCCAATAGTTTTCAAACGCCTTAAAAGTGGGCAATCTAGCGCCGCTAGAATGGGCTTGATAAAGCATGCCTTCTTTAGAAAGGATTTGAAAATAATTCCTGATTGTCGCGCAAGATATTTTCAAGTTTGCCAACTCTTTCAAGCGTTTAGAGCTAATGGGTTCTAAAATCTGCAGATAGGTTTTAACAAACGCATCTAACAAACTCTCTTTTTTATTCAAATCAGAACCTACTTTAATTCTTCTTAACATCATTATTTGAAAAATCTCGTCAATCACCATTCTTGATGAAAGAACCCTCGCATTATAGCATAAAAAGTTAATAATCTATCACTTGTTTTGAAAAAGTGATAAAAATTACCTGATTTTTCTTTAAAGTTTAGTCTGTATCACTAAATTTATTTACTAGAATTAAATTAGGATTTTTTATAGAGTTGATTTAATTTAGATCTGTTGGGCAACTAATACCTTTTATTAAAAAAACTTGTTATCATGTTAAACATGAACACACACACAAGAGGCATTGACAGCAATCTGATTTATTCGCTCCAAAGCATTTCATTATCCATGTTTAGAAAGGGTTTTTTTGGGCTTTATCAAGGCTCCATTTCGGCGCGCATTGGCGCTAATCAATTTGTGATCAATAAAAGAAACGCTGTTTTTGATCAATTGAATGAAAACACCTTACTGGTCTTGCATGACAAGATAGATTATCGCTGGAAAGAAGCGAGCCAGGATTCGCCCATTCATGCGAGCGTGTATAGGGAGTTTTTGGACGCTAAATTCATCGCTTACGCGCGCCCTCCTTATAGCCTAGCGTATTCCTTGCGCCACAACCGATTGCTCCCTAGAGATTATTTAGGGTATCGTTCTTTGGGCGAAGAAATCGCCATTTTTAACCCCAAAGACTATGACAGCTGGCAAGAAAGAGCGGATACAGAAATTTTACGCCAACTGCAAGAGAGCAAAAAATATTTTGTTTTCATTAAGGGGTGTGGGATTTTTGCCTACCACAGAGAGCTTCCTAAACTCATGGAAGTTTTTGATTTGATTGAAAACTCATGCAAGGTTTTACGATTGGGCGATTTAATGGATTATTGCTATAATGATGATCCACGATTGAGCGTGTAAAAAGCTAAAAAGGATAAAACATGACCATCAACACCCATTACACCCCTAATTTCACACAGCTCCAAACCTTGAACAATATCAATAATGACGCAACCATAAAGGATAGGAATCAAGTAGAGCAGGATTTACAACAAAGCAGTATTCAAGATGGTTTCAGCCAAGATAATGCGCCAAACGCCCCTGATTTTGACAGGTTACAAGCTTTAAACGCTATCAATAACGACGGCGAGATTAAAGATAGATCCCAAGTTGAGAAAAATCTTGTTGATGGCGAAAATATCCCTGAAATTTATTCCAGCCTAGACACATACGCTTAAAAGGGGTTTTACCACTCTTTCAAAGCCATTTTGATCGCTTCTATCACGCAATCCATCCCACCCGCTAAACTAAAAAGCCAGTATTTGTGCGCGTAAATGTATTCTAATTGCTTAGCCCTTAATCCGTCTTCATTACTCGTTTTTTTACACACGATTTCAGCGATATGCAATTCCTGGTGGAAAATGTAAGATTGTATCGCATCCATGAAATACGAATTGAATTGTTTGTCGTCAAAAAGTTCTTTAATGTTGTCAATTTCAGCGCTCAAATTTTCTAATTCCTTAAAATCCAACTCTTCTAATTTTTTTTCTTCATGAAGCTTTTCCACTTTTTCTAAAAACTCTGCCACCTTTAAAAACGCTCCTTCAACTTGCATTTTTTTCTCATTGGCGTATTTGATGATCTCTTCGCATTTTTGCTTGGCAATCTTTAAATTTTTAGCCTGTTCTGATTGGGTGGGATAAATAAGATTGATAGGAGGCTTTGGCTTGGATTTGTCTATTTTTTCGCACACTTCTTTAAAGGGCATTTCTTTAGTCCCTTTAATCCTAGCCCCCCCTTCAGTAGCGTTAATGACTTCTAGTTTATAGGGCGTATTAAAAATATCTTTTTCAAAAAATTCTAAGAAAAGTTTCCACACCAAAGTGGTTTCTACTTCCCCATTACCCCCGTATTTTTCTATAAAAATCTTATCTTTATCTTTTTTAGGCTTGATCTCTTTATCGCCATAAATCGCCCCACTAGCATGGCTGTTACCGCTTTGTGAAAAGCTCAAATCTTGCCCGATAAACACGCACCTTTTGAAACGAGAATGCACCACTAATTCATACGCCATGTTCGCTGCGCTCAAGCCTATGCCCACATAACCATACTGGTGCAAATCAAAAAGGTTGGTATAACCAAAGGGGCGGAAACTAAATTGCTTAACCCCCTTTTTAACCGCTTTAATCAATCGTTTATGCACAATGGAAGTCAGAGCAAAAATAACGCCTTCTTGAAAATCTAAGGGGGTTTCTTCATAGAATTTCGCCGTCAAATCCACCCTTTCTAAAGACAGCACAATATCAGGCTTGATACCGGCTCTGGCTAAAATAGGGAAAGAAGCGTCTATGCAAAAAAGCGTCGCATAAGGGGCGATTTCTTTTAAAAGGGGGAGTTGCTTGTTCAAACTGGGCCCGGTTGAGACAATAATCGCGGTGTCTCTGTTTTTCAAAGCATTCACAAAATCCACTAAACTAGGGCTTTTGATGACTTCAGGCAGATTAGCGGCATGCTGTTTGATGCCTATAAGCGCGTCTTTAGCGTCATTGCCTACGCTAATAGCACCATGCTCTAAAGCGCGCGTGAAATGCTGGTTGATTTCTATCATTTGACTAGAGTATCGTTCATAATAAGCGTTAAAAAGTTTTAAATCATACATTCTTGCGTATAAACGAGATTTTTTATCCATATCAAACAATGAAGCGATCATGTTGTAATTGCAAAAACTCGCATGCAATAAAATCAAACGATTTTCTAAAATCTCAGTGGAAAAATCCAAAAGATTCAACACAATGAAAATAATTTCTATTTCAGGCTCAATGACCACCAAGCGTTTTAAATTGCCATTACCTAAAAGCAAGCGGTAAAACACCCCATTACCCAAGCCAAAATAATACAAATAAGGATAAAGCATGTAAATTTCGCTATTTTTGTATAGCTCTAAGCTTGAATCTAGCGGGCTTTTTTCAAATAAGGGCGTGTTTGTTTCTTTATCTAAGAGATTGAAATTCGCGCTATCATTCCCTAAAAACACTTCGTATTTTTTGTTTTCTTTAATGGCTTTGAGTTGTGCGAACAAAAGAGGGTCTTTTTTGAAAAGAGCTTGTAAGTTTTTTTGATAAATATCCATTATTTTAACTTATAAAAATAACTTATAAAAAAGGCTAACGCCCCTTTGAATCAAGGGCTGTTATTGTAAAAGCCTCAAGACATTCTGTTGCACCGCATTCGCTTGCGCCATAGCAAAACTCCCGCTTTGCGCCAAAATATTGTATTTAGAAAAGTTCGCGCTCTCTTCAGCAAAATCCACATCTCTGATTTGAGATTCAGCCGCTTTAACATTCACTTGGGTTACAGAAATATTATTAATGGTGGTAACCAATTCCATTTGCACCGAACCCATATCAGATCGGATCTTGTCTAATTGCGTGCGTGCAGAATCCGCCATATCCATTACAATCATCGCCCCTTTAAGGCTTGTTACCCCAGCCCCTATACCTTGAGAATTGGTTTCCGCTTGCGCGCCATTAGCGTTCGCTCCAGCTGCTGAAGCCACATTCGCATCAAAAATACCCCTAACCGCTCTCAAATTCACGGTGTATTCTGCCACCCCTTGAGCGGAATGAAAGCCCACATGGCTAAAATTCACGCCGCTCACAATAATATCTCTAGCGTCGGTCCTGGTCAAGGTTAAGCGCCCAATAACCGCATGCTGTGTCCCAGAAATCCCTGCAAAATTCCCTCCCCCAAAAACCTGACCGCTTGCACTCGCTGCATGCACAGAAATCGCACGCCCATCAATGGAGTGCAAATTAATGCGCCCTTGAATATCCAAGCTCGCTTCCACGCCCGTCCTGTCTTTGACGGAGTTGATCGCATTAGTCAATCTCCCGTCAGCGTCGTTTTTATGCACATCATTCACGGTCCCAATTTCTACGCCATTAATGGTGAGTTCTCTCACGGTTCCTGATTGCACGGGAGTGCCACCGGTAGCCATGACATTATAAGAAGCCCTAACGCCTAGAGTGTTAGAAAAGCGGTTGATGATCTCGCTTAACGCCCCAATCCCTGTGCCAGCGCTTGTAGAAATGCGCACGGTTTCAATCTTATAATCATTCACGCCATTGACTTGTTTGAAATTCAATCCCACTTCAGTCAAGTTTTGCGCCGCTGCACTAGCGAGCATGCCTGCACCGCTAAAAGAAGAGGTTTCCATGCGCACATGCCCAATCTTATCTGAGCTTGTTGAGCCAATAGACGCTTTAACCGTGGTGTTAGAATACGCGCCAATTTGAAATTCTTTGTTAGAAAAACTTCCTGAAAGCATTTGTTGGCCGTTAAAGCTTGTGGTGTTAGCGATATTGTCCAGTTCTTCTAACAACCTTTGAATATCGCTCTGGAGCGCTCTTCGGCTTTCTAAAGTTTGCCCGTCTTGAGCGGCTTGAACGGCTTTGGTTTTAATGGTGTCTAAGATTTTGATTTGCTCATCCATCGCTTTATCTGCGGTTTGAACCATACCAATAGCGTCATTAGCGTTGCGGATCGCTTGACCCAAATTCGCGCTTTGACTCCTTAAGCTATCAGCGATCGCCATCCCACTAGAATCGTCAGCGGCTTTATTGATCCTAAGCCCTGAGCTTAACTTTTCAAGCGAGCTTGAAAGGTCTCTGTTGTTTTGAACCCCTACCGCATGAGAAGTTAAAGCGGCGATATTGGTATTTATCCTAAAACTCATGTTTGCATCCTTTGCATAGATATTTGCTGTTAGTCAAGCAAAGGGTGTTCCAACTCTTTGATTTTTAGCGCCGTTATAGAATTTTATGGTTTGATGAATCGTTTAGTCAAAATTCTATGCTACAATCATTCATTAATAGGTATAAACATTCCATTAAAGGCGTTCAATGAAGCACCTTATTATCGTAGAATCCCCAGCAAAAGCCAAAACCATTAAAAATTTTTTGGATAAAAATTATGAAGTTGTTGCCTCTAAAGGGCATGTCAGGGATTTATCCAAATTCGCTTTAGGCATCAAGATTGATGAAACCGGCTTCACTCCTAATTATGTCGTGGATAAAGACCATAAAGAGCTTGTCAAACAGATCATAGAGCTTTCTAAAAAAGCGTCTATTACTTATATCGCTACCGATGAAGACAGAGAAGGGGAAGCGATAGGCTATCATGTGGCATGTTTGATTGGGGGGAAATTGGAGAGCTATCCTAGGATTGTTTTTCATGAGATCACGCAAAATGCGATTTTAAACGCTCTAAAAACCCCACGACAAATTGACATGTCTAAGGTCAATGCCCAACAAGCCAGGCGTTTTTTAGATCGGATCGTGGGTTTCAAGCTCAGCTCGTTGATTTCATCTAAAATCACTAAAGGTTTGAGTGCTGGGCGGGTGCAAAGTGCGGCTTTAAAGCTTGTGATTGATAGAGAAAGAGAAATCAAAGCCTTTAAGCCTTTAACCTACTTCACGCTAGACGCTTTGTTTGAGCCGCATTTAGAAGCGCAACTCATCAGTTATAAGGGTAACAAACTCAAAGCCCAAGAGCTGATTGATGAAAAAAAAGCTCAAGAGATTAAAAACGAATTGGAAAAAGAAAGCTATATTATCTCTAGTATCGTTAAAAAATCTAAAAAATCCCCCACACCGCCCCCTTTCATGACTTCCACTTTACAGCAAAGCGCTTCCAGTCTTTTAGGCTTTTCGCCCACAAAAACCATGAGCATCGCTCAAAAATTATATGAAGGCGTAGCCACCCCACAAGGCGTTATGGGCGTGATCACTTACATGAGAACGGATAGCTTGAATATCGCTAAAGAGGCTTTAGAAGAAGCGAGGAATAAGATTTTAAAAGATTATGGCAAAGACTACTTGCCCCCTAAAGCCAAAGTTTATTCCAGCAAGAATAAAAACGCCCAAGAAGCCCATGAAGCGATCAGACCCACTTCTATTATTTTAGAGCCAAACGCTTTAAAAGACTACCTTAAGCCTGAAGAATTAAAGCTCTATACCTTAATTTACAAACGCTTTTTAGCTTCTCAAATGCAAGACGCTCTTTTTGAAAGCCAAAGCGTGGTTGTGGCTTGCGAAAAAGGCGAGTTTAAAGCGAGTGGCAGAAAACTCCTTTTTGATGGTTATTATAAAATTTTAGGCAATGACGATAAGGACAAATTGCTCCCCAATTTGAAAGAAAATGACCCCATTAAATTAGAAAAATTAGAGAGCAACGCCCATGTTACAGAACCTCCAGCACGCTATTCAGAAGCAAGCTTGATTAAAGTTTTAGAAAGTTTAGGCATAGGCAGGCCCAGCACCTACGCCCCAACGATTTCTCTTTTACAAAACAGAGACTACATCAAGGTAGAAAAAAAGCAGATCAGCGCTTTAGAGAGTGCTTTTAAAGTGATAGAAATTTTAGAAAAGCATTTTGAAGAGATTGTGGATTCTAAATTCAGCGCTTCTTTAGAAGAAGAGCTTGATAATATCGCTCAAAATAAAGCCGACTACCAGCAAGTCTTAAAGGACTTTTACTACCCTTTTATGGATAAAATTGAAGCCGGGAAAAAGAATATCATCTCTCAGAAAGTGCATGAAAAAACCGGCCAATCATGCCCTAAATGCGGGGGGGAATTAGTCAAAAAGAATAGCCGTTATGGGGAGTTTATCGCTTGCAATAATTACCCTAAATGCAAATACATCAAACAAACTGAAAACGCTCACGATGGAGCCAATCAAGAATTGTGCGAAAAATGCGGAGGGGAAATGGTGCAAAAATTCAGCAGAAACGGGGCGTTTTTAGCTTGCAACAACTACCCTGAATGCAAAAACACCAAATCGCTAAAAAACACCCCTAACGCCAAAGAAACAATAGAAGGCGTGAAATGCCCAGAATGCGGAGGGGATATTGCCTTAAAAAGGAGTAAGAAAGGCTCGTTTTATGGCTGCAACAATTACCCTAAATGCAATTTTTTATCCAACCATAAGCCCATCAATAAGCGTTGCGAGAAATGCCATTATTTGATGAGTGAAAGAATCTATCGCAAAAAAAAGGCGCATGAATGTATTAAATGCAAAGAGTGCGTGTTTTTAGAGGAAGAGAATGGCTAAAGAAAATCCGCCTATCGTTTTTGGGCCTGTTTTATCCAGGCGTTTTGGGAAGTCTTTGGGCGTGGATCTATCGCCCTCTAAAAAACAATGCAATTACAATTGCATTTATTGCGAGTTGGGTAAAGCCAAGCCCATTGAACGCATGGAAGAAGTGATCAAAGTAAAAACTTTGATTAACGCCATTCAAAACGCCCTAAACAACCTCACCACCCCCATTGATGTTTTAACCATTACCGCTAATGGCGAACCCACGCTATACCCTCATTTATTAGAGCTTATCCAAAGCATCAAGCCTTTTTTAAAGGGTATTAAAACTTTGATTTTAAGCAACGGCTCACTCTTTTATGAGCCAAAAGTCCAACAAGCCTTAAAGGAATTTGACATCGTTAAATTTTCTTTAGACGCTATTGATTTGAAAGCCTTTGAAAGAGTGGATAAGCCTTATTCCAAAGACATTAACAAGATTTTAGAGGGGATTTTGCGCTTTTCTCAAATCTATCAGGGGCAACTGGTGGCTGAAGTGCTGTTAATTAAGGGCGTGAATGATAGCACGAACAACTTAAAACTCATCGCTGCCTTTTTAAAACAAATCAATATAGCCAGAGTGGATTTAAGCACCATAGACAGACCCTCAAGCTTTAAAGCCCCAAAATTGAGCGAAGATGAATTGTTAAAATGCTCTTTGTTTTTTGAAGGGCTTTGCGTGAGTTTGCCTAAACGATCCATTACTCAAGCTAAAAAATTGATTTCTTGCGATGCGGACGAATTGCTCGCTTTAATTTCCAGGCGCCCTTTAAGCGCAGAAGAAGCCCCCCTAATACTGGATCCTAACACCTTTAAGCATTTAGAAACTTTATTAAACCATAAGCAAATTACGATTAAAAAAGTCGGCTCTTTGGAGTTTTATTGCGCGTTTTAACCTCCATTTGTTAGTTTTACCTTACTTTAGGGAGCTTAAGCTTTTAAAAAGGTTCTCTTTTATTACCAAATAACGCTACCATAAAAAATCAAAAGCCGACAGATCATTAAAAACTTGGTGTAATATTTTAATCGCTACATCCTTTTACTATAACCATAACCCGCTTTTTCTACTTTTTTCTCGGTATTAGCAGCTGCTTCTATTTCTTTACTAACATCAGCAAATATTTTTTGAACGAACAAAAGGCTTTGAGAGGTTGAAAGGTGGGCTTGTGGGTCTGGTTTTAAACTCCTCATTTCAAG
>NZ_SFZZ01000059.1:0-21118 GCF_011140715.1 Helicobacter pylori | reverse complement strand
ATCAAGAGCTAGGAATGAAAAAGAAAAACAGGAATGCGAGAAATTACTCACCCCTGAAGCGAGAAAGTTCTTAGCGAAAGAACTCCAACAAAAAGATAAAGCGATCAAAGATTGCTTGAAAAACGCCGATCCTAACGACAGAGCGGCTATCATGAAGTGTTTGGATGGTTTGAGCGATGAAGAGAAGCTCAAATACCTGCAAGAAGCTAGAGAAAAGGCTGTCTTGGATTGTTTGAAAACGGCTAGGACCGATGAAGAAAAAAGGAAATGCCAAAACCTTTATAGCGATTTGATCCAAGAAATCCAAAATAAAAGGGCACAGAACAAACAAAATCAATTGAGTAAAACAGAAAGGTTGCATCAAGCAAGCGAGTGCTTGGATAACTTAGATGACCCTACTGATCAAGAGGCCATAGAGCAATGTTTAGAAGGCTTGAGCGATAGTGAAAGGGCACTAATTCTAGGAATCAAACGACAAGCTGATGAAGTGGATCTGATTTATAGCGAACTAAGAAACCGCAAAACCTTTGATAACATGGCGGCTAAAGGTTATCCATTGTTGCCAATGGATTTTAAAAATGGTGGCGATATTGCCACTATTAATGCCACTAATGTTGATGCGGACAAAATAGCTAGCGATAATCCTATTTATGCTTCCATAGAGCCTGATATTACTAAGCAATACGAAACAGAGAAAACCATTAAGGATAAGAGTTTAGAAGCTAAATTAGCTAAGGCTTTAGGTGGCGATAAAAAAGATGACGATAAAGAAAAAAGTAAAAAACCCACAGCAGAAACTAAAGCAGAAAGCAATAAGATAGACAAAGATGTCGCAGAAACTGCCAAAAATATCAGCGAAATCGCTCTTAAGAACAAAAAAGAAAAGAGTGGGGATTTTGTAGATGAAAATGGTAATCCCATTGACGATAAAAAGAAAGAAGAAAAACAAGATGAAACAAGCCCTGTCAAACAGGCCTTTATAGGCAAGAGTGATCCCACATTTGTTTTAGCGCAATACACCCCCATTGAAATCACTCTGACTTCTAAAGTAGATGCCACTCTCACGGGTATAGTGAGTGGGGTTGTAGCCAAAGATGTATGGAACATGAACGGCACTATGATCTTATTAGACAAAGGCACTAAGGTGTATGGGAATTATCAAAGCGTGAAGGGTGGCACGCCTATTATGACTCGTTTAATGATAGTCTTTACTAAAGCCATTACGCCTGATGGGGTGATTATACCTCTAGCAAACGCTCAAGCAGCAGGCATGCTGGGTGAAGCAGGGGTAGATGGCTATGTGAATAATCACTTCATGAAGCGCATAGGCTTTGCTGTGATAGCAAGCGTGGTTAATAGCTTCTTGCAAACCGCGCCTATCATAGCCCTAGATAAACTCATAGGCCTTGGCAAAGGCAGAAGTGAAAGGACACCTGAATTTAATTACGCTTTGGGTCAAGCTATCAATGGCAGTATGCAAAGTTCAGCTCAGATGTCTAATCAAATTCTAGGGCAACTGATGAATATCCCCCCAAGTTTTTACAAAAACGAGGGCGATAGTATTAAGATTCTCACAATGGACGATATTGATTTTAGTGGCGTGTATGATGTTAAAATTACCAACAAATCTGTGGTAGATGAAATTATCAAACAAAGCACCAAAACTTTGTCTAGAGAACATGAAGAAATCACCACAAGCCCCAAAGGTGGCAATTGATTCAAGAGAAAGGATAAAATGTATTCATGTTATTAAACTCGGTTCTTTACAAAATAAAAGACAAAACCAACTAGGCTCTTCTAGAGGATATAGTGGTGGAAAAAACCAAGCAAAAACAATGAAAGGAAACAGCAATGGAACTAGGTTTCAATGAAGCAGAAAGACAAAAGATCTTAGACAGCAACAGCTCTCTTATGAGAAATGCGAATGAAGTAAGGGATAAGTTTATTCAAAATTACGCCATTTCTTTAAAAGATAGCAACGATCCGCAAGATTTTTTGAGAAGAGTTCAAGAGTTAAGAATCAATATGCAAAAGAATTTTATTAGTTTTGATACTTATTACAACTATTTAAACAACCTTGTGTTAGCCAGTTACAATCGTTGCAAACAAGAAAAGACTTTTGCAGAAAGCACGATCAAAAATGAACTAACGCTTGGGGAGTTTGTTGCAGAAATTTCTGACAACTTCAATAATTTCATGTGTGATGAAGTGGCAAGAATTTCAGACCTAGTGGCTTCTTATCTGCCAAGAGAGTATTTACCGCCATTCATAGATGGCAATATGATGGGCGTGGCGTTTCAGATTCTAGGGATAGATGATTTTGGGAGGAAGCTCAATGAGATTGTCCAAGATATAGGGACTAAATATATCATTTTGAGCAAAAATAAGACTTATCTCACTTCTTTAGAAAGAGCTAAATTGATAACCCAATTAAAATTAAATTTGGAATAAGAACATGACTGAAGACAGATTGAGTGCAGAAGATAAAAAATTTCTAGAAGTAGAAAGAGCTTTAAAAGAAGCGGCATTAAATCCTCTAAGGCATGCTACTGAAGAACTTTTTGGTGATTTTTTAAAAATGGAAAATATCACTGAGATTTGTTACAATGGGAACAAGGTTGTATGGGTTTTAAAAAATAATGGCGAATGGCAACCATTTGACGTGAGAGACAGGAAAGCCTTTAGTCTGTCTCGTTTAATGCATTTTGCTCGGTGTTGTGCAAGTTTTAAGAAAAAAACAATAGACAACTATGAAAATCCTATTTTGAGCAGCAATTTAGCGAATGGTGAAAGGGTGCAGATTGTCCTTTCCCCTGTTACAGTTAATGATGAAACCATTTCCATATCCATAAGGATACCTAGCAAAACAACCTATCCTCATAGCTTCTTTGAAGAGCAGGGTTTTTATAATCTACTAGATAACAAAGAACAAGCGATCAGTGCGATTAAAGATGGTATTGCTATTGGTAAAAATGTGATTGTTTGTGGTGGCACAGGAAGCGGTAAAACGACTTATATCAAAAGCATCATGGAGTTTATCCCCAAAGAAGAAAGGATCATATCCATTGAAGACACCGAAGAGATTGTATTCAAACACCACAAGAACTACACACAGCTTTTTTTTGGTGGGAATATCACCTCTGCTGATTGCTTAAAGTCATGTTTGAGAATGCGGCCTGATAGAATCATTTTAGGGGAACTCAGAAGCAGTGAGGCATACGATTTTTATAATGTGCTTTGTAGCGGTCATAAAGGCACGCTAACCACTCTGCATGCAGGGAGCAGTGAAGAAGCGTTTATTCGTTTAGCCAACATGAGTTCATCTAATAGCGCAGCAAGGAATATCAAGTTTGAAAGTCTCATTGAAGGCTTTAAAGATTTGATTGATATAATTGTCCATATCAACCACCACAAACAGTGTGATGAGTTTTATATCAAACATAGGTAGTAGGAACAATGGAAGACTTTTTGTATAACACCTTATACTTCATAGAGGATTATAAGTTGGTTGTTATTTTTAGTTTCATAGGGTTAATAGCGTTGTTTTTCCTCTACAAATTCATAAAAACTCAAAAAAAGGCTCTTAAAGATAAAGCCAACCAGCCTCAAAAGAAAAAAAGCTTTAAAGAAATCATTATAGATGGGCTGAAAGAAAGGGTTAAAACCTTTGGCTTTTGGTTGCAAGCGATACTATTACTATCCTATTCTTTTATCACATCAGGGTTATTTTTCTTGATTCTCTTAGGTAATTTTTATGGTGATAATAGATTGCCTGAAAGTGATGATGATCTTTTTGATATATGGATCTATGCGATACAAGATTTTCCTGCATACTATTTTAAAGCGCTTGGTTTTAGTTCACTCAAGATTTATGGGTTCAATATATCCTTAGTCGTATATAGTTCTATTTTATGCTCTTATATCTTCATTACCTTTTTTGTGTGGTTCTTAAAATACTTAACTCGGACTAGAGATATAGGAGCGAATAAAAAAGTTGATGATCTCTTTGGTAGCGCGAGTTGGGAAACTGAAGAGAAAATGATCAAAGCCAAGCTCATTACGCCCAACAACAAAAAACGCGCCTTTGACAAACGAGAGGTTATTGTAGGCAGGCGTGGCTTGGGGGATTTTATCGCTTACGCAGGACAGGCGTTCATTGGCTTGATTGCTCCTACCAGAAGCGGTAAAGGTGTGGGTTTCATCATGCCCAATATGATCAATTATCCTCAAAATATCGTTGTGTTTGACCCTAAAGCTGACACTATGGAGACTTGCGGAAAAATCAGAGAAAAACGCTTCAACCAAAAAGTGTTCATCTATGAACCTTTCTCCTTAAAAACACACCGATTTAATCCTTTCGCTTACGTGGATTTTGGTAATGATGTGGTTTTGACTGAAGACATACTCTCTCAAATTGACACACGCTTAAAAGGGCATGGCATGGTGGCTAGTGGGGGGGATTTTTCCACTCAAATCTTTGGATTGGCTAAGCTCGTGTTCCCTGAAAGACCCAATGAAAAAGATCCTTTTTTTAGCAATCAAGCGCGAAACCTCTTTGTCATCAATTGCAATATTTATAGGGATCTCATGTGGACTAAAAAGGGGCTTGAGTTTGTCAAAAGAAAAAAAATCATCATGCCTGAAACCCCTACGATGTTTTTCATAGGTTCTATGGCAAGCGGGATCAACTTGATTGATGAAGACACAAACATGGAAAAAGTCGTGTCTTTAATGGAATTTTTTGGAGGTGAAGAAGATAAGAGTGGCGACAATCTAAGAGCGCTTAGTCCTGCCACTAGAAACATGTGGAATAACTTCAAGACAATGGGTGGCGCTAGAGAAACTTATAGCTCGGTTCAAGGGGTATACACTTCAGCCTTTGCTCCTTATAATAACGCAATGATCAGGAATTTCACGAGCGCTAATGATTTTGATTTTAGGCGTTTAAGGATCGATGAGGTCAGTATTGGCGTGATCGCTAACCCCAAAGAAAGCACTATTGTTGGACCGATATTAGAGCTGTTTTTCAACGTGATGATTTATAGCAACCTGATTCTGCCAATCCATGATCCACAATGCAAAAGAAGTTGCTTGATGCTTATGGACGAATTCACTTTGTGTGGCTATTTAGAGACCTTTGTTAAAGCGGTAGGGATCATGGCAGAATACAACATGCGCCCTGCTTTTGTGTTTCAAAGTAAGGCGCAATTAGAAAATGATCCCCCACTTGGTTATGGCAGGAATGGCGCTAAGACTATTTTAGACAACCTTTCTTTGAATATGTATTATGGGATCAACAACGATAACTACTATGAACATTTTGAAAAGCTTTCTAAAGTGTTAGGGAAATACACAAGGCAAGATGTGAGCCGAAGCATTGATGACAATACGGGTAAGACCAACACTTCTATCAGCAACAAGGAGCGGTTTTTGATGACCCCTGATGAATTGATGACTATGGGCGATGAGCTTATCATTTTAGAAAACACGCTCAAACCCATCAAATGCCACAAGGCGCTTTACTATGATGATCCCTTCTTCACCGATGAGCTCATTAAGGTGAGTCCAAGCTTGAGCAAGAAATACAAATTAGGGAAAGTGCCAAATCAAGCAACTTTTTACGATGATTTGCAAGCCGCTAAAACTAGAGGTGAATTGAGCTATGACAAGTCTTTAGTGCCTGTGGGTTCAAGCGAACTGTGATTTTAATTTCTAATCATTGATTTCGTTCTAGAAATCCTTCAAAATCAGATCAAACGCTTCTTTGCTAAAAAAATAATCTTTGTCTTGCATGAAGCGTTTGAGTTTTCCTATATCTTTAGTGAAATTTTCACTCATCAAAAGCTTGTGTGTTCTTTGATTTGCTAGCCATCGCTTTTATTGGATTGCTGCATGCGCTAGATTAAAATTCATCAATCCATTTTTACAGCACCTATGCCCAGAGAAAATGGCATGAATTGGAAGAATTCTTACGCTATATGTCTTTATAAGGAAAGCAAAAGCCTATTCCAAAAAATAAAAAGACAAAATATCTTAATAAAAAGAAGCAAAATATATTTTAGAAAAATTAAAAGATAATGATGTAAATGATATTATTATAAATTCATAAGATAGTAGAAGTGTATCACCAAGATTGCTTGTAAAAATTACAAAGATTCAAAAATAGTTAGTATGCTCTACTCGTTGTAACGCACTTGAGAATAAATGCAGCGAAACTTCTTCACATAAGTGCCATTAGGGTTGTGTTTCATTCCCCCATTATAAGCGCCTATTGCCATTTCCACTAATTGATACACGCTTTTGTTGGGGTGTTTTTGTTTGTAATAATCAAAATTTTCTTTTAAAATTTGTTTGGCTAATTGGATCGCAAAACCCACATCGTTTAACAATTTGGTTTTGAGAAGCGTTTTAGAGTAGGTAGGATAGAATTTTTTAGCGGTGTTTAAAGTGATATGAAACATGGAATAAGAAGTGTCTTTTGTGGAAATTTCGCGCTTGTTGTTCAACCCTAGAGAGCTTTCTAACAAAGCGATAGAAATAAGCGTTCTGCACACCACTTCATTGTTGCAACCTTTTTGATGGATATGGATAAGATTTTCATACTGCTTGAAACTAATGGTTACCTTTTGGCATGGATAGGCTAAGGAATTAAGAAGCAAAGTCAGACCAATCCATTTCTCAAACAAAACTTTAACTTACTTTGAATCTTTCAGTAACGCTTTTTGTAACTTCTGCTTGTCGTATTTGAGCTTGTCCCTTAGTGGTGAAAGCAGTTTTTGAACGCTCTCATAACCACACAGCATTCCCTCTTTGTAGGGATCATTTTTGATTTTTACATAGAGGCTAATGCCATTAGCGTAACACAAGCCATTAGACTTGACATAGTAGCTCTTAATTTCTTCTTCTAAGCTTCTCAAGTCATTAGGGTTGAGAGGGCTTTTTTTGCTGTAAGAATTTTCACTGATCAAAGTCCCCTCATAGCTTCTTTTGATCGTGGTCTCTTTATCCACTAATAATCCATTATAGTTCTCTTTTTCTTTGATAACTCTCATTGTTTCATCAGAATCACTTGTTTTAGGAGGAATAGGCGCTTCCACTACTCTAGGTTTCTTAGCGTTTTTCTTTTTCAACTCTGCTTCTAAAGCTTTTAGTTTCTTTTGATTTTCTAAGTCTTTGAGTTTGTATTTAGCCAATTCAGTCTCTTGTTTTTCTTTTTCTGCTAAGAGTTTCTTTTCCCTCTCTTCTTCATTGGCTATGAGTTGGGAGTTGGCGATTAGCTCTTCTATGAGCTTCTCTTTGCTGTTTTCAGGAGCGGTTTGAGTGGCATAAGGTGATGGTTGGGCTTCATTGGCATTATTTGCCTCTTTTAGTCTATATAAGCTATAAGGAGCAATAATATTGGGTTTTTGAGTAACGCTATCGTTAGTGGGCATAGCTACCATTTCATCTCTTAGGGGCGAACACACTTCATCGTTGGGTCTGCAGATCACATCGTTGGCGTAGTTGAAATACATTTTCTTTTGTTGTTCAAAAAGCTTGCTTTCATCAATTGATGCTCCCTTATCAAGCGTGTGGGCGTTGGGATCGCTTCTTTTTGGCACTCTCAAAAAAGTCGCTTGAGCGTAAGGTATCTTATCGTTAATCTTTAAGACAAACTTAGCGTTGCGTTTGTTGAGCGCTTTTAGAATATTGTAATACCCATTGACTTGTTCTAACGAACCTGTGATGATAATCAGATCCGCATAAGTCCCCATTGCTCTTGTTTTGATAATAGGGTTTTCTATGGATAAGTAGTTGTTATAATCCAATAGATCCATAGCGTAGAGATAAGTTTTGTCTTTCAAAGCGCTATTACCAAACCAATCCCCAAAGCTTTTGTCATTCACGTTCAAGGTGTCGTATATATCAAAAAGCGCTTGAGTTTTTGTGTCATCAACAGAGACATATTGAGGTTTCTTATTATCAGGGATCTGTTGGCGCTGTTTAGCTTCTTTTTTGAGGCGTTTAGCCTCTTTCTTGGTCTCTTTAGTTTCTTTAGTGGCCTTAATGACCTTATCGGCTTCACTTATTTCTTTAGCATAAAGAGCGTTGGAGATTAGTAAGCCCATGAGCGATACAGAGGTTGCTAGTTTTCTAAACATTGGTTTCCTTTTTTTTCAGATTGATATAGAGACAAAATTCCATTGCATTTTAAGGTAAGCGATGTAGCTGTAAAAAACTCATTGTTTTTGAAACTCTTTTTTCTTTTCATTAATCTGTTGCATTTGAGACATTTAAGATCTTGTGAATCCATACTAGCAGTCCATTCGCACTTAGGATAATTTTTACATCCTAAGAAAAAAGAATTTTCTTTAATATTAGCTTTTACACCAGCCAAAATGAAACGCTCAAGGCGTTTGATTTTTTTCTTTTCAGTCTTATTAAGCAATTCTTTTTTTTCTTTTTCTAAACCTTTTTTTCGTTCGTTTTGTTTTGCAAGATCGATAAAGTAAAACTTCCTGTTGCAATTCTTACAAGCGTAAGCTCCTCCCCTACCACTTTCTACTTTTTCCATTATGGGCGTGTTTTCACAATGCAAGCAGACCATTTTCATTGAGCCATTTATTTCTCGTAAAACGCCCTTACAGTCGCCTTTATTTACATAATCAGAGCAACCATAAAATGAGACACCATTCAATCCTCTTTGTATCATTTTAGGTGTGTTACAAACAAGACAAATCAAATACCCTCTGACTCTCTTAATATTAAACTTAGAAAAATTATTACTCACATTGTAACTCGTAGCTAGACTCATATTGCAAACAACTACTCTTAAATCTAAAAAAAGAATTTATAGGTTGCTTGTGTAAGTCATGCAGTGAGTAACAAACCACCAAAACACCTAAATTTGTGAGATTTTCCCTTATTCTTTCTTCAGTCAAAATCGTTGTTTTACCTCAATCTTTAGTCTCTTTAGCTTCAGTTGGTTCGTTGGTAACGCTTGCTGCTTGAGATTTTTGGGTTTCGTTATTGACAGTTGTGGCCGCTTTAGGTTGTTTTTTGGACAATTTTTCAACCAATTTCACTAAGTTGATATTAGAAAAAGACAAAAAGATTCCTATTGCGACAAAGATTATCCCAACAATCCCCATAGCACCGCTCAAAACACAACATAAAACCCCCGCTCCAATGAGACCTAATGAATCATAACGCTTATCAGTCAAATTGTTTTTGAAAAAATTTACAAAAGCGTTTGGCTTCTTTGTTTCATGGGTTGTTTCAGTTGTATTGATTGTGTCAGCCATAGTGTTACCTCCATAAGGTATATTCTCAATTTGTTACTATGAAACAAATTCATGCTATTATAGCAAAAAATATGAAACCATCTCCCTATTGCTTGTTGCTATTATGTTGTTGTTTGCAATCTAAAAAAGAGATGATTTGATAGTAAGTTAGATCGGTTAAGCCCACTCTTTTGTTTGACATTTTTAAGTTTAGTTTTGAGTTTAGCTCTTTTAATCATGTTCTTTGTTTGCAAGTCTTCAACTGCTATCCATTCAAATTGCTTTGAAAGTTCGCTTGTGATCTGGCTAGAAAAACAGGCTAAAGAATGGCTCAAATTGTAAAAGGACTTGACATGTTTAAAGATTTTTATCGCACCACCCTCTCTTTTTTAAAGCCTTTATTGCTTTTACTAGTTTTATTGTTGCCGTTTTCACTTTGTATAGCTGATGAATATATTAGCATCAGTGATGATTGGGATGAAAGGGCGCGAAATCAGTGGGATGAAATTGCGCGAAATCATAAGACATATTATTTTGAAAATGGTTTAGACCATTTTAATCAAGGCCAATACAAACAAGCCTTTAAAGATTTTAAATTGGCACAAGAATACAGCATCGGGCTTGGCAGCGTTTATTTAGCCAAAATGTATTTGGAGGGAAAGGGCGTGAAAGTGGATTACAAAAAAGCGCAATTCTATGCACAAAACGCTATCAAAGGGTATGGGAGCGGGTTGTTAGGGGGCGCTCTTATTTTAGGACGCATGCAAGCGCAAGGCTTAGGGATGAAAAAGGATTTGAAACAAGCGCTTAAGACTTACAGGCATGTGGTTCGCATGTTTTCTAATAAAAGCACAAATTATTTTGCTAACAATTTTAGATTACCAAACCTTGTGTTCACTAGTATGCTTATTGGATCGCGATTCATTGATCTTTCAGGTTTGAGTGCGAATCCTATAAAATTTGGAAAGAAGTTTGGAATACTTGTTAAGAAATCCACTCAAATCAAAGATAAGACACTTCTTTGGGAAGACATTGCTGAAATTTCAAGCAATATTATTTTACTCAAACAACAAATGGGGGAGATCCTTTATAGGATTGGGATCGCTTATAAAGAAGGGCTTGGCACCAGAAAACAAAAAAGTAGGGCTAAAAAATTCTTGCAAAAATCCGCAGAATTTGGCTATGAAAAAGCCATGGAAGCTCTGTAGTTGTAGAAAATACATCTACCTAATCTTTACTATCACTTGGCTAAAATCAAATTCTTTGCTTTAATCTTAAAAAATGCCTTTAAGCTATTTTTTAAATTTTATGATCAATACCCTATTAGAACAAAACTAAAAAGCAAAGAAAATCAATTTTTTCAACCACTCTATTTAAAAATAAGGTATTTTTGCCTTATTCTAAACTTTTAGAGTGGGATTATTAACCCACTCATTGTTTTAGCATGAATAAGTGGTGATAAATTCAAAAGGATGGGGTTTGCTCTCCCATGGGAACACTTCAGCGTTGAATTTAAGAGACTGATAAGCTTGAATAAATTCTTCGCTAAAGACATGGCCTTCTTTTAAATACTGCTTATCGGCTAGCATTTCTTCTAACGATCTCCTTAAAGTGTGGGGCATTTGTTTGATACCCTTTTCTCTGATTTCATCTAAAGTCAATTTGAAAAGGTTAATATCCATCGCTTCGCCGGGATCGATCTTGTTTTTAACGCCATCCATGCCTGCCATTAAAATCGCTGAAAAAGCCAAGTAGGGGTTTGATGAGCTGTCCGGGAATCTGAATTCAAATCTCGCACTGCTTTTAGAAATCCCATAAGGGATACGCACGCTCGCGCTCCTGTTATTAGCTGAATAGGTTAAAATGGATGGGGCTTCATAGCCAGGAATTAGGCGTTTATAAGAATTAGTGGAAGCGTTAGTGAAAGCGGCTAACCCTCTAGCGTGGTGCAACACGCCCCCTAAAAAATGCAACGCCAACTCGCTCAAGCCCTTGTAAGTTTCGCCGCTAAAAAGGTTTTCGTTGTTTTTCCAGACACTCACATGGGTGTGCATCCCGCTCCCGTTATCCCCATATAAAGGTTTTGGCATGAAAGTGGCGGTTTTGCCGTTTAAATGAGCGACCATTTTAACCACATATTTGAGTTTTTGGACATTGTCAGCGGCTTCCACTAAATCCCCAAATTTCACGCCCACTTCGCCTTGCGCTTGCGCGACTTCATGATGGACGACAAAAGTTTCTAACCCCACTTGGTTTAAGACTTTCACGATTTCTGTGCGAATATCCATCATCGTATCCGTTGGAGGCACAGGCATATAACCTCCTTGTTTTCCCGGTCTATGCCCAAAATTGACTCCATTTTCAAAGCTTTTATCCCTATTCCATTCGCCCTCTTCGCTATCCACTTCGTAGTATTGGGAATTGGAAGCGTCTTTAATCTTAATGGAATCAAAGATAAAAAATTCATTCTCTGCGCCAAAATAAGCCACATCGCCTAAGCCCAAATCTCTTAAATGTTTTAGGGCTTTTTTAGCGATACTTCTAGGGCATTTTTCATAAGGCTGGTTTTTATACACATCATACACATCGCAAAACACGACCGCACTCACATCCGCGCTAAAAGGGTCAATGAAATAACGCACCAAATCGGGGGTTAAAATCATATCGGAATGTTCAATGCCTTGCCAGCCTTTAAAAGAGCTCGCATCAAAAGGGATCCCCTCTTTAAACATGCCATGCGTTAAAGCCCCAAAAGAATAAGCGATGTGATTCCAAGTGCCTTTAATATCGCTGAATCTAAAATCCACAAATTCCACTTCATTTTCTTTGCAAAATTCAAAAAATTCTTTGATCTTGCTTTCACTATTTTGAGTTCTTACTACCATTAACCACCTTTAATTGTTATGAATTGAGTTTGATTGATAGGGGTGATTATAGCATTTATGTGGTAAAAAAGTAAAATCTGTATCAAGTTTTATTAAGATGCATGCGGTAAAATCCGCTAAATCAAGGAGTGTTATTTATGGAAGCAAAGGCAACCCCACTATTAAAATTTATTAAAGACAATCAAAAGAATCAATTGGTTATTCCCATCTATCAGAGGGTGTATAGCTGGGAAAAGGAACAATGCAAAGAATTATGGGATGATATTATAAAAATTGGTGGAGATGATAAGATGGACGGGCATTTTATCGGTTCTATTTTGTATGTGCTAGATGGCATTACGCACTCTGACAATACATTACTCATCATTGATGGCCAACAAAGGCTTACCACTATCACGCTTTTACTCACCGCTTTGAGAAATCATTGGAGCGATGAAGTTAAGCGTAAAGAAATAGAGGACCACTATCTTATCAACAGCGATAAGGACGGCGATAAGAAATTCAGACTCATCCTATCAGACTCTGATAAAGATACCTTGCTATCTTTGATTGATAAAGACAGAAGAAAACCGAGCAAGCCTTCATCAAAAATAGTGAAAAATTTTGAATTATTTGAAGAATGGATCCGTAAAAACACCAACAAACTAGAAACGATTTTTAAAGGATTAGAAAAGCTTATGATAGTTTATATTGCTTTAGAAAAAGGAGAAGATGATCCTCAACTTATCTTTGAGAGCATGAACTCAAAAGGTATGGAACTTGCACAAACGGATTTGATCAGAAACTACATTTTAATGGGATTAGAGCCCGAAGAACAAAAGATTTTTTATGAGAAGTATTGGAGGGCTATGGAGGAGGATTTTAAACAAAATGAAAAATTGTTTAATCAGTTTGTCCGGCATTACCTCACGATTAAAACAAGAGAAATCCCTAATATCAAGAAGGTTTATGTAGCTCTCAAGGATTACCAGCAAAAAGAGGGGATAGCAATAGAAGATTTATTGAAAGATTTACAAAAATATTGCGGGTATTTTTGCCAGATCGTATTCAAAAAAGAAGCCGATAAGGATTTAAACAAGGCTTTAGGTTTTTTGGTGGATTTAGAGATGGATGTGATTTATCCGCTATTACTAGAGCTTTATAGCGATTATAGCGATGGGGTTTTATCCAAGGCTGATTTTATCCCTATTATCGCTTTGATAGAGAGCTATATTTGCAGAAGGGCGGTGTGCGATCTTGGCACAAATAGTCTCAATAAAGTCTTTCCCTCTGTTACAAAGCACATCCAAAAAGATGAATATTTTGAAAGCCTAAAAGCGCATTTTGGCTCTCTGACAGAAAAACAAAGATTTCCAAACAATGATGAGTTTAAAAAGCTTTTTATTACGATAGATTTTTATCGTTTTAAAAAAAAGGAATACTTTTTTGAAAGGCTAGAAAATTTTGACACAAAAGAGCCGGTCAATACTAAGGGATGCACTATTGAGCACATCATGCCTCAAACACTCACGGAAGAATGGGAAAGGGATTTGGGTGAAAATTTTCAAAAGATACACGATAAATACCTCAACACAATAGGCAATCTCACTCGAACCGGTTATAACTCTACATACAGCAACAAATCTTTCCAAGAAAAAAGAGATATGGAGAAGGGCTTTAAACAAAGCCCGTTAAAGCTCAATCAAAGTTTGAAAGATTTAGAATCTTTTGGCGAAAAAGAGATTGAAAAAAGAGCTAATGATTTGGCGGATTGGGCTTTAAAGATTTGGACTTACCCAATTCTAGAGGCAGAAACATTAGAGGAATATAAATCTAAGAAAGAAAAAAAGGTTTATGATTTAAGCTCTTATAAGTTTAGCCCCCATTCAAGGGAATTATTTGATATTTTAAGAGAAAAGATTAAAGCCCTTGATGAAAGGGTAACTGAAAATTTTAATCAACAATATATAGCTTATAAGTTTTTTAAAATAAATTTTGTGGATATTGTTGTGCAAAACAAAGACTTAAAATTGTATTTAAAGATGGAATTGAATGAATTGCAAGATGAAATAAAGGAAAAACTAAAGATCGAAGATGTTTCTGAGATTGGTCGTCCATGTTTTGGAAACATGGAAGTGAAGTTGGAAACAAAAGAGAATATCCCTTATTGTTTGGGATTGATTAGACAGGCTTTAGAAAAACAGATGGGTGGTAGGAATAGGCAATAAAAACCCAACTTGTTAAAATAAAGAGTATAATTACAAATTACTTACAACTTAAAGGGGATATGATGAAAGTTCTATTACTAGAAGATGTGAAAAATTTAGGCAAAGCGGGTGAAGTGTGTGAGGTTAAAGATGGCTATGGGAATAACTTTTTAATCGCTAACAAAAAAGCCAAACTCGCCACTAATGAAGTGATCAACAAATACAAAGCCGAAGTTAAAAAGAAAGCGGAAAAAGAAGCCCTAGAAAAGGCGCAAAAATTGCAAATGGTAGAAACCTTACAAACCATCACGCTGACTATCCATAAAAAAGTCGGCGCGAACGGCTCTTTATTTGGAGCGATCACTAAAGAAGAGATTACGGAGCGTTTGAAAGAACAGCATGCGAGTTTAAATTTAGATAAAAAAGACATTGAACTCAAACACCCGATTAAAAGCACAGGGATTTATGAGATTGAAGTCAAGCTTGGATCGGGGGTTGTGGGCGTGTTTAAAATTGATGTGGTGGCTGAGTAGAAAATGTTTGAAGCGACGACGATTTTGGGCTATAGAGGGGAATTTGACAATAAGAAGTTCGCGCTCATTGGAGGCGATGGGCAGGTAACTTTGGGTAATTGCGTAGTCAAAGCCAATGCGACAAAAATCAGGAGCTTGTATCACAACCAGGTTTTAAGCGGGTTTGCCGGGAGCACGGCGGACGCTTTTAGTTTGTTTGATATGTTTGAACGCATTTTAGAGAGCAAAAAAGGGGATTTGTTTAAAAGCGTGGTGGATTTCAGCAAAGAATGGCGCAAAGACAAGTATTTACGCCGATTGGAAGCGATGATGATCGTTTTAAACTTCGATCACATTTTTATTTTGAGCGGCACGGGCGATGTTTTAGAAGCTGAAGACAATAAGATCGCTGCTATTGGAAGTGGGGGGAATTTTGCTTTGAGTGCGGCTAGGGCTTTAGATCGTTTCGCTCATTTAGAGCCTAGAAAACTTGTAGAAGAGTCCTTAAAAATCGCAGGGGATCTTTGCATTTACACCAACACGAATATTAAAATTTTGGAGCTTTAATGTCTAAATTGAATATGACCCCAAGAGAAATTGTCGCTTATTTGGATGAATACATCATTGGGCAAAAGGAAGCTAAAAAGTCTATCGCTATCGCTTTTAGGAATCGTTACAGGCGTTTGCAACTGGAAAAGTCCTTACAAGAAGAAATCACGCCTAAAAACATTTTAATGATTGGTTCTACTGGCGTGGGTAAAACTGAAATCGCAAGACGAATAGCAAAAATCATGGAACTCCCCTTTGTGAAAGTGGAAGCGAGCAAATACACGGAAGTGGGTTTTGTGGGGCGCGATGTGGAGTCTATGGTAAGGGATTTAGTCAATAATAGCGTGCTTTTAGTGGAAAATGAGCATAAAGAAAAATTAAAAGACAAGATTGAAGAAGCGGTTATAGAAAAAATCGCTAAAAAACTCCTACCCCCCTTGCCTAATGGCGTGAGCGAAGAAAAAAAACAAGAATACGCTAACAGCCTTTTAAAAATGCAACAAAGAATCGCGCAAGGCGAGTTGGATAGTAGAGAAATTGAAATTGAAGTGCGTAAAAAAAGCATAGAGATTGATTCCAATGTGCCGCCTGAAATTTTAAGGGTTCAAGAAAATTTGATTAAGGTTTTCCATAAAGAACAGGATAAAGTCAAAAAAACTTTAAGCGTTAAAGAGGCTAAAGAAGCACTAAAGGCAGAAATTAGCGACACGCTTTTAGACAGCGAAGCCATTAAAATGGAAGGTTTGAAGCGCGCGGAAAGTTCAGGGGTGATTTTTATTGATGAAATTGATAAGATCGCTGTAAGCTCTAAAGAAGGAAGCCGTCAAGATCCCAGTAAAGAGGGGGTTCAAAGGGATTTACTGCCGATTGTAGAGGGGAGTGTGGTGAATACGAAGTATGGTTCTATTAAAACAGAGCATATTTTATTCATTGCGGCCGGGGCGTTCCACCTCTCCAAGCCAAGCGATCTCATTCCTGAATTGCAGGGGCGTTTCCCTTTAAGGGTGGAGTTAGAGAATTTAACCGAAGAAATCATGTATATGATTTTAACCCAAACTAAAAACTCTATCATCAAGCAATACCAAGCCCTTTTAAAAGTGGAGGGCGTAGAAATTGCGTTTGAAGACGATGCGATCAAAGAGTTAGCCAAACTTTCTTATAACGCCAATCAAAAAAGCGAAGACATAGGCGCTAGAAGGTTACACACCACCATTGAAAAAGTGCTAGAAGATATTAGTTTTGAAGCGGAGGATTATTCGGGGCAAAATGTTACTATCACTAAAGAGTTGGTTCAATCAAAGCTAGAGGATTTAGTGGCTGATGAAAATTTGGTGAAGTATATTTTATGATGAAAACTAAGGCGGGCTTTGTAGCTCTCATGGGCAAACCAAACGCTGGAAAAAGCACTCTTTTAAACACTTTATTAAACGCTCATTTAGCCCTTGTTTCGCATAAAGCTAATGCGACCAGAAAATTGATGAAATGCATCGTGCCTTTCAAAGATAAAGAAGGGTATGAGAGCCAAATCATTTTTTTAGACACACCAGGGCTCCATCATCAAGAAAAATTACTCAACCAGTGCATGCTCTCACAGGCTTTAAAAGCGATGGGCGATGCTGAATTGCGCGTTTTTTTAGCTTCTGTGCATGATGATTTGAAAGGGTATGAAGAGTTTTTGAGTTTGTGCCAAAAACCCCATATCTTGGCTTTGAGCAAGATTGACACAGCCACGCATAAGCAGGTTTTACAAAAACTACAAGAGTATCAAAAATATTCATCGCAATTTTTAGATCTAGTGCCTTTGAGCGCAAGAAAATCTCAAAATTTAAACGCGCTTTTAGAATGCATCAGTAAGCATTTAAGCCCTAGCGCATGGCTTTTTGAAAAGGATTTGATGAGCGATGAAAAAATGCGCGATATTTATAAGGAAATCATTAGGGAGAGTTTGTTTGATTTTTTGAGCGATGAAATCCCTTATGAAAGCGATGTGATGATTGATAAATTTATAGAAGAAGAACGCATAGACAAGGTGTATGCGCATATTATCGTAGAAAAAGAAAGCCAAAAAAAAATCGTGATAGGCAAAAACGGGGTGAATATCAAACGCATCGGAACTAACGCGCGATTGAAAATGCAAGAAGTGGGCGAAAAAAAGGTTTTTTTAAACTTGCAAGTGATCGCTCAAAAATCATGGAGCAAGGAAGAAAAGAGCTTGCAAAAACTGGGCTATATCTATCAAAGGAATAGGGATTGAAAAAAATATTACCGGCTCTATTAATGGGGTTTGTGGGATTGAACGCTGATGAGCGTTTGTTAGAAATCATGCGCCTTTATCAAAAACAAGGCTTAGAAGTGGTGGGTCAAAAGCTGGATTCTTATTTAGCGGATAAGTCTTTTTGGGCAGAAGAGCTTCAAAACAAGGACACGGATTTTGGCTATTATCAAAACAAGCAGTTTTTATTTGTGGCGGATAAATCCAAGCCCAGTTTGGAGTTTTATGAAATAGAAAATAACATGCTTAAAAAAATCAACAGCTCTAAAGCCCTTGTAGGCTCTAAAAAGGGTGATAAAACTTTAGAGGGCGATTTGGCCACGCCTATTGGAGTGTATCGTATCACGCAGAAATTAGAGCGCTTGGATCAATATTATGGCGTTTTGGCTTTTGTAACGAATTACCCTAATTTGTATGACACCTTGAAAAAACGCACCGGGCATGGCATTTGGGTGCATGGAATGCCTTTAAATGGCGATCGGAATGAATTGAACACCAAGGGCTGTATTGCGATTGAAAACCCGCTTTTAAGCTCTTATGATAAGGTATTAAAAGGCGAAAAAGCGTTCCTTATCACCTATGAAGACAAGTTTTTCCCAAGCACTAAAGAAGAATTGAGCATGATTTTAAGCTCCCTTTTTCAATGGAAAGAAGCTTGGGCTAGGGGCGATTTTGAACGCTACATGCGTTTTTATAACCCCAATTTCACTCGCTATGACGGCATGAAATTCAACGCTTTTAAAGAGTATAAAAAAAGGGTGTTTGCAAAAAACGAAAAAAAGAATATCGCTTTTTCTTCTATCAATGTGATCCCTTACCCAAACTCCCAAAACAAACGCTTGTTTTATGTGGCGTTCGACCAAGATTACAAAGCCTACCAGCAAAACAAGCTCTCTTATAGCTCCAATTCTCAAAAAGAACTCTATATAGAGATTGAAAACAATCAAGTGTCTATTATAATGGAAAAATAAGCTAGGGATAGACGCTGAAGTCAAGGACACGATAAAAGACAAAGTAATGGAAGCCAAAGTCATTGGCATTAGAAATAATCGTGCAACTTTACAGAGTGAAAAAGGGAATGAAGCTTTAAAAATAACAAATGATTAAGAAATATTAATTAAGAATTATGAATAGAGGATTTTAGGAGTTATAAGGATGAAGCATGACACTGGTTTTATAGATGTGAGTATTCCATATCAGGGGTATAAGCTAAGTCTTTGTTTGGAAAGAATTGAAGATATAGGGGAATTCACTCTATTTTGCTTGCGTGCTTTTGGAGATGGATTAAATCTTAATGAATTATCGCAAGTTACAGAGATTGATTTTATGACCATTCAAAAACACCTAGATTTTTTAGTAAAGCGGGGGTTTGTCAATGAAAAACACAAGATCAGCACTTATGGGTGCAACATTTTAAAATTACATGATGAAATCAACAAATTTAATCGCACAAATCGGGTGGTGTTTTTAGAAAATGCAGTGAGAGAAAAAATAAAAAGATGGCGTGAACGCCAAGAGCTAACAGATTGTTCTTGTGGGTGGCTCATCGCAGGAGAAGATTTAAGCCTACAAGAATTTGAGGAGCTTTATAATGTGCGCAAGGATATTGATCAGGTATTGCACTTATTGGATAATGCGAAAGACTTCAAAGATGTTTCAGATGAGATCAGGGTGCGTTTAGAACCAAAGGGAGTAGAGCGGTTTTTAGTTTTTAAAATCAATCCAAAGGCACTAACACCTACAAAAATCGAAGGGAGAACATATATCCGTGCAATCCATGGGGAGCAAGAGTGTTTTATAGAGATAGAAACACTCTGCAAGCAACTATGATAAGCATCGATCTCTTTAAAACCGATGGGCGTTTTGCGCGTGGTATGCGCAACACAAAAATCATCTATAGTGCCATACACTATGGAGCAAAAGGAATTGCTAAAGTGAGTCCAGTCTTAGTCTGTGTGGATGTGGTGCTTAGTTTGGCTGATATGATCCATTCTTATGGCTAATATCGTGCCGCTAGAGAGCAAACCAAACAATTAGAAATAATACGCAATACTTTAAGAAAACAATATGAAAATCTTTTGATAGAATTAAGATTAGACAAACAGAAACTCAGATTACAGCTTGCCCAAGACTTAGAAAAGATAGATGCTAGAATACACAAGAATATTTTAACCTTGGGAATCGCTCATCTGATTCTAAAATGCCACACCACTCCTAATCATCTCGTATTACAAGAGGTTAGAGAACTGCCTGAAAATTTCACTGAAAAATTCAACGATAAAATTTTTCCTCTAGAGCGAGGCATCACTTTTGTGTATGAGAAAGAGAAAGGGCGTTATGATGAATTAGCGGTAGCAAGCGGTGTGGGTATGGAAGACATGCTAGTCTATA
Source organism: Helicobacter pylori (assembly GCF_011140715.1). Taxonomy (GTDB): domain Bacteria; phylum Campylobacterota; class Campylobacteria; order Campylobacterales; family Helicobacteraceae; genus Helicobacter; species Helicobacter pylori_DA. The sequence goes on along the minus strand of NZ_SFZZ01000059.1, from coordinate 1,060 downwards.
CTCAAACTCAGATGCGTTTAAGCCAAATTCAAGTGCCTGAGTATGACCCCTTTAAAAAATGGCAACAAATCATCGAACACCAAATTCAAACCAATTCTTACACGCAAATATCTTATCAATCTTATACGCAGAAAAATCATCAATACACTTTTAAAACTACTGATCCTAAAATAGAGAAAATAGAGAGTGCGATCGAAGCGAAAGTGGATGGTTTCGTGGGTGAAAAAGCAGTCCAAAGAATAGGCAAAGTGATCGGCGGAGTTGATAAAACTAATAAAGAGATCTGTATAGAATTTAAAACTCCGGGTGTTACATTCCCACAAGAAGTTGAATTCCCACAAGAAGGTTTCTTGTTTCTTAGAACGGATTATATTACCCCTTTGGAGCGGCAAAAAAAAGCTTTAGAACGGTTCAATCAAAACGAGATTGTCAATCAAGCTCTCAAGCGTTTCTTGCTCGATCCAAAGGTAATTTTTCATACCCCCTTGGGCATACGCCTTGAGAAGTTTTATAATCAGCAACTAACAAAAAATCAGAAAGAAATTGTCTTAAAAGCTCTCAATGAAAAGAATATCTTTTTAATCCAAGGTCCACCGGGAGCGGGCAAAACAACCGTGATTAAAGAAATCGTGTTTCAAATTCTCAACGCTAGCCGTTTTGCTAAAGTATGCATCATTTCTCAGCAAAATATAGCCGTGGACAATGTTTTGAATGGCTTGCAACAGCAGAGTATTAGATCAATAGTGTGCATCGGTAAAGAAGATAAGGTGCAATATGAAAACATTAAACCCTATGTTTTAGAAAACTGGTGGTCATCTTATAAAGAAAAGATAGAAAAAAAGATAAAACAGAATTCAATAAATGCAACCAAAAATGCTAGGTTGCACCACTATATGAACAAATGGCATGAGTGTATAAAAGACAAGGATTTTAGAGATATTGATAATGGCATCAAACAACTTTTAATAAGTCAGCATCAAGTTTTAGGGGCTACTTGTGTTGGTCTTGCTGTTAAGCATCTTGGGATTGAATTGATGGAATTTGATGTTACCATCATAGA
>NZ_SFZZ01000058.1:0-27917 GCF_011140715.1 Helicobacter pylori | reverse complement strand
GTGATTAGTGATTAGTGATTAGTGATTAGTGATTAGTGATTAGTGATTAGTGATTAGTGATTATAGCATCATTTTTTAAAATCATGTTTAACGCCCTAAAAGGCTTAAACACACCCGCTAACTGCATATAAAGATAGCGCTACAGACGCTAATGAGCTTTATTAATTCACAACCAGAGAATGATGGCAACTATAATGATTAAAATATTTTGATGTGCTTATCATTTTGGATAGGAATGCCTAATTCTAGCGTTAGCGATGGCGATTTCACTCGTTATATCAATAAAGCGAATGTTAATAATGTAAAACAAATCTGATTTGAAAGTAGGAGACTTATTGATTTCTTTAGGTAGGGCTAATTTAACGAACTGCTGTTTTGATTTTTGGCACAAGAAACCCCCTCCTTTAACCCTCTAACCCTTACTTTTTATTGTTTTTATGTTCGTGGTTAGCGTTGCATTGATTAGCTTGGTTTTGGCTATTTTTTTGACAACTTTCGTTGTTTTGATTTTTAGCATCACCTTTTTGATTGTGGTTTTGATTGCTGCAACTGTTACTCATTTTGTCTCCCTTAAATTAAAATAAAAACTAGATGCGTTTTCGCATCTAGATCTCCATTCTATACCCTTTTCCCTAAAAAAAAGCTTAAATGGATTCTATTTGCAACGACTTCTTATCTTCACTGGCTTGCTGTGTTTTTAGGCGTAAAGTGGCAACCACAATGCATGCCGGTATGGTTACCCTATAAGCCGGCCCTGCAATATCAATCGCTGTCCATACGCCTGTAATGATCCAGCCAACAGGGCCTGTTAAAAAGCTCAGAGTTCTTGTAAGCACCTGATTGCCCGCAAGCGATAAACCACGCCCTAGAATGGTTTTTGCGACCGCATTCGCAACAATGACAGCTAATTGATAAGATTTAAAGCCTCCCATTTTAAACAGCGTTAAAGTCGCCGCGCTTAAGGCTTGTCTGTTTAAATTGTCCGTGTTTTTTATGGACAATTCATCGCACATTTCTTTCACTTCTTCATCATCCATTTCTTCCAAACTTCTTTCTAAGATTTTAGAAAGCATGTTTTGTTCAATTAAAGTCGTTTCAGTTTTCTTGTTGTAGTTGACCTTTAATTTATCGCACACATCGCATAAAATCTCTTTGTATAAGACTCCTTCGCCTTTAATGAAACTCGCAAAACTATTGCTCCCATAGTATTGCAACTCTTCAGCGATTCTTTCTGCGTATTTAGCGTAATCATCGCCATGCCTTTTGTATTCCAGGGAGCTGGTCAGTTTTTCATTGTGTCTTTTTTCGCCGTCTTTACCAAAAACAAGCACCTCAAACAAATCCAACAAATCACTAGATTCCAATTGCTTTAAAAATTCCAAGTCTCTATCATATTTGTATGCCATATTATTCCTTTATATTGTTTTATCACTTATTAAAAACAAACGACTTTTCACGCTCCATCGCTGTTTTTCTAAAGTGGTTACTGATTTTAATATCATTTGTCTAAAACTATACTTAATATTCTAAAAAGGCTTAAACTCAAAAGCCCAACGCTCTTAACTCTATAGATTTCATGCTTTAAAGCGTCAATTTTCTCAAACGCTAAAAATAAAACCCAGACATTTTATAGCATCTAGGTTTATATTGTATTTTAAAAAAGGGTTAAAGAAGATTTTAATTTCGTTTGCTTGTGCTTTTAGGCGTAAAGTGGCAATCAGAACGCATGCCGGTATGGTTACCCTATAAGCCGGTCCTGCAATATCAATCGCTGTCCATACGCCCGTAATGATCCAGCCAACAGGACCCGTTAAAATGCTTAGCCCTCTTGTAAGAGCGGCATTTGCCCCTAGAGACAACCCTCTTTGAAAAATCGCCTTTATCACGGCATTTGCAACAATTAAGGCTAATTGATAGGATTTGAAGCCCCCCCATTCTAAACAGCGTTAAAGCAGCTGTGCTTAGGGCTTGCTTGCCTAATTTATTAGTGTTTTTCGCTCCTAATTCATTGCAAAGTTCTTTAATCTCTCTCTCACTCATTTTTTCTAAACTATCTTTCAAAAGCTTAGAAAGCATGTTTTCTTCAATCAAAGTTGTGTCAGATTTTTTGTTGTAATTGACTTTTAATTTATTGCACACTTCACACAAAATTTCTCTGTATAAAACCCCTGTACCTCTCAATGTGCTCGCAAAGCTATTAGCCCCATAATGCTGCAATTCTTCAGCGATCCTTTCTGCGTATTTAGCGTAATCATTGCCATGTCTTTTGTATTCTTCTGAAAGCGTTAATCCTTCAGTAAATCTTTTTTCGCCATCTTTGTCATAGACAAGCGCATCAAACAAATCTTTCAAATCATTAGAGCTTAATCGCTTTAAAAATTCCAAGTCGCTATTTGTATGCCATATTCTTCCTTTAATTTTATTCCTACCGCTCGCTCAAATCCCACCAACCCTCTCTTTAGTGAAGTGATTAGTGATTACAGCATCATTTTTTAAATTTAGGTATAAAACGCCCTTAATTCAAGGGTTTTTGAGTGAGTTTTTTGCTCAAAGAATCCAAGATAGCGTTTAAAAATTTAGGGGTGTTAGGCTCAGCGTAGAGTTTGCCAAGCTCTATGCATTCATTGATGATGATGGGGTTTTGCGTGGGCGTGAAGCCAATTTCATACGCTCCTAAGCGTAAAATCGCCTTTTCCATGCTCCCTAATCGTTTGAAATCCCAGTCTTTTAAATGCGGTTCGATGAGAGCGTCAATTTCATTGATTTTTTCTAACACGCCATTAAAAAGGCTTAAAGCGAAAGCCAACTGGTTGTTTTTAATCTTTTTTTCTTCCAACATGCTAGAAGCGATTTTTTTAATTTCTTCATTACCGCTCTCAAACGCATACAACAATTCAACCACAGCCCCCCTGGCTTGAGTTCGTGTCGCCATTTTAGCCCTTGAGAGTTTGGCACAAGCTCAACAATTCAATGAGAGTGCTCATCGCTTCAAAGCCTTTATTGCCGGCTTTACTGCCCGCTCTTTCAATCGCTTGTTCAATATTGTCCGTGGTCAGCACGCCAAAGCTTACCGGCATGCTGTATTTTAACATCGCGCTAGCAATACCCTTAGTCGCTTCCGCGCTCACATAGTCAAAATGCGGAGTCCCCCCTCTAATAATGGCTCCTAAAACGCACACGCCATCGTATTTTCCGCTCTCTAACAATTTGTCTAAAATCAAAGGCAATTCATAAGCCCCAGGCACCAATACGATGTCTAAAAGATCCTCATCGCCCCCATGCCTTTTAAAGCAATCCATCGCCCCTTCTTTTAATCTGTCTGTGATGATATGATTGAAGCGCGAGGTTAAAATAGCGACTCTTTCGTTCCCTTGTAATTGCAATTTCCCTTCTATGATTCGCATGAAATTCCTTTAAAATAAATTTTGGATTTTTAACATGTCGGTTACTAAATATTCTAACTCATCAGGTTTTAGCATGTTCGCCCCATCGCTTAGGGCGTTTTTAGGATCAATGTGCGTTTCAGCGAATAACCCATCAATCCCCACCGCAGCCGCCGCTCTGGCTAAAATAGGGGCAAAAGAGCTGTCTCCTGAACTTTTCCCATTCGCTCCCCCTGGCATTTGCACGCTATGGGTAGCGTCAAAAATCACCGGTGCAAACTCTCGCATGATTTTTAAAGAGCGCATATCCACCACTAAATTCCCATACCCAAAGCTGCTCCCCCTTTCACACAGCCACACGCCATTTTTCAACGCCGTTTCATAAGTGGGGCTTTGAATGCTTTTATCTCTCGTTTTAAGGGCTTTTAAGACAGAATATTGCATGTCTTTTGGGTTCATGAATTGCCCTTTTTTGATATTGACAATAGCGTTAGTTTGGCTCACTGCTACAATCAGATCCGTTTGGCGGCACAAAAACGCCGGGATTTGTAAAATATCCGCTACTTTGGCTGCCACGCTTGCTTGATAGCTCTCATGCACATCGGTTAAAATTTTATAGCCAAATTCCTCTTTGATGGTTTGTAACATTTCTAAGCCTTTTTCTAAACCAGGCCCTCTGTAACTCTCTAAACTCGTGCGGTTCGCCTTATCAAAACTCGCTTTAAAATAAAAATCCAACCGCTCGTTGTTGGCTAGAGGTTGTAATTTAGTAGCGATACTTCTTAGATTTTCTAATCTCTCAATGACGCATGGCCCGGCGATTAAAACGGATTTGGGGGTTTTTGTTTCAGGGGTTTTCATGACTTTTCCTTTGTTTAATGGTTTCTTCAATCAGTTCAAAAAAATGGCTTTCAAAATTATAATTATAAATCCTGCCTGTTTCTATGATATAGTGCCAACCAAAAATTTTTAATTCGTTATCCATCACTCTTTCTTGAATGAAATCATAGCTTAAGAGGTTGTTGAGTTGCAAGCGCGCATTCAAACGCTCTGTAAGCCATGAACGCTTGGCAAAGTGGTTGCTGAATTGCGGGTGGTTTTTTAATTCTTCTTTAATAGGCTCTAAGAATTGTATCCAGTCTGCAATGTAAGGGGTTTTAGCTTTGGTGGTTTCATCATGGATTAAATGAATGCTCCCACAAGCCCCACAATCGCTATGCCCGCAAATGATTAAGTTTTGAATGCCCACATGCGCAATAGCGTATTCAACGCTCGCAATGGTAGAAAGGGATTCTTTATAGCTTGTTTTAGGGGGGATCACATTGCCCATGTTGCGGATCACATACAATTCGCCCGGTTTGGTGCCTGTGATTAAATTAGGCACGACTCGTGAATCCACGCAAGAAATGAACAAAGTGTGGGGCTTTTGCTTGGTTTTTAAGCTCTCATAAAGCTCTTTAAGCTCTTCGTATTCATTCTCTTGAAACTCTAACGCTCCTAAAAACGCTTCCACTCTTTAACCCTTAAATCTCATTTTTTTAAACTTGGTTTTCATTTTAAAACGCTTATCATAGCTAAAAATCTTGCATTTCTTTTTGTTATAATGGCGTTATTTTACACTTTAAAGGGCTTTCATGCAATTGTGTGTCGCATTGGATTTAGAAAAAAAAGAGGACAATCTTTCTTTATTACAAGAATTAAAGGGCTTAGATTTATGGGCTAAGGTGGGGCTTAGATCTTTTATAAGAGACGGGGCTGTTTTTTTAGATGAAATCAGAAAGATTGATGAAAATTTTAAGATCTTTTTGGATTTGAAGCTCTATGATATTCCTTATACGATGGCAAATGCCGCTCTAGAATGCGCGAAATTAGAAATTGACATGCTCACCGTGCATTTGAGCAGCGGCAAAAGCGCGCTAGAAATCTTAATGCAACGCCTAAACGCTCTTAAAAAACGCCCCTTGATCATGGGCGTGAGCGCTTTAACCAGCTTTAGCGAAGAGGAATTTTTGAGCGTGTATAACGCCCCTTTAAAAACGCAAGCGATCACATTAAGCGCTATGGGTAAAGAGAGCGGGATTGATGGGGTGGTGTGTTCGGTGTTTGAAAGTTTGGCGATTAAAGAGGCTTTGGGTCAAGGCTTTTTGACTTTAACCCCTGGCATAAGGCTGGATAAAAACGATAAAGAAGATCAAGAAAGGGTGGCGAACGCTAAAGAAGCTAAACAAAATTTAAGCGATTTTATCGTGGTAGGCCGCCCCATTTATCAGGCTAAAGAGCCTAGAGAAGTGGTTTTAGAGCTTTTAAAGGATTGTTAAATGTGCGTGTTAGAAACGATTGCTGCTTTAAGAGAATATCGTAAAAGTTTGGAAGAAAGCGTGGGGTTTGTGCCGACTATGGGGGCTTTACACAAAGGGCATCAAAGCCTGATAGAAAGGAGTTTGAAAGAAAATTCCCACACGATTGTGAGCGTTTTTGTCAATCCCACGCAATTTGGGGCTAATGAGGATTTTAGCGCTTACCCGCGCCCTTTAGAAAAGGATTTGGCTTTGTGTGAAACATTAGGCGTTAATGCGGTATTTTTGCCTAAAATTGACGAAATGTATCCCTATGAAGCAGAGCAACGCCTGAAACTCTACGCCCCTGCATTTTTATCCCATTCTTTAGAGGGAGCGGTGCGTAAGGGGCATTTTGATGGGGTGGTTCAGGTTGTGTTAAAATTGTTCCATCTTATCAATCCCACTAGAGCGTATTTTGGTAAAAAGGACGCCCAACAGCTTTTAATCATCCAGCATTTAGTTAAAGATTTGCTTTTAGACATTGAAATAGCGCCATGCGAGATTGCGCGAGATAGCGATCATTTGGCTTTAAGCTCTAGGAATGTGTATTTGAATGCCACAGAAAGAAAACAAGCCCTAGCCATTCCAAAAGCTTTAGAAAATATCCAGCAGGCCATAGATAGGGGCGAAAAAGCGTGCGAAAAACTGAAAAAACTAGGGCTTGAAATTTTAAAAAATTTAGAAGTGGATTATTTGGAATTTTGCAACCACAAGCTAGAGCCTTTAAAAACCATAGAGCCAACTAACACGCTCATTTTAGTGGCGGCTCGTGTGGGTAAAACCAGGCTTTTAGATAATTTATGGGTGTAGTTTGAAATTTTTGTGGCGACCCTTGAAAGATTTGAACTTCCGTTTCCACCGTGAAAGGGTGGTATCCTTGGCCACTAGATGAAAGGGTCATTTTTAACGATTGACTATTGTATTGAAAATAAAGCGTAGAAAATGATTTAAAAAGTTCTTGGTGGCGGAGCGGACGGGACTCGAACCCGCGACCCCCTGCGTGACAGGCAGATATTCTAACCAGCTGAACTACCGCTCCCTATCCAAGCCCCATAGCCTAAAAACGCATGCTTGAAGCTAAGTCAAAAATGGTGGTCGCTATAAGACTCGAACTTATGACATCTACCTTGTAAGGGTAGCGCTCTACCAACTGAGCTAAGCGACCAAAATATTGAGATAAAATCCAACTAAACCCGTATAAAAGAGTGGTGACTCCTAGGGGATTTGAACCCCTGTAACCACCGTGAAAGGGTGGTATCCTAACCACTAGATGAAGGAGCCACGATGCTCATGGTGACCCGTGTTGGATTTGAACCAACGGCCCATTCCTTAAAAGGGAATTGCTCTACCAGCTGAGCTAACGGGTCTCACAAAAAAAGATAATGATACAATTTTTTTTAACGCTTGTCAAGAATAATTGAAAAATATTGCGGTTTTCATAGAAACGAAACGCTCTTAAAACGGCATAACAGCTTTTGCTTAAATAAAAACTTGATTGCGCTTTAATGCCATAAGGATCACAATAAACGCCATGCGTTTTGGTTATTGGTTAGTATTGTTTTTGGGGGTTTTAAAAAGCTTTGTTTTTATCAAGATCTAACAAATATTATTGGGATTTAATGCTTTTTTTGTTTAAAAAATTTCATTTTTAAAAAATGGGTTTTTGTTTTATTGTTTTAGATCTTATTTTGTTGTAAAACGCATTTTCTTTTATTTTATTTTCTAAAGGGATAGGGGTGAATTTTACGCTTGACCCCCCAAAAAAGAGAGTTTAAAAAAGAGAGTTCAAAACAAGGCTTCAAAATTAAACCCCCTAAAGAAAGAGGGTTCAAAAAGGGAGTTTCACAAAGGGTTTAACGCGAGCTTTTAATAAGCGAACACATAATTCAAATACACGCTATAGAGTCTGCGGTATTGGAGTTGAGCGCCTAGCAAAGAATAGTAATTTGTGTTAATGGTGGGGATCTTCACGCCTAATTCCACGCCATGCTGAGCCGCATGATCGCTTGCTTTTTTCTTATTCCTAGCGAGATTCATTCTCAAGCCCAAGTTGAATAAGAATTGGAAATTCGCCACATTCATTTTAGCGCTATAGAAATTATTGAATGTCGCTAAATTCACATATTGAGAATTAAGCCACGAAGTGCCGGCTAAGGCGATACCCCCAAACACCCCAAAAGAAATTTTGCTGTTTTTAGTGGCTTTATCATTGATAAAGTTATAAAGGACATCTGTCCCTACCCCATAAGTGAACACATCAGAGGCTGAATTGAAAAAACTGGATTTGATATAGGCATGGTTGTAATCAAAAAAGCCGTAATACCTTAATCCCCACCTTCTTTTTTCACCAAAAAATTGCTTGTAGCCCACTTGCACGCCGATCCCATTCATCGCGCCGTTGTTGGTTTGAGAGCTGATTAAGCCAACGCGTCTGAAAGGGTTATGCCCTAATTCTTGCGTGGCGCTTAATAATTGCGAATAAGCGCTCTGGTTGACTTGATAAACAGTCTTTAAGCCCTCGGGGCTATTAGGGTTAGTGGATTGGCTTATCAAATTTTTAAGGAATGGGGAATTAGGCGTGTTTGAAGCGGTCGTGGTGATGCTGTTATAAGTGTTGTTCAAATTGCTAAGGCTGCCTCTAAAATCAAGTATCGTGCGCGCCAACAACTCAGATTGCTTGATTTGCTCTGCTTGAGTGCCAAAATGCGCAAGGCTGTTATTTAAAGCCGTTATCGTCTCTTCTACATAGGCGCAACCGGCTCCCCAAGTGTTGTTAGTAACCCCTTGACTAGGTGTTGTGCCATCACTTCTGCAAGCTGCCAAGTAATTTGATACAAATTGTTTTGGGATAGTGTCAAGATTGGTTTTGATTTGATCGGCTAGTTCAAGCATCTTGGCTTGCGCTTGCGCGTGATTGAGCATGTTTTGAGCGAAAGTTCTGTCAGCAGAGGTGTAAGGATTGAAATCTTGCGGCGCGTTTTGATTGCTTTGCTGGTTAAGGCTTTGAGCTTGCGTTACGATTTCTTGCGCGTTTTTGATCATGCTAGTAACGGCGCTAAACTCCGTGGCAAAAACTTGACACACATTCCCTGCCGTATCTAAATTCCACGGCGCGCCCCCATTTTGCCCTTTATTGTGATTGACCCATGGGCAGTTTGTAGTGAGGACGCTTATCATTTTACTGGCTTCTTGCAAAAGGGTTTGAGCGTTATTAGTAGTAGTAGTAGTAGTAGTTTTTTTACTAGTTTGCCCATTAGTTTGCGTTGTTACTTTGACTTCTATCTTTTGATTCGTGTCGTTCAAAGCGGGCACCCCTTGTTTTAACGCTTGTTGGAGAACCTGATAAGCGTCGTTAAGCTTTTTCATGTTATCAATGCTTAAAGGGCCGCTAATCCCATTATTATAACCGGTTAAGTTGCAATTAATGGAGCTTGAAGCATGCCCTGGTTGGTCCTCAAAGGTTACGCTTGGTTGCTTACTCTTACCAGGACCGCATTGGACATTATAGGCTATCACATTCCACAGCCCCACCGCCGCATTGAGTGCCAAATACACCGCTTGATACGCTGGGGAGTTGGTTTTTTCGCCAGTTAACCCTTGCGTGTTTGCTTTTAAATTATCGATCGCAGCATTGATTTCTGAAGGGCTGCTCGCGTTCGTTACCGCCTGATTGAGGTTGTTAAAATTGGTTAAAAGGTTGCTCAAATTCTCATAAGTGTCTGAAAGTCTTTTCAATTCGCCGGTGTTTTTCACCATTTGAGCGGCTTCACCGATCTGATAGCCCGCGCTTATAAAAAAGCCGTTGTCTTCAGCGTTTAAAAGCGATGAAGCGAGAGAGAGAGAGAGAGTAAAAAGGTTTTTTTCATAAATATTCTCCTTGGAATTAAATTGAGTGATTGGAATTTTATACATTAAGGATGTATTTGGAACATTGTAGCGCAAAATCGTTTTTTTTTTTTTTTGTCATTTAGAGAAAATTTTAGAATTTTGCATTTTTTGCGCGTTTGTTTGGGTGGTATTGGAAAGAGTTTTTAGATTTTATTTTAATAGAGCGCTAATGATAAAAGCTTAACAGAGATTTTTTGTTGCATGTTTTTCAAAACGAGCGGTTTTGTGAGATAAAAACCCCCCAAGAAGAGGGCTTTTATAAAAAATGGTATTAAAAAGCAAGGGGGCTTACATCATGCCGCCCATGCCTCCCATACCGCCCATGCCACCCATATCAGGCATTGCTGGGGCCGCTTTTTCCTCTTTGATTTCATGCACGGTGGCTTCTGTGGTTAAAAGCAGGCTTGAAACCGAAACCGCATTTTGTAGAGCGATCCTTTCTACTTTTAAGGGGTCAATAATGCCTTCTTTAAACATGTCCACATACTTGCCATTGCTAGCGTTAAAACCAAAATGCCCTTCGTGTTTTTGCACTTCATTCACGACCACACCGCCATCATAACCGGCATTGATAGCGATTTGAGCTAATGGGGCTTTAATGGCGCGCATGATGATTTCATAGCCCACTTTTTCATCATCGTGTAAATTCAAATGCACTTTTTGAGCCGCGCGAATGAGAGCCGCACCGCCCCCAATCACAATGCCTTCTTCAACCGCCGCTTTAGTCGCGCTCAACGCGTCATCCACTCGGTCTTTTTTCTCTTTCATTTCCACTTCACTCGCAGCGCCCACTTTAATCACAGCCACACCGCCAGAGAGTTTAGCCAACCTTTCTTGCAATTTTTCTTTGTCATAATCGCTTGTCGTGCTTGCGATTTGGGTTTTGATTTGCGCGACTCTGTCTTTAACATCATCGCTATGGCCTTTGCCATCTACGATCGTGGTGTTGTCTTTGTCAATCACGATCCTTCCGGCTTTGCCTAAAAACTCCACTTCAGCGTTTTCTAGACTCAAGCCTAACTCTTCGCTAATGACTTGACCGCCGGTTAAAATAGCGATGTCTTTTAGCATTTCTTTTCTCCTGTCCCCAAAGCCTGGAGCTTTAACCGCTGCGATATTCAACACGCCTCTTAATTTATTCACCACTAAAGTCGTTAAAGCTTCGCCCTCAATGTCTTCAGCGATGATTAAAAGCGGTTTGCCCTCTTTCATGGTTTTTTCTAGTAGCGGGAGAATGTCTTTCATGCTAGAGATTTTTTTATCCGTTAAAAGGATGTAAGCGTTATCCAATTGAGCGGTCATTTTCTCAGCGTTGGTTACAAAATAAGGGGAGAGGTAGCCTCTATCAAATTGCATGCCTTCTACAACATCTAATTCGTCTTCAATGCCCTTAGCTTCTTCAACGGTGATCACGCCGTCTTTACCCACTTTTTCCATAGCGTCAGCGATGAGTTTCCCGATATTGTGATCGGAGTTTGCAGAAATGGTCGCTACTTGGGTGATTTCTTCTTTACCGCCCACTTTTTTGCTCGCTTTTTTAAGCTCATTAATGATCGCTTCAGCGGCTTTATCCATGCCTCGTTTCACTTCAATAGGGTTAGCCCCAGCCGTGATATTCCTCAAACCTTCTTTAAAAATGCTATAAGCCAACACGGTCGCTGTGGTCGTGCCATCGCCGGCAGCATCAGCGGTTTTGCTCGCTACTTCTTTAACGAGTTGAGCGCCCATGTTAGCTACCGGGCAACTTAATTCAATCTCTTTAGCCACGCTCACGCCGTCTTTGGTGATGCTTGGAGCGCCGTAGCTTTTTTGGATCAACACATTCCTGCCTCTTGGCCCCATGGTTACTTTGACAGCGTCATGGAGTTGTCTCACGCCTTCAAATAAAAGGTTTCTTGCACTATCTGAAAATTTGATTTCTTTTGCCATTTTGTATCCTTAATAATAATGTTTTTAGTGTTTTTTGTGATCATGACAGCAAGCTTCATGCTCTTTAGCATGTTTATGGTCATGACTATTTGTATGACAACAAGAGCCTGAGCTCACAATGCCTAGAATGTCTTCTAGTTCTAACACCATGTATTCAACGCCGTCTAAAACGATTTCTGCGCCTTTGTATTTGCCAAAAGCGATCACATCGCCTTCTTTAACGCATTTGCAACCCTCGCTGATTTTATGGCTAACCGCTTTGACTACGCCCATTAAAGGCTTTTCTTTAGCGTTATCAGGGATGATGATGCCTGAACTGGTTTTGTTCTCTTCTTCAAGTCTTTCTACTAAGACCCTTTCTCCTAATGGTTGAAACTTCATTTCAGTTCTCCTAAGTTTTGATAAATAAAATAGAAATTTAGCGCTTAGTATTCTTAAGCGACATAACTATAGCGCATTTTTAGGGATAAGTCAAGCCATAAAAACAAAGCTAATAATATAACTATAAGGCTTATTAAGTCTATTTGTATAAAGTTTCATTAGTTTAAAAATATAAGGATTAGAAAAGGGGGCGTTATCAATAAAGATTTTATTTATTGAGTATAATTCATTCAAGCGAGTTACAACAAGAAAGCAAGATGAAGAAAGCATGAAAAATGATTCTTAAAAGTTCCATTGATCGCCTTTTGCAAACGATAGATATTGTAGAAGTCATTAGCTCTTATGTGGATTTGAGGAAATCAGGTTCTAATTACATGGCTTGTTGCCCTTTTCATGAAGAAAGGAGCGCGAGTTTTAGCGTCAATCAAATTAAAGGGTTTTACCATTGCTTTGGGTGTGGGGCGAGCGGGGATAGCATTAAATTTGTGATGGCGTTTGAAAAGCTTTCGTTTGTGGAAGCGCTTGAGAAATTAGCCCACCGATTCAATGTAGCTTTAGAGTATGACAAAAGCGCTTATTACGATCATAAAGAAGATTACCACCTTTTAGAAATGGTGAGCTCGTTATATCAAGAAGAGCTTTTTAACGCCCCGTTTTTTTTGAATTATTTGCAAAAAAGAGGGCTTAGCATGGAGAGCATCAAAGCGTTTAAGTTAGGCTTATGCACGAATAGAATTGATTACGGCATTGAAAATAAAGGCTTGAATAAGGACAAGCTCATTGAATTAGGCGTGTTAGGCAAGAGCGATAAAGAGGATAAAACCTATTTGCGCTTTTTGGATCGCATCATGTTCCCTATTTATAGCCCTAGCGCTCAAGTGGTGGGCTTTGGAGGGCGTACCTTAAAAGAAAAAGCGGCCAAGTATATCAATTCGCCCCAAAGTAAGCTTTTTGATAAATCCAGTTTGCTCTATGGCTATCATTTGGCTAAAGAACACATCTATAAACAAAAGCAAGTCATTGTAACCGAGGGGTATTTGGATGTGATTTTATTACACCAAGCGGGTTTTAAAAACGCCATAGCCACGCTTGGGACAGCTTTAACGCCATCGCATTTGCCCTTGCTTAAAAAAGGCGATCCAGAAATCCTCTTAAGCTATGATGGGGATAAGGCAGGGCGGAATGCGGCTTATAAAGCGAGCTTGATGTTGGCTAAAGAGCAAAGGAAAGGGGGGGTGATTTTGTTTGAAAACAACCTAGACCCAGCGGATATGATCGCTAATCATCAGATTGAAACCTTAAAAAATTGGCTATCGCGCCCCATGGCTTTCATTGAATTTGTTTTAAGGCACATGGCTGGTTCTTATCTTTTAGACGATCCTTTAGAAAAAGATAAAGCCCTTAAAGAAATGTTAGGGTTTTTGAAAAACTTTTCCTTGCTTTTACAAAATGAATACAAGCCCTTAATCGCTACGCTTTTGCAAGCGCCTTTGCATGTTTTAGGGATTAGAGAGCCAGTTTCTTTTCAGCCTTTTTACCCCAAAACAGAAAAACCTAATCGCCCTCAAAAGTTCGCGCATGTTTCTAACACGCCCAGTTTGGAATTTTTAGAAAAATTGGTGATCCGCTACCTTTTAGAAGATAGGAGCTTGTTGGATTTAGCGGTGGGTTATATCCATAGTGGGATATTCTTGCATAAAAAACAAGAATTTGACGCTTTGTGTCAAGAAAAATTAGACGACCCTAAATTAGTTGCGTTATTATTAGATGCGAATTTACCCCTAAAAAAAGGGGGGTTTGAAAAGGAATTGCGTTTGTTGATTTTGCGCTATTTTGAGCGCCAACTCAAAGAAATCCCTAAAAGCTCGCTCCCTTTTAGCGAAAAAATGATCTGTTTGAAAAAGATTCGCCAGGCCATTATAAAATTAAAACAAGGAGAATTAGTCGCCATATGAAACAAATAAAAGCTTTAGCCCTATTTAGTGGGGGGTTGGATAGTTTGTTGTCCATGAAATTACTCATTGATCAAGGCATTGAAGTAACCGCTTTGCACTTTAATATAGGGTTTGGGGGGAATAAAGATAAAAGAGAGTATTTTGAAAACGCCACCGCACAAATCGGGGCTAAACTCTTGGTGTGCGATATTAGAGAGCAGTTTTTTAACGACGTGTTGTTCAAGCCCAAATACGGCTATGGGAAATATTTCAACCCTTGTATTGACTGCCATGCCAACATGTTTAGGAACGCGTTTTATAAAATGCTTGAATTGAACGCGGATTTTGTTTTGAGCGGGGAAGTGCTAGGGCAACGCCCTAAATCCCAAAGGAAAGAAGCGCTCAATCAGGTGAGGAAACTAGTCAGAGAAGTGGGCGAAGAGGCTCGTTTTGATCTTATTTTAGACCGAACGCAAGCAAGCGGTGAAAAGCCTCAATTTTTAGACGAATTGCTCTTAAGGCCCATGAGCGCTAAACTCTTAGAGCCTACTTTTATGGAAAAAAAGGGTTGGGTTGATAGAGAAAAGCTTTTAGATGTGAGCGGTAGGGGGCGCGCTAGGCAATTGCAAATGATCAAAGATTATGGCTTGAAATATTATGAAAAGCCGGGTGGGGGGTGCTTGCTTACGGACATTCAAGTGAGCAATAAAATTAAGAATTTGAAAGAATACAGAGAAATGGTGTTTGAAGACAGCGTGATCGTTAAAGTTGGGCGTTATTTTGTCTTACCCCATAACGCTCGTTTGGTGGTGGCAAGGAATGAAGAAGAAAACCATAAATTGGATATTCAACACCCCTTAATGGATAAGATTGAATTGCTAGGCTGTAAGGGCCCTTTGAGTTTGGTGGATAAAAACGCCAGCAAAGAAGATAAAGAATTGGCCGGCCGTATCGCTTTAGGCTATGCTAAGACTTTAAAAAATCAAGCTTACCTCATTCAAATAGGGAACGAAAAGCGCGAGCTTTACCCTTTGGATAAAGAGAGCGCTAGAGAGTATTTATTCGCTTAAAAGGGAGTTTTTGAGAGTTTTTAGGGGTTTTCTTTTTATGCTATAATGGAAAAAGTTCTGATCAGCGTTAAGCGATTTGCTAGGAGGTCTGTATGCAAGAGTTTTTAGGTTTTGGTGTGGTGGGGAATTTTGCAGGGCATTTGGAGCAAGCAGGAGAGAGTCATAGTTTTATTAACATGAAAAGCGAAGAAAAGGACGCCCCTAAGGGATTATTCCCTTTTTATATCCCCTATGAAAATTGCTATTTGGGGCGTTGTTGCATTAATAACCATAAGATTATTTTGCCTAGTGATTTGGATTTGAAGGTGCAAGCAGAGCCAGAAATCGCTTTAGAATGCGACGTTAAGTATGATGAAAAACATTTGGTAACCAAGCTTGTGCCTAATTTTTTCATGGCGTTTAACGACGCTTCTGTGCGCAATCTAGACGCCACAAAACTCTCCCAAAAAAAGAATTTTTCACCGGCTTCTAAAGGTATAGGGCAGAAATTGCCTATTGACAGGTTTGTTTATGGGGGGGTGTGCAATAATTTTTCTATCGCGTCTTTTTTGAAATACGACAATGTTTGGCACATTTATGGGGAAAACAGCAAATTGCTCAAATACGAGTTTTTTTATCAAAAACTCTTAGATTGGATCAAAGACAGATTGAACCACCAACAAGATGGCGATTCTTTAGAGGCTTTAAGACCTTTTTTAGAACGCCATAACTTCCCTACTAAAATGGTTTTTGCGATCGGAGCTACCCCTTATATGCCTTTTGCGCAAGAGCATTTTTTGCAAAAAGGCGATGAGGTGGTGATTATCGCTTACAACCATTTACAATACAGCTTTGAAAAGATTCAAAACCTCTTAGAAGAGGACGCCCTACAAACCAAAGAACACGCTAATCTTTCTTATGTCTATCAAATCGTAGAGTAGTAAGGCTTTTTCTCTTTAGCTTTGCTTTTTTACCCCTTTTAAAGATAAAACCACCCCTTTTGACCCCCTTTTAGAGGATTTTTATGGTTTTTTTGAGATAATAAAGCGTTATAAAGTTAATTAAAATTAAACAGAAGGGTTTTGATGTCCGCTCATTTTTTAAAAATCGTTTTTTTAGTAGGCATGTGCGTTTCAAGTTTGTTCGCTGAAGGCTTAGAAGGGTTTTTTAACGCCCTAGAAGCCCAGCTCAAAAGCCCCATCGCTAAGGGGATTTTAATGGTGATTTTCATAGGGATCGCTATTTATGTGTGGAGGAATTTAGACCGGTGGAAAGAGATTTTATTCACGATCCTTGGCGTGGTGTTTGGGATTTTTTTATTCTTTAAAGCCCCGAGTTTGGCGAATTGGTTTATGGGAATTTTTTAATGATTATCCTCTCAGCGAGCGTGAAGAATTTGCGTGAAATTTCGGTTAAAGAAAAATTTTTATGGCTGAACGCTAAGTCTTATTTGATTTCTGTTTTTGCGCCTTTTATTTTGCTCCCTTGGATTGATTTGTTGAGCGCTTTTTTATTGTATTTAGGGTTTTTAGCGCTCTTTAGCGTGCTGGAATTTTTTGATGAAGACATTGCAGATATTATTGTGGCTAAAAGCAAAATAAAGACTAAAACCAAATGTTATAGAGCGTAGAATGTTAGAAAAGCTTTTAGGCGCTATCAAACAAAAAGTTTCAAACTATTTTTTAGGGGTTTTGCCTAAAAGCTATTCTATGAGCGAAGAAAACAACATTTTAGGCTTGTATGATGAACATTTTTTACTCACTAAAAACGAAAACTTAGTGGGTATCCTCCGTTTAGAGGGGGTGAGTTACACCCATTTAAGCACAGAGCAATTGCAAGATCTTTTCACCGAGCGCCAAATGGCGTTGGATTCTTTAGAAAAAGTCGTGGCGCGCCTGGTGGTTAAAAGGCGTAAAATTGATCACCAACAAAACATTCAATCTGATTCTCAATACTTGCAAGCGATCTTGAATCAATTTGAAAATAAAGAAGTGTATGAGAATCAGTATTTTTTGGTTTTAGAAAGCGCGCACTCTTTACAGGGCGTTTTAGAGCATAAGAAAAAATCTTTCATGCACG
The DNA here is from genome assembly GCF_011140715.1 of Helicobacter pylori. Lineage (GTDB taxonomy): Bacteria > Campylobacterota > Campylobacteria > Campylobacterales > Helicobacteraceae > Helicobacter > Helicobacter pylori_DA. Next base: position 10,935 of record NZ_SFZZ01000058.1, on the reverse strand, counting down.
CTAATAGGGAAAATTTTAAGGATATTCTCTCTTATAAAGTGCATTTTTTGCAAGAAACTTTAAAAAGCCTAGAAATCCAGCTCAAAAATTATGCCCCCAAACTCTTAAGCTCTAAAGAGGTTTTGAATTTTTATGCAGAATACATTAATGGGTTTGATCTCCCTTTAAAACCCCTAGTAGGGGGGTATTTGAGCGATAGCTATATCGCTAGTTCTACCACTTTTGAAAAAGATTATTTCATTCAAGAAAGCTTTAATCAAAAAACCTATAACCGCTTGATTGGCATTAAGGCTTATGAGAGCGAACGCATCACTTCTATAGCGGTGGGAGCGCTTTTATACCAAGAGACTCCACTAGATATTATCTTTTCCATAGAGCCTATGAGCGTGCATAAAACACTGAGTTTTTTAAAAGAGAGAGCCAAGTTTAGCATGTCTAATCTCGTTAAAAACGAGCTGTTAGAATACCAAGAATTAGTCAAAACCAAACGCCTATCCATGCAAAAATTCGCCCTAAACATTCTTATTAAAGCCCCCAGTTTAGAGGATTTAGACGCTCAAACCAGCTTAATTTTAGGGCTTTTATTTAAAGAAAACTTAGTGGGCGTTATAGAAACTTTTGGCTTGAAAGGGGGGTATTTTTCCTTTTTCCCTGAACGCATCCATTTGAACCACCGCTTGCGGTTTTTAACCTCTAAAGCCCTGGCGTGTTTGATGGTGTTTGAAAGGCAAAATTTAGGCTTTAAGGCTAATTCATGGGGGAATAGCCCTTTGAGCGTGTTTAAAAATTTGGATTATTCCCCTTTTTTATTCAATTTCCACAACCAAGAAGTGAGCCACAACAACGCTAAAGAAATCGCCAGAGTGAACGGGCATACTCTAATCATAGGGGCTACCGGGAGCGGTAAAAGCACGCTGATTAGCTTTTTAATGATGAGTGCTTTGAAATACCAAAACATGCACCTTTTAGCATTTGATAGGATGCAAGGGCTGTATTCTTTCACAAAATTTTTTAAAGGGCATTACCATGACGGCCAATCTTTTAGCATCAACCCCTTTTGTTTAGAGCCTAATTTGCAGAATTTAGAATTTTTGCAATCCTTCTTTTTGAGCATGTTGGATCTTGCCCCTTCAAGGGATAAAGAAGCTTTAGAAGACATGAATGCGGTTTTTAGCGCAATTAAGAGCCTTTATGAGACCTTATACCCTAAAGCCTTTAGTTTGCTAGACTTTAAAGAAACGCTTAAAAGAACCTCATCTAACCAACTAAGCTTGAGTTTAGAGCCGTATTTGAATAACCCCCTTTTTAACGCTTTGAATGACGCGTTCAACTCCAACGCTTTTTTAAATGTAATCAACTTAGATGCGATCACCCAAAACCCTAAAGACTTAGGGCTTTTAGCCTATTATTTGTTTTATAAGATCTTAGAAGAGTCCAGGAAAAACGACAGCGGGTTTTTGGTTTTTTTAGACGAATTTAAATCCTATGTGGAAAACGATTTGTTGAACACTAAAATCAACGCTTTAATCACGCAAGCCAGGAAAGCTAATGGCGTGGTGGTGTTGGCTTTGCAAGACATTTACCAACTCAGCGGGGTCAAAAACGCCCATAGTTTTTTAAGCAACATGGGGACTCTTATTTTGTATCCGCAAAAAAACGCTAGGGAGTTGAAACACAACTTCAATGTGCCTTTGAGCGAGACTGAAATTTCATTTTTAGAAAACACCCCTTTGTATGCCAGGCAGGTTTTAGTCAAAAATCTGGGTAACGGGAATTCTAACATGATTGATGTGAGTTTGGAGGGTTTGGGGCGTTATTTGAAAATCTTTAATTCAGATTCTAGTCATGTCAATAAAGTGAAAGCGTTACAAAAAGACTACCCTACAGAGTGGCGTGAGAAACTTTTGAAGAGTTAGTTTAAAAAAGTCAATATCATTTTGAAACACTCCTATTCAGATGGCTAAGGCACACAAGAAATTAAGGGACTCTGCTGTATTCCTACCCTGAAGCGTTACCCTAAAGTCCTATTGCATAGGTCTAAATAAGAGCTTAGGGATCATTTTAACCATAAAAAGCTTATGTTTTCATTAAAAATGTTATGATACGCTCAAATTAGTCAAGCAAACAAGCAAAAAAATTAAAAGGGTTAGATTGAAAATATTCGTTCTGTTGATGTCGGTAATTTTAGGAATATCATTAACAGGTTGCATAGGCTATCGTATGGACTTAGAACATTTTAACACGCTCTATTATGAAGAAAGCCCCAAACAAGCTTATGAATATTCCAAACAATTCACTAAGAAAAAAAAGAACGCTCTTTTATGGGACTTGCAAAACGGCTTGAGCGCTTTATACGCCAGAGATTACCAGACTTCTTTAGGGGTGTTAGATCAAGCCGAGCAACGCTTTGATAAAACCCAAAACGCTTTCACAAGAGGGGCTGGTTATGTGGGTGCTACCATGATCAATGATAATGTGCGCGCTTATGGGGGGAATATTTATGAGGGCGTTTTAATCAATTATTACAAAGCGATAGACTACATGCTTTTAAACGATAGCGCGAAAGCTAGGGTGCAATTCAACCGCGCGAACGAACGCCAACGCAGGGCTAAAGAATTTTATTATGAGGAAGTGCAAAAAGCCATTAAAGAGATCGATTCTAGCAAAAAGCACAATATTAATATGGAACGCTCTAGGGTAGAAGTGAGCGAGATTTTAAACAACACCTATTCTAATTTAGACCAATACGAAGCTTATCAAGGCTTGCTTAACCCGGCGGTTTCGTATCTCTCAGGGTTGTTTTACGCTTTAAATGGGGATAAGAATAAGGGATTAGGCTATCTTAATGAAGCCTATGGGATCAGTCAAAGCCCTTTTGTAGCTCAAGACTTGGTTTTTTTCAAAAACCCTAACAGGAGCCATTTCACTTGGATCATCATTGAAGATGGTAAAGAGCCGCAAAAAAGCGAATTTAAAATTGATGTGCCTATTTTTATGATCGATTCGGTTTATAACGTGAGTATAGCCTTGCCCAAGCTAGAAAAAGGGGAAGCGTTTTATCAAAATTTCACCCTCAAAGATGGAGAAAAAGTAACGCCCTTTGACACTTTAGCCTCAATAGATGCGGTGGTCGCTAGCGAATTTAGGAAGCAATTGCCCTACATTATCACCAGAGCCATTTTATCGGCTACTTTTAAGGTGGGCATGCAAGCGGTGGCGAACTATTATTTGGGGTTTGTTGGCGGGTTAGTAACTTCGTTGTATTCAGGTGTGAGCACCTTTGCAGACACCAGAAACACGAGCATTTTTGCCCATAAAATCTATCTCATGCGTATCAAAAATAAAGCCTTTGAAAATTATGAAGTTCGAGCTGATTCTATTGACGCTTTTTCGTTTTCCTTAAAGCCTTGTAAAAGATCGCTTGAAAACCCTAAAGTCATTGACGCTAGGGAATTGCTTTCTGGGTTTGTAGCAGCCCCACAAATCTTTTGCTCTAACCGCCATAATATTTTATATGTGCGCAGTTTTAAAAACGGGTTTGTTTTGAGTCGTTTAAAATGATTTCAAAACCCCCACCAAAGGAATTTTAGTTTTTAAGTGTCGTTGGCATTAAACACAAACACGATATAATTATAAAACGATACGAAAACCTAAATTAAGGGGAAGTCATGGCTGATAGTTTAGCGGGCATTGATCAAGTTACGAGTTTGCATAAAAATAACGAGTTGCAATTGTTGTGTTTCAGGCTGGGTAAAAACAAGGATTTGTATGCGGTCAATGTCTTTAAGATCCGTGAAGTGGTGAAATACCATGGCAATCTCACCATCATCAGCCACGAAAACAATTCGCTCGTTGAGGGTTTGATCATTATAAGAGAGCTCACCATTCCTTTGATTGACATGAAAAAATGGTTTTATTATGACAGCCAAAACAAGAGCAAGGATTTACGCCCTTACAGGATAGAAAAAGACAAGGGCGAAGACGATATTGTCATGATTTGTGAGTTTTCTCGCTGGACCATAGGGGTTAGGATCTATGAAGCGGATAGGATTTTGAGCAAGAAATGGACTGAAATGGAGCAAAGCGCTGGGTTAGGGGGATCTGCAGGCAATAACAAACTCGTGAGCCGCACGCGCTATTTTGACGGGCGCTTGGTGCAAGTGGTGGATATTGAAAAAATGCTTATAGACGTGTTCCCTTGGATTGAAGATGAAAAACACAGCGATTTAGAAACGCTTTCTAAAATCCATTCTAACCAGTGCGTTTTGCTCGCTGATGACTCCCCAAGCGTTTTAAAAACCATGCAAATGATTTTAGACAAGCTGGGCGTCAAGCACATAGATTTTATCAATGGTAAAACCTTATTAGAGCATTTGTTCAACCCAACAACCGATGTGAGTAATATTGGCCTGATCATTACCGATTTAGAAATGCCAGAAGCGAGCGGTTTTGAAGTGATCAAGCAGGTTAAAAACAATCCTTTGACTTCAAAAATCCCTATCGTGGTCAATTCTTCTATGAGCGGGAGCTCTAATGAAGACATGGCCAGGAGCTTAAAGGCCGATGATTTTATTTCCAAGTCTAACCCCAAAGACATACAGCGAGTGGTTAAGCAATTTTTGGAATTAGCATGAAAAAATACAGCGCTATCCCCACCCCTTGCTATGTGTTAGAGAGCGAACGCTTAGAAAAAAACGCCAAGATTTTAGAAATCGTGCGCCAACAAAGCGGGGCAAAGGTCTTGCTCGCTTTAAAGGGGTATGCGTTTTGGCGTGAGTTTGGGATTTTGAGGCAAAAATTGAACGGGTGTTGCGCGAGCGGTCTTTATGAGGCTAAGCTCGCTTTTGAAGAATTTGGGGGGCGAGAGAGCCATAAGGAAATTTGCGTTTATAGCCCGGCTTTTAAAGAGGCTGAAATGAGCGCGATTTTACCCCTAGCGACAAGCATTATTTTCAACTCTTTTCACCAATACGCCACCTACAAAGACAGGATTTTAGACAAAAACAAGCAATTAGAAAACTTGGGCTTAAGCCCCATTAAAATGGGTTTGAGGATTAACCCCCTTTATAGCGAAGTAACCCCAGCGATTTATAACCCATGCTCTAAAATGAGCCGGTTAGGGATTACGCCTAGCGGATTTGAAAAGGGGGTGAAAGAGCATGGCTTAGAGGGGGTGAGCGGGTTGCATTTCCATACGCATTGCGAGCAAAACGCCGACGCTTTGTGCCGGACTTTAGAGCATGTGGAAAGGCATTTCAAGCCTTATTTAGAAAACATGGCGTGGGTGAATTTTGGTGGGGGGCATCATATCACTAGGAGCGATTATGATGTGAATTTACTCATCCAAACGATTAAGGATTTTAAAGAACGCTACCACAATATAGAAGTGATCTTAGAGCCTGGGGAAGCCATAGGGTGGCAATGCGGGTTTTTAATCGCAAGCGTGATAGATATCGTTCAAAACGATCAAGAAATTGCGATCTTAGACGCTTCTTTCAGCGCTCACATGCCCGATTGCCTAGAAATGCCTTATCGCCCTAGTATCCTTAAAATTTCTGTAGAAAATGATGAAGAAATTATTGAAGTTGAAAAGGGTGAAAATCAAGGGGCGTTTTCTTACTTTTTAGGCGGCCCCACCTGTTTAGCGGGGGATTTTATGGGGAGCTTTAGCTTTGAAACGCCTTTAAAAAGGGGCGATAAAATCGTGTTTCAAGACATGCTCCATTATACGATCGTCAAAAACAACTCGTTTAATGGCGTGCCACTGCCAAGCCTGGCTAAAATAGACTCGCAAGGTTTTAAGATCCTCAAAAGCTTTTCTTATGAAGATTATAAAAACAGAAATTAAAGCTTTAATTAAGGCTTTTAATTAAGGTTTTTAATTAAGGCTTTTAATTTAGGTTTTTAATTTAGGTTTTTGATTAAGGTTTTTTGATTAAGGTTTTTTGATTAAGGTTTTTTGATTAAGGTTTTTTGATTAAGGTTTTTGGGGCTTGTAAAAAGACCCACGCACAACATTCCAGTGCCAAGCCCAGCCAACACCGCGCCAATGGTGTGCATGTCTAAATAAATGCGAGCGAGCATGGTTAAAGGGATTAGGGGCAAGAGCCACAAGTATTTTTTAAAAGAATAACGGCGCATTAAAAACGCCACCGCCAAACCCACCATAGACGAATGCCCGCTTGGCATGTTGAAATTACCCCCATAAGGGCGCTCGCCCAAACGCTGATCATTGATCGTTACATGGTTTAAGGCTCTTTTGGTGGCATGCGTGAGAAAAGTTGTAGCGATAGAAGCGTTAGCGACTTGAAAAAGCCCTACCGCATCTCTTTGGATCAAGGGAATCGCCACAGATAAAATCGTAGGGATAAAGCGCGCGTAATGCTCGGTGAAATGAAGCGCCAAAGGCACGCTTTGGTGTTTAGGGACTTTAGGGAATGGCGCAAAAATGCCTAGTAAAATCAAGCCCAAACTGAGCGCTAACAAAGTTTTAGAAAAGCTTTTGGGCAGGCTTTCACAAAATTTTTGTTTAAATAAGAATTTTTTCATGAGTGTTATTTTACTCTTTTTTGTGTTTAAGCAGGTCTAAAGAAGGGCGATAAGCAGCGCTAGGGGTTTTAAAATCTTCAAACACCCCTAAAACGCTATGGAAAATGGTGTTTTGATTAATGGGGGTTTGGGTTTGAATGATGGAATGCTTCTCTTTAAAAAGATCGTTGGCATAAACGATGAAGGGGATCTCGTATTGCTCTTTAGGGGCGATGCTTTTAGGAATGCCATGCAAATAATACGCCCCTTCGCCCAAACTTTCGCCATGATCGCTTAAATAAATCATTAAGGCGGGCTGCTTGGCGTTTTCAAGCATGCTAATGATTTTGTCTAACAGATAGTCGTTATAAAAAATGGTGTTGTCATAGGCGTTAATCAGGCTTTCTTTGGAGCAAGAAGACAGATCAGCGCTTGAGCAATAGGGCTTAAACACCCTAAAATTTAAAGGCACTTTATTGTCATAGTTGGGGCCATGCGAGCCGGCAAGGTGCAAGATGAGTAAGACATTTTCATTAGAGCGTTCTTTTAAAAGGTTGGGTAAATTATAGAGTAAGGATTCATCATAAGGAGCGATCGCTTCACAATTGGGGCATTTTTGAATCAATTCATAGTTTTTAAGATAGCTTGTAACCTTAACGTTCTTTTCGCCGTCATTCGCGCTATACCAAAAGACTTTGATACCCGCTTTAGTCAAGTAAGTGGGCAAGTTTTCATAAACACCCAAGCTGTTTTTAAAAGAAGAATCTAAAATGCATTCCAAACTCGCTGTCGTGTAAGTGGCGCAAGAAGTAGCGTTAAAAAGGGTGAGTTCATGATTTTCTAAGCGTTTGCTTAATCTTGGGGTGGTGGGTTTTTGATAGCCATAAAGGGCGTAATTGTGTTTCCTGGCACTTTCGCCAATGACTAGCACCACAAACGAATTGGAATGGTTGGGCGAAAAGAGAGGGAGCGGCTTGATGGTGGGGGCGAAAAATTTGAGAGCGCTCACTCTAAAAGCGTTCACGCTATAAGCGAAGGGCAAAATTAAGCCCCCTATGAATTTCGCATGCTTGTCAAACCACAGCCAATTTTTAGCGTTCATTAAAGCGCTAGCGATAAAGATAAACACTAACGCCAAGATCGCTAAAAAGGGCGCTTTTTTAGAAGAATTTTTAAGGGGGATTTTATAGATAATATAGCCAGGTAACACCCCAAAAACAACGATAAAAATGAATAATTTAACGCTCAAAAAGCCTAAAACTTCATGCGTGTTGGTGTTTAAGACATTACCCATCATGCTCTTATTTAAAAACACCTTATAAGCGCTAATGAAATAGAAAGCGACGGAATTGAGCCAACTAAAAACAACCGCGCTCCAACGCATCAAAGAAGCAGAGATCAAGCCTAACGCCAAAAAGAGAGCGCCATTAACGCAAAAAAGCACGATAATAATCATGGCTATAAAACTAACCTGGTTGCTTTCTTTATAAACATAAGCGAATAAGGGGAAATGGTATAAAACGCCAAAAATAAGGCTATAGAGCAAACCGGCTTGCAGACAACTTAGGGGCTTTAAAAACTTCAGATGGAATAATGATGTCAAACACGCCCCTTAAAATCAATCAATCTTATGATTATATCGTAGGTATGGGGATTTTATGGTTTATTTTAAGGGTGGAAAGCGTTTTTTAGGGTGGTTGCGTTTAAGAGCTTTAAAGCGCGTTTGTTGTAGGATTTCATCACGCCCCATAGTTAGGATATGGGGCAAATCCAAATAAGGAGCATGCCATGAAGCGTAAAAATGGCAAACGCTCTTGGAAACTATTATACCTTGAAATTTCTTTTTCTTGGTTTAAGGTAGTGTTTTTGATGAAACGCTAATTTCTAAGAGCGTTCCCTAAGCCTAAAAAGCTTAGGGGTTTCCTTGTGGGTGGTTTGTCCTTGACTTTGGGGCGTTTTCATTGGGTTATAAAAATGATCGCTTGAATAACGCTAATTTTTATTTAGATTGTAAAAAACGCCTTTGAGTATTTTTTGTGATTAACGCTTGAAGTCAAAAAACTTTGTTTGGTGGAAAAAATTAAAAAAGTTTAGAAAAATAAAAACTTTATGAAAAGATTAAAAAGCGAGTGGGAAGTCAGCGTAAAAAGATTAAACCCCCTAAAAAGAGGGTTTAAAAAAGAAATCCCTTAAAAAGGGAGTTTTAAGTTTTTAGTAAGCGAACACATAGTTGAGATACACGCTATAAAGCCTTCTGTATTGCAAGGTAGTGCCTAGCAAAGAATAGTAATTCGTGTTGATCGTGGGGATCTTCACGCCTAATTCCATGCCATGTTGCGCACTATGATCAGTGCCTCTTCTCTTATTCCTGGCGAGATTGGTCCTTAAGCCCAGATTGAATAAGAATTGGAAATTCGCCGTGTTGATTTTGGCCTTATAGTAATTGTTCACGTTCGCTAAATTCACATACTGAGAATTAAGCCATGAAGTCCCGGCTAAGGCGATACCGCCAAACGCGCCAAAAGAAATCTTATTGTGTTTAGTGGCTTTATCGTTGATGAAATTCACTAACAAATCGCTCCCCACGCCATAGGTCCAAACATCAGAAGAAGCGTTGAAAAATTGGGATTTGTTATAGGTGTGGTTGTAATCCACAAAGCCGTAATACCTTGCACCCCATCGTTTGTTTTTCCCAAAGAATTGCTTATAGCCCACTTGAAAGCCGATCCCATTCATTGCGCCGTTATTGGTGGTAGAAGCGGCGATTAAGCCGGCGCGTCTGAAAGGGTTACTGCCTAATTCTTGGCTCCTGGATTGCACTTGAGAATGGATATTGGAGTCAATATAGTAGTTATCCTGTATGCCTTGCGGGCTATTAGGGTTAGTCTTTTTGCTCACCACATTTTGTAAAGATTGCGCATCAGGCAAGCTTGAAATGGCTGCTGTGATGCTGTCATAGTGTTCACCTAGCTTTTGATACTGACTGCTGAAGTTCGCTAAAGTGTAGGCGAGGTTGCGCGCGTTATGGATTCGCTCCGCTTGGTCGCCAAAATGAGCGATGCTGTCTTTTAAATTCGTTACGGTCTCTCCCACATACGCGCAACCGGCTCCCCAAGTGTTAGAAGTCACTGTGCCGGATGGCGTGCCACGGAGATGGCCATTTTGCACTTCATGGCACACCCCTAAAGAGTCTTTTACGAACTCTGCAGGGATTCTTTCAAAGTCTTTCACCACTGCTTGGACGCGGTTTAAAATCTCCGCTTGCGCTTTAGCGTTAGCGAACATGCTTTGGGCGAAGTTAGCGTCTTTATAGGGGTTGAATGTCTTCCCGGTGTCTAGGTTGTGCTGGTTTTGTGCGTTTGCAGCAACGATCTTGGATTGCTCTACGGCTATTGCAGCGTTTTTGATCATGTCTTGAATCGCGCTGATTTCATTTTTAAAAATCCCGCACGCGCTCCCATCGCCTTTCAAATATATTCCTTCCCATAAACTACCACTACTCGCACCACCTGCACCACCATTGTTGATCCATGGGCATGCGCTATTAAGGGTAGTTATAATGGTGCTAGCCTGTTCTAAAAGAACCTGAGCGTTATTTTTTGTAACAATTTCTTCTCCATTATTATTCGTATTCGTGTTTCCATTATTTTTATTGATTGTGAATTTGAGTTCTGTGTTGGTGTCGCTTAAGGCTGGGATTTCTTGCCCGCTTGCTCCAAAAGCCTTTTGGATGATTTGATAAGCTCTATTGATTTTCGCGTAATTTTCAGTGGATAAAATGCTGTATGGTCCTGGTTCATAACCAGTAGTGCCACAAGTAATGGTAGTGCCTCCCCATTGATTTGAAGGCGTGTTGTGGAAAGTTTGAACGCCCCCATTTTTGCTTGTGTCTTTACCGGGACCACAAGGGCTGATCGCATAGCTCATGACTTGCCACAACCCCGCTGCCGCATTCAAGCTCAAAAGCACCGCTTGATACGCCGGGGAATTCTTTTTGTCATTGATTAAATTCTTTGCGCTAGCGTTCAAATTGCCCCTTGCGTTATTGATAGCGTTGGGGTCGGCGGACTGCCTGATGAGAGTGTTTAGGACGCTATAATTCGTTAAAAGATTGTTCAGTCTTCCATAGCTGTCTGAAAGATCTTGAATGCCTTTGGTGTTTTTCACCATTTGAGCGGATTCGCCGATTTGATAGCCGGCGCTTACAAAAAAGCCGTTGTCTTCAGCGCTTAAAGCGGAAACTAAAAGCGAACCTAAGGTTAATGACAGAAATTTTTTCTTCATGTTTTCTCCTTTACTTTTTAAAATAAGATTGAAATTGTTAGTAAATCTTGCGGAAGTGTGTCTTTAAGTAAGACCATACCGCAAGCTTTCGTTAATATAGTATAAATTCATGGGATTTTGATA